>CAVVDI010000008.1:0-228430 GCA_963746895.1 uncultured Actinomycetes bacterium | reverse complement strand
GTTCGGGAGCAGGCGGTTGCAGGCTCTCTGGGCCGCCTGGACGCGAGAGGGGCCGGCCCCGAGCTGCTGGGTCGTGAGCTTCGACTTGTCGAACGTGCCGCTGCTTCCGGGGTCGGGCCAGTTCGGCACCCGGTGGGAACGCATGCAGCGGGCGAAGGCGAAAGCTCCCTGCCCTTGTGCCGACCCTGCCGAGGCGTCGGAGGAGGAGGTGCCCGTCCGGGTTGCGGTCGAGCCGAGCTGCCCCGCGTGTCCGGCCGGCGCGCCGCCGCACGCCGCCGCCAGCAGGGCGAGGCCGGCCGCGGCGGCGACGGCCACCGCTGTTCGCGACCTGCGGGCCGGACCGGGGAACGGGCGCACGCTCTCGATGTTCGCTCGACCCGATGACAACCTCAGGAGCCGGCGATGAAAAGTCGATGAAAGCGGACACCGCAACCGAGATGCCGGGGCCGGGCGCCGCGTCAGCCGCCGGCATTGTGGAGCGCCTCCCTGACCTTCGCCGGCGTGAGCGCCCCGTGCGAGGCCGGCAGGCACACCTGCACGACATGGAGAACGGCGGGCGATTGCACGTCGACGCCTCGAGCCCGGACCATCTCGACCGACAGATCACCCTGAGCGGTCGGATCGGGGAAACGGGTCACACCGTGGCTGCGCATGCACCTGGCGAACGACAGCTCGTCCGCGACTCGGGTGCGCTGCTGCTGGGCCGTCTCCTGCGACCCGCTGTCGCCGTGCGACGGGAGCAGGTGGCTGCAGGCCGTCAAGGCCGCAGGGGGCGGTGAGAGTTGGTGGATGGTCAGCTTCGCGTTCCCTCCCGCGAAGTGCTGCGGGTCGGGGAAGTTCGGTACGCCGTGGGAGCGCATGCACCGGGAGAAGGCGAGCAAGGCGTTCTCCGCCGTCGCGTTCTGCGTCGTCGGCGTGGCGGCGGTCGTGGCGGAGGTCACGTTGGCGACCCCTGCAGTGCCTCCGCCCCCGCAACCGGCCGCAAGCGACGCGAGCGCGGCGGCGGCGACGACGAAGGCGAGGACGAGCGGCCGGCGGCGGCGCGGCCCGTATCGATTCTCTTCGGTCGAGAGCACGACACAAGCTCACCACCGCAACCTGAACGCGTCGGCGCCGAGGCTGAGAGCCTGCTGAGAGGTTCCTTAACTCCCGCCGCTCTCCGGCTCGAGGCGAAGCGTGACGAGCACACCGCCACCGCCCGCATTCGCGACGCTGACGCTCCCGCCGTGGTCGTCGACGGCCTGCTTGACGATCGCGAGCCCGAGACCCGAGCCGGGTAGGGCGCGAGCCGCCGCGGCCCGGTAGAAGCGGTCGAAGACGTGCGGCAGGTCGGCCTCGGCGATGCCCGGCCCGTGGTCGCGGACGGCCAGACTGCCGTCGACCAGCCGGACCTCCACGATGCCGCCGGGCGGGCTCCACTTGATCGCGTTGTCGAGCACGTTGTCGACGGCGCGCTCCAGCCGCGAGCGGGCTCCGACGAGCCGGTGAGGCTCCAGGCGGCTCTCGAAGCGCAGCTCCGGCGCCCGGTGCCGCGCCCGCTCGACCGCCGCCGCCACGAGCTCGTCGAGAGCGAGCGGCTCGCGGGCGTCGACCGACCTGCCGTCGCGAGCGGCCCGGATGAGATCGCCGACCAGCGTCGACAGCTCCTCGATGCCGCGGACGGCGGCGCCGAGCACGCGCTGGCGGCGTTCGAGAGGCAGGTCGGGCCGCGCCAGCAGCTCGATGTTGGCGCGGTGCACGGTCAGCGGCGTCCGAAGCTCGTGCGAGGCGTCCGCGATCAGCTGCTGTTGCGCCCGGTGCGAGTCGTCGAGGGCAGCCAGCATCGTGTTGAAGTCGGCCGCGAGGCTCGCCAGCTCGTCCCGGCCACTCACCGGGATCCGCTGGTTGAGGTCACGCGTCGCGCTCACCTGACGGACGGCGCCCGCGAGCGCACGCACGGGGCGCAGCACCGCGTTCGCGGCCAGTCGTCCCAGCAGGCCCGCCGCGAGCGCCCCGCCGAGCGTCAGGCTGATCAGCAGCCAGCGGACGCGGGCGACCGTCGAGTTCGTCTCGGTCAGCGGACGCACCGTCCGAACGAGCCCGTCGCTCGAAGTCGGCAGCCGCATCGTGTACACCCGTGCCGGCGAGCCGGCAGCGCGAATGTCCCTGAAGTACGGCGGCGACAGCCCCTGCGCCACCGATCGGTCCTCCACGAGCACCTTCGGGTCGAGCGTGGTCGAACCGGCCGCGGTCGTCGCGAAGGGCGGCGGCATGGGAGCTCCGGTCGCCGACAGCCCTCCGTTCGCCACCGCACCGACGCTCGGAACGATCTGGAACAGGCCGGACGCATCCTTGCCGAACAGGAGGGCGGCAGCCTTCGCTCGACCCGGGGCTCCCGGCTTTGCGGACGTGCCGGCCGGGCGCTTTCTCTGCGACCCCGGCTTCACCACGGGAAACGGGCGATTCGCCAGCGCCCATTTCGCAGCCATGGACTCGGCCGACTGGATCAGCGAGACGTCGACCTGGTCGCGCAGCTTCGTACGCACGTCGAAGTAGATCACCAGCGATGCAATCGCGAGTGCGACCAGCACGGCGCCGCCTCCGGCGAGCGTCAAGCGCGTACGCAGGCTCACGGCTCTCGCAGCGCGTAACCGACGCCGCGCACGGTGTGGATCAGCCGCGGCTCCCCGTCGGACTCGGTCTTTCGCCGCAGGTAGCTGATATAGACCTCGAGCGGATTCGACGTCGGCCCGAAGTCGTAGTTCCAGACGCGCTCCATGATCAGCTGCCGCGTCAGCACCTGACGTGGGTTGCGCAGAAACAGCTCGAGCAGCGCGTACTCCGTCCTCGTCAGCTCGATCGCGCGGCCACCGCGTGAGGCCTCCCGCGTGTGCGGGTCGAGTGAGAGCCCCGCAAACCAAAGCGGCGCGTCCTCGCCGGCCGGACGGGTCCGCCGCAGCAGCGCGCGCACGCGGGCGAGCAGCTCACCGAGCGCGAACGGCTTCACGAGATAGTCGTCCGCGCCGAGGTCCAGACCGCGGATCGTGTCCTCCTCCGAGTCGCGCGCGGTCAGAATCAGGATCGGCGTCCGGTTCCCCGACGCGCGCAACCGCCGGCACACCTCGAAGCCGTCGAGGTTCGGCATCAGCACGTCGAGCACGACGGCGTCGAACTCCGCCTGCCCGAGCCGCTTCAAGGCGGCGAGCCCGTCACTCGCGCTCGTGACTCGATGGCCCTCCAGCTCGAGCGCGGTCTCGACGGCGTCGCGCACGTCCGGATCGTCGTCGACGACCAGCACGCGCCCGCCCCGGCCTTCGGCCGATCCCATCGGCGAAGCGTATGCAGCGGCGCTTAACGCTTCCTGAGACGCGCCGGCGGCGGCGCGGAAATCTATTGCGTCGTCACCAAAGGGTTGTCCGCGTGGAGCACATGCCGGCACGCCTGGATCGCCGTCGTGATCCGCGGCGCGTTCGGATCGATGCTCTTCGGCGTGTCGAAGAACGGCCTGTTGTCCTGCGCCGACGTGACGGTGGGGTCGGGCCAGTTCCGCACGTCGCGAGAGCGCATGCAGCGCGCAAAGCTCCGCATGTCGTTCCACGCCTGCTGCACCAGGGCCTGGCTCGGCTGACCGCCGTTCGGCAGCAGGTGCGCGCACGCCCTGTGGGCCGGCACGAACCCGGGGCTGTCGACCGCGAGCTGCGCGACCCGGCGCTTCGGAAGCGCACCGCTGCCGTCGGGGTCGGGAAAGTCCGGCACGCCCTCGGAGCGCATGCAGGCGGCGAAGGCGAGCAGGCTGTGCTGTGATGCCCCCGCGGGCGAAGACGAAGCGCCTGTCGGCGCAAGTGTCGAGCCGAGCTGCGCCACGTGGCCCCTCGGGGAACTGCCGCAGGCCGCGGCGAGCAGGGCGACCCCGGCCACGCCGAGTGCAGCCAGAGCCGTCAGCGACCGCGTCTCGGCGCGCTGCGAGGCGGTCATGACCCGTTCGTTCGGGTCTGGAGCCAGGCGTCGTAGGCCGAGTTGGAGGGGATGGAGGACGGCCGGTCCTGCGCGCAGGGCTGGTTCACGGCCCGGAACGCGGCCGAGCCCTGGTCGATCCCGACGGAGGCGGGGTCGGGAATCCGGCCGGTGCTTTCCGGGTCGGGGAAGCTCGGGACGCGGTGGCCGCGGACGCAGCGCGCGAACGCGAGCCCCTGCGCTCGCGCCTGCTGCCGCCGGGCCTGGTCCGGCGCCCGGCCGCCGTTCGGAAGCAGGTGTCGGCACGCGCCCTGGGCGGCCTGGAACCGCGCGACGCCGACGCGCAGAGCCTCCAGGCCGACCATCGGGATCTGCCCGTCAGCGCCGGGATCGGGGAACTTCGACACGCCGTGCCCGCGCATGCAGGCCGAGTAGGCGACCCCTCGGGCCGCCCGCGTCGTGGACGGCGCGGTGGGGTCGCCGCAGGCGGCGGCCAGCAGAGCCATCCCGGCCGCGACGATCACGGTGCGCGCAGCTCTCACGGCAGGCCGAGCGCCTTCCTGGCCTGCTGCTCGCAGGAGTTCTCCGTCGCCTGGAACTGCGCCGAGTTCGGGTCGATCCCGGATGGAAGCGAGTTCCGGCCCAGTCCGGTCGGATCGGGCATGTTCGGGTAGCCGTGCGAGCGCAGGCACTCGGCGACCTTCACGCCGAAGGCGAGCTTCTGCCGCCGTTGCTGCGGGCTCGCCGTCTCGCCGCTCGAGAGCAGGTGCTCGCAGGTGTTCTGTGCAACGCTCACCGTCGGCTTCGGCACGCCGGGACGGAACGAGGGGAAGTCGCCGTGGGAGTCCGGGTCGGGGAAGTTCGCCACCCCGTTCGACCGCATGCAGCGCGAGAACGCGAGCGCCTGGTCGAGACGCGTCGAGGTCGTCGAGGTCGTCGAGGAGGAGCTCGTCGGCGTCGGAGCGGAGCCGGCCTGCGCGACCGGGCTGGCTGGCGCGCCGCCGCATGCGGCGGCCAGCAGGACGAGGCCGCCGGCTGCGGCGAGCCTCACGGGGCCAGCTTCGACTTGCATGCCTGGTAGGCCGCCTGGAACGCGGGGCTGTCGATCTCCACGTCGGTGCCGGGCCCGATGTCGAGGTGCCCCCGGTTGTCGGGATCGGGCATGTTCGCGACGCCGTGCCTGCGGATGCAGCGGGCGTAGACGAGCATCGCGCTCCGGTACTGCGCCACCTGAGCCGGAGTCGGCAGGCCGCCGTTCGGGACGAGGTGGATGCAGGCTCGCTGGGCGGCCCGGTAGGTCGCGGCGCCGACGCCGAGCTGCTGCGGGGTCTTCTTCGGGAGCAGGCCGTTGCCGCTCGGATCGGGATAGGCCGCCACGCCGTGGGAGCGCATGCAGCGCGCGAAGGCGACCGCGCCGCCGTGCGCCGAGACCGTCGCTGCGGGGGTGCTGCTCTCGGCCGCGGTCGGGCCGACGTGCGCCACCGGGCTGCTCGGCGAGCCGCCACATGCCGTGACGACGACGGAGAGGCCGGCGAGGCCGCCGAGCGCGCACGCGAGGGACTTCACGCCCTCGATCGTCACTCGACCCGATAACAGCCCCAGGAGCCGACGATGAAAATTCGTTGAAAGCGGGTCGGCGCCCTCCTCGACAGGCCCGGTTTGAGTGACACTGACCCGCGTGAGCGACGCTGAGGGCAGCGGGGCGTCGATCCTGGTCGTCGAGGACGACGAGGAGATCGCGGAGCTGGTGCGCGACTTCCTCGAGGCGGAGGGCTTCCGGGTGCGCCTTGCCGCGAGCGGGCGCGAGACGAGCGAGCAGCTCGAGCAGGGGCGTCCCGACCTGGTGCTTCTCGATGTGATGCTGCCCGACGAGTCGGGCTTCGAGATCTGCCGCCGCCTGCGCCGCGACTCGACCGTGCCCGTGCTGTTCCTGAGCGCCCGCGACGGCGACGCGGACAAGATCCGGGGACTCGGTCTCGGCGGCGACGACTACATCGTCAAGTCCGCCACTCCGGCAGAGGTCGTCGCCCGCGTCAAGGCGGTGCTGCGGCGCACCTCCCCGGCCGGCGAGCGCCGCACGCTTCGCTTCGGCGAGCTCGAGGTCGACCTCGCCGCCCACGTGGTCAGCTGCGAGGGGCGGCAGATCGAGCTGACCGCGCGCGAGTTCGAGCTGTTGCGCGTCCTCGTCGAGCATCCGCGGCAGGTGTTCAGCCGCGATCAGCTCTTCGAGCTGGTCTGGGGCTCGTTCGGGGACCGCAGCGCGGTCGCGGTGTACGTCGCTCGCCTGCGGCAGAAGATCGAGCCCGATCCGGCGAGCCCGCGCTACATCGTCACCGTCTGGGGCGCCGGCTACCGCCTCGATCCGGGCGGCAGATGAGACGACGGCCGATCCGCATCCGGACGTTCATCCTCGGCGCCGTCCTCGTCCTGCTGCTCGCGCCGACGCTGATCGGCAGCGCGGCCTGGCTGATCGAACGCCACCACCAGCAGGCCGGCATCCAGCGGCGTCTGAGCACCGCCGTCGCCTACCTGACGTCCCATCGCGCCGACATGCAGGAGCCGGCCTCTGTCCAGGGGTTCGCGCGCCTGGTCGGCCGGCTCGATCTGCTCGCGCAACTCGTCATCGCCGGGCAGTACGAGAAGCGCCTGCTCTATGTGAGCCCGGCTCTCGGGCGGGGGCCGACCGGCCAGTCGATCAAGAAAGCCGCGGCCGCCAAGCAGGCCGCGGCCGCGCGCGGCGGGACGCGTTTCGCGTCGTGGGCCGATGACCAGCGGCGCATCTCGGCGGGCACGCGCAAAGAGCCGACCACACTCGCCCTCGACCTCTTCTACCAGCCCGCGTCCCGCACCACCCGCGCGCTCGTCGCGCTCCTCAGCGGAATCGTCGTCCTGCTCGCCGGGCTCGCGGGCGCGGTCTGGCTGGCCGGTCGCTGGATGGTCACGCCGCTCGCCAGGCTGAGCGCCCAGGTCGACAAGGTTGCGGGAGGCGACCTGACGATCGCCGTCCCGCGCAGCCGGATCGGCGAGATCGCAAACATCGCGCAGGCGGTCGAGGGCATGACAGCCGCACTCGGCGACACCGAGCAGCGACGAGCCGAAGCGGACGAGGCGAGACGGTTCCTCGTCACCAGCGTCGCCCACGACCTGCGCACGCCGCTGTTCGCGCTGCGCGGACACCTGCAGGCGATCGGCTCCCGGCTGGGCGATCCGGGGGTCCACCTCATGCGCGCCGAAGCTCGAGCGGAAGCGCTGGAGCGGCTGATCGGCAACCTCTTCGCCTACACCCGTGACGACTACGCCCAGCCAGCGCCCCGGCTCGAAGCCGTCCCGGTCGCGCACCTGATCCAGGAGGTCACGGCCGGCCTCGAGCATACGACCCGCCTTCGACACAACACATTCGACCTCGACGGTGACCACGAGATCGGCGTCGTCGTCGACCGCGACCGCCTCAAACGCGCACTCACCAACATCCTCGACAACGCACTCCGCCATAGCCCCCCGCGCGCGCCGATCCACCTCAGCTGGGCGGCCGGGGATGGGTCGACCGTCCAGATCACCGTCCGGGACCACGGGCCAGGAGTCGACCCCGACCTCCTCCCCCACATCTTCGAACCCGGCATCCGCGGAACCCCGACGGCCGGCAGCACCGACGACGGAGCCGGCCTCGGCCTCACGATCGCGAAACGCCTCCTCGAACACCAGCACGCCACCCTCACCATCCACAACCAACCGAGCGGCGGCGCAGTGGTCGGCCTCACGCTCGAACGAGCAGCCCCCGCCGGCCGGTCCTGAGGGCGCCTTCACGGACGCCGCCTGCCGACGAACCGTGGAGCCGGGTGCGCGCAACCCGGGCAACCCGGGCAACCCGGGCGCACACGCGAGCGCGGTAGGCCTTCGTGAGGTACGGAACGCACCTGTCGCCGAACCGAGTTCCTCCACGACCGACGTCGCTGCGTCGACCCCTCCAGTTGCCGAAGCGCCCTGCGGGGTCGCATAGGATTCGCCCGTGGCCATCCGTGAACTCGTCGCCGCGGAGGTCGGCTGGAAGGCGGTGTTCGTCGAGGACGACGGCACCGAGAGCGTCTCGCGCATCCTCTGCTGGGCGGTCGCAGGCGACGGAGAGGAGACCGGCGAGGTCCGGGGGCTGATCGTCGACCCGAGCGCGCCCGAGCGGATCGTGCGGGCCGACGAGTCGGTGTCGCCGTCCGGCGGGTCGTTCAGCCGCTATCGCTTCGTCGCGCCCGAGCCCATCGTCGTCCAGGCTCCACCGCCTCCCCCGCTCCCGCCTGCCGCCGAGCCCGACCCGGCCGAGGAGCTGGCGAAGGGCTTCCTCAGGCGCAAGCGGTAGATCGGCCCGGCTGGACGATCCGGGCGCAGCCGTTAGTGGGCATCGAGGCGACGCGGAAACGTCGAGCCTCGTCGGAGACGTGCAGCTGCGCCCGCCCGAGCCGGCGCCCGGTCGAGGCGATGGTCCGCATCGCCCTTCCCCCGGCTCGGCTCTATCCCTTCGCGGGCAGGGAGCGCGCGAACGAGACGCCCCGCTCCACCCACGCGCCGAGCGACTCGGGCGTTGCCAGCTGCTCCGGGTCGACGCTCAGCCAGCCGCGCATGGAGCGGCCGCCCATCTCGAAGAGCCGGACGCCCGGAGACGTCGCGAGCGCGTCGGACTCGGACCGGGTCCACCCGCACCAGAAGCCCGCCCTGCCCGCTCGCGGCGACGGCCATGTTCCCGGCGACGAGGAACGCGAGGCCCCCGAACATCTCCTTCTCGCCGAGGTCGGGAGCGTCGGCGAGGAACGTGCGCAGCCGGCCGGCGAGATCGCGGTCGTACGCCATGCCGGGAAGTGTGCCGGTCGGAGAGCCGGCCGGCTAGGCAGGCGCGGGGGCCTTGCGGAGCACGAGGACGGCGTTGTGGCCGCCGAAGCCGAAGCTGTTGCTCACGGCGACGTCGATCCGCTGCGGCCGGGCGGTGTTCGGGACGTAGTCGAGGTCGCAGGCCGGGTCCTGCGTCTCGTAGTTGATCGTCGGCGGGGCGATGTCGTCGCGGACGGCGAGCGTGGTCACCGCTGCCTCGACGGCGCCGGCTGCGCCGAGGCAGTGCCCCGTCGCGCCCTTGATCGAGGAGACCGGGATCGAGTGCGCGTGCTCCTCCCCGAGCGCGAGCTTGAGCGCCGCCGTCTCGAGCTCGTCGCCCAGCGGAGTCGAGCTGGCGTGGGCGTTGACGTAGCAGACTTCGCGCGGCTCGAGCCCGGCGTCTGCGAGCGCCGCCCGCATCGCGCGCGCCTGGCCGGCACCGGCCGGGTCGGGCTCGGTGATGTGGTGCGAGTCGGAGCTGAGCCCGTAGCCGGCGAGCTCGGCGTAGATCGTCGCGCCCCTGGCCCGGGCGTGCTCGAGCTCCTCGAGGACGAGGACGGCCGCCCCCTCGCCCATCACGAACCCGTCGCGGCGGCGTCGAACGGCCGGCTCGCATGCGCAGGGTCCTCGTTGCGTCGCGAGAGGGCCCGCATCGCCGCGAAGCCGGCGACCGCGAGGGGCGTGATCCCGGCTTCGCTGCCGCCGCAGAACATCACGTCCGCGCGTCCGAGGCGGATCGCGTCGAATCCATCGCCGATCGCCATCGCCGACGCGGCGCAGGCGGTGCAGGGGGCGGTCGTCGGTCCGCGAAGGCCGAGCTCGATCGAGACCCAGCCCGCCGCCATGTTCGGCATGAACGCGGTCACCAGGGTGGGACGGATCCGACCGCTCCTCGCGCCCGCGCAGCACTCGGCGAGGCTCGCGACCCCGCCCTGGGCGGTGCCGATCGAGGCGCCGATCCGCCCCCGCTCGGGCTCGATCTCGAGGCCCGAGTCCTGCTCGGCCATCCGCGCCGCGGCCAGCGCGAGCTGCGTGAACCGGTCGGTGCGGTTGAGGGAGCGGCGGTCGAGCCAGTCGGCCGCCTCGAATCCGTCCGCCTCGCAGCCGATCCGCACCGGATGGCCCTCGGTCGCGAAGGCGGTGATCCGGCGCCCCCCGCCCTCGCCCGCGAGCAGTCGCCGCCAGGTGGTCTGCATGTCGGCCGCGAGCGGCGTCACCGCGCCGAGGCCCGTGACGACCACGCGCCGGCGGCCGCCGTCGGGGCCGGTCGAAGAGCGCTCCACGGCAGGAACGGTACTCGCAGTCCCCGCACCTGGGCCGTTCGAGGCGGCTCGCTCCCACCGCGACCGCAGCGGCCGTAGGCTCCCTGCGGTGGGCACGCCCGCACACGAGACGCGGATCGCGACGCGCTGGACCGACTTCGACTCGCTCGGGCACCTCACGCACTCGGTCGTCTTCGCCTATCTCGACGAGGCCCGGGACGACCTGCTCGCGCCGCTCGTCGGCGCCTTCGACGCGTGGCCGAACGTGCTCGTCCACGTCGAGGCGGACTTCCGCCGCGAGGTCGCGCGCGGCGTGCCCGAGCTCGTCGTCCGCACGCGCGTGACGGCGGTCGGCCGCACGAGCATCCGCTTCGCGCAGGAGCTGGTCGCCCCGGACGGCGACGTCGCGGTCGCGGCGGAGGCAGTGCTCGTGGCGTTCGACCCGGCGACGCGCTCGCCCCGGGCGATCGCCGACGCCGAGCGGTCCCGGCTGCTCGGCGAGCGCTAGGCGATCAGCTCTTCGCGCAGCGCGACGGCGACGGCCTGCGTCCGCGTGCGCGCGTCGAGCTTCGTCATCGCGCGCTGGGCGTGAGCCCTGACGGTGTCGGGCGAGAGGAAGAGCGATGCCCCGATCCCGGCGTAGGTGCCGCCCTCGGCGAGCAGGCGCAGCACCTGGCGCTCGCGCTCGCTCAACTGCCGGCGGCCGCTGCTCGGCGACGCGAACTGCGCGGCGAGCACCGGGTCGATGTAGAGGTCTCCGCCCGCGACCGCGTCGACCGCACGGGCGAGATCCTCGAGCGGTGCGTCCTTGAGCGCGAAGCCGCGGGCGCCGGCGTCGAGCGCGTCCGAGACGAGCCCCTTGTCGCCGAAACCCGAGTAGAGCAGCACGGCCGTGTCGGGCGAGACCTCCGCGACCCGGCGCGCGAGCGCGAGCCCGTCGAGGCGCGGCATCCGAACGTCGGCGAGCAGCACGACCGGCTTCTGCTCCGCGACCGCCGCGAGCGCGCTGTCCCCGTGAGCGGCCGTCGCGACGACGGAGAAGCCCGCCGCGGTCAGGAAGCGGGAGAGGGAGTCGATGATCGGCGGATGGTCGTCGGCGACGACCAGCGTGATCTCCGAGCGGGGGCGACCCTGGGCCTCGAGCATCTCACTCCTGGTGTCGACCGCCCCTCCGGGTGCCGGGATCCGCGATCCGCCGTACCACCGCTCCCCGATTCGGGTGACCTCTCGTACTCCCTTCCGAGGGACGAGCGGGGGGCGCAGAGCCGTCGCGACAGGCCCGTTCGCGGCGGCGGCCGGCGGAACGGCCGCCGCCGGCGACGCGCTCCGGCCACTCATCCGGTCGAGGGTCGCGCTCAGGCGACGTGCGCGGCGAGCGGCACGCCGCCCAGCCCGGGCTCCTCCGACACCGTCGGCCCGAGCCGCGGCAGCCGCAGCACGAAGGTCGAGCCCTCGCCCGGCGCGCTCTCGACGGAGACGGAGCCGCCGTGCGCTCCGGCGATCGCGCTCACGATCGCGAGCCCGAGCCCGACGCCGGGCACGCCGTCGGTTCCGGGCGCGCGGAAGAAGCGGTCGAAGACGCGCTCGCACTCCTCGCGGGAGAGCCCGGGGCCGGTGTCCCGCACCGCGATCGCGACGGTCTCGTCCTCGGCGGCGACGCCGACGTCGACGCTGCCGCCCGCCGGCGTGAACTTGATCGCGTTCGAGAGAAGGTTCTCGACGGCCTCGGTGAGGCGATGCGCATCGGCGATCAGCGCTGCCCCGTCCCCGTGCGCCTCCAGCCGCACCCCGGCGGCGGCCGCCGCCGGAAGCGCCGTCGCGACGACCTCGCGCGCGAGCGCGCCCGCGTCGACTCGCCCGAGCTCGAGCCCGGCCCGGCCGGCCCTGGCCCGCGATACGAAGAGCAGGTCCTCGACCAGGCGCGAGAGCCGTTGCGAGTTCCGCTGCGCGACGAGCAGGAACTCGCGCCGTGCCGCACCGAGCGGCAGCTCGTCCTCGTCCTCCTCGTCGAGCGCGAGCTCGATGTAGCCGACGATCGAGGTCAGCGGCGTGCGCAGGTCGTGGGAGACGACGGAGATCAGGTCGTCCTTCTCTCGGTCGGCCTGCGCGAGCCTGCGGTTCTGCTCGGCGAGCGCGGCCTCGTAGCGCTTGCGGTCGGTGATGTCCTGGATGTGCACGATCGCCGACCCGTCCGGCAGGCTCGACAGGCTGATCAGGCCCCAGAGCGGCTTCCCGTCGGGCCGCACGAACCGACGCTCGGCCGGAACCGCCGTGCCGCGGGCGAGCGCGGCGGCGAACAGGCTCCGCGAGAGCTCCCGCTCCTCCGGGTGGACGAAGGCCGCGTATTCCCTCCCCGCGAGAGCCGCGGCCGGGACGCTCGGTCAGCGCCGCCAGCGCGCCGTTGGCGTCCATGATCGTGCCGCTCGCATCGACGACCGCCATCGGCACGGGCGCGTCGGCGAAGACTCGCCGGAACCGGTCCTCGCTCTCCCGCAGGCGGCCGTTCCGCGCCGCGAGCTCGCGGTGCATGCCGTCGAGCCTGCGCAGCGTCGTCCCGAGGCGGATGAGCAGCAGTCCGATCAGCGCGGTGCCGAGCGCGGCGTCGGGAGCCGCGAGGGCGTGGTTGGCGAGCACGCTGACGACGAGCGATGCGGGCATGAAGGCCATCACGACGGCGAGCAGCGCGAAGCGGTGCCAGGCGAGCAGCGACTCGTCGTCGCCGCGGGCCGCCTCGACCCGGCCGGCGGACGGGTGCAGCGCCGCGGCCCCCCAGAGCACGTAGGACAGCAGCCACATGCGGTCCATCCAGTCGCCGGCGATATGGGTTTCGGGCGCCACCGCCCAGAGGAAGTCGGCCGCGAGCAGCGCGAGGATCGCGCCGACGAGCAGCTGCGACCAGCGCGGGCCGAGCGAGTGCGAGAAGACGAACGTCGTGGCGAGGGCGAGCAGGAGCAGATCCCAGCTCGGATACGCGGCGAGGGCCAGGCGGGTGGCGAAGGGCTGGTCGCCGCTGGCGCGGAAGCCGTGGAAGAAGGGCTGCCAGACGACGAGCACGATCGCGAGGGTCACGATCCCCGCCTCCACGAACGTCGTGCGGCTCCGCGCCGGGTAGGCGGCGCGCACGAGCAGCACGAGGCCGAGAGCCAGGAACGGGTAGCCGGCGAGGTGGAGGCCGTCGGCGGCCCAGGACGTCGCGAGGTTCCGCCCGACCAGGTCGCCGGCCACGAAGAGACAGATCCCGGCGGCGAACGCGAGCCGGGGAAGCGCCAGGCGCCCACCCGCCCGCCGAGCGCCGACGACCAGCGCGACGACCGCCGAGGCGCCCACGCCCGAGTAGACGCCGACGCCGGCCGGACCGCCCGCGGTCAGCGCATACGCGACGATCCCGGCCACACCGGCGGCCAGGTAGCCGTAAGCAGCCACCGACGGACGCGCGTCCATACCCCCTTTGTCGGCAGCAGGAGGCGCGCACTTGAGTCGGCGGGCGGCCGTCTGGAGGTACCCGGCTTCACCCGAAGCGGTGACTGCCCTACCCGGAGGAGGCCGCTGCTGCGAGCAGGAGAGTGGCCTCGACGGCCAGGCGGAGATCCTCGAGCGAGAACGGCTTCGCCAGGTAGGCGAGCGGGCCGAGCTCGAGGTGGCGCGCCTCGTCGGGGAGGATGCTGACGCAGAGGATCGGCAGCTCGGGCTGCTCGGCTCGCAGCGCCCGTGCGCGTGCGAGCCCCTCCTCGCCGGCCGGCTCGAGCACCATCAGGTCGACGTGCGGAACCGACACCTCGCGCTCGTCGAGGATCACGACGTCGTGTCCGAGCCGCTCGAGCAGCAGGACGAGCAGCCGCCGCACGTCCAGGTCCGCCTCGCTCAAGAGGATGGTCGCCACTGCACGTGAAGGTTCGTGCACCGATGGAGGAACGACGGCGCGGGCAGGTATGAAAGCGGTGTGATCCCGAGGCTCAGGGTCGCGCGTGCGCGACCCTGCCGCGCACCTCGCCGAGCTCGACGGGGCCGGCCCGGCCGCGGAGGACGACCTCGTCCCCGTCCTCGAGGAAGCGCGTGTTCTGCCACAGCTCGATCAGCGACCCCTCCGACCCGGGCTCCGGCCCGGAGATCGTGCCCGAGGCCATCAGGTCGCCGGTTCGGATCGTCGCGCCGTTCGAGGTCGCGTGCGCGAGCTGCTGCGGCATCGTCCAGTAGAGCGTCCGCGCATTCCCGCGCGAGATCACCTCGCCGTTCAGCTCCACCTCGAGGGCGAGGTCGAGCGCCCAGTCGCGGCCGCCCGCGAGGTGCTCGAGTGCAGGCGGGTCCTGGACCGGCGCCTCGACACGGGCCGCCTCGAGGAGCGAGAGCGGCGTCACCCAGGCGGAGATCGAGGTCTGGAACGACTTGCCGAGGAACGGCCCGAGCGGCGCGTACTCCCAGGCCTGGAGGTCGCGGGCGCTCCAGTCGTTGACGAGGACGATCCCGAACACGTGCTCGGCGAAGGCCTCCGGCGGCACGGGCTCGCCGAGCCGGCTCGGCGTGCCGACGACGAAGCCGAGCTCGAGCTCGATGTCGAGCCGGCGGCTGGGAGCGAAGACCGGCGCGTCCGCGTCGGCCGCCTCGAGCTGGCCGCGAGGTCGCACGACCTCGGTGCCGCTGACGACGACGGTGCCGGCGCGGCCGTGGTAGCCGGCGGGAAGCCAGCGCCAGTTCGGCAGCAGCGGCTCCTGGCCGGGGCGGAAGAGCCGGCCGAGGTTCGTGGCGTGCTCGAGCGACGAGTAGAAGTCGACGTAGTCCGCGACCTCGAAGGGCATTCGCAGGGTCGCGTGGGCGAGCGGCACGCGAGGCCCCTCGCCGGCCTCGACGAGTTCGAGCGCACGCCCGGTCGCCTCCTCCCAGGCGCCGCGTCCGCGGGCGAGCAGCGGGTTCAGGGAGGGCTCTGCGAACTCCGGGCCGAGCCCGGCGCCGGCGAGGTCGACGATCTCCTCGCCCGCGCGAAAGCCGACCCGCGGCGGCTCGCCCGCCGCCGAGAAGATGCCGAAGCCGCGCACGTCGGACATGACCGCCAGTGTTCCAGAGCTACACTGGCCGCGGGTCGGGCTCCGTGCAGTGGGAGCGTGCGAACCGCGTCAGATCCGGGAGGAAGCAGCGCTAAGCATTCCCTCTCAGGTGCACGGCCAGCCCGGCCCTTCCTCCCCGCCGTCCCAAGTAACACAGTGCCACTTGGGCGGAGAGGCGCTTTATGCGTTGCAAACGGCAACTCCACCCGCACAGCCGCGCGACCGTTCTGCTTGAATCGGCACGTGGCCGCCCTCTACCGGAAGTACCGCCCCCAGGGCTTCGCCGACGTCGTGGGCCAGGAGGCGGTCGTCCGGACGCTCCGGAACGCGATCGCGGGGGACGCGGTGCGGCAGGCGTATCTCTTCGCCGGCCCGCGCGGCACGGGCAAGACGTCGATGGCGCGGATCCTCGCCAAGGGGCTCAACTGCGCGCAGGGCCCGACCGCCGACCCGGACGGCACCTGCCACACCTGCCGCGCGATCGCCGCCGGCACCTCGCTCGACGTGATCGAGATGGACGCCGCCTCCCAGCGCGGGATCGACGACATCCGCGAGATCCGGGACCGCGTCGTCCTGCAGCCGGTCGAGGGGCGCTACAAGGTCTACATCCTCGACGAGGCGCATCAGCTGACCGATGCCGCCTGGAACGCGCTCCTGAAGCTGATCGAGGAGCCGCCGCCGCATCTCGTGTTCGTCTTCTGCACGACCGACCTCTCGAAGGTCCTCCCCACCGTCCGCTCGCGCTGCCAGACCTTCGTCTTCCAGCGGCCCCGCCTGCAGGAGCTGCTGCTGGTGCTGCGGCGGGTGGCCGACGCCGAGGGGATCGACGCACCCGACCAGGCGCTGGCGCTGATCGCCCGAGGTGCGCGCGGCGCGTACCGCGACGCCGTCTCGACGCTCGACCAGCTCACGTCGGCGACCGGCGGCGACGTGAGCGTCCAGGCCGTCCTGCAGCTGCTCGGCACGGTCGAGGAGGAGGCGCTGTTCCGGCTCTGCGACCTCGTGATCGACCGGGATGCGGCCGGCGCGCTGACGTTCGTCGAGGAGCTCTCGGAGCAGGGGCACGACCTCGGCCGGCTCGTCTCGGACCTGATCGAGCACCTGCGCCACCTGATGCTCGTCCAGCACATGGGCGAGGTGCCCGACGCGGTGCCCGTCACCGAGGAGACCCGCGAGCGCCTGCGCGCGCAGGCGAACCAGCTGGGCGAGGCGACCGTGATCCGGCTGCTCGACCTCCTCCGGCTCGCGGTCGACGACACGCGCCAGGGAGGCGACCCGCGGCTGCCGCTCGAGCTCGCGCTCGTGAAGGTGACGAGGCCCGCGGCGGATCTCTCCCGCGAGTCGGTCGCCTTCCGGCTGGAGCGGCTCGAGCAGGGCGCTCCGGCGGCGCCCGCACCGCGCCCGCAGGCGGCCTCCGAGCCCCCCGCGCCGGAGCGGCCCGCCACAGCGAGCGGCGCCGCTGAGCCCGTGCCGCCCCGGAGCCGGAGCCGGAGCCGGTGCCCGTGCCGGCGGGCGCCGCCGGGCCGGAGCTCGACCTCTCCCAGCTGCAGGAGGCCTGGGTGAGGACGGTGCTGCCCGCGGTGGAGGAGCGCGGCGGCATCCCGACCGCCTCGCTTCTGCGCGAGGCGCATCCCGCGCAGCTCGCCGGAGACACGCTCACGCTCGAGTTCCCGCCGACCGCGCAGTTCCATCTCGATCTCGCGCAGGACCCGAGGAACACGACGCTCCTCTCCGACGCGCTCTACGACGTCACGGGCCGTCGCCTTGCGGTGGCCTTCGCGCTCGGGGCGCCGCGCGAGGTGCCGGAGGCCGACGACACGCCGGCCGGCGAGGAGAGGATCCTCGAGTTGCTGAAGGAGACGTTCGACGCCCGCGAGCGGGGAGAGTGAGCACCGATGTCGTTCGACATGAACAAGCTGATGCAGCAGGCCCAGCAGATGCAGGAGCAGATGCAGAAGATCCAGGACGAGGCGGCGAGCGAGACCGCGCAGTCGTCCGTGGGCGGCGGGCTCGTCAAGGTGACGGCGAACGGCGCCGGCGAGGTGGTCGCGATCGAGATCGGCCGCGACGCGATCGACCCCGACGACCCGGAGGCGCTCGGCGACCTCGTCCTCGCCGGCGTGAACGAGGCGCTGCGTGCGGCCCACGCAGCCGTCGAGGCGAAGGCGCAGTCGCTGATGGGAGACATGGGGCTCGGCGGGCTCGGCCTGCCCGGGCTCGGCGGCTAGCGCCTACATTTCGGGCGCGTGGCCACCCCTCCGGAGCAACAGCGACGCCGGCTCCGCGGCCGGTACCTCTTCTCGAACTGGCTGTGGGCGTTGATCGTGCTCGCCCTGATCGGCGTCGTCGTCTGGGGCTGGTCGTTCGACTTCGGCTCGTAGGCTGCCCGATCGTCGAGCAGGTCTTCAGGGACGCGTAGGCCGCATCCTCGCGAGTCCGAGGCCACGTAACACTCTGTTACTTGGCAGGGCCTGTCCGGAGCGGACGGCTACATTCCTGCGGTGCTCAGCCCCGCGGTCGACAACCTCGTCGCACAGCTCAGCCGCCTCCCCGGCATCGGCAACCGTACCGCGCAGCGGCTCGCGTTCCACCTGCTCCAGGTCTCGAAGCAGGAGGCGCTCGCGCTCGCGGAGGCGATCGCCGACGTGAAGGAGCGCGTCCGCTTCTGCCGCGAGTGCGGGAACCTGACCGAGGAGGAGCTGTGTGCGATCTGCCTCGACGCGCGCCGCGACCGGACGACGATCTGCGTCGTCGAGCAGCCGGTCGACCTCGTCTCGCTCGAGCGGACGGCCGAGTATCGCGGCCTCTACCACGTGCTCGGCGGCGCCCTCTCCCCGCTCGACGGCGTCGAGCCGGAGCACCTGCGGATCGACGAGCTGCTGCACCGGGTCGAGCGCGAGGGCGTGGTGGAGATCGTGCTCGCGACCAACCCGAACATGACCGGCGAGGCGACCGCGGCCTACCTCGCCGACCGGCTGCGCGGACGCGTCCGCGTCACGCGGCTGGCGAGCGGTCTCCCGGTCGGCGGCGACCTCGAGTACGCCGACGAGGTCACGCTCGGCCGCGCGCTCGCCGGGCGCCGCGAGATGTAGGTCACGCGAGCGAACGCGGCGGACCGCGCGCATTCGCTTTCGAGCAAACCGAAGCCCCGCCTACACTGGGTGGTCGTGACGACGACGCAGTACGAGTCCGTCCCGGCCGTCGCCGCCGACGCGGAGTCACGCGGCCGCAACCTCCTCGTGATGAAGTTCGGCGGCACCTCCGTCGGCGACACCGGGAAGATCAAGGACGTCGCACGCCGGCTCGTCGCCGCCCGCGAGGCGGGAAACCGCGTCGTCGGCGTGCTCTCCGCGATGGGGGACACGACCGACGAGCTGATCCGGCTCGCCCACGAGATCTCGCCGAAGCCGCAGGCGCGCGAGTACGACATGCTGATCTCGGTCGGCGAGCGGATCTCGAACGCGCTCTGCGCGATGGCGGTGTACGACCTCGGCCACGAGGCGATCTCGCTCACCGGCTCCCAGGCCGGGATCGTGACCGACACCGTCCACGGCAAGGCGAAGATCGCCGAGGTGCGGGCCACGCGGATCAACGACGCGCTCGACGCGGAGAAGATCGTGCTGGTGGCCGGCTTCCAGGGCGTCTCGGCCGACTCGCACGACGTGACGACGCTCGGCCGCGGCGGCTCCGACACGACCGCGGCGGCGCTGGCGGCTGCGCTCGGTGCGCACGCCTGCGAGATCTACACCGACGTCGATGGCGTCTTCACGGCCGATCCGCGCATCGTCGCGAACGCCCGCAAGCTGTCGGCCGTCACCTACGAGGAGATGCTCGAGCTCGCCGCGAGCGGGGCGAAGGTGCTCCAGCTACGCTCGGTCGAGTTCGCGCGCAACCACGACGTGCGCCTGCACGTCCGCTCCACGTTCTCCGACGCCGAGGGGACGTGGATCGTCGACGAGGAGGATCCCGTGCTGGAGAAGGCGATCATCAGCGGCGTCGCCCACACCGCCTGCGAGCCGCTCTACCGCGTCCGCGAGATCGACGCGGCGCGGCTCTTCGAGCGGCTCGCCGACGCGAACGTCAACGTCGACACCATCCTCCAGGTCGCGAGCGACGAGATCGTCTTCAGCGCGCCGCTCGAGGACCGCCCCGTCTGCGAGGAGCTGCTCGGCGGGCTCGACGTCGAGTGGTCGATGCGGGACGACCTCGGCAAGGTCAGCCTCGTCGGCGCCGGCATGAAGAGCCACCCGGGGATCGCCGCGAAGACCTTCGCCACGCTGGAGGGCCTCGGCGTCGAGTCGAAGGTCATCTCCACCTCGCCGATCAAGATCGCCTGCCACGTGCGCACCGAGGACGTGCCCCGCGCGGTCGCGGCGCTGCACGACGCGTTCGAGCTGGAGGCGGCCGGCGCCGGAGCGGCGAATGCCTGAGGCGCGCATCGGCGTGATCGGCGCCACCGGGGCGGTCGGGCAGGTGACGATGCGGCTCCTCCGCGAACGCGGCTACGAGCGCGTGCGCGCGTTCGCCTCCGGCCGCTCGGCCGGACGGGAGCTCGACGGCGGCCTCGTCGTCGAGGAGGCGACCCCGGAGGCGCTCCGCGCGGGCGGGCTCGACGTGGCGCTCTTCTCCGTCGGCACCCCGGCCTCGCGCGAGCTGGTCCCGCACGCGGTGGCGGGCGGCGCGCTCGTGGTCGACAAGTCCAGCGCATACCGGCTCGAGGACGGCTACCCGCTCGTCGTGCCGGAGGTGAACGGCGGCCGCGCGCTCGAGGCGATCGAGACGACGCGCGTGGTCGCGAACCCGAACTGCTGCACGATCCCGCTCACCTGCGTGCTCGCGCCGCTGCTCGAGGCGGCCGGCCTCCGCCGCGTGCGCGTCTCCACCTACCAGTCGGTCTCCGGCGCGGGCGCGCAGCGGATGGAGCAGCTGCGCGACGAGCCGCCGGCCCAGCACGACCTCGCCATGGACTGGAGCTGGGACGGCGACGAGACCGACGAGGAGTCGAAGCTCCGGGCCGAGACGCGGAAGATCCTCGAGCTGCCCGAGCTGCCCGTGAGCGCGACGACGGTGCGCGTGCCGGTGCTGGTCGGGCACGCGGAGGCGGTATGGCTCGAGACCGAGGAGGCGCTCTCCCCGGAGCAGGCATCGTCGCTGCTCGCGGCTGCGCCGTCGGTGCGGATCGTCGGCGTCCCGACCCCCGGCGATGCGGCCCGCACGGACGACGTGCTCGTCGGGCGCATCCGCCTCGACCGGGCCGCGGAGCGGAACGGCCTCGCCCTCTTCCTCGCGTGCGACAACCTGAACAAGGGTGCGGCGCTCAACGCGATCCAGATCGCGGAGCTCCTGGTGGCGCGAGAGCCTGCGCTGCGGTCGCGGTAGGCTTCGACCGATGCACGGCCTCGCAGCACTGGCGGCGGCCCTGACGGCGGCGGTCGCGCAGCCGACCGGCCTCGTCTCGCAGCCGGGCGCTCTGCTCCGCGGGCGGACGCCGCTCCCTGCCGTGCTCGTCCTGCCCGCCACCCGGCGCGCAGAGCCGCGCTCGTGCTCGACGCAGCCCGCGGTGGCGGGACGGAAGTTCCTGCCGGTCGCCTGCGAGCAGCCGCCGCGCTCGAGCGTGACGCTGCCCAACCTCGCGAGCGGCGGGCTCTCCGCGCTCCTCGGCGGCGGACGCTAGGGCTGCTGCGGCGCCGGCGCCGGCACGAACGCGTCGCGCACGACCCGGAGCACCGCCTCGCGCTTGCCCTCGGCCACGGGCTGCAGGCCGCCCAGCTCGAGGCGCGCGAGCTCGACGCGGCCCTGCGCGCGCACCGGCACGAAGCCGAAGTCCGCCAGGAAGTCGGCGGGGAAGATCGTCCGGTGCACGTGGAAGCGCTCGTAGTTCGTCTCGCCCTCCGGGTAGCGGTACGCGAACGCCTCCAGCGCCTTGGCGCCGCGGTCGCGCGCGTCCCCGATCGCGGTCAGGAAGAGCGACTGCATCACCCATGGCCGCGACGGATCGGTGAGGTAGGCGCAGGTGACGAGCACGGCGTCGTCGCCGGCCGGACCGGCGGGAAGCTCGGCGGCGCGCGGGAAGAGCGCCGCCGGCCCGTACTGCATCGAGCCGAGCAGCCTGCCGTCGTCGTCGTAGTAGACGGTGCCCCAGGGGCCCCATTCGCCCTCCGCCTCGCGTATCCACTTGCGCTTGTCGGTGGTGCGCCCGTTGCGCGTCTGCCACCAGATGCACTCGCGGCAGACCGCCGGCGCCGTCTCCAGCGTCAGGCCCGTCAGTCCGGCGATCCTCGTCACGGCCGCGGCCCGATTTCGTCGACGAGGACGTCCACCACCGTGACCTCGACGTCGGCCATACGGCGCAGGTAGTCGCCCACCCGCTCCTGCACCTCGCGCCCGAGGCGGGGCAGCGAGGCGCCCCACGCGACGGCGAGGTGCAGCTCGACGTGCACGGATCCCTCGCCGGTCGCGACCCGGACGCCGCGGCGGCCGGGGATCGAGCTCTCCGCCAGGCCGCGCACACCCTCGACCTCCCGCGCGGCGTCGGCCGCGTAGCGGGCGAGGATGTCGGTCGAGATCGAGGCCTGCCCGGCCATGCGCCTAGCCTAGCGCCGACCGGAGGACGAGCTCGGTCGCCTCCGGCCGCGCCGCGAAGCGGAAGGGCACGAAGGTCGTCCCCAGCCCGGGCGAGACGTGCATGACCGCCGCCGGGCTCCGGTAGAGCCCGGACTGGTAGCGCGCCCGCAGGTGGGCGAGCCGCAGCTTGCCGCCCGGGAACGGGATGCAGATCTGGCCGTCGTGCATGTGCCCGGCGAGGACGAGGTCGAACTTCCCCGGCTCGAGGTCGTCGAGCACGCGCGGGTAGTGGCAGAGCAGGATGCGGAGGTCGGCGTCGCGGCTGAGCGAGTTCGGGTCGACCTTGCGGATCCGCCGCACGATCAGCTTCGGGTGCGAACCGGCGATGAGCACGCGGCGGCCCCGCAGCTCGACGAGGCGGCTCTCGTCGCGCAGCAGCACCGCCGGGTCGAGGTCGCGCAGGTTCGACCTCCGCGCCTGCGGGTCGCGGCTGATCGCGAGATCGTGGTTGCCGAGGATCGCGAAGGTCGGCACCCGCAGCCGCGCGACGAGACGACGCAGCCGCGCCTCGCCGCGCGGGTGCGTGAGCAGGTCGCCCGTGATCACGACCAGGTCGGGCCGCCGCTCGGCCGCCCACGCGACGGCGCGCTCGACCGCCCGCACGCCGGTGGATGCCGCGCCGAGGTGGAAGTCCGAGAGGTGCGCGATCCGCACGCCGTCGAGCGCAGACGGAAGCCCCGGCAGCTCGACCTCGAGCGTGCGCAGGCGCGGCCAGCCGGCCTCGAAGGCGCCCCAGGCGAGGCCGAGGGAGGCCGCGCCGGCGATCCCGAGCGGGGCGCCGGCTCTCAGGCTTCCAGCCGCTCGAGCGCCGGGCGCGGGTCGACGATGTGGCGCTTGAACTTCAGCTCCGCCTCCTCGAGCCCGGCCGCGACGCCGACGAGCTGCGCGAGGTGGAGCACCGGCATGTCGAACTTCCGCCCGGTCGCGGCCTCGAGCTTCTGCTGCCAGGCGTCGAGGGAGAGGTGGCAGAGCGGGCACGGCGTCACCATCACGTCCGCCCCGGCCTCCATCGCCTGCTCGACGGGCTGGATCAGCTCGCCCATCGCCGTCTCCTCGCGGGCCTGGATGATCGGGAAGCCGCAGCACTTGATCTTCGCCGGGTAGTCGATCGCCTCGCCGCCGCACGCCTCGATGATCCGCTCGAGCGACCACGGGCGGTCGGGATCCTCGAAGCCCATGATCTTCGACGGGCGCAGGATCTGGCAGCCGTAGAAGGGTGCGACCTTCAGGCCTTTGAGACCCTTGTGCGCGGCCGTCTTCAGCTTCTCGTAGCCGTCGCCCTCGGCGATCTCCCAGAGGAAGTGCCGTACCTCGACCTCGCCCGAGTACGGGGGCACGCCGACCGACTCGAGGTTCGCGTTCACCCGCGCGAGCAGCTCCTCGTCGCCCTGCAGCATGTGGTTCGCCTGGCGCAGGTTGAGCGTGCAGACGTTGCAGACCGTCATCAACGTGTCGCACCCGGTCGCCTCGGCGTACGCGAGGATGCGCGCGTTCAGATGCAGGTAGTAGTCGGGCTCGGCCTCGTGGATGTCACCGGCCCCGCAGCACGTCACCGACTCGAGCTCGACGAGCTCGAGCCCGACCATCGGCGCGAGCGCCTGCGTCGAGGTGTCCAGCTCCTTCGCGGACATCGACGCGAGGCAGCCCTTGTAGTACGCGACCCGCTTCGTCGCCGTGCTGCCCTCGGTTCCCGCTCCGGCGCCGGCAAAGCCGGCCCCTCCGCTCCTGTACGGCTCCGTCGAGCCTGCGCCGCGCGTGCTCACGCTGCTCCTTCCTCTCCGGGCAGGTAGGGACGCGGGGCCGCTCCCGGCCGCGCGTAGATCTCCTCGAGCGACTCGCCGACGTGCCCGTGCTCGAGCCGGCCGAGCGCCTTCTCGCCCTGCACGTGGCCGAGCGCGCCCTGGCGGTCCTGCGCGCGCACGAGCTTGCGCAGGGTGCGCGCCTCGCCGACGTCCTTCGCGACGTGCGGCGGGAACGAGAGCCCGGCCTTGTTGTGCTTGACGAGGTTCATCGCGAACTTCATCTGCTTGATCGACGAGACGACGCCCTGGGTCTTCGGGACGAGCTCCGTCTCTCGCAGCCAGCCGGTCGTCTCGGTCGAGCGGACGAACCACTTCGCGTGCTTCGCGCCCATGTCGCGGTCGATCCCGTGCGAGACCGCCTCGGCGCCGAGCTTCGCGATCGCGTCGCGCGGGTCGACGCCCTTCGGGCAGCGCTCGTTGCAGAAGAAGCAGCGCGTGCACTCCCAGATCCCGTGCTCGCCGCTGTACTGCTCGAGCCGCTCGACGGTCGCCCCGTCGCGCGGGTCGCCGACGAAGCGCATCCCCTTGGCGAGAGCCTGCGGGCCGAGGAACTCCGGGTCGGACTCCATCGCGTTGCACTCCGAGACGCAGCAGCCGCAGTTGATGCAGAGCGACTCCTTGTGGATCACGTTCATCCGCTCCTGCGAGATCCGGTACTCGCGCCCGTCGTCGGGCTGCTGGTAGCCGGGCTGCAGGTACGGCTTCATCGCCTTGAACTTGCTCCAGAACGGATCCATGTCCACGACCAGGTCCTTGAGGATCGGCAGGTTGCCCATCGCCGAGATCACCGGCACGCGGCCGTCCTGCGCGATCTCGTACATGCGCACCTTGCAGGCGAGCACGGCGGCGCCGTCCATGCGCATGCCGCAGGAGCCGCAGATCATCATCCGGCAGCTCTTCCGGAACGCGAGCGACCCGTCGTGGCGGTCCTTGACGATGTCGAGGCAGTCGAGCAGCGTCGCCTCCTCCGGGGCGTCGATCTCGTACTCCTTCAGCGCCCGCCCGCCGGTGGACGGGTCGAACCGCCAGATCTTCAGCGCGACCTGCACTCGCTCAGCCTCCTATCCCGGGGATCGACACCTTGCCGGCGTCCACGGTCTCCGAGTCGGCCGGGACCGTCACCTTCACGGCGCTGCCGAACTGCGAGAGCGTCGTGGTCACGACGGTCTTCGCCGACCCGATCAGCGAGCTCGACGTCGTCAGCCGCTCGCGGTGGACGTAGCCGTCGCTGCCGACCCACACGTCCGCCGGCCCCAGCGTCGTACCTGCGCTCGAGAGCACGCCCGCACTTCCCTGCGGCAGCTTCGCGACGTCGATGGTGCCGCGGTAGTGCGTGGACTGGACGCCGCCGATCGACGCCGTCCCGACCTCGCGCACCTTCTGCAGCGCCTTCAGCTGCGCGAGCGCGACCGCCGGGTCCTGCGCGCGCAGGACCGTCGTGTCCACGCCGAGCGCCTTGCCGGCGGCGGTCAGGTCGATCTTCAGCCACGTCTTCCCGGCCGGCAGCAGCGCGCTCAGGAGCGGAGACTGCGCGTAGGCGGTCGTCCCGTCGAGCACCTCGTCGATCGAGGTCTGGATGCCTCCGAGCGACACGTTCGCGTGGAGCGTCCCGCGGCGCATCTTCGAGTCGAAGGCGCCGCTGCCCGTCAGCGTCACGTCCTGCCCGCCCGTGCTCGCGCTCGCCGTGACGGCGATGTGCTCGCTGCCGGCCTTCAGCGTCTTCGCCACCGCCTGCTGCACGGCCGACGACGCGTCGAGCGCCGTCGTCGCGTCGCCCGCGGTGGACTTCGCGCCCCCGCAGCCGACGGCCGCGAGCGGGACGGCGGCGAGCGAGAGCGCGACGGCCAGGCGCCTCACCGTCAGTACTTCCGCTCCTGCGGCTCCCACTTCGTGAACCGCACCTCCGAGCGCGAGAGCTCGACCCCGCCGTCCTGCCAGCGCGTGATCGAGTGGTAGAGGAAGTTCTCGTCGTCGCGGGTCGGGTAGTCGTGCGGCCGCGAGTGCGAGCCGCGGCTCTCCTTGCGCGCGTAGCCGCCCTCGACCATGCAGAGCGCCGTGTCGAGCAGGTTCCCGAGCTCGATCGCCTGGGTCAGGTCGCTGTTGAAGACCTCGCCCTTGTCCTCGACGTAGACGTTGCGGTAGCGCTCACGCAGCGAGCCGATGATCTCGAGCTGCTTCTTCATCTTCTCCTCGGTGCGGAAGACGCCGAAGTTCTCGAGCATCGTGGCGCCGAGCTCGTCGCGGATCTGCCACGGCCGCTCGCCCGCCGTGCGGGAGAGCAGCTCCCCGAGCACCCGCTCGGCGTCGCGCTCGACGGAGTCGGGTACGGTGACCGCCGGCTTCGCGAGCGCCCACTCGGCGGCGGCACGGCCGGAGCGGCGGCCGAAGGTGATCGTCTCCATCAGCGAGTTGCCGCCGAGGCGGTTCGAACCGTGCACGGAGACGCAGGCGCACTCGCCGGCCGCGTACAGCCCGCCCAGCTCGGTGGCGCCGTCGGTGTCGGTCTCGATCCCGCCCATGTGGTAGTGCGCGCCGGGGCGGATCGGGATCGGGTCGTAGATCGGGTCGACGCCGGCGAAGGTCATCGCGTTCTCGCGCGAGCCGGGAAGCCGTTCGAGGATCTTCTCGGCGCCGAGGTGGCGCAGGTCGAGGAAGACAGAGCCGTTGACGCCGCGCCCCTCGTCGATCTCGGTCTGCTCGGAGCGGGAGACGACGTCGCGCGAGGCGAGCTCGAGTGCGTTCGGCGCGTAGCGCTTCATGAAGCGCTCGCCGTCCTCGTTGATCAGGTAGCCGCCCTCGCCGCGGCAGCCCTCGGTGATGAGCACGCCCGAGGGGAAGAGCGTCGTCGGGTGGAACTGCATGAACTCCATGTCCTTCAGCGGCAGACCCGCGTGCAGGGCCATCGCCATCCCGTCGCCGGTGCAGGCGTACGCGTTCGTCGTCGCCTTGTACTGGCGACCGGCGCCGCCGGTCGCCATCACGACCGCCTTGCCGCCCAGGGTCTTCAGGCCGCCGTTGAGCAGGTCCCAGCAGACGACGCCCGTGCAGCGGCCGTCGTCGACGACGAGCTGCCAGGCGAAGAACTCCTCGTAGACCTTGATGTCGCGCTTGCAGACCTGCTCGTAGAGCACCTGGATCAGAACGTGGCCCGTGATGTCGGCCGCGTAGACGGTGCGCGGCGAGCCGGCGGCTCCGAACGGGCGCTGGGCGAGCTTGCCGTCCTCGCGACGCGAGAAGACCGCGCCCCAGTTCTCCAGCTGCACGATGTCTGCGGGCGCCTCGGCCGTGAAGACCTCGATCGAGTCCTGGTCGCCGAGGTAGTCGGAGCCCTTGACCGTGTCGTAGGCGTGAATCTCGGGACTGTCCTCGGCCGCGTTGCCGAGCGCCGCGTTGATGCCGCCCTCCGCGGCGCCCGAGTGCGAGCGGGTCGGATGCAGCTTCGAGATCATCGCGACGTCCGCCCCGGCGTCGTAGGCCTCGATCGCGGCGCGCATTCCGGCGCAGCCGGCGCCAACGACGAGGACGTCGTGCTGTGCGATCACAAGAGATGAAGCTAGCGGAATCGCGCGAATCGGTGCGTCGGTAGTGATCCGCAGCGGGGCCGCGGTCAGACGGGATCGACCGCGGCGGCGCCGGCCGCCATCGCCTCCGCCTCGGGCGGCGGCGCCTCCTGACGGACGACGAGGGCGACACACGCGAGCACGAGCGCGGCGCCGAGGCCGATCGTCCAGGTGATCGACTCGTGGAGGACGAGCGACCCGAGCGCGATCGCGACGACCGGGTTCACGTAGGCATAGGTCGCCACCCGCCCGAGCGGCGCGTTGTCGAGCAGCCAGACGTAGGCGGTGTAGCCGACGATCGAGCCGAAGGTGACGAGGTAGACCCAGCCGAAGGCGGAGCGGGCGGAGACGGCGTCGAGCCGCGGGTGCGTGGTCAGCGCGCCGATCGGCAGCAGGATCACACCGCCCGCCAGCATCTCGTAGGCGGTGGCCGCGAACGAGTCGCGCGGCAGCGGCAGGCGACCCGAGATGAACGAGCCGGTCGCCCACATCAGCGAGGAGCAGACGACGAGCAGCAACGCCCAGAGCGGGGCGCTTCCGCCGGGCCGCACGAGCAGCGCGACGCCGCCGAAGCCGACGACGACCCCCGCGAGAGCGAC
Organism: uncultured Actinomycetes bacterium; assembly: GCA_963746895.1. GTDB lineage: Bacteria > Actinomycetota > Thermoleophilia > Gaiellales > Gaiellaceae > Palsa-739. The sequence continues at coordinate 200,757 of CAVVDI010000008.1, read as the reverse complement.
CGGGGGCGGCCGGTCGCCGGTCGCGATGCGGAAGACGACGATCCAGAGCGGCACCGCGCCGATGATCAGCGCCGAGAGCCCGGTCGAGACGTGGCGCTCGGCGACGAAGAGGATCGCGTTCGCCCCCGGCAGCAGGGTGCCGACGAGCGCGGCGGACGCGAGCTCGGCCGGCCGGACGCGCAGCGCCTGCGGTCCGCGCCGCCAGAGGGTGAAACCGGTCATCAGCAGTCCGGCCGCGACGAAGCGCGTGCCGACGGCGAAGAGCGGCGGAATCGTCTCTCCGGCGAGCTCGATGCCGAGGTACGTCGACCCCCAGATCAGGTAGACGGTGCCGAGAGCGACCCAGACCCGTGACGCATGGCTCACCGGCGTACAGTGCCCGGACCGGCGCAGGCTGCGGCGGCGCGGCGTCGAAGTCCGTCCGGACATGGACGCGCGGGTCGCAGCCGAGCGGTTCCTCGCCTCGCCGGGCCTCGCCGACGGGACGCGCCGCGCGTATCGAGTCGACGTCGAGGAGTTCTGCGGCTGGCTCGAGGAGCGCGGCACGGAGCTCGTCGAGGTCGACGTGCGCATCCTGGCGGCCTACGTGTCGGAGCTCGGCGCGGCGCGGAGCGGACGGCATCCAGGGCGGCTCGCGCCGGCGACGATCTCGCGCAAGCTCGCGGCCGTCCGGGCCTTCCTCCGGCACGCGCTCGGCCCCGCCCGGGTGCCGGACGCGCCGCTGGCGCCGCGGCGCGGCCGCCGCCTCCCGGACGCTCCGCGCCCCGCCGAGGTCGAGAGGACGCTCGCGGCGCTCGACGGCGAAGGCCCCGCCCCGCTGCGGAACCGTGCGCTCGTCGAGCTCGTCTACTCCGCCGGCCTGCGCAGCGCAGAGGCGGTGGGGCTCGATCTCGGCGACGTCGACTTCGAGCAGGAGCTCGTCCACGTGCGCAGCGGCAAAGGCGGCAAGGATCGCGTCGTGCCCCTCGGCGAGGAGGCGGCGCACTGGCTCGCCCGCTACCTCCGCGAAAGCCGGCCCGCGCTCGCCAGCGGCGCGAACGACGCGCTCTTCCTCTCCGTGCGCGGCAGGCGGCTGGACACGAGCACGCTGCGCCGCCTCGTCCCCCACCCGCACCGCCTGCGGCACGCGTTCGCGACGCATCTGCTCGAGGGCGGCGCCGACCTGCGCACGATCCAGGAGCTGCTCGGGCACAGCTCACTCACGACGACGCAGGTGTACAGCCACGTCGACGCGCGGCGCCTTCGTCGCGTCTACGACCGCAGCCACCCGAGATCCTGACACCCCGAATCCCAAGTGACACGCTGTCACGAGGAGGGCGAGGCGCGGTCGCGGAGCCGAAGCGGCGGCCCCTCGCCGAGGCGGTCGAGCAGCGCCGCCGGCGGCTTGAGGCGGAACGCGACCTCGTAGGCGAGCGCGGTGTACGCCTTCGGACCGAGGCGGCGCAGCCGTCGCGCGGCGTGCACCAGCACGCGCACGCGCTCGTAACTCGGCCTGGGGAGCGACATCCGCCACGCGGCGCGCCCGACGCGCCGGTTGATCTCTGCGATCGGCAGCTGCCGGCGAGAGAGCCGCTCGATCTCGTCGAGCAGCCGAACGGGATATCTCGGAGCGATCGTGACCATGCCCAGATGGTGGCCGCGCGAACGTCGAGCAACCGTGCCGAGTCCGCAACACCTCGGCGAAAGCCCCTCGTAACAGACTGTTACACGGGATCGAGCGGGAGGCGTCTCGGGCGGAGGGACGAAAGGAGAAGGTCGTGACGGACGGCGCCGCACCCCGTGCCTCGCCCGCACCCGACCCTGCGGTCGAGGGGTTCCTCGCGCTCGCGGCCGCACGGCTCGCGCCGCGCACCGTCGAGGCGTACCGTCGCGACCTCGTCCACGTGGCCGCGTTCCTCGGCGGCTCGCCGGCCGACGCCTCGACCGAGCAGCTGGCCGCGTACGTCGCGCAGCTCCGCGCGGACGGCCGGGCCGCCACCACCGTCGCGCGGCGGGTCGCGGCGATCCGCTCCCTCTACCGCCATCAGGTCCTGCTCGGCGCGCGCACCGACAACCCGGCGGCCGAGCTCGAGCTCCCGAGGCGCCGGCGTGCGCTGCCGAGGACGCTTTCCCCCGGAGAGGCGGAGCGCCTGATCGAAGCAGCCGCCGGGACGACGCCGCGCTCGCTCCGCGACCGTGCGATCGTCGAGCTCCTGTACGGCGCCGGCCTCCGCGTCGGCGAGGCCGTCTCGCTCGAGCGCACGTCGATCGACCTCGAGGAACGACTCGTCCGCTGCATCGGCAAGGGGTCGAAGGAACGCGTCGTTCCGATCGGACGCGAGGCCGCCGAGGCGCTCCGGCGCTACCTCGCGCGCGGCCGACCGCATCTCGACCGCCGCCACCGGCCGGAGCTCTTCCTGAACGCGAAGGGAGGCGCCCTGACGCGCGCCGGCGTCTTCCTCATCCTGCGCAGGCTCGCGGGTGAGGCAGGGCTCGAGCCCGAACGCGTCCACCCCCACCTGCTGCGCCACTCGTTCGCCACGCACCTGCTCGAGGGAGGCGCCGACCTCCGCTCGGTTCAGGAGATGCTCGGGCATGCCGACCTTGCGACGACGGAGCTGTACACCCACGTCTCCGATCGGCGGCGCCGGGAGTCGTATTTCCGAGCGCATCCACACGCTCGCCGCAAGAACGTCTGATGCACGCCGGGTGCTGCGGCGGCCGGCGGACGTCGGAACGACGCCTTCGAGCGGCGTCGGCTCAGGCGGGTCTCCGGACGGCTAGCGCTTCGCCTGCGACCGACGCTTCAGCAGCTGCGCCACCCGAGCGGCCGTCTGACGCAGCTCGGCGTCGGCGTCGTCGGCCGCCCCGAGCCCTTCGAGCAGGCCGATCGTGTCGCGCTGGGGCGACCCGTTCTTGAGCGCGAGCACGGCCAGTCGCCGGACGGCGGCGTTGCCGTCCGAGGTCGCGAGCGTGTGCAGCAGCGGCCGCACCGAGTTGATCGTGCTCGGATGGTCGCGCGACAGCAGCTCGAGGGAGAGCAGCGCCGACCCGCGCGCCGCCGGGCTGTCGTCGTCGAGGCCGCGACGCAGCAGCTCCTCCTTCGCGCGCCAGCGGAACATGCCGACCGCCCGGAAGGCGAGCGCCCGCTCCCGGAAGTCGGAGCTGCGCGCCGACGCCTCGAGCTCGTCGTCCCACTCGGCCCGAAGCTGCGCCAGCTCCTGCGCGGAGTTGCTCTCCGCGAGCTCGTCCGCCCGAGCCGCCGCCTCGCCGAGGGTCATCCCGGGAATCTACCGACGCCCGCCGGAAAGCGGCTTCGTTACGCTCGTCCGAAAGGCCGGAGGGCCTCCGAGATCAATCGCCAAGCCGGAAGCTGAGGTGCCCGCATGAGTGGAAGAAGGAAGGTCACCGTCGTCGGTGCCGGGAACGTCGGCGCGACCTGCGCGCAGGTGCTCGCCACGCGCGACTACGCCGACGTCGTGCTCGTCGACATCAAGGAGGGCCTGCCCCAGGGCAAGGCGCTCGACATGAACCAGATGGGCGCCGTGCTCGGCTACGAGCCGAACGTGAGCGGCTTCAACGACTACGACGAGTCCGCCGGCTCGTCCGTCGTCGTGATCACGGCGGGTCTGCCGCGATCGCCGGGCATGTCCAGAGACGACCTTGTCTCGACGAACGAGAAGATCGTCAAGGACGTGACCGAGAAGGTGATCGCGAAGAGCCCGGACGCGATCCTGATCGTGGTGTCGAATCCGCTCGACGCGATGTGCCACGTCGCGAAGAACATCTCCGGCTGGTCGAAGCACCGGGTCTTCGGGATGGCCGGCATCCTCGACACCGCCCGCTTCTCGACCTTCATCGCCTGGGAGACCGGCTCCTCGGTGAAGGACGTGCAGGCGATGGTGCTCGGCGGGCACGGCGACCAGATGGTCCCCGTCGTGTCGGCGACCACCGTCGGCGGAATCCCGCTCCGCAAGCTCGTCGCAGACGACGTGATCGAGGCGATGGTGCAGCGCACGGCGAAGGGTGGCGGCGAGATCGTCAACCTGCTCGGCACGTCCGCCTGGTACGCGCCGGGCGCGGCGGCGGCGCAGATCGTCGACTCGATCATGCTCGACGAGAAGCGCGTGCTTCCCTGCACGGCGTACCTCGAGGGCGAGTACGGGATCGACGGCCTCTACATGGGCGTTCCGGTGAAGCTCGGCGCCGCAGGGATCGAGGAGATCGTCGAGCTCGATCTCACGGCCGACGAGGCGTCGGCGCTCGAGCGGAGCTCCGCCGCCGTCCGCGAGGTCGTCGGCGTCCTCACGACCTGATCCTGATGCGGTGCGCGGCGCCTCTTCCACGGCGCCGCGCACCGCGTCAGAATCCCCTCCCGACGGCCACGGAGGGAGAAGCGATGACGTTCGTCGAGACCGGGACGGGCGAGGGCACGAACTACGAGCGCCTGTTCGAGCGGCGGCCGGACGTCGGGGCCGCCTGGCAGAGCCTGAACGGCGCGATCAAGGAGACGATGGAGCCGCGCCGGTACGAGCTGGCGACGATCGCGGCCGCGCGGCGGCTCCGCTCCTCGTACTGCACGCTCGCGCACGGCTCGGTGCTCCGCGAGCGGTTCCTCGCCGACGACGCGCTGCGCGCCCTGATGACCGACCACCGCGCCGCGGGCCTCGACGAACTCGATGTCGCCGTGATGGACCTGGCGGAGAAGGTCGTCGACGACGCCACCTCCGTGACGGCCGCCGACGTCCAGCGGCTCCGAGACCTCGATCTCACCGACGACGAGATCGTCGACGTCGTCCTCGCCGCGGCGGCGCGCTGCTTCTTCAGCAAGACGCTCGACGCGCTCGGCGTCCAGCCCGACGCGAGCTACCGGGATCATCGAGCCGGAGCTCCGCGACGCCTTGACGGTCGGCCGGCCGATCGCCGCGACCTGAGCGCCGCCGCCGCTCCTCGTAACACTGTGTTACAAGGCCGGTTCGGCGGTGCGTTGCCGGTACGCTCCGCTCGCGTGATCGAGACGCTGGAGAACCGCTTCCGTGACCGCGACTACCTGGTCGAGCTCGGCGCGCCCGAGTTCACCTCGATCTGCCCGATGACCGGCGGCCCCGACTTCGGCGAGCTGACGATCCGCTACGTGCCGGACGACAGGCTGTTCGAGCTGAAGTCGCTGCGCGACTTCCTGACGGAGTTCCGCGAGCGGCGGATCCTCCAGGAGGAGGTCGTCAACGAGGTGCTGGAGCGCCTCGTCGCGGACGGCTCGCCGCGCTTCGTCGAGGTCGAGGGCTCGTTCGCCGCCCGCGGCGGGATGACGACCCGCGTCGTCGCGAGCTCGGGCGAGCTGCCGGGGTCGTGGATCTCGGACTGAGCGGCCGGACGGCGCTGGTCTGCGGTGCGTCGTCCGGGCTGGGCCTCGCGAGCGCCGAGGCTCTCGCGGGCGAGAGTGCCCACGTCGCGATGTTCGCGCGGCGAGCCGACGAGCTGCGGGCGCACGCCGACCGGCTCGGCGCGCTGGCCGTCCCCGGGGACGTCACGAGCGACGCCGACCTCGAGCGTGCGGTCGCGACGACGGTGGAGCGGTTCGGCGGCGTCGACGTGCTCGTCTGGAACGGGGGCGGGCCGCCCGCGGGCGGAGCCCTCGACGCCGATGACGATGCGCTCGACGAGGCGTACCGGCTGCTCCTGCGGCCCGCCGTGAAGCTCGTCAAGCTCTGTCTCCCCCACCTCGAGCGCAGCCCCGGCGGCCGTATCGTCGCGGTGCTCTCGCTCGCGGCGCTCGAGCCGACTCCCCGCCTCGCCCTCTCGAACACCTTCCGCCCGGGCCTCGCCGGCTGGTTGAAGACGCTCAGCCGCGAGATCGGCCCGCACGGGATCACCGTCAACTGCGTCGCGCCGGGGCGGATCGCGACCCCCCGACTCGGCTACCTGTACCCGGACGGCCCCACCGACGGCCAGCTCGAGGAGATCCCGCTCCGCCGCTGGGGAACGCCGCAGGAGTTCGGCGACGTCGTCTGCTTCCTCGCCTCGGAGCGCGCCCGGTACGTCACCGGCCAGACGCTCGTCGTCGACGGCGGACTCGAGCGCGGCCTGTTCTGAGCGTGCGCCGCGCCCTCAAACCGGCGCGGCTCGCCGGCTTCGTGGTCGGCCTGCTGCTCGCGACGCTCGTCGTGCTCTACCTGGTCCCGTCGAACGACTACCTGCTCCTCCCCGACGTCGCCCATCCCGTCGCGCCCCTCGTCGAGGTGCAGGGCGGTCACGACCCGACCGGCCCCGGCGGCATCTACTTCGTGGACGTGATCGAGCGGCGGGCGAGCATGCTCGAGTCGCTCTTCCCCTGGATCCACTCCGACGCGACGCTGGTGCCGGCCAGGCTGATCGTGCCGCCCGGGACGACCGACAGCGCCGTCCGGCGCGCCGACCTGCAGGAGATGTCGATCTCCCAGCGCGTCGCCGCCGCCGTCGCGCTGAAGCAGCTCGGCTTCAAGGTGATCTCGAAGCCGGACGGGGTCATCGTCAGCGTGATCGAGCTCGACAGCCACGCGGCGGGCAAGCTGCAGCCGGCCGACGTGATCGTCGCCGTGGACGGCACCGAGACGCCGACGGTCGCGAAGCTGCGGAGCGTGCTCTCGGACGTGAAGGTCGGCGAGACGGTGACGCTCGTCGTCCGCCGCGGAGGACGGCGGCTGACGCTCCGCATCGCCACGATCGCCGACCCGTTGAACCCGGGACGGGCGATCGTCGGCTTCACCCCGGACCAGTCCGCGCAGATCACCCTTCCGATCAAGGTCTCGATCGACGCAGGCAACGTCGGCGGCCCGTCGGCGGGTCTCGCGTTCGCGCTCGAGGTGATGGCGGAGCTGGGGCGCGACGTCACCCACGGCCACCGGGTCGCCGCCACCGGGCAGATCGAGCTCGACGGCACCGTCGCTCCGATCGGGGGTGTGAAGCAGAAGGTCTTCGACGCGCGCGAGGCGAAGGCCGACGTCTTCCTCGTTCCGGCTGGGGACAACGCAGCCGAGGCGCGGCGCTATGCGGGCGGCCTGCGAATCGTCGCTGTGAAGAGTTTTCCCCAGGCGTTGCATGCACTGGCGACACTGCCGCCGGCGCAGTAGGAAAGCGCGGAATTCGAGCGCCAGGAAACTGCCGGAAATTCGTCAGTTTTCGTCTGCGGCAACGCTTGCCTCTTGCGGATCGGCCCCTATGATCGCTCCTCGGAACTCGCCCGTCCACATCGAACAATTGGAACAATGAGCAAACGCATCAACGCGACCTGCAGCGATTGCTATTTCCGTCGGTCCGGTCTCTGCGCCCTGCCGGGCGAGACGATCTGCCCCACCTTCCGCACCCAGTCGGTCGGCAAGCTCACCCCGCCGCCGCAGCCGCGCCTCGTGCCCCGTACGCTCGCTGCGGTCGCCGCCGGCGCCGCGGCGTAGAACGCGACGTGCGCTTCCGGCACCGACGCACCGACTCGGCCCGGATCGACGAGAACTGGCAGCCGCGTCTCTACGTGCGCCTGCTCGCACTCGTCCTGCTCGTGGCCTATGCGATCGCGTTCGTGCTGGAGAACCGGACGACGGTGAACGTGCACTTCGTCTTCGCCACGGCGAGCGTGTCGCTGATCTGGCTGGTGCTGCTGGCCCTGGCCGTCGGCCTGCTCGGCGGGATCCTGCTCGGGCAGCTAGAGCGTCGCCGCCGCCGCCGCGCCGAGTAGCTCGACGCCGTCGGCGACCTCGGCCGGCGAGACGAAGCTGAAGGCGAGCCGCAGCGAGCGCTCGCCGCCCTCGCCGCGCGGGAAGAAGTCCGTCCCCTTGACGAACGTGACCCCCGCCGCCTCGGAGCGCAGAAGCAGGTCGCTCGTGTCCGAGCCCTCGGGCAGGTCGACCCAGATGAAGTAGCCGCCCTCGGGCCGCGTCCACGTCGCGCCGCCCGGCAGGTGCTGCTCGAGCGCCTCGAGCATCGCGTCGCGGCGCGCACGGAGCAACCCGTTCACGCGGGCGAGGTTCGGCTCGAAGTTGCCGCGGCGCAGGAACTCGTGCACGGCGGCCTGGGTCAGGAAGGGCGGCGAGATGTACGTGGAGACGGCGAGCGCCTCGATCTGCGCCGCCAGGGGCGCCGGCAGGACGAAATAGCCGACGCGCAACCCGGGCGCGATCGTCTTCGAGAAGGAGGATGCGTAGGCGACCTGGTCCCCTTCGGCGAGGTCGAAGAGCAGCGGCGGCGCCTCGCCCTCGTACCGGACGAGCCCGTATGGATCGTCCTCGAGCACGAGCAGGCCCCGTTCGCGCGCGATCTCGACGACGCGGCGGCGCCGCTCCTCGCTGAGCGTGCGGCCGCTCGGGTTCTGGAAGGTGGCGATCGTGTAGAGGAAGGCGGGCAGGTCGCGCTCGCCGACCGCCCGCTCGAGCGCCTCCGGAATCAACCCCTCGTCGTCCATCGGCAGCGGCACGATCTCGGCCCCGAGGCGGGCGAGGATCTTCAGCGGCCGGTCGTACGACGGCGCCTCCACCAGCACGCGGGCCCCCGGGCGTACGAGGTGCTCGGCGAGGAAGACGAAGCCCTGCAGCGAGCCGTTCGAGAGCACGACGCGCCCCGGCTCGACGCCGTGCCGCTCGGCGAGCCATTCGCGCAGCGGGCCGTAGCCGCCGCCGGGGCCGTAGAGCAGGATCGTGCGCCCGTCCCGCTCCAGCGCGACGCGCGCGCAGTCGGCCAGCTCCTCGACGGGGAGGCACTCGGGGGCGGGAACGCCACGTGCGAACGAGATCACAGCCATCGCGAGCCAGCCTAGCGAGCGCGGCGGCTACCGGGCGTCGAGCGCGTCCCGCACCTTTCGTGCGAGCTGATCGAGCGTGAACGGCTTCTCGAGCAGCCGCTCGGCGAGCAGTTCCCGGTCGGCGACGGCGGCGCCGGAGTAGCCCGAGGTGAAGAGCACCGTGACCTCGGGACGGAGGTCCCGGCGAGCTGCTCCGCGAGCTCCGGCCCGGTCATGCCGGGCATGACCACATCGGTCAGGAGCAGCTCGTACGGTTGCTCCACTCTCAGCGCCTCGGCGGGCGAGGCGGCGGAGATGACGCGATAGCCCTGCCGCTCGAGCATCTCCCCCGTCAGCCGGCGCACCATGTCCTCGTCCTCGACGAGCAGCACCGTCTCGTTGCCGCGGGGCGCCTGCGGCGCCGCGTGCGCACGACCATTCGGGCGTTCCGCAGTCCGCGGCAGGAGGATCCGGAACTCGGCGCCATGGCCGGGGTCGCTGCGGACGGAGACGCGGCCGCGGCTCTGCTCGACGATGCCGAAGACGACTGCGAGGCCGAGCCCGGTTCCCTTGCCGACCTCCTTCGTCGTGAAGAACGGCTCGAACAGCCGGTCGCGCACGGCGGGATCGATCCCGGAGCCGGTGTCGGCGACGGAGACGGAGACGTACTCGCCGGGCGGCACCTCGCCTCCGGACTCCACGACCAGCTCGTTCCCGGTCGCGATCGTGAGGGTGCCGCCGGCGGGCATCGCGTCCCGCGCGTTGACCGCGAGGTTGACGAGCACCTGGCCGAGCTGCCCCGCGTCGGCGCGCACCGTCGCCAGCGCCGGATCGAGGCGGCACTCGAGCCGGACGGCGTCCCCGAGCAGCCGCTCGAGCAGCGGTCTCGTCTCCTCGACGACGGTGTTCAGGTCGACGACCTGGTGCTCGAGCATCTGCCGGCGTCCGAAGGCGAGGAGCTGGCGCGTCAGATCCGAGGCGCGCCCGGCCGCGCGCAGCACCTCGTCGAGGTCGTCGCGGGCGCGGGCGGGCTCGTCGAGACGGGCGCGTGCGAGCTCCCCGTATCCGGCGATGGCGGTCAGCAGGTTGTTGAAGTCGTGCGCCACGCCGCCGGCGAGCAGGCCGAGCGCCTCCATCCGCTGCGCGCCCGCCAGCTGCTCCTCCAGGCGCCGTCGCTCCGTGATGTCCATCAGGAAGCCCTGCACGAGGGCCGGCTCGCCGTCGGCGTCGCGGATCGTGACCATGTGGTCGAGCACCCAGACGATGCGGCCGTCGGCGGCGACCATCCGGTACTCGGCCCGGCGCGAGTCCTCGGAGTCCTCGACGAACAGCCGCTCGAGCATGGGCAGGTCGTCGGGGTGGATCAGGCGGTACGCGAAGCGCGCGTCGTCGTACCACGCCGAGGCCGGGTAGCCGAGCATCTGTTCGATCTGAGGGCTGACGTAGCGGGGCGCCCCGCCCGGGAGCGGGCCGTTGATGTAGGTGACGAGCGGCAGGCGCTCGACGAGCGTGCGGTACCGGCGCTCGGCCTCGGCGAGGTCGCGCTCGGCCCGCTTGCTCTCGGTCGCGTCACGGGAGTTGACGACGATCCCCCCGACCGCGGGGTCGTCCAGCAGGTTGCGGACGGTCGCGACGAGGTCGACCCAGTGCCCGTCCCTGTGAAGGAAGCGGGCGCCGTGGACGATCGTCGTCCCCGGGCCGGCGAAGACGCCCGCGAAGGCGGCGCGGGACGCATCGACGTCGTCCGGGTGGAGGAAGTCGAACGCGTCGACCCCGACGAGCTCCTCGGGCCGGTAGCCGAGGATCGCGAGCGACGACGGGCTCTCGTACCTGACCCTCCCCTCCGCGTCGAGGATCGACACGACGTCGCTCGACTTCTCGATCAGCGACCGGAAGCGCTCCTCGCTCTCCCGCAAGCGCTCCTCCGCCCGGTCGCGCACCAGGCTGAGGGAGGCGAAGGCGAGGCCGCTCATCGAGATCACGAGCAGGAAGACGATCAGGGAGATCCCCGTCCGCGTCGGAGTGATGGCGAGGAACGGTCCGTGCCCGGCGGCCGTGTCCCGGATTCCGATCACGGTGACGAGCAGGACGACGGTGGTCGTCCCGCGGCGGCCGGCCCGCAGCGCCGCCCAGAAGACGACCGGCAGGACGAGGTACGCGGGGGGGCCGGTGTCGCCGAACGACGAGAGCGAGAGGGCCTCCGCGAGAGCGGCGGCGAGCGCGAGTATGGCGAGAAACTCCGGCACCGACGCGGTGCCGAACGGCGGACGCTCCACCCAGGCGCGCAGGAACGGCGAGACGACCATGATCCCGGTGAAGCCGCCGAGGGTCCAGTAGCCGAGGTCGTAGGAGCGCGCTCTGCTCGAGCCTGCCCGCCGCCGCGAGGGTCAGGATCATTCCTCCGGCCATGGTCGCGGCGGTCGCCGCGGCGGCCGCGACCCGTACCGTGAAGCCGCGCACCTGCTCGCCGGCCCCGGCGGCGCCGCCGACGCGGTAGACGAGGATGGCGGCGGCCGACGCGGCTGCGGTCGTGACGGCGAGGCCGGCGGCGACGCCGATTCCCGTCGCCTGGGAGAGGGAGTCCGCGAACACCGCGACGACGGGCGCCGTCGCGAGCCACGGCCCGGCGAGCACGGCCGCGGAGAAGACGATGCCGAGACCGGGCCAGGCCGCCGGGCTCGGGCCGGCGACGTTCCAGTGCATTCCGAGCCGACGCGCGGCGACGTAGCCGGCCGCCGTGAGCAGCCACAGGAGCGCCGGGCGCGCGCGTCCCGGAAGACGTCCGGACACACTCGTCATCGTCCGCATCAGCGCACCTTCACCATCGCCACGATCGCCGCTCGAACGCATCCTCGATCGGGAGGATGGCGCGTCCCTCGGACGGGGGAGCGATCGGCTACTTCAGGCGGTCGGCGACGAGTTGCGCGACCTCGGTCGGCGTCGTGCCGACCTGGATCCCGCGCGCCTCGAGCGCTTCCTGCTTCGCCCGTGCCGTCCCCGAGGAGCCGGAGATGATCGCGCCGGCGTGGCCCATCGTCTTCCCCGGCGGTGCCGAGAAGCCGGCGATGTAGGACAGCACGGGCTTCGTCACGTGCTCGGAGATGTACGCGGCCGCCTTTTCCTCCTCGTCCCCGCCGATCTCTCCGACCATCACGATCAGCTCGGTCTGCGGGTCGGCCTCGAACTTGCCGAGCACGTCGATGAAGGAGGAGCCCACGACGGGATCGCCGCCGATGCCGACGATCGTCGAGTTGCCGAGGCCGAGCTGGGTCAGCTCGTGGCCGATCTGGTAGGTGAGCGTGCCCGAGCGAGAGACGAGCCCGACGGAGCCCTCCCGGAAGATCTCGGCCGGGATGATCCCCGCGTTCGCCTTGCCGGGCGAGAGCACGCCGGGGCAGTTCGGGCCGATCATCGTCGTGCCCTGCCCGCGGAAGTACGTGTAGGCCCGGAGCATCTCGTGCGCCGGCACGTGCTCGGTGATGCAGATGACCGTGCCGATCCCGGCGTCGACCGCCTCGTAGATCGCGTCCACGGCGAAGCGGGCCGGGACGAAGATCAGGCTCGTGTTCGCGCCCGCCTCGGACACCGCCTCGGCGACGGTGTCGAAGACCGGCACGCCCTCGACGTCCTGTCCGCCCTTGCCCGGGGTCACGCCGGCGACGAGGTCGGTGCCGTAGGCGCGGTTGCGCAGCCCGTGGAAGCGGCCCTCGCTGCCGGTGAGCCCGGCGACGACGAGGCGGGTGTCGCTGCCGACGATGATCGCCATTCTCTAGGCCTTCTTCCCCACGAGGACGAGCGTCGGCAGCTGCATCCAGCCGTCGACGACGCGGTCGCCGAGCAGCTCTCTGACGCGCACCTGGTCGGCGGCCGGCGTCGCGGTGCGGTCGAGCCACGCCTGCAGCTCGAGGGGGCGCTCCATGAACGCCTCCTCGGCGATCTCGAGCCCGGCCAGCTCGAAGAAGCTGTGCCACTCCTCCCGCGCGTAGGTGCGGACGTGGCTCGGGTCGCGCAGCCGGTCGGCCTCCTCGGAGGCCTCGCTGACGAAGGTGTTGTCGCAGAGCACGACGCGGTCGCGGGCGACGCGCGCCATCTCGCGCAGCGCGGCGAGCACGTCGGCGAAGTGGTGCGCTGCGACGCGACAGGCGACGGCGTCGAAGCTCGAGTCGGCGAAGGGCAGGTGCTCGGCCGAGGCGAGCACGTCGGGCTGCATTCCCGGCGCCGGGTCGACGGTGACGACGGCGCAGCCCGCCTCGCGCAGACGCCGCGCGACGTGGCCGCCGCCGGTGGCGACGTCGAGGACGGTGACGCCCGGCCCCGGCTCGCACCAGGCGACGACGAGGTCGAGGTCCTCGCCCGACGCGTGGACCGCGCTCTCGCGGTACGCCTGCGCGCGCTCCGACCAGAGCTCCGCTCCGCCGCCGGCAGAGCCGGCGGCTGCGCTCCGTGGCCGGCTCCGTCGACCCCACGCCGGTCGGCTCGGTCATGCCGCGAGCTCCACCGCGCGCTGCGCGCCCTCGAGCATCGTCGCCTCGGGATGGATGTTCGCCCTGCCGGCGTCGGCGAGGATCCGACGGCCTTCCTCCGCGTTCGTGCCGTCGAGGCGGACGACGATCGGGTACCGCGACATGTCGAGCCGGTCGAGCGCCTCGAGGATCCCGCGCGCCACCTCGTCGCAGCGCGTGATCCCGCCGAAGATGTTGAAGAAGATCGACTTCACCTGCGGGTCGCGGGTGATCACCTCGAGCGCGTCGACGACGCCCTGCGCCGAGCCGCCGCCGCCGAGGTCGCAGAAGTTCGCGGGCCGGCCGCCGACGTGCGCGACGACGTCGACGGTGGACATCGAGAGACCGGCGCCGTTGCCGCAGATGCCGACCTCGCCGTCGAGCTTGACGTAGGTGACGCCCTTCTCGCGCGCGAACGACTCGATCGGGTCGGCGGCGCTCGTGTCGCGCCAGTCGGCGACGTCGGGATGGCGGAAGAGCGCGCTGTCGTCGACCGTGAACTTCGAGTCGAGCGCCTTCACCTCGCCCTGCGGCGTCACGATGAGCGGGTTGATCTCGCAGAGCATGGCGTCGAAGCGGACGAAGGCGTCGTAGAGCTTCGCGACGATCGCGGCGATCTGCTTCTGCTCGGAGGGGTCCTCGACGCCGGCGCCGTAGACGAGCCGTCGCGCGACCCAGGGCTGGAAGCCCTCGAGCGGGTCGACGTGGAGCCGCACGAGCGCGTCGGGGCTCTCGGCCGCCACCTGCTCGATCTCGACGCCGCCCTCGGTGGTGAACATGAAGAGCGGCTTCTTCGCGCCCCGGTCGAAGGTGACCGAGAGGTAGTACTCCTTCGCGATGTCCGAGGCCTTCTCGATCCAGAGCTTGCGGACGACGTGGCCGCGGATGTCGAGGCCGAGGATCTCGCGGGCCTTCTCCTCCGCGTCCGCAGGGCTCTCGGCGAGCTTGATCCCGCCGGCCTTGCCGCGGCCGCCGGTCAGCACCTGCGCCTTGACGACGACGGGGCCGCCGAGCGCCGACGCCGCGGCGCGCGCCTCCTCGGGCGAGACGGCGAGCTGGCCGTCGCTGACCGGGATCCCGGCGCGCCGGAACAGCTCCTTGCCCTGGTACTCGTAGAGGTCCACCGGCGCCGGACTCTAGCGACGCGGCGCCGGTGGACGGTGCAGTAGGCCGCTAGTAGCCGCTGCCGTAGCCGGAGTCGGGCGTCGTCGCGGCCGGCCGGGTCGTCGAGTCGGCAGCGCCCTTTCGCTCGGCCCGCGCGCCGCTGGCGGAGACCGCGTACCAGACTCCGCCCACGTCCTCGCCGTTCGTCTGTCCGGGGCGGCGGTCCCCGCCGTAGAGGTAGAGCGGGTGACCCCTGTAGGTGACCTGGAGCTTCCCGTCGCTCCGCCTCGTCGTGCCCAGGAGCTTCGCGGACAGGCCGCGTGCCGCGTGCGGCTTCGCGGCCGTGAGCAGCGGCGGCCAGGCGGACGCGCAGCCGCCGTAGCAGGTGCTCTTCCCGGAAGCGTCGGGCGTGTAGAGATAGAGCGTCCGGCCGCGCGCGTCGGCCAGCACCTTGCCGAGGGCGGTCGTGCGGAGCTCGACGACGGCGCCCTTGCGGGCGGCGCCGGCGACGCCGCTCTTCTTACCGGACGCGTAGGCGCCGCCGCAGGCCGCGAGGGCGACCGCGGCGAACAGGGCGATGATCGGGAGAACGGGAGCGCGGCGAACGGGCATGGACTTCCTCCTGCGTCGGGGACGACCGATGACTACGGCCGTGCGGGGCAGTCGGTTTTCCCGTGACTACACTCGCTGCCGTGGACGCGATCGCCGCCGAGGACCTCCACAAGCGCTACAGGAGCGTCCAGGCGCTCGACGGCCTCTCCTTCTCGGTGCGCGAGGGCGAGGTGTTCGGCCTGCTCGGCCCGAACGGCGCCGGCAAGTCGACGACCGTCCGCGTGCTGACGACGTTGACCCGGCCCGACTCGGGCCACGCGTCGGTCGCCGGCGAGGACGTCGTCGCCCACCCCGACCGCGTCCGGAGGGCGACCGGCTACGTCGCGCAGGACTCGGGCGTCGACTGGGAAGCGACGGGCCGCGAGAACCTGCTCCTCCAGGGCCGCATCCACGGGATGAGCGGCGCGACGCTCCGCGCGCGCGTCGACGAGCTCCTCGGGCTCGTCGGCATGGAGGAGGCGGCCGACCGCATCGCCCGCGGCTACTCGGGCGGGATGAAGCGCCGGCTCGACATCGCGATCGGCCTCGTCCACCGGCCGCGCGTTCTCTTCCTCGACGAGCCGACGACGGGGCTCGACCCCGAGGCGCGGGCTGCGATGTGGGTCGAGGTCGAGCGGCTGGCGGCACAGGAGAACCTGACGATCCTGCTCACCACGCACTATCTCGAGGAGGCCGACCGCCTCGCCGAGCGGGTGGCGATCGTCAGCCGCGGCAAGGTCGTCGTCGAGGGGAGGCCGGACGAGCTGAAGGCCGGCCTGCGCGGCGACTCGGTGACCGTCGAGCTGGCCGAGGGGGACGGCGGCGCCGCGGAGGCCGTCGAGATCGTCGGCGCGTTCGCCGGTGCGCGGGAGACCGGCGCCGACGGCCGGCACGTCCGCACGCGCGTCCCGAACGGCGCGCAGGCGATCCCGGGGATCCTCTCGGCGCTCGACGGGCGCGGGATCGCAGTCGCCTCCGTGACGACGGCGCGCCCCTCGCTCGACGACGTCTACCTGCACTACACGGGTCGCGAGTTCGCGGCCGAGGACGAGCGGGGCGGGCGCGGATGAGGGAGCTGGTGCGGCACACGGGCTGGATGGTCGTGCGCCAGGCACGCAACCTGATGCGCGAGCCGATCTGGATCGCGATGATGGTGATCCAGCCGATGATCTGGCTGCTGCTCTACGGCCAGCTCTTCTCGCGCGTTCCGCAGCTCCGCGGCGGCGCCTCGAGCTACGTCGAGTTCCTGACGCCGGGGATCGTCTGCATGAACGCGTTCTTCGGCGGCACGTGGGCGGGGATGGCGATGATCAGCGACCTCGACCGGCACGTGATCGACCGTTTCCTCGCCGCGCCCGCGTCGCGGGTGGCGATCGTCCTCTCGCAGGTGATCCGGGCGGGGATCACCGCGATCCTGCAGGCCGTGATCCTGCTCCTCGTGGGGCTCGCGCTCGGCGTCCGGGTGCACGGCGGGGCCGCCGGTTGGCTCGTCGTCCTCGCCGCGTCGGCGCTGCTCGCGATGGTCTTCGCCGGCTTCTCGAACGGGATCGCGCTGCTCGTGCGCCGCGACGCGTCGATGATCGCCACCGCGAACTTCGTCGGCCTCCCGCTGATGTTCCTCTCGTCGATCCTGCTCGGAACGGCGCTGATGCCCGGCTGGATCCAGGCGATCTCTCGCTTCAACCCGGTCAACTGGGGGGTCGAGGCGGCGCGGAACTCGGTCGTCGTCGGCGGTGAGTGGTGGACGAGCGGGCAGTTCCTGCTCTTCCTGCTCGCTGCGGCCGCGGCGACGACGACGTTCGCCACCTGGACGTTCCGCTCGTACCAGCGCTCGATCTAGCGCGCGGTCACCCGCCGGCGAGCACGCAGACGACCTGGCCGGTCGAGACCGGCTGGCCCGGCTCCACGGAGAGGCTCGTGACCGTGCCTGCCCGGTGGGCGTGGACCTCGTTCTCCATCTTCATCGCCTCGACGATGCAGATCACCTGCCCCGCCTCGACGCCGTCGCCCTCGGCGACCGCCACGGAGAGGACGGTGCCCTGCATCGGCGAGACGACCGCGTCGCGCCCGCCCGCGCCGGCGCCGCCCGCCCGCACGCGCTCGCGCCGCCGGCGGGCGAGCTCGACCCACTCCGGCTCGGGCTCGGCGATCCGCACCTCGAACCGCCGCCCGTCGACCTCGACCGAGCGCACCCGCGCCACCGACCGCGCCGCCCCGTTTCTCCCAAGTGACACTGTGTTACTTGGCTTTCCGGGGTGTGTTGTGCCGTCGAGGTCCGCGGCGCGCGCGGCCAGCTCCTCCGACTCGACGAGGCCGTGGCAGGTCTCGCCGTTGACGAAGCAGTCGTGGGAGAGCAGCGCGCGGTGGAAGCCGATCAGGGTCGTCGGCCCCTCGATCCAGAACTCCTCGAGCGCGCGCAGCATCCGCCGCCGCGCGTGCTCGCGGTCGACGCCGTGGACGATCAGCTTCGCGACCATCGGGTCGTAGACGCCGGAGACCTCGTCGCCGGCGGCGACGCCCGAGTCGACGCGCACGCCCGGCCCCGACGGCTCGCGATAGCCCGTCACGAGCGCCGGCGCGGGCAGGAAGCCGCGCGAGGCGTCCTCGGCGTTGATCCGGCACTCGATCGCGTGCCCGCGCAGCTCGACCTGCGCCTGCGTCACCGAGAGCGGCTCGCCGAGCGCGACGAGGACCTGCTCGCGGACGAGGTCGAGGCCGGTCACCATCTCGGTCACGGTGTGCTCGACCTGGATCCGCGTGTTCATCTCCATGAAGAAGTAGTCGCCGTCGCGGGTCAGCAGGCCCTCGATCGTCCCGGCCGAGCGGTACCCGCACGCACGCGCGGCGTCGACGCCGATCGCCCCGATCCGCGCACGCAGCTCCTCGCCCACTGCCGGCGAGGGGGTCTCCTCGATCAGCTTCTGGTGGCGGCGCTGAATCGTGCAGTCGCGCTCGCCGAGATGGATCACGTTGCCGTGGCCGTCGGCGAGGATCTGCACCTCGACGTGACGCGGGTCGACGATCAGCTTCTCGACGTAGACGTCCGGGTTCGCGAAGTACGACTGCCCCTGCCGCCGTGCGGTCTCGAAGGCGCGCTCCGCGTCGTCCGGCCGCTCGACGACCTCCATCCCCTTGCCGCCGCCGCCGGCCGCCGCCTTGATCAGCAGCGGATAGCCGATCTCCCCGCCGAGCGCGAGCAGCTCGTCGACCGACCCGACCGGATCCGTCGTGCCCGGGATGATCGGCACCCCTGCCGCCCGCATCGCCGTGCGCGCGGCCGTCTTCGAGCCCATCAGCTCGATCGCCGCCGGCGGCGGCCCGATCCAGACGAGCCCGGCCTCCTCGACCGCCCGGGCGAACCCGGCGTTCTCGGCCAGGAACCCGTAGCCCGGATGGATCGCCTGCGCCCCGGCGCGCAGCGCGGTCTCGACGAGCCGGTCGGCCCGCAGGTAGCTCTCCGCCGCCGGCGGCGGCCCGACCAGGAAAGCCTCGTCCGCGAACGACACGTGCAACGCCGTCCGGTCGGCCTCCGAGTACACCGCCACCGAGCCCACGCCGAGCTCGCGCAGCGTCCGGAACACGCGGATCGCGATCTCACCACGGTTGGCGACCAGGACCTTGTCGAACATGACCGGCCCGTATTCTCCACAGTCGTGAGCCCGGCCGATCAGTTGACCGTCGCGCGCGCCGCCTCGGTCCCGCTCGTGGTCGTCCTCTACGCCTGGCCCTTCCACGCTCACGCCTACTGGGCGACCGCCGCCTTCTGCGTCGCGATGGCGACGGACTGGTTCGACGGGCGGCTCGCGCGGCGGCACGGGCGGACCTCGCCGCTCGGCTCGCTCCTCGATCCGATCGCGGACAAGGTGCTCGTGCTCGCCGTGCTCGTGATGCTCGTCGGCGAGCGGGTCGTCCCGGCGTGGATGGTCGCGGCGATCGTGCTGCGCGAGGTGCTGATCTCCGGTCTCCGCCAGGCCGCGGTCGAGCGAGGCGTCGTGCTCGCGGCGCGCGACCTCGGCAAGCTGAAGACCTGGGCGCAGGCGATCGCGGCCGGGCTCGGCGGCTTCGCCGCCGCGGGCGCCTGGAGCGATCGCATCGCCTGGTGGGCGCTGCTCGTCGCGCTCGTCCTGACCTGGGTCTCCGGCCTCGACTACGCGCGGAGCGCGCCGGCGCTGCTGCGCGGCGGCGCGCCGGCCGGAGGCGGAACGGCCTAGCTCACCGGCCCTCGGCTAGCCCCGGTCGAGCGTCTCGTCGTCGCCGGGCACGGGCCGCAGCGCCCGAGCCCAGGGGCTGTCGACGGACCGCTCGGCCTCCTCGGCCGCGAGCGCGGCGAGGATCGCCTGCCGCTCCCGCTCGTCGGGTTCGGGCCTGATCTCGAGCTCCACCGGGACAACACTAAAGTGGGCCGCCTCCGGGGTCGATGACGTGAGCGTGGGGCTTCGTCTCGGCGCCGTCGCGGCACTCGTCGTGCTCGTCCCCGCTGGGACGGCCTCGGCGGCGTCACCGCCCATCCCGAACTGGGCCGGCCCGCAGATCCGCACGGTGCTCGCGCACGGGCTGATGGGAGGCGTGGCCGCGAGCGACTTCCATCCGAACGACCCGCTCACCCGACAGGCGCTCGCGAACCTCGCCTTCGACCTCGGCCAGGTGCTCGCGCCGCCGCCTCCGATCGAGCCGCCGCCGGTTCCGGAGCCGGTCATCTCCGACCCTGCCGTCACCGATCCCGCCGCGCCCGCGGACGGCACCTCGACCGACCTGGCGCCACGCCGGCTGCGACCGTCCCCGCCGCCACCGACCCCACGACGACCCCGGCCCCCGTCCCGACGCCCGCGCCGGCGGCGCCGCCGGCCGTCGCGAATCCGGATGCCGCCGTCTCGCTCGCGCGGCTCGACGCGCGGCTCGTCGCCTCGCTGGGCCTCTCCGGCGCCGCCGAAGAGTTCGCGAACGGCGCCAGGGCCGCCGGGCTGACCGTGCCCGGGCGCTTCGGCACCGAGGTCGTCGCGCGCCTGCTCGGGCTGCGGACGAACCACCCGGCCCCGCTCGACGGGCTGGAGCTGCTGCCCGGCCGATCCGGCGACCCGCGCCGAGGCGGCGTACTCGACCGCGCAGATCCTCGGCTTCGGCTGGCTCGGCAACAGCTGGCAGACGGCCGCGGTGCAGAGCCTCGCCGACTCCTTCGCGCTGCCGCAGCTCGACACCTGGCAGCGACGGATCCTCACGGTCGCGTTCTCCAAGATCGGCATGCCCTACATCTGGGGCGGCACGAGCGACGGGCCCGAGGCGCCCTTCGGCATCCGCTCGAGGGGCGGCTACGACTGCTCCGGCTTCGTCTGGCGGGTCTACAAGCTGCAGCGCTATCCGGACGAGGGCACCCTCGCGTCGACCCTGCGCGGACGCACGACCTACGAGATGAGCGTCGAGGTGCCGCGCTCGCAGCGGATCTCCTTCGCGAAGCTGCAGCCGGCCGACGTGGTCTTCTTCGGCGCCCGCGGCCCGAGGTCGAGCTCGGACGAGATCGACCACATGGGCATCGACGTCGGCAACGGCTGGTTCGTCCAGTCCTCCGGCTACGGCGTCGCGCTCGCGCAGCTTGCCGGCCGGTACCGGGACGAGTTCGCCTGGGGTCGTCGGCCACTCGGCGAAGCCGGTCTGGAGACGGGCTAGCGGCGGAGATCACGTTCACCCGAACGGGTGATTCACCTCCCGGAACGAGCGACAACAATCTTTCCGTCTGGCGTCCCGAGGTCTCTGGAGGAATCGCATGCTGGAGTGGAAGCCCCGCCTCGTGAGTCTCGTCCTCGTTGCCGTGGCGATCGCGTCGGCGGTCGGCTTCAACCACGGCTGGCTCGAGTTCTTCAACCACGGCTGGTAGCCCGCTCGGCCCTGATCCGGGGAGGAGAGAAGGATGTCGGTCGAACTCCTGCGGACGTGTCTCATGCCCGCCTTCCGGCAGCCTCCCCTGATCCGCCCGCGTTGGTAGGCGCAGGATCGTGAGCGCGCCCTCGGCGATTCCGCCCAGAGTCCTCGCGGTCGTGGCCCCCGTCTGTATCGCGGGGGCCGCGGCCGTCATTGCGGCCGTGTACGCGTACTCGAGCACGTCGCACTCGCCGAGCGACGTCGCTGCGTTCGCGGGGCTGTTCGTGTGCATGGTTCTCGCCGAGCGCTTCCCGGTGCCGGTCGAGGGTATGGACTCGAGCGGGGTGACGCTCGGCTTCGTCTTCGCCGCGGCGGGGATCCTCCTGCTCGGCTGGGATGCCGGCGTGATGATCGCGGTCGGCGGCCCGGCCCTCGCGAACATCGGCCGCCGCGCACCGGTCCGGATCGCCTACAACGGCGCGATGTTCGGGCTCTCGGCGCTGGCCGGCGGGCTCGTCGTCGAGCACGTGCACGGCGACTCCGTCGGGACGATGCTCCTCCGGCTCGTCCTGTGCGCATTCCTCTACAACTGGGTCGTCAACCTGACGCTGATCAGCGCCGTGCTGGCGGCCGACTCGCGGCGCTCGTTCTTCCCGATCGCCTGGGAGAACCTCAAGCTGACGACGGCGCCGCTCGCGTTCATGACGTCCGCGACGCTGATCCTCATCGTCCTCTACGAGCGCACACCCGGCCTCTCGCTCGCCCTCGCCGGGCCGCTGCTCGCGATCGCGCTCTACCAGCGCTCGACCTTCAGGGCGCTGCGCGCCATGCGGCTCGCGCTGACCGACCCGCTCACCGGGCTCGGCAACCACCGCAGCTTCCACGAGCGCCTGCAGCGCGAGCTCGTGGCGGCCGAGCAGGAGGGCTCCATCCTCAGCCTCTGCCTCGTCGACATCGACGACTTCAAGACCATCAACGACCGCTTCGGGCATCCGGTCGGCGATCGCGTGCTCGGCCAGGTCGCGTCGCGGCTGCGGCAGGGCGGGGAGTCGTTCCGCCTCGGCGGCGACGAGTTCGCCGTCCTCCTTCCCGGCCACGACGAGCGGCAGGGGGTCGCGATCGCGCACTCGATCGTCGAGCGGGTCGGCGCGCTGCAGGTCGATGGCGTCGACGGCGTGACCGTCAGCGCCGGTGTCGCCTCCTTCCCCGTCCAGGGGGTCGGCCGCGACGAGCTGATCCGGCTGGCGGACAGCGCGCTCTACTGGGCCAAGGAGGACGGCAAGAACCGCGCGCGCACCTATCAGGCGGACTCCCTGCCCGTCGCCGGCCTCGAGCAGCTCGCCGACGGCCCCGACCGGACGGCGCGCTACCGGGCGGCGGCGAGCCTCGCGAAGGCGGTCGACGCGCGCGACGCGTACACCGGCAGCCACTCGGAGCGGGTCGGCGACCTGGCCGCGCGCATCGCCCGCCGCCTGGGCGCCGCCGAGCCGCAGGTCGAGATGACGCGGCTGGCGGCCAGCCTCCACGACCTGGGCAAGCTCGCGATCCCCGAGGAGATCCTGCGCAAGCCCGACGCGCTCAGCGAGGCGGAGCGGCTCGTGCTCGAGCGGCACCCGCAGATCGGCCACCGGATGCTCGAGAGCCTCGGCGTCGAGCCGATCGCCGAGTGGGTGCTCCACCATCACGAGCGCTGGGACGGACGCGGCTACCCGCACGGGCTGCGCGGCACCGAGATCCCGCTCGGCGCCCGCATCATCTTCGTCGCCGACGCCTACGACGCGATGACCTCCGAGCGCCTCTACCGCGATCCGCTCTCGCCCGATGAGGCGCTCGCCGAGCTCGAGCGCTGCGCCGGCAGCCAGTTCGACCCGACGATCGTGGGCGCGTTCGCCGGAGAGCTCGGCCTCGTGCGAGAGCTGCACGAGGCGATCGCCTGAGACATCGAGCCTCTACAGAGGAATGTTGCCGTGCTTGCGCCGCGGCCTTCGCTCGGCCTTGCCGAGCGTCGTCTCGAGCGCGTCGATCAGCACGGGCCGCGTGCGCCGGGGCTCGATCACGTCGTCGACGTAGCCGCGCTCGGCGGCGGCGTACGGGTTCGCGAAGCGCTCCTTGTAGTCGGCGATCAGCTCGGCCCGGCGCGCCTCCGGGTCGTCGGCCCCGGCCAGCTCGCCGCGGAAGACGATGTTGACGGCGCCCTCCGGCCCCATCACCGCGACCTCCGCGGTCGGCCAGGCGACGTTGAAGTCGGCGCGGATGTGCTTCGAGCTCATGACGTCGTAGGCGCCGCCGTAGGCCTTGCGCGTGATCACCGTCAGCTTCGGCACCGTCGCCTCGGCGAAGGCGTAGAGCAGCTTCGCGCCGTGGCGGATGATCCCGCCCCACTCCTGCGCCGTTCCCGGCAGGAAGCCGGGGACGTCGACGAAGGTCACCAGCGGGACGTGGAAGGCGTCGCAGGTGCGGACGAAGCGGGCGGCCTTGTTCGAAGCGTCGATGTCGAGCACGCCGGCGAGCGAGCGCGGCTGGTTGCCGACGACGCCGACGGGGTGCCCGCCGAGCCGCGCGAAGCCGCACACGATGTTCTCCGCCCAGCGCTCGTTCACCTCGAGGAACTCGCCGTCGTCGACGACGCGGCGGATCACCTCGTGCATGTCGTACGGCCGATTCGGCGTGTCCGGAATCAGCGAGTCCAGCTCCGGGTCCTCGCGATCGACCGGGTCGGTCGGCGCCGCCCACGCCGGCCGCTCCGCGTTGTTCTGCGGCAGGAACGAGAGCAGGTAGCGCGCGTCCTCCAGGCACGCCTCCTCGTCCGGCGCGGTGAAGTGCGCGACCCCCGACTTCGCCGCGTGGGTGGCGGCGCCGCCGAGCTCCTCGAAGGTCACCTCCTCGCCCGTGACCGTCCTCACCACGTCGGGCCCGGTGATGAACATGTACGACGAGCCCTCGACCATGAACACGAAGTCGGTGATGGCCGGCGAGTAGACCGCGCCGCCGGCGCAGGGCCCCATCACGAGCGAGATCTGCGGCACCACCCCCGACGCCTGCACGTTGCGCCAGAAGATCTCCGCGTAGCCCGCCAGCGAGACGACGCCCTCCTGGATCCGCGCACCGCCCGAGTCGTTGATCCCGATCACCGGACAGCCGTACGTCACGGCCATGTCCATCACCTTGCAGATCTTCTCGGCGAACACCTCGCTCAGCGAGCCGCCGAAGACCGTGAAGTCCTGCGAGAAGACGAAGACCTTGCGGCCGAAGATCGACCCGTAGCCCGTGACGACGGCGTCGCCGTAGGGACGCCGCTCCATCATCCCGAAGTTCGACTCGCGGTGGCGGACGTAGCGGTCGAGCTCGACGAACGACCCCGGGTCGCAGAGCTTCTCCGCCCGCTCCCGGGCGAGCAGGCGGCCCTCCTCGCGACGCCTGCGGACGCTCTTCTCGCTCCCCGCGTGCAGCGCCTCCTCGCGCAACTCCTGGAGCCGATCGAGCTTGCCCGCGGTCGTGTCGTGGCCGTCTGCCATCGCGCGGGAGCCTAACCCGTGCGCTGGTAGTTTCGACCGGTGAGGCAGAGGCTGCCGCCGGCGCTGCGCCTGCGAGAGTTCATGCTCGTCTGGTCGTCGTCGCTGGCGAACGGGCTCGCCTCCCAGATGCTCGCGGTGGCGATCGGCTGGCAGGTCTACGCGATCCACCGCGACCCGCTCGACCTCGGGCTCGTCGGGCTCGCCGAGTTCCTGCCGCTGCCGCTCCTCGCGCTGCCCGCCGGCCAGGTCGCCGACCGCGTCTCGCGGCGGCTCGTGACCGCCGTCTCGCTCGTGCTCGAGATCGCGATCGCCGGTGTCCTGGTGGCGATCACGCTCGGGGGCGCGCACGCGCTCTGGCCGTTCCTCGCGATCGGGTCGACGGCCGGGGTCGCCTCGGCGATCGGCAATCCCGCGACCCGGGCGCTGACACCGGAGATCGTGCCGCTGGAGCTCCTCCAGGGCGCGCTCGCGCTGCGCAGCGTCGCCGGTCAGATCGGCGTCGTCGCCGGCCCCGCGATCGGCGGCGTCGTCTTCGCGATCGAGCCGCTCGCCGTCTACGCGACGGCGTCCGCGCTCTTCACGGTCTCGCTCGTCGCCATTCTCGCCCTGCCGCACCGTGCCGCACCGTCGGCGGAGGAGCCGGCGCCGGACTGGGAGAGCCTCGTCGCCGGCCTCCGCTTCGTGCTCCGCACGCGGATGCTGCTCGGCGCCGTCCTCCTCGACCTCGTCGCCGTGCTGCTGGGCGATGCGATCGCGCTCGCGCCGGTGTTCGCGCGGACGATCCTCGACGTCGGACCGATCGGCCTCGGAGCGCTGCGGACGGCGCCGGCGGCGGGCGCGCTGCTCGCCGGCGTCCTGATGGCACGCCGCCCGCTGCGGCGTCCGGCCGGGCCGACCCTGCTCGTGGTGGTCGCGGTGTTCGGGGCGGCGACGATCGTCTTCGGGCTCTCGCGCTGGCTGCCGCTCTCGCTCGGCGCGCTGGCGGTCACGGGCTTCGCGGACATGTTCAGCGTGAACATCCGGGCGACGGCCGTCGCGGTGGTGACCCCGCTCGAGCTGCAGGGCCGCGTGAACGCGGTCGAGTGGGTCTTCGTCAGCGCCTCGAACGAGCTCGGCGCCTTCGAGTCGGGTGCGGTCGCGTCGTTGATCGGCGCGACCAGAGCCGTCGTGCTCGGCGGCTCGCTGATGATCGCGGTCGCAGCGTCGTGGCGGCGGCTCTTCCCCGCGCTCTCGCGGATGGGGCCGCTCGAGGAGCTGCGCCCGGCGCCCGTGTAGGCTCGCCCGATGGCCCTCGACCGCTCCACGATCTGGCCCTACGACGAGCGGGGCGAGCCGCGGGAGTTCTACTACTCGCGCTACGGCAGCCCGATCGTCGCCGAGGCCGAGGCGCGGCTGGGCGAGCTCGACGGCGGGACGGCGCTCCTCTTCCCCTCGGGGACCGGGGCGACGACCGCGCTCGTGCTCTCGCTGCTCCGGCCCGGCGACACGATCGCGCTCGCCGCCGGCTGCTACTTCGGAACGGGCGTGACGTTCGCGACGCTCGAGCGCTGGGGCCTGCGCCAGGTCGAGTTCGACCAGACCGGCCCGCCGCCGGACGGCGTGCAGCTCGTGTGGGTGGAGGCGCCGTCGAATCCGTTCCTGACGATGCCCGACCTCGAGGCGGCGGCCGCGCATCCGGCGCCCCTCGTCGTGGACGCGACGGTCGCGACGCCCGTGCACCTGCGCCCGCTCGAGCAGGGCGCCGACGTCGTCCTCCACAGCGCGACGAAGTACCTCGCCGGGCACGACGACGCGCTGCTCGGCGCTGTCGTCTGCCGCGACCCGACCGTCGCGGAGGAGCTTCGCACGTTCCGCAGCCGCACGGGGATCGTCGCTGCGCCCGATCCGGCCTGGCTGCTCCTCCGCGGCCTGTACACGCTCGAGCTGCGCGTCCGCCGCCAGACCGAGACGGCGCTCGACCTCGCCGAGCGCCTCCGCGGGCACCCGAAGGTCGAGGCGGTGCGCCACCCGGGAATCGGCGGCCTGGTCTCCTTCGACGTCGCGGACGTCGAGGCCGCGCGGCGGGTGGAGACCGCGCTGCGGCTGATCGTGAACGCGACCTCGCTCGGCGGAGTCACGAGCGTGCTCGAGAGCCGGTCCCGCTGGGAGGGCGACCGCGTCCCCAGCCGGGCTGCTGCGGCTCAGCGCCGGGCTCGAGGACGCGGACGCGCTCTGGGCCGACCTCGCACAGGCGCTCGAGCAGGCGTAGTCGGCGGCTCGCCCGGGGGGCGCAGCCGACCACGCAGGATCGGAACCGCCGATCTGCCGCAGTCGAGCGGTTGCGACTTCCAAGAGCGAGAGCCGGAGGAGGGACTCGAACCCCCGACCGCCCGATTACAAATCGGGTGCTCTACCAGCTGAGCTACTCCGGCACGCGCGCGCCAGCGTAGCGCGCCCCGGCTAGAGGAGGACTTCGCGCCCCTTCTGGTGCGTGATGATCTTCCGCTTCACGCGCTGGAGCGCGTTGTCGATCGTCTTGGTATCGCAGCCGAGCCTCACGGCCATGTCCTCGTAGGAGGCGCCCTCGAGGTAGAGACGGAGCGCGTCCGCCTCCAGCGGCGAGAGACCGGTGCCGAGATTGAAGACGAGGCTCTGCAGCTCCTCCGTCGAGATCACGACGAGAGGCGGCTCGTGGACCATCGGCCCGGGCAGCGCGTCGCCCAGCGTGCAATCGCCCTCGCCGTCCTGCCCCGCCGGGGTGTGGCTGAAGGAGACGTAGGTGTTGAGGGGCGCGTGCTTGAAGCGGGTCGCAGTCTTGATCGCCGTGATGATCTGTCGGGTCACGCAGAGCTCCGCGAAGCTGCGGAACGAGGTCTCCTTGTCGGGACGGAAGTCGCGCACCGCCTTGTAGAGACCGATCAGCCCCTCCTGGAGGAGGTCGTCGTTGTCGCCGCCGGCCAGGAAGTAGGAGCTCGCCTTCAGCCGGACGAAGCCGGTGTAGCGGCGGATCAGCGAGTCCATTGCGCCGCCGTCGCCGTTCCGCGCCTTGAGCACGAGCTGGAGATCCTCAAGCTCTCGTTGAGCCTTCTGCGGCGAGTGAGCTGTCGCGGTACGAGCGGCCAACACGTCTCCCCCGGTTCCTCACGGGCGTTTTCGGGACGGCAGCCTCAACGCCGCGCCCGAAGTCTCACCCTATAGTCGAGGGCGAAGATAGCAGCGGGTCCAAGGTTTTACAAGTCAGCTTGCACGGGACCCAACCTGCATCGAACGTCTGTTCGTGCTTCAGCGGTTGCGCCGCAGCCGCTCGAGCTTCGCGAGCGTCGCTGCGTCCAGGCGATCGCGCAGGTCGCCCCGAGGGCCACCCGGCTGGCTCGGTCGGGTGAGCTCCGAGAGGAAGGTCCGCGACGAGAGCTTCCGCACCTCAACTCCGGCGGTCTCCCTCACTGCGGTGTCCGAGGAGACGACGGCGACCTGCTCGCTCCGGCGGTGCTCGGCTGCGAGCCGCTCGAGCAGCGCGTCGGCCTCGGGCGCCCAGCGCACCTCGAGGGCGCCGTGCCGCTCGTCTCGGCCGTGACCGTCGAAGACGAGGATGCCGCGGGCGCCCTGCGCAGCCACCCAGCTCGCCAGCAGGTCGCGCAGCTCGGCGGGCGAGTCGAAGCCGCCGGCGTGGAGCAGGTTGAACCCGTCGAACAGGTACAGGCTCGGTTCCGCCACGCGAGCCTTGTAACACAGTGTTACGTGGCTCGACGGCGTCGGGCCTCGTAGAGGAGCACCGCGGCGGCGACGCTGACGTTCAGCGACTCGACGCGCCCGAGTTGCGGAATCGCCACCTCGAGGTCGCACGTCCGACGGACGAGCGGGCGCAGACCTCTGCCCTCTGCGCCGAAGACGAAGGCGAGGCCGCCCGAGAGGTCGGCCTCCCACATCGGCGTCCCCGACCCGCCGGCGGCCGCGACGACCCAGAGGTCGCCGCTCTTGATCTCGGCGAGATAGCGAGCGAGGTTCGTGACGACGGCGACGGGCAGGTGCTCGACCGCCCCTGCAGACGCGCGACAGACGGCCGGGGTGATGCGCGCCGACCCGTGCGCCGGTACGACGACGCCACTCGCCCCCGCACCCTCGGCGCTGCGGATCACCGCGCCGAGATTGCGCGGGTCGCTCACCTGGTCGAGGCACGCGAGCAGCGGCTTCTCACCCGCGGCCAGGTCGAAGGCGTCGGCGTACCGGTACGGCTCGCACCAGGCGAGCATGCCCTGGTGGTCGCGCGTGCCGGCCGCGTCGCTCAGGTCGCGGTCGGGCTTGACCTGGACGCGCGGCCGTTCCGCCTCGCGCAGCCACGGCTCCGCGCCGAGCGCTCGCTCGGTCGCCCACAGCTCCAGCACCTCGCGCGGTCCGCGCAGGGCCTCGCGAACCGGCCGGCGACCGTAGACCTGCTCACGTTTCATCCGAGCGGAACGAGCCGGAAACCCGGCGGCTCGGCGACGTCGCGCACCACCCAGCCGGCGCCGAGGATCTCGTCGCGGAGCCGGTCGGCCTCTGCGAAGTCCTTCCGGCCGCGGGCTTCCTGGCGCAGCTTCGCCAGTCGCATCAGCTCGTTCGGCGCCATCCGCGCCTCCGCGAGCGAGCCGAGCCCGAAGAGCGAGAGCCCGAAGCGGAGGGACGGCCAGTCGCCGCGCGAGCGCCACTCGTGGAAGAGCGCCAGAGCCTCCGGCGTGTTGAAGTCGTCGTCGAGCACCGCCGCCAGCTCGTCCTCGCGCACGACGCCGCCGTCGCCGGCCGGATCGAGGAAGAAGTTGCGGAACGCGTCCACCTGCGCCTTCGCCTGCGCGAGCGTCTCGTCGGTGAACTCGATCGGCTTGCGCCAGTGGCCACCCAGGAAGAAGAGGAGCACGACCTCGCGCCCCCAGGTGTCGATCACGTTGCGGAGCGAGACGTCGTTGCCGAGCGACTTCGACATCTTCTCGCCGCCGAACCGGAGCATCCCGTTGTGCGTCCAGATGCGCGCGAACTCGTGACCGAGCGCGCGCGACTGCGCCAGCTCGTTCTCGTGGTGCGGGAAGACGAGGTCGAGTCCGCCGCCGTGGATCTCGAACGCCGGCCCGAACGCCTCCTCCGCCATCGCCGAGCACTCGATGTGCCAGCCGGGACGTCCGCGGCCCCAGGGCGACTCCCACCACGTGTCCTCACCCGGCTTGTTCGCCTTCCAGAGCGCGAAGTCGCGGGGATCCTCCTTGAGCGGGTTCGGCTCCTGCTCCTCGACCTGATCTGGACGCTGCCCGGAGAGTCGGCCGTACTCGGGGTCGGAGGCGACCCGGAAGTAGACGTCGCCCTCGGTCGCATACGCATGGCCGCGGTCGATCAACTGCTCGACGAAGTGGACGATCTCCGGAGACGCTCTCGGTCGCCTTCGGCAGGGCGTCGGGCATGCCCAGCCCGAGGTCGGCCGTGTCCTGCAGATACCAGGCCGTCGCCTGTGCGGCGAGCGCGGCGCTCGCTCCGGGCGCCGCCTCGTAGATGCTGTCGTTGACGTCGGTGATGTTGTGGACGAGCGTCGCCTCGTAGCCGCGGTGCCGCAGCCACGCCCGCAACCACATCCCGAGCACGAAGGGCCGCGCGTTCCCGACGTGGGCGCGCTGGTAGACGGTCGGGCCGCAGACGTACATCCGCACCGGTCCCGGCGGCTCCGGCAGCTCCTCGAGGCGGCGGGTGAGGGTGCTGTAGAGCCGCATCGGCACTAGGGTAGTCGCGCCTCGATCCGCCGCAGGAGCTCCTCGCGGGGCAGGGCGGCGACGACGGTCCAGAGCTCGGGCCCGCGCTCTCGGCCGGTGAGCGCGAGCCGCAGGGCCTTCAGGTCGCCCCCGACCGCCTTCAGCTCGCGGACGAGCGCGCGCGGCTCGATCCCGGCCGCGGCGAGCTCGCGCGCCCGGGCGAACGTCTCGGGTGCGTCCACCTCCGCCTGCGGCTCCTCGAGCACGAGCGCGGCGTACTCCCGCGCCTCGGCGAGGTCGCGAGCGCCGCGCAGCACGGGCGCGAGCGACGCCGGGGCGCCCACCCTCGCCGCGAGCTCCTCGTCGGAGAGCGCCGAGATCGTGTCGGTGGAGAGGCGTCGCAGCCGCGCGAGGTCGAGGTGGACGTCGTGCCGCGGCAATCCGAGCTCCTCGAGATACGCTCGCACCGCCTCGGCGGGGAAGCCCTGCTCGCGCAGGTCGGCGAGCGAGGACGCGCCGTGCCGCTTCGAGAGCTTGCGCCCGTCCTCCCCCAGGAGGAGGCCGTGGTGGACGTACTCCGGCGGCTCGCCCCCGAGCGCCCGGATCAGCTCGGCCTGGAGCGGCTCGTTCGGGAGATGGTCGCTCCCGCGGATCACGTGCGTGATCCCGAAGTCGAGATCGTCGACGGCAGTCGCGAGCTGGTAGGTCGGGCTTCCGTCTGCGCGCAGCAGCGTGGCGCGGCCGAAGCGGAGTGCGCCGTCGGCGTCCGGCTCGCCGACCTGGTGGGCGGCCTCCCGGTGGCGGACGTGACGTTCGCTCTGGCGCAGCGGGCCCTCGTCCCAGCCGACGCCGAGCCACTCGAGGTCGGCGAGGATCGCCGCCTCCCCGCCCTCCACGCTCCGCGTCGGGTCCGTGTCGTCGATCCGCAGCAGCAGCACGCCGCCGTGCTCGTCGGCGTAGGTCCGGTTCGCAACCGCGCTGAGCGCGTTGCCGAGATGGAGCGAGCCGGTGGGGCTCGGTGCGAAACGGACCCTGGCCACGGGCCGAGTCTACGGCGGCGGGCTCGACGAAAACGCGGCACCGGGCGCCCGGGAGCGTCGCCGCGATTCGCGCGCAGTCCTATATGACGCGTCCGAAGCTGCGGTATAGGCTCAGCGCGTGCTGGTGAGAGACGCCACCCCCGAAGAGGCCGCGCAGGCGGCGCCGGTCGAGAGCGCCTGCGACCGCTGCGGCTCGGCGCACGATCTGCGTCTGCTCCTCTTCCGCGGCCGTGCCCGCTACGTGGAGCGGACGGTGTGCGACGAGTGCGCCGAGACGCTCTTCGAGGCGTTCATCGACACCGGCAAGGAACACTAGGCTCGTCGGGCCTCGTCGAGGTCGGGCCGGCGCCCGACCGGATTGCGACGATCGACGGAGGACGGCGCGAGCGGGCACCATGCCGTTGTGGGCCACCACCGTCACGACGGCCATGGAGTCGAGCCGGACGCCGAGCGCAGGCGGCTCGCCGTCGCGCTGGCGCTGATCGTCGCCTTCATGGCGGCCGAGGTCGCCGCCGGCGTCCTCGCAGACTCGCTCGCGCTCCTCTCCGACGCGGCGCACATGGTCACCGACGCCGCAGCGCTCGGCATGTCGCTCGTCGTGATCCGGCTCGCGGCCCGCCCGGCCGGCGGAAACCTCACGTTCGGGCTCAAGCGGTCGGAGATCCTCTCGGCGCAGGCGAACGGCGCGACGCTGCTGGTGCTCGCCGGGCTGATCGTCTACGAAGGCGTCCACCGGCTGATCTCGCCGCCGAAGCCCGCGGGCACGGCGATGCTCGCCGTCGCCCTCGTGGGCGTCGTCGTCAACCTGCTCGCCACGTGGCAGCTGTCGAAGGCGAATCGCCGCTCGCTGAACGTCGAGGGCAGCTTCCAGCACATCCTCACCGACCTGTTCGCCTTCGTCGCGACGGCGATCGCGGGTGCAGTCATCCTCACGACCGGCTTCGACCGCGCGGACGGCATCGCCGCCCTGCTCGTCGCGGCGCTCATGCTCCGCGCCTCGTACGGCCTTCTGCGGGAGTCCGGGCGGGTGCTGCTGCAGATCGCTCCCGTGGGGCTGCGGGTCGAGGAGATCGGCAACGCCATGGCCGCGCAGCCCCACGTCGCCGAGGTGCACGACCTCCACGTGTGGGAGGTCACGTCGGGCTTCCCGACGCTCTCCGCCCACGTGCTCGTCGAGCCCGCCGCGGACTGCCACGGAGTCCGCGGCGAGATCGAGCAGCTGCTGCGCGAGAGGTTCGAGATCGAGCACACGACGCTCCAGGTCGAGCACGCACAGCCGGCGCTCGTGCAGATCGGTCGCCGGGCTCCCCTCGCGGAGCGCGGCCGCCGCTTCGGCGGCGGACGCTAGAGGAGCGCCGCGCAGGTCTCCGCGGCAGAGGCGCTCGCGGATGCGGCGGTCGGCGCACCCGGATCTCGCACACCTCCGCGAGCGGCCGTCCGTCGGGTCGTCGACCCCGCTCATCGCTTCTCCTCGTGTGCGGGATGGGCCGCTGCGTCGAGGTCGGAGAGCAGCGCGTGGACGCATCGGGCGATCTCGTCGCGGATCGCGCGCACCTGCTCGAGCGGCAGCTCCTTCGGATCGGGAAGGTGCCAGCTGATCCGGCGCACGCCGGGCGTCACCGGACAGACCTCCTCGCTGCAGGTGGAGACGGCCACGTCGGCCCAGGCGAGCGTCTCGGCGTCGAGCTTCCGGGGAACGTGCCCCGAGGCGTCGAGGCCGAGCTCGCCGAGCGCCTCGACGACCTGCGGGTGCGGCGCCGGGCCCGGCTCGCTGCCGGCGGAGCGCGCGCAGTGCCGACCGCCGGCAGCCGCGCGGAAGAGCTGCTCGGCCATCACCGAGCGGCCGCTGTTCGCAACGCAGACGAAGAGGACGTTCACGCGGCCTCCTCGACCGCGGACGACTCCTCGCGAAGGCGAGACGGCTGCGGGTGCTCGCCGCGCACGAACTGGTAGGCGAGCGAGCCGAGGCCGGCGCCGAGGAGCGGCGCGACGAGATAGAGCCACAGCGCGTGGAGGTCGCCGGCGACGAGCGCGGGGCCGAGCGACCGCGCCGGGTTCATCGAGGCGCCGCTGACCGGTCCGCCGAACAGGGCGTCCAGCCCGACCGTGCCGCCGACCGCGATCGCGGCCGCTTCCCCCACCGCTCTCGTGTCGGTGGCCACGGCCATGATCACGAACATCAGGAAGAACGTCAGGACGGCCTCCCACAGGAACGACTGCGCCTGGGAGCCGGCGGGCAGCGTCGCTCCGACGTGAGCCAGGTTCCCGAGCGAACCGCGGAGGAACGCCGCCGCGGCCAGCGCGCCGCAGGCCTGCGCGACCCAGTACCCCGCCAGCCGCGACCAGGGGAAGTGCCTGCTGAGCGCGAAGGCGAACGACACGGCCGGGTTGAAGTGCGCGCCCGAGACGTGGCCGACGGCATAGATCATCGCCATGATCACGAGGCCGAACGAGAGGGCGACCCCCACGTGTCCGAGCGCGTGCGTTCGCGCGTCGACCATGATCGCGCCCGCCCCGGCGAAGACGAGCGCGAACGTCCCGATCAACTCGGCGACGAGCGCGCGCGCGAGCGCAGGCTCCATCAGCAGCAGCCCGTCCCGGCCGCCGGCTGGATCACGGGGAGCCCTCGCGCGGCGGGATCGGCGGCCTTGACCGCCTTGACGATCGCGCCGTGCATGCCGTCGGCGACCTCGTGGGTGAACTCGACGGAGACCCGCTCGAAGCCGGCCGCCTCGAGCCCGGCGACGTACTCGCTCCGGGACAGCGCGCCGGCGATGCAGCCGACGTAGCTGCCGCGATCGGTCCGTTCCCGAGCGGAGAGTCGATCCTCTGCGACGACGTCGCTGATCCCGATCCGTCCGCCGGGCCTGAGCACGCGCTGCATCTCCGTCAGCACCGCCGGCTTGTCGGTGGAGAGGTTGATCACGCAGTTCGAGATCACGACGTCGACGGACTCCGCCGGCAGCGGGATCGCCTCGATCACGCCCTTCAGAAGGTGGACGTTGCCGACCCCGGCCTCGCGCGCGTTCCGCTGGGCGAGCGCGAGCATCTCGTCGGTCATGTCGAGCCCGTAGGCGGTGCCCGCCGGACCGACCCGCCGCGCGGAGAGGATCACGTCGATCCCGCCGCCGGAGCCGAGGTCGAGCACCGTCTCGCCCTCGTGCAGGTCGGCGACGGCGATCGGATTGCCGCAGCCGAGCGAGGCCAGCACGGCGGTGTCGGGCAGCTCGCCGCGCTGCTCCGCGTCGTAGAGCGCCTCGCCGAAGTGCGCGCTGGAGATCGCCTCGTCCGAGCAGCACGCGCCGCTTCCGCACCCGCCGCCGTCGTTGTCGAGCACCGCCAGGGCGGACTCGGCATAGCGGCGCCGCACCTGTTCGCGCAGGTCGTCGCTGGTGGAGGTCATCGGCAGCACGCTCCTTTCAGGTCGGCCACCGCCGCCAGCGTCTCGACGGCCTCGGGCCTCAGCGAGAAGTACGCCCACCTCCCGCGCTGCTCGCGCTCGACCAATCCGGCGTCGGCCAGCCGCTTCAGGTGGTGGGAGACGGTCGGCTGGGCGAGGCCCAGCGGCTCGACCAGGTTGCACACGCAGACCGGCTCGCCGCTCGTTGCGAGGAGGTTCACGATCCGGACCCGCGCCGGGTCGCCGAGCGCCCTGAACAGGTCCGCCGTCGCCGAGGCGGCGTCGTCCGAGAGCACCGTCGCGCCCAGCGGCGCGCAGCAGTCGACGGAGATCGGAGCGGCGGCTGTCATATCGACAGATCTCAATGTATCGAACGGCGGGCCGTGGCCGGAGGCGGAGACGTTCGAATCGGCGCCCGGCAGCCGCGAGAGCCGGCTAGGCCGGAGCGGGGAGACGCTCGGCCAGCGCCTGCGTGAGCGAGGCGAGAGCGGGGATGCGCCCGGAGATCAGCACCTGCCCGTCGACCATCAGCGCCGGGGTCGACATGATCCCGTGGGCTGCGATCTCGGCGGCGTCGGTCACCTTCTCGACGTGCTCGAGGCGGCCGAGCTCGGCGAGCGCCTGCTCGGTGAGGGCGGTCAGCCGTTGGCAGTTGGCGCAGCCGCTCCCGAGCACCTTGATCGTCGACATGCGAGTTGCTCCTTTCAGAGGACGGCGTTGAAGAGGAAGCCGGTCGCGACGATTCCGGTCGCGACGACGGCGATGTAGACGGCGAGAAGCTGTGGACGCAGGACGCGGCGGAGCAGAACCATCTCCGGCAGCGAGAGCGCGACGACGCTCATCATGAAGGCGAGCAGCGTCCCCATTGCGAGGCCCTTCGCATGGAGCGCCTCGATCAGCGGCAGCACCCCGGCCGCGTTCGAGTAGAGCGGGACGCCGAGCACGACCGCGAACGGGACGGCGAGCGGGTTGTCCGGTCCGGCGTAGCGCGCGAAGAAGTCGGTGGGCACCCACCCGTGGATGGCGGCGCCGAGGGCGATCCCGGCGAGCAGGTAGGGCCAGATGCGGCCGAGGATCGAGCGGACCTCCTCGCGGCCGAGCGCGATCCGCTCCGCCCAGGTCGGCTTCAGCTCGGAGAGCCCCGCAGTTCCGGCGTGCGCGGCCGCCTGAAGCACGAACGGCTCGACGTAACGTTCCAGACGCATGCGGCCGAGCACGGCACCGGCGGCGATCGCGATCACCAGGCCGGAGGCGATGTACAGCGCCGTGATCGTGAACCCGAACAGACCGTAGAGAAGGACGATCGCGACCTCGTTCACCATCGGGCTGGCGATCAGGAACGAGAGGGTGACCCCGAGCGGCACGCCTGCGGCGACGAAGCCGATGAAGGCGGGAACGGCGCTGCAGGAGCAGAAGGGCGTCGCCACGCCGAGTCCGGCGGCGGCGACGTTGCCGAGCCCTTCCCGCTTGCCGCCGAGCAGCGCCCGCGTACGCTCGATCGAGAGGAAGCTGCGCAGGATGCGGACGGCGAAGATGATCCCGACCAGCAGCAGGAGGATCTTCGTCGAGTCGTAGCAGAAGAAGTGCACCGCGTCCGCCCAGTGCGTGCGCTGCGGAAGCGCGAGCACGCGGTAGAGCAGCCAGTCCCAGAACGGCAGCAGCGACCTGTAGAGCGCAAGCCAGACGAGAGCTGCGGCGCCGAGCAGCCAGAGCGGGTGCCGATCCTCCGCGAGGCGAGCGCGGACGGCGAGCGCGCTCATGCCGCCCGCTCCTCCGGGCCGAGCGATCCGGCGACGCGAGCGAGCGCGGCCCGGTCCAGCGCGACTTCCAATCGGCGGCCCGCCCTGCGCGTGCGCACGAGCCCGGCTTCGCGCAGCACCTTCAGATGATGCGAGAGCAGCGGCGCGGACACGTCGAGCCGCGCTCGCAACTCGCAGGCACACGCGTCCGCGCGCGCGAGATCGTCGACGAGCGCGAGCCGAACGGGATCGGCGAGCGCCCGGAG
Source organism: uncultured Actinomycetes bacterium (assembly GCA_963746895.1). Classification (GTDB taxonomy): domain Bacteria; phylum Actinomycetota; class Thermoleophilia; order Gaiellales; family Gaiellaceae; genus Palsa-739. The sequence goes on along the minus strand of CAVVDI010000008.1, from coordinate 164,335 downwards.
AGCTGCAAGTCGGTACGGATCGAAGGGGTGGTCGGTCATTGCTCCGAGGGTTGGACGGCGGGCGTCCGTGGGAGAGACGCTCTGTTCAATCCCCATTGAAGGATCAATGACCCGTCACGGCATCCGGCCGGCCCGTGATCGCGCTCCGTAGTAACCCGACTGCGGGCGTTCGACGTCTTCGCGGGCAGTCCGGACGGCGGGCCGGCTTCCGGCGACGGCGAAGGCCGGGCTCGCACCGGCGGTCCCGGGGCCCGGCACCTGATCTACGCTCGCAGCCGTGGAGAGAGCTGCTTCTGGCCTGGTTCGGCGAGAACGGCCGCGATCTGCCCTGGCGGAAGACCCGCGATCCGTATGCGATCCTGGTGTCAGAAATCATGTCGCAGCAGACCCAGGTGGAGCGGGTGGTGCCGCGCTGGGAGCGCTGGCTCGCGCGCTGGCCGAGCGTCGAGGCGCTCGCCGCGGCCTCCGCCGCCGACGTGATCCGCGAGTGGCAGGGGCTCGGCTACAACCGGCGCGCGCTCTCGCTGCACCGAGCCGCGCAGCATGTAGCGGCGCACGGCTGGCCGGACGACCTGACCGAGCTCCCCGGCGTCGGGCCCTACACCGCCGACGCGGTCGCCTGCTTCGCCTTCGGGCGGCCGGTGCTGCCGGTCGACGTGAACGTGCGGCGGGTCTCCGAGCGCACCGGCGTCGAATTCACCCCCGCTGCCGCGCAGGCGCTGATGGACCTCGGTGCGACGGTCTGCCTGGCGCGCGTGCCGCGCTGCGCCGCGTGCCCGCTCGCGGAGGGGTGCCCCTCGCGCGGCCGCCGCTACGAGCCGCTGCGCAGGCAGGGACCGTTCGCGGGGTCGTTCCGCCAGCGGCGGGCCGAGACGCTCCGCCTCGTCGCCGCGGCCGAACGACGGCTCGGGGAGCTCGACCCGGACGTCGTGGAGTCGCTCGCCCGGGACGGCCTCGTCGCGGTGACGGGTGAGCTCGTGTCCCTACCGGTCTAGGCGGGTACGATCACCGCGATGGTGCTCGGCTCGTTCGTCACGCTCCTGATCCCGCTCTGGATCCTGCTCTTCCTCCTGCTCCTGCTCGGGGTGCTGGCACTGCTCGGGCGCGTGCAGAACGGCCGCTACCTGCGGCCGCTGTTCGCGCTGATGGCGAAGGTGCCGCTGCTGCGGCGCTGGCTGCAGAAGATGTCGACGGCCGCGATGGAGCGGACGAACCCTGAGCTCGCGAGTGCGATGCGGAAGATGCAGCGGTCCGGCGCCCTGCGCGACCCGCAGCGGGCGCAGGCGGCGATGTCGCAGCTGACCGCCCAGGAGCGGCGCGCCCTGCTCGAGATGCAGGACCAGCAGGGAGTGACGACGCCGGAGGCGACGAACCGTGAGATGCGGCGGCGCCTCGAGAAGGCCCAGAAGAACGCGAAACGCGCGCTACGCGGCAGCGGCTCAGACCGCGTGCCGCATCCAGACGTTGGGTTCCACGTAGATGCCCTGAGCGTCTTTGAAGCGGACCGGGACGAGCGCGCCGGGCACGACGTAGTCGCCGTCCTCGGGGAAGACCATCTCCGTCCACTGCTGCCACTCCTCGCGGCTGCCGGCGATCGTCAGCGAGCGCGGCGCCGCCGTCAGCAGCTCGCCGCCGAGGCGCTCGTGCGTGCGCAGCCACGGGTCGTAGAGCAGTCCGTCGCCCCGACGCCAGGCGAGGTAGTGCTCGATCGGGACGAGCGGGTAGCGGTCCTTCCACGTCGGCCGGACAGGTGCGATCAGACCGTCGAGCCCGTGCGCGGCGGCGATGGTCGTCATCCGCCGGACGATCGCTGCGCTGATACCGATGCCGCGGTACTCGGGGACGATTCCGGCGACGATCGCGCACAGCGTTGTCGGATCGCCCGCGGCGCCGTTGCTCATCGCCCAGTCGATCCCGCGCGGCGAGGGCTCCCCGTTCCACGAGACGGGGAGCGTGCACGCGTAGGCGACGGTCCGCCGGGCGTCCCGGTCGACCGCCCAGAGCTGGAAGTCGGAGTAGACGTCGTACAGCCGCGGCCAGAACGTGGCCACCACCTTGTCGTGGCGCATGAACTCGGGCCAGAGGTCGGGGATCGTCTCCCGCAGCTCCGGATGCTCGGCGTGCGTGACCAGAGCGAGCTTCATCGTCAGGAGGGAGATCGGCGCAGCAGCGCCACGGCCTGAGCGGCCAGTCCCTCCCGCCGACCGGTGAAGCCCATCCGGTCCGTTGTCGTCGCGCGGACGGCGACGAGCTCCTGCTCGACGCCGAGGGCCGCGGCCAGGCGCGCGCGCATCTCGCCTCGGTACGGGGCGAGCCGCGGCTCCTCGCCGATCAGGACGACGTCCGCGTTGGCCAGCTCCCAGCCGTTCGCCCGCACCCGCTCCCAGGCCCGGCCGAGCAGCTCGATCGAGTCCGCGCCCTCGAGCGCCGGGTCGCCCGACGGGAACATGGCGCCGATGTCCTCGAGGCCGGCGGCGCCGAGAAGCGCGTCGGTGAGCGCGTGCGCGAGCACGTCACCGTCCGAGTGGCCGGCCAGCCCACGCTCGTGTTCGATCGCGACGCCGCCGAGCACGAGCGGCACGCCCTCCTCGAGCGCGTGCGCGTCGATGCCGGTTCCGACGCGGTACTCCGTCACGCCAGCCATGCCGAGACTCTGTCGAGGTCGGCGGACGTCGTCACCTTGAGCAGGCGCGGGTCGCCCTCGACCACGGTGACGCGGCCGCCCGCGGCCTCCACGAGCGCGGCGCAGTCGGTCGCGTCGACGCCGCCCGCGTAGGCGCGGCGGAGCGAGTCCGCGAGGAACGCCTGCGGCGTCTGCACCGTCCAGAGCCCGTCGCGTCGGACGGTCTCCACGATGGCGCCGTCCGCTCCGACGCGCTTGAGCGTGTCCGCAACCGGAAGCCCGGGCACGGCCCCGTCCCAGCCCTCCGAGAGCGGCGCGAGAACGCGGTCGACCACCGCGTCTTCGAGCAGCGGTCGCGCCGCATCGTGGACGAGCACCACCAGCGCATCGGCCGCGACCTCTTCGAGGCCCGCGCGGACGGAGGCGCTTCGCGTCTCGCCGCCTGCGACGCAGGCGTGCACCTTCCCGCAGCCGAGCTCCTCGGCGAGCAGGATCGCCGGCTCCTCCCAGCCCGGCGGCGCGACGAGGACGATCGCGTCGATCCAGGGACACTCGTCCAGACGGCGCAGCGGCTCGGCGAGGAGCGGATCCTCGCCGAGCTTCGCGAATGCCTTCGGCTGGTCCAGGCCGAGCCGCTCACCCCGTCCCGCAGCGACGAGGATGGCCCAGACGGACATCGCGGACGACCGGCTAGGCGGTGGCGGCCGCGGCCGTCTTCTTCTTCGCCGCCGGCTTCTTCTTGCCGTTCGTGCCGTCGGAGGCGAGGACCTCCTCCAGCCACTCCGCGCACTCGTCCTCGTCCATGTCCTTGGCGTACATCAGCTCCGAGGCGAGGATCTTCTTCGCCTTCACGAACATCTGCTTCTCGCCGGTGGAGAGGCCCTTCTCGCGGTCGCGCAGGGCGAGGTTCCGGACGACCTCCGCGAGCTCGAGGATGTCGCCGGTCTTCATCTTGTCCCGGTTGTGCTTGAAGCGCCGGTTCCAGTTCTTCGGCATCTCGGTGGAGACGCCGGTCAGGGCCGTGAGGACGACGCCGACCTCCTTCTCGCCGATCACACGCCGAAGGCCGACCTTCTCGGCGTTCTCGGCCGGAACCTGCACCGTCATGTCGTTGTGCAGGATCTTGATCGTCAGGTACTCGCGCGCCTCCCCGAGCACCTCGCGCTTCTCCTTCTTGACGACCGTCCCCGCCCCGTGGTGGGGATACACCACCTTGTCGCCGACCTCGTACAAGCCCGACCTCCCCTGGATCTCGATGACCAGCAGCCTGAAATCTGCTCTTCCGCCAGAAAAGCCGGAGCGCCAGAGCGCCGGCCACGGCCGTAAACTATAGCGAAAACCGCCTGGAAAAGCCAGCTTTCTGCGCCTCGGTGGCGTTTCCGGGTTGGAGACGGCTCAGAGCTGGAGGTAGCGGTCGACGAGGTTGTGCTCCTGGAGCCGCCGCAGGCCCTCCCGGATCTCCCGCGCCCGAACCGCCCCGACGCTCTCCACCGATTCGAGCTCTCGCTGGGAGGCCCGGACGACCGCGTCGAATGTTCCGAGGTCGGCCACGACGTGGCGGACGACGGGCTCGGGGAGCCGGGGGATGTGAGAGAGGATGCGGTAGCCACGCGGCGAGACCGAGTGGTCGAGCGGGTTGACGTTTCGCTCGAAGCCGAGCAGCTCCGCGAGCCGACCGAACTCGAGCAGCTCCTGGTACGAGAGCGCACGCAGCTCGGCGAGGGCCGCGGTCGCCCCGTCCCCCGCCCCGGCACGATGGTAGTCGCGCACGATCGCGTCGCGCTCCCCGGGGACGTCCCCGACGAGCTCCTCGAGCTGGAGCCTGATCAGCCGGCCCTCGCTGCCGAGCTCGACGCAGTCGCGCGTGATCCGCTCGGCCATCCGAGAGGTCATCTCCGCCCGCTGCAGCACGACGAGCACGTCGTCGAGGACGACCGCGTTCTGGAACTCGAGCGCGGTCAGCCGGGTCAGCACCTGCTCGAGGCGCTGCCGGTAGGTCTCGAGCGTCCCGAGCGCCTGGTTCGTCTTCGCGAGCACGTCGGCGACCGGGTCGAGCTGGTAGCGCGCCCTGCCGAAGAAGACCGTGACGGTCTCACGCTGCTGCGAGACGGAGACGACGAGCGCTCCCGTCTGCTTGGCGACGCGCTCCGCGGTGCGGTGCCGCGTCCCGGTCTCGTCGGAGGGGATCGTCGGATCGGGCATCAGCTGGACGTTCGCCCACGCCAGCCGTCGGATGGCGGAGTCGACGATGATCGCGCCGTCCATCTTCGCGAGCTCGTAGAGCAGCTGCGGACGGAACGGCGCGTCGAGGCGGATGCCGCCCGAGTAGAGGAAGGCGAGCTCGTTCGGGTCCCCGACGACGATCAGGGCGCCCTCGTGCGAGCGGATCACGTCGTCGACGGCCTGCCGCAGCTCCGTGCCCGGGGCGACCTTCGCGATCGCCTCGAGCAGGTCCTCGTCGCGGCGCGGGTCGTCCTCGGAGGGGGTGCGCGTGAAGCCGAGGTCACCGAGCGGGCGCTCGGCCCTCGTCTCTCTCGTGTCGCGCGGATCCGTCGCCATCGCTCGCCGGGGTGGGCTCGAGGCCCGCGCGGATCGCCGCGCGCAGCGTCTCGGCCCCCTCGACGCTGATTCTGCCATGCGCGGGCGTGCCGGCCGGGGCGACGACGCGCGCGAGCCCGAGCTTCCCGCACTCCTCGAGCCGGCGCTCGGCCTGGGCGGCGGTGCGCAGGCGGCCGGTGAGGCCGATCTCGCCGAAGGCCGCGGTGCCCGGCCGCATCGGCAGGCGGCGGGCCGCCGAGGCGATCGCGAGCGCGACCGCGAGGTCGGCGCCGGGCTCGTCGATGCGGACGCCGCCGGCGACGTTCACGAAGACGTCCGCCTGGCCGAGCGGGACACCCGCGTGGCGGGCGAGGACGGCGACGATCATCGCGAGCCGCTTCGGGTCGACCCCGGTCGCGACGCGCCTCGGCATCGCCAGGTCGGTCTGTGCGACGAGAGCCTGGATCTCGAGCAGGATCGGTCGCGTCCCCTCGAGCGCGCACGCGACGGCTGCACCGGGCTCGCCCTCGACGGTGCGGCCGAAGACCTCGGACGGATCGGGGACGCCGACGAGCCCGCCGCCGGTCATCTCGAAGACGCCGAGCTCGTTGGTCGAGCCGAAGCGGTTCTTCGCCGCGCGGAGGATGCGATGGGCGTGGTAGCGGTCGCCCTCGAACTGGAGCACGCAGTCGACGAGGTGCTCGAGCACGCGCGGCCCGGCGACCGAGCCGTCCTTCGTGACGTGGCCGACGAGGATCGTCGCGACCCCGGACTCCTTCGCGACGCGCAGCAGTCGCGCCGCCGCCTCGCGCACCTGTGCGACCGAGCCGGGCGCCGAGCCGAGCTCCGCCGAGTACAGCGTCTGCACGGAGTCGATCACGCAGACGTCGGGCCGCTCGCTGCGCAGCGTTGCGCACACGACCTCGAGCTCGGTCTCGGCGAGGATCTCCACCCCGCCGGCACCGCCGAGCCGCTCCGCCCGCAGCTTGACCTGGGCCACCGACTCCTCACCCGTGACGAGGAGCGCCCGCCGCTCGCGCGAGATCGCGGCGAGCGCGCTCAGGAGCAGCGTCGACTTGCCGACACCAGGCTCGCCGCCGAGCAGGACGAGCGAGGCCGGAACGAGGCCCCCGCCGAGCACACGGTCGAGCTCGGGGACTCCCGTGCCGATTCGCGCCGCCTCCTCGACCTGGACGTCGACGAGCCGCAGCAGGGGGCGCGCGGCGGCAGCGCCGCCACCCGCGGCGGAGCCGGACACGACCTCCTCGACGAGCGTGCCGAAGGAGGAGCAGCCCGGGCACTTGCCGAACCAGCGCCCGGCGCTGTACCCGCACTCCGTGCAGGAGAACTGCACCGCAGCCTTCGTCTTCGCCACCGGATCAGCCTACGGGCGGCGGCGGACGCCGATGGTGCCCCGTTCCGGGCGGCTTCGAGACGGCTTCGCGACGAAGAAACGGCCCCGTCTCCGGGGCCGCTCTCGCCGAGGGGGTGTCGGGCCCCCGCCGCATCGGGGCCCGACGTCTGAGGCGTGCCGTCTGCTCTGGATCGTGGGACATCGGGTCCACTTGACTCGTCCCCTTTCGGGTGGTTCATCGACCTGCTTCACCGGGCGCCGCCCGGACCACGAAGAAGGGCGGCCTCTCGACCGCCCTTCGCTTGGTGCTGGTGCCGCTGGCGCTAGACGCCGGCCGGTGAGGCCTTCTTGGCAGCGGCCTTCTCCGCGGAGCGGGCGAAGAGCCAGCCGCCGGCGCGGAGGGCGCCGCCGACCGCGAGGACGATGAAGCCCATGCCGGAGAGCAGGAGCGCGATGCCGACGACGATGCCGAAGTTGCCGAGCTGCTCCGCCATGTAGGAGGTGTTCAGCGCGGTCGTCAGCGCCGTCTCGGTCACCCAGATGTTGCGGGCGCCGTTGGCGATCGGCTGCTTGGTCGTCGGGTCGAGCGCGGCATAGTCCTTGTTGCTCGTCGCGCCGTCAGGCGTGAGCTGGGCCTTGGGTGCGTCGGGCTTGGCCTGGTACATGCCCATCTGGGCGTACACGAAGCCACCGGTCGACTCGAGCGCGTGGATCCGCATGTACTCCGCGAAGCACCGCGCCCGCGAGCCGCTGTTGACGGTGAGGCCGGCGACGCTGCAGGTCGGGAGAGCGATGTTCTTCAGCCCTGCGGCCTGCGCCTCCCCCTCGATCCCCGACGGGGTCATGTCGGGGCCGACCGACGATCTGCCTGCTCGTTGAGCTCGTTGCAACGGTGTTCTTGCCGTTCACGCCGAGCACGATGGCGGCGATGCCGAAAGCGATGAGAACAACACCGGCGGCGACTCCGCCGAATTCGAAGATCTTCTTCATGACTCCTCCGTTCGGACACTGGCGTTTGCCATGTGCGCATGCTGTCCGGTGCGGTTCCGGCCGCCAGCAGTGCCGACACGGAAAGACGTTGCGGCTTTTCCTCCAGGAGCCGCCGGGGTTTCCGCGCCCGGGACGCGAAGCGGCCGCCTTCCGGCGGCCGCTTCCGATCGGATGTCGCGAGGCCTAGGCCCCGTCGTCGGCGGGCTCGTCGCCCTCGTCCGCCGGGGCGGGCTGCGGGCGGAACGGTGACCTTCTCCGGAGCGATCTCGCCCGGGATGAAGGTGATGTCCACCTCGTCGCCCGGCTCGCCGTCCTCGTTCGCAGCGCGGCCGACGAGGATCGTCGAGCCCGGGTCGATCTCCCGGCCCAGCACGTAGTCGGCGAGCGGATCCTCGATGAAGCGCTGGATCGCGCGGCGCAGCGGCCGGGCGCCCATCGCCGGGTCGTAGCCCTTGTCGACGAGCAGCTCCTTCGCCTCGTCGGTGAGCTCGATCGTGACCTCGTGCGTGGCCATCTGCTCGCGCAGGCGGCGGAGCATCAGGTCGACGATCGACATGATCTCCGACCGGTCGAGCTTGTGGAAGACGATCGTCTCGTCGATCCGGTTGATCAGCTCGGGCCGGAAGACCTTCTTCAGCTCGCCCATGACGCGGCCCTTCATCTCGTCGTACGACAGCCCCTGCTCGTCGCCCATCGAGAAGCCGAAGCCCTGGTTCTTCGAGATCTGGCTGGCTCCGATGTTGGACGTCATGATCACGATCGTGTTCCGGAAGTCGACGCGCCGCCCCTGGGCGTCGGTCAGCTTTCCCTCCTCCAGGATCTGGAGCAGGATGTTGAACACGTCCGGGTGCGCCTTCTCGATCTCGTCGAGCAGGATCACGGAGTAGGGCCTGCGGCGCACAGCCTCGGTCAGCTGGCCGCCCTCGTCGTAGCCGATGTAGCCCGGAGGCGAGCCGACGAGCCGGGACACGGAGTGCTTCTCCATGTACTCCGACATGTCGACCTGGATCATCGCGTCCTCGTCGCCGAAGAGGAACTCGGCGAGGGTGCGCGCGAGCTCGGTCTTGCCGACGCCGGACGGGCCGAGGAAGATGAACGAGCCCGTCGGCCGCTTCGGGTCCTTGATCCCGGCGCGGGCGCGGCGGATCGCCTTCGAGACGGCGACGATCGCCTCCTCCTGGCCGATCACGCGCTTGTGCAGCTCCTCCTCCATGCGGATGAGCTTCTGCGACTCCGCCTCGGTCAGCTTGAAGACCGGGATCCCCGTCCACATCGAGACGATGTCGGCGATCTCCTCCTCGCCGACCTCGGGCTGCTCCTCGCTCGACTCCGAGCTCCGCCACTGCTCCTCGAGCTCCCGCTTCTTCTGCGTGAGCTTGCGCTCCTTGTCGCGGAGCGAGGCGGCCTTCTCGAACTCCTGGTTCTCGATCGACGCTTCCTTCTCCTTGCGGACGCGCTCGATCTCGTCCTCGAGCTCGCGGTAGCGCGGCGGCGCGGACATCGACTTGATCCGCAGTCGCGAAGCGGCCTCGTCGATCAGGTCGATCGCCTTGTCGGGGAGGTGCCGGTCCTGGATGTAGCGGTCGGACAGCTCGGCGGCGGCGCTCAGCGCCTCGTCGGTGATCTTGACCCGATGGTGCGCCTCGTAGCGGTCACGGAGGCCGCGCAGGATCTGCACGGTGTCGTCCACGGAAGGCTCCTCGACGCGCACCTGCTGGAAGCGCCGTTCGAGCGCGGCGTCCCGCTCGAGGTACTTGCGGTACTCGTCGAGCGTCGTCGCGCCGATCGTCTGCAGCTCGCCGCGCGCGAGCGCGGGCTTGAGGATCGAGGCCGCGTCGATCGCGCCCTCGGCGGCGCCCGCACCGACGAGATTGTGGAGCTCGTCGATGAACAGGATGATGTCGCCCCGCTGCATGATCTCCTTCATGACCTTCTTCAGCCGCTCCTCGAACTCGCCGCGGTACTTCGAGCCGGCGACGAGAGCGGCGAGGTCGAGCGTGTAGATCTGCTTGCCCTTGAGCATCTCGGGCACCTGGTTGCCGGCGATGCGGGCCGCGAGGCCCTCGACGACGGCGGTCTTGCCGACGCCGGGCTCGCCGATCAGGACGGGGTTGTTCTTCGTGCGGCGCGAGAGGATCTGCATCAGGCGCTCGATCTCCGTCTGGCGGCCGACGACCGGGTCGAGCTTGCCCTCGGTGGACTGCTTCGTCAGGTTGCGGCCGAACTGGTCGAGCAGCTTCGACGACTTCGACTTCTCGGCGCCCGGCGCACCCGCGCCCGAGCCGCCCTGCCGCCGGCCGGGGCCGGAGAGCATGCGGATGATCTCGTTGCGGATCTTCTCCGCGTCGGCGTCGAAGTCGAGCAGGATCCGCGCGGCGACGCCCTCGTTCTCGCGGACGAGGCCGAGCAGGATGTGCTCGGTGCCGATGTAGTTGTGGCCGAGCGAGAGCGCTTCGCGCAGCGCGAGCTCGAGCACCTTCTTCGCGCGCGGTGTGAACGGGATCTGTCCGGTCGTGACCTCGTCGCCCTGGCCGACGATGCGGGCGACCTGCGCGCGCACCTCTTCCACGGTGATGTCGAGGGACTCGAGCACCCGCGCCGCGAGACCCTCTTCCTCGCGGAGCAGTCCGAGCAGGATGTGCTCGGTGCCGATGTAGTTGTGCTTGAGCGCCCGCGCCTCGTCCTGCGCGAGAACCACGACCTGGCGAGCCCGTTCGGTGAAGCGTTCGAACAAAGTCCCTCGACCCCCCTTTCGCTCGAACCCACGGGACGATCGGGATGACCGTCCGCCGGTCGAAGGTCAGCTCATCGTAGCCGACGGCCCTGCCGGCGACGAGCGGCCCGACCCGGTTCCCGCCACGCCGATCGGGCCGTCGAGGCCGGTCGCCGGACCGCCGGTGGGACGGGCGGGATACCATCGTCCGCATGCAGGACAGGCGCAGCGCGCTGATCACGGGCGGGGCGGGCTTCATCGGCTCCCACCTGAGCGAGCTCCTCCTCGACGGCGGGTGGGAAGTGTGGGTGCTGGACGACCTCTCGACGGGCTCCGAGCGGAACGTCGCCCACCTGCGCGAGCAGGAGGCGTTCCACCTCGTCGTCGACTCCGTGCTCAAGACGTCGGTCGTGAACGAGCTCGTCCACCGCTGCGACGTCGTCTTCCATCTCGCGGCGGCGGTCGGCGTGCGCCTGATCGTCGAGCAGCCGGTGCACACGCTCGTCACGAACATCCAGGGCACCGAGCACGTGCTCGACCATTGCAACCGGTTCGGCAAGCGTGTCCTCGTCGCATCGACGTCCGAGGTCTACGGCGACCGGACCGAGCCCGAGGCGCTCTCCGAGGAGGCCCGGCGCGTCTACGGGCCGACGACCGCGCGCCGCTGGGCCTACGCCGAGTCGAAGGCGCTCGACGAGTTCCTCGCCCTCGCCTACCACCAGGAGCGCGGCCTCGACTGCGTGATCGCCCGCCTCTTCAACACCGTCGGGCCGCGGCAGAGCGGCGAGTACGGGATGGTGATCCCGCGGTTCGTGTCCGCCGCCCTCGCCGGGCGGCCGCTCGAGATCCACGGCGACGGCTCGCAGACCAGGTGCTTCTGCCATGTCGAGGACACGATCCGGGCGCTTCGCGACCTGATGGCGTCCGGGCGGTCGGGCGAGATCTACAACGTCGGCTCGACGGAGAGCCTCACGATCGAGCACCTGGCCGAGCGGGTGCTGGAGCTGACGCGCTCGGGCTCGGAGGTCGTCCACGTGCCGTACGACCGCGTCTACGGGCAGGGCATCGAGGACATGCTCCACCGCCAGCCCGCGATCGAGAAGATCGGCTCCGCGATCGGCTGGAGCCCGACGCGCGACCTGAACGAGATCCTCCGCGACGTCGTCGAGTTCATCCGCTCGGCGCCGGCGGCACCGGCGGACGCGGTCCTCTAGCCCCGCCGCAGCGCCGGGAAGAGAATCACGTCGCGGATCGACGTCGCGTCCGATGCAGGAGCATCGCGAGCCGGTCGATCCCGATCCCGATCCCGCCCGTCGGCGGCATCCCGTACGAGAGCGCCTCGACGAAGTCCGGGTCGCCGTGCTCGGCCTCGGCGTCGCCCGCCTCGAGCTCCGCCGTCTGCATCGCGAAGCGCTGGCCTGCTCCTCGGCGTCGTTGATCTCCGCTGAACGCGTTCCCGAGCTCCATGCCGCCGACGACAGCCTCGAAGCGCTCGACGAGCGTCTCGTCGTCGTCCGTCGTGCGTGCGAACGGCGACAGCTCGATCGGATAGTCGAAGACGATCGTCGGCTGGATCAGGTCCGGCTCGACGAAGTGGGAGTACGCGTGGTCGGCGAGCTTCGACCAGGTCCGGTCGGCCGCGGTGTCCACGCCGGCCGCGTTCAGCTTCGCGGCGCAGCTCGTCCTCGTCGCGCGACCAGACGCCGTTGGCGTCGAGCGCCTCGATGAAGCGGACCTCCTGCCACGGTTCGCGAGGTCGATCTCGTGGCCGCGGAACGTCGACGCTCGTCGTTCCGAGCACCTCCTGCGCCGCCCGCTCGACCAGCTGCTTCGATCCGCGCCATCGTGTCGCGGTAGTCGGCGTACGCCTCGTACCACTCGAGCATGCGTGAACTCGGGATGAGTGCTTGAAGGAGATCGCCCTCGTTGCGGAAATCCTTCGCCGAGCTCGTAGACCTTCTCGAGGCCGCCGACGATCAGGCGCTTGAGGTAGAGCTCGTCGCGATCCGCAGGTAGCAGGTCGCTCGTCGAGCGAGTTCGAGTGGGTCACGAACGGCTCGGCGAAGCGCCCGCCGTAGCGCGGTTGCAGGATCGGCGTCTCGACCTCGACGAAGCCCCCGCCGTCGAGAGTAGCCGCGCAGCGACGGCGACCATGCGGACGCGGATCGAGGGCGTGCGTCGCGCGACTCCTCGTTCATCAGCAGGTCGAGGTAGCGCTTGCGGTAGCGGAGCTCGACGTCGGTCAGCCCGTGGAAGGTGTCGGGCAGCGGCGTCCGGATGCGCGAGAGCAGCTCGACCGAGTCGGTCATCAGCGACGGCTCGCCGCGGCGCGACTTCGCCGGCGAGCCGCTGACGCCGACCACGTCGCCGAGATGGATGTCGAGCTCGCCCGTCCGCTCGAGCGGGCAGAGGAGCTGGATCCGCCCCGAGCGGTCGACGAGGTCGAGGAAGACGAGCTTGCCCATGTCCCGTCGTGCCATCACCCGCCCGGCCAGCCGGCGGGTGGCCCCGGCCGTCGCGCCGTCGTCGAGCTGCTCGGCCTCGGCGCGGACGGATGCGACCTCGACGCGGTCGGGGAAGCGCTTCGGGGCGGCCATGACGACGGAGTCTAGGCGCGCATCGAGCGCACGCAGGTCAGGGCAGCGCGCGGACCGGAACGCACCGCGCGCAGCGGCTATGCCGCCTTGACCTCCATGATCTTGAACTTGATCGCTCCGCGCGGTGCGGCGACCTCGACCACGTCGCCCTTCTTGCGCCCCATGATCGCCTTGCCGACGGGCGACTCGTTCGAGACCTTCATCTCGGCCGGGTCGGCCTCGGCGGAGCCGACGACGTGGTACTCGACCGTCTTGTTCGAGCCCATGTCCTTGAGCCGCACCTTCGTGCCCACGGAGACCTCGCCGGACTTGATCTCCTTGCGCGTGACGACGCGCGCGTCCTTCAGCCGCTCCTCCAGCATCGCGATCCGCGCCTCCAGGTGCGCCTGATCGTTCTTCGCGGAGTCGTACTCCGCGTTCTCTGCGATGTCGCCGAACTCGCGCGCGATCCGGATGCGCTCCGCGACCTCGCGCCGGCGCGTGATCGAGAGGAGCTCGATCTCCTCCTGGAGCTTCTTGTACCCCTCTGGCGTGAGGATGATTTCCTTCACCACGTGGCCTCCTGGACCCGAAAAAAGGCGCGGCCGGCAGGCACGACCGGCCTCCGGCGGGGGCGGATGGTACCCCCGAGAGAAGACCGGCGTCAACAAGCCGGGGCTACCATCCCCGCAACGTGCTCGGGAACCTGAGGGAGAGCTGGAGGATCGGTCCGGTGGAGGTGCCCACGCGGGTCGTGCTCGCGCCGATGGCGGGCGTCAGCGTGCAGGCGTTCCGCCGCCAGGGACGGCGCTTCGGGGCGGGTCTCGTCTGCTCCGAGATGGTCTCCTGCGCCGGGATCGAGCACCGCAACGAGCGGACGCTCGGATATCTGCGGGTCGCCTCGGACGAGCATCCGCTCGCGATCCAGATCTTCGGCGCCGACCCCGACGCGATGGCCGAGGCTGCCCGCATGGTCGAGGCGGCGGGCGCCGACATCGTCGACATGAACTTCGGCTGCCCGGTCCGCAAGGTGACGAGGACGGGCGCCGGGGCGCATCTGCTGGAGGACGCTGCGCTCGCCTGCCGGATCACCGAGGCGGTCGCGGAGGCCGTCTCGGTGCCGGTGACGGTGAAGATGCGGCGCGGGGTCGAGAACGGCTCGCGCACCTGCCTCGAGCTCGCGCCGCGGCTGGTCGAGGCCGGCGCCGCCGCGCTCACGCTCCACCCCCGCTCGGCGAAGCAGATGTACACCGGCTGCGCCGACCACACGCTGACCGCCGAGCTCGTCGGCCTCGTGGGCGTGCCGGTGGTCGCCTCGGGCGACGTCACGTCTCGCGAGCAGGCGCTCGCCGTGCTCGACGCGACCGGAGCGGCCGCCGTGATGGTGGCCCGCGGCGCGCAGGGGAACCCCTGGGCGCTGCGCGAGATCGTCGACGGCGCGGCCGCTGCGCCCTCGCGCGAGGAGGTCGCTGCGGAGCTGATCGTCTTCGTGCGCGAGTCCGTCCGCGAGCTCGGAGAGCAGCGCGCGACCGGCTTCCTGAAGAAGTTCTACGGCTGGTACCTCGGCCACGGCCGCTTCCCGAAGCCGTTCAAGCAGGAGCTCGTGCAGCTGCGGACGACCGACGAGGTCGTGACCCGGCTCTACGCCGCGGCGCCCGGGGCGGCGGCGCTCGTCGAGCGGCTCGAGGCGGAGCTGCCGGCGGCCGGGGACGAGATACTGCTCGACGAGCTGCCGATCTCGGTCTACGGCGGCGGCTGACGCATCGCGTGCCGGCGCCGCCGGCTCGCCCGCTTCACGGGGGAGCGGGCTGACCGGAGCACCCGTGCCCCCGCCGGGCGCGGCCGCCTGGGCCCGAGCTCGATCTCCTTCGGATCAAGTAACAGAGTGTTACTTACGTCCGAGCGAGTCGGCGTTGCGCTCCCAGATCAGCCGCAGGCCGTCGAGGGTGAGGAACGGCTCAACCTGGGAGATCGTGCGGGCGTGCGGAGCGATCAGCTCGGCGAGGCCGCCGGTGGCGATCACGCGCGCGTCGACGCCGAGCTCGCGGCGGATCGCGTCCACGATCCCGTCCACCTGGCCCGCGAACCCGTAGACGAGCCCCGACTGCAGGCCGCCCTCGGTCGTCTTGCCGATCACGTGCTGCGGTTCGACGTAGTCGACCTTGATCAGGCGGGCCGCCCGTGAGAACAGCGCCTCCATCGAGGTCTCGATGCCGGGTGCGAGCACGCCTCCGACGTAGTCGCCGGCCGACGAGACGATGTCGAAGTTCGTCGAGGTGCCGAAGTCGACGACGATCACCGGCGCCCCGAAGCGCTCGCGTGCGGCGACTGCGTTCGCGATCCGGTCCGGCCCGATCTCGCGCGGGTCGTCGTAGTGGATCGCGATCCCGGTCGCGACGCCCGGACCGAGCACGAGCAGCGGCGCCTTCGCCCAGCGCTCGGCGACGTGCTCGTACTCGCGGATCAGGCGCGGCACCGTCGAGGCGAGGCAGATCCCGTCGAGCGTGGACGGGTCGAGGAAGTCGGAGAGGAGCGCGCCCAGCTCGTCGCCGGTTCGCTGGGCCTCGGTCGCGATCCGCCAGCGGTCGCCGAGCTCCGCGCCCTGGTAGAGCCCGAAGACCGTCTGCGTGTTCCCGACGTCGACCGCGAGCAGCATCGCGGCGCGAGCCTACCGGAGGGCCCTACTCGTCCTCGGTGCGGAACGGCTCGCCGATCCGCTCGGCGAGCGCCTCCGCGGTCAGCGTGGGCTCGTCGCCCTCGCCGCGGAGCTCCTCGATCGTCACGTCGCCGGAGGTGAAGACGCGCGCCCGGGGGATGATCCGCATCGGACGGTTCTTGTCCCAGACCCAGACGTCGTCCAGCTCGAGCTGGAAGAACGGCACCCCCTGCGCGCTCGGCGCGGCCTGCTTGACGTCGAGCCGGTTGCAGAGGTACGTCGCGTCCTGCGTGAGCACGCAGTAGCGGAAGAGGCCGAAGACGGCCTGGTACTCCTTCTTCAGCGAGAGCTCGAGCTCCGCCTCGTACTCGTCCAGGTCGTCGAGGTGCGACATGGCCGTCAGTGTACCCCCGTGAGGATGTCCTCCACCCTCCCCTTTCCGGGCACATCGAGGCCGGGAGCCAGCTCCGCGAGCGGCTCGAGGACGAAGGCGCGCTCGTGGAGGCGCGGGTGCGGGATGCGGAGGCCGGGCTCGTCGATCCGCTCCGCGCCGTAGACGAGCAGGTCGAGGTCGAGCGTCCGCGGCCCGTGCTCCGGGACGCCCTCGCGCACGCGTCCGAAGCGGCGCTCGACGGAGAGCAGGAGCTCGAGGAGCGCGCGGGCCGGGAGAGCCGTCTCCAGCTCGACCGCGCCGTTCAGGAAGCGCGGCTGGTCGCCGACGCCGACCGGCTCGGTCTCCCGCAGGCTCGAGACCGCGAGCACCTCGACGCCCGGCTCGGCCGCGAGCGCGTCCACCGCCTCGCGCAACGTCCGCTCGCGGTCGCCGAGGTTCGCGCCGAGGGCGACGTAGGCCTTCACGGCCGCACGACGCTGACGCCGACGGTGCCGTCCAGCCCGGCCGGGCGCACCTCCGGCTTCGTGACGCGGACGCGCACCCGCTCCGGACGGAAGCGGCGCTCGAGCTCGTCGGCGACCGCGGACGCGAGCGCCTCGAGCAGCGCGTACGCCCGCGCGTCCGAGACCTCCCGCACGAGCCGCGCGACCTCGACGTAGTCGACTGCGTCCTCGAGCCGGTCCGAGCTGCCTCGCTCGCCGACGTCCAGCTCGACGTCGAAGAGGAAGTCCTGCCCGAGCTCGCGCTCCTCGGCGTGGACGCCGTGCCGGCCGAAGACCCGCAGCGCGCGAACCTCGACGGTGATCACGGGCCCACGACCACGGCGCGGGCGACCGCGAGCGCCTCGACGTGCTCGCGGACGTCGTGCACCCTGAGGATCGAGGCGCCGCGCTCGTAGGCCGAGACCGCGGCCGAGATGCTCGCGGAGAGCGGCCCGGTCGTCGCGTCCGGGTCGCCGGCGAGCCGCCCCAGCGAGCGCTTGCGCGAGAAGCCGATCAGCAGCGGCCGGCCGAGCGCCAGCAGCACGTCGAGCCGGCGGAGCAGCTCGAGGTTGTGCGCCGTCGTCTTCCCGAACCCGATCCCGGGGTCGAGGCAGATCCGCTGCTCGGGGATGCCCTCGGCGACGGCGACGGCGAGCCGCTCCTCGAGGAACGCCGTCACCTCGGCGGCCACGTCGTCGTAGCGCGGGTCCCGTTGCATCGTCCGCGGCTCTCCGAGCATGTGCATCAGGCAGAGGTAGGCGCCGCCGTCGGCGACGACGCCGGCCAGGTCGGGGTCGCCCCGGAGCGCGGTCACGTCGTTCACCAGCTCGGCGCCGAGCGCGATCGCGGCTCGGGCCACCTCGGCCTTCGAGGTGTCGATCGAGACGGGGACCGTGCCGGCGAGCCGCTCGAGGACCGGGACGACGCGGCCGAGCTCCTCCTCCGCCGAGACTCCTTCCGAGCCGGGGCGGGTCGACTCGCCGCCGACGTCGACGATCGCGGCCCCCTCGTCGAGCATGCGCGCGGCCGCCGCGGCGGCCGTCTCCGGGTCGAGGTGCACGCCGCCGTCCGAGAAGGAGTCGGGAGTGACGTTGAGCACTCCCATCACACTCGGTCGGACGAAGCGGTCCTCGAACGGCGGGAGCGTGCGCATCGAGCGGCGGGCGGTCAGCGGCGCCCGGAGGCCGGCACGCGCAGCAGCTCGGCGCCGAGCACGTCGTCCACGGCCGCGAAGACGTGTTCGTGCATCCAGAGCGGGCGAAGGACGTGGTCGCGGCCGGGCAGCGCACGGAACTCGACGTGCGGCCAGCGTTGCGGCCGGGCGAGCAGGCCCGCCGCCTCGAGGTCGTCGCGCAGGGGCTCGCCGTCGCAGAAGAGGAGCGCCGCACGGGTGTCCGACTCTCCGAGCCGGTCGAACGCCTCCTCGGTCGCGGCGCGGATCTTCGCCCGGGCACGAGCGCGGCCGCGGAACCGCAGGGGCTCCGCCGCCGCGAGCGCGGCGAGCGAGAGCAGGCGCCGCACGACGAAGCCCTGCTCGCCGCTGAGCACCCGTCGCCAGGAGTCCGGCCGGAGCAGCTGCCTCCGCCGATTCCGGTCGTCGCGATCGGCCTGGATCTCGGGCGCCCAGAAGAGGAGGCGGGGGTTGAGCATGGTCGCGAGCGACACGCGCTCGTCGACGAGCGCCGTCTGGAACGACCAGTACCCGCCCGCGCAGAGGCCGAGCAGAGCGAACCGCTCCGGCAGGCCCCGTGCGACGAGCGCGTCGAGGGTCGCCCGGACCTGCTCGACGTACTTGCCGGCGTAGGGGTCGGTCGGGTCGACGTACCGGTCGGGGTCGCCGGACGAGTCGCCGATCCCGTCCATGTCGATGCGGAGGGTCGCGACGCCGCGCGAGGCCCACCGCCGTGCCAGGTCGACCCAGAGCCGGCTCGGGCCCACGTGCCGGATCGCCCCGGCGTTCAGGAGCACGAGGGTCAGCGGCTGCACCGGCGCGTCGACCGGCTCGGACAGGACGCCGAACAGCCGGCCGCGGGCGTACGGGACCTCGAGGGGCGTCTCGCGGACAGGCGTGCCGTCGACCGAGAGCTCGATCTCCGTCGAGACGGCCGGCGCGGGCACGGCCGGGGCGGTCGGAGCCGACGCCCGCTCGGGCGCGGCGACGAGCCATTTCGACACCAGGTCCCGGACCACGTGCGGCAGGCGCGCGTCCTCGGGAAGCACGGTCATCATCGCCGCGTAGCCGAGGCCCTCGGCGACGTCGACCTCCGCGCCCGCCTCCTGCAGGGCGAGGCGGAGCTCGTCGTCGGGAGGCGATTCCGTCCCGGCCGAGCAGCAGCGCCCGCGGCCCCTGCGCGCCGCGAAGTCCGACCGTCGCGAACTCGAGCCGCTCGAGCGCGCGCATCGTCTCGGCGGGAAGCACGAAGCCGCCCGGAGCGATCGCGCCGGACGGGAGAGGCGGAGGCTCGGGCGCCCCCGCGGCGACGATCGACTCCGACTCGATCCGCGCGAAGACGGCGAGCTCTCGCAGGAAGGCCTTGCCGCGCGAGGGCACGCCCCAGAGCACGAGGTCGTCGAGCGCCGCGCCGCCGTCGGCGGCAGCCAGGGCGAGCAGGCCGCCGAGACCGATGCCGATCGCCGCCGTTCGCGCTCGGCCGGTCTCGGCCCGCAGGAATCCGGCGGCGGCGCTCGCCGCGGCGATCCAGGTCGTCCAGGCGATCGGGATCGTTCGGGGAGCCGGCGCTGTCGCCCGTTCCGGGCAGGTCGAAGCGGAGCGCGGGCATCCCGGCCGCGGCCAGGCTCCTGGCCCACTCGAGCCGGCTCCGGTACGAGGTGACGTCCTCCCGGCCGAACGGAGGGCAGAGGAGAACCGCGGGGCCGGAGCCTGCCGCAGCGGCCGGATGGAACAGGGCGAGGACGGGCTCCCCGCGCACGTCGAGGTACAGGGCGCGGACGTCGTCGCGCGGTACGACATCCGCCGGCAGCTCGCGCCGCACGCCGGGCGCCGGGATGCTCCCGCCGCCCTGGCCCCACCGCGCCGCCGCGCGGCCCGACCGCCGATCGCGTCGAGCTCACGCTCCGCTCTCCGGCAGGGGAACCCGGACGCGACCGTCGAGGTTGAGCGCGGTCAGGAACGCGTCGCCCGGGAGCGCGCGACCCGGCTTCGGACGAAGCTCGACCCGTCGCTCCCGCCCCGGCTCGACGCAGAACGCGTCGTCGGAGGCTGCGAGATCGATTCCGTGCACACGTACACCGTACGCCAGCCGCCGGGTCCGAACGACCAGGGCGGCGCCACCAGCGGCCGGCTCCGCACCGGCCTCGAGTCCGAGCCCGCGCGCCGCCTCGACCTCGAGCGGCCGGCCCGCAGGGAAGCGAACCGCCTGCGAGACCAGGCCGTCCTCCTGCTCGAGGCTCGCGACGAGGGCGTCATGGCCGGGAGGGCCGAAGCGGTACGCGTAGGAGACGTCGGAGAAGCGCCCGAGCAGCGCCTCGACGTTGTGCGTCGACGCGGCATGAGCGGGCAGGTCGACGGCGGCGGCGACCTCCTCGACGAGCTGCTCGCGGCCCGCGTACAGGGCGATTCGCAGCCGACCGCGGAAGGCCACGCCGCGGTCGTTCGCCACGTGCACGTCGATTCCGTTGAGGCCCTCGTCGGTCGTCCACACCGCGACGGGCGCGAACGCGCGGCGAACGTGGTGCCAGGCGACCTTCGGCTCGCCGGAGTGGTCGGTCAGCCCCCAGCCCGCACCGGGCAGCAGGTCGCGCAGCCAGAGCACGAGCGCGCCTCGCGTCGGCGAGCCCGGCCGGCGCCACTCGCCGAGGGTCTCGGCCATGACCTCGCCGCTCACCGCGCGCGAGAGCTCGAGGTACCGGGCCGGGTCGGCGCTGCGGACGGCCACTGGATCGAGCCCGAAGAGCAGGCCGAAGTAGTGGTCGCGGACGTCCTCGAAGTCCCACGTCGCACCGCTGTCGCGCGGCACTCCGGCCTTCCAGCGACGATCGTCGACTGCGAGTGACGCCGCCCCGCCGGGCAGCACCTCGGCGACGGCGTCCTCGTTCGGCACGTTGGCGAAGGCGAGGCACTCCGCAGCGAAGCGGACGCCCGCGCGCCGCGCGTCCTCGAGCGGGCGGAGGTAGGCGCCCACGCCGTAGTAGTTCGCCACCCCGCGATCGGTCCTGAACGGCAGGTCGCCTCCCGTCGGAGCCGACGGAACGTAGACCGCGTCGACCTCCGCCTCGCGGACGAGGCGCGGCAGCAGCTCGCCGAACAGCTCGCCGCGGCCGAGCAGCGGGTCGAGCCCGAGCATCGCCGCCTGCTGCTCCACCTCGCTGTTCCCGCAGAGGACGGCGAGGCTCGGGCTCCCGCCCCGCCGGCCGAGCACGTCGCGCACCTCCGCCTCCACCAGCCGACGGAACGCGTCGTCGGCGACGGGGTAGTCGAGGTTGGCGAACATGAAGTCCTGCCAGACGAGCACGCCGAGCTCGTCGCAGGCGTCGTGGAAGGCGTCGTCCTCGTAGACGCCGGTCCCGGGCACGCGCAGGAGGTTCATCCCGGCGTCGCGCGCCGATTCGACCGCGGCCCTGACGTCCGCCGCACCGGCGGCGAACCCGGCGAAGTCGACCGGCGTCCAGACCGCGCCGCGGGCGAACACCGGCACGCCGTTGACGCGCAGGTCGACGCCCTCGACCTCGACGCTGCCCGGCGAGTCGAGCGTCCGGAAGCCCACGGTGCCGGCGTCGACCTCGATGCCGTCGAGCCGCAGCCGCACGCTCGTGCAGCGCCGGCTCGCCGTGGGTGTGCGGCCACCACGCCGCCGGGTGCGGGACGCGGAGTCGACCCGCTGCGACGCCGTCCTCGATCGCGAGGAGCGCCCGGTGCTCGCCGGAAGGTCCGTCGAGCGCGACCTCCACCCGGTCGGGCCGGACGCCTCCCAGTCCCCGCACGCGCAGCCGGATGCCGAGCACGCCGTCGCCGTCCTCGAGCCGGGGGCGGAGCACGAGCTCCTCGATCACGAGCCGCCGCCGACGCTCGAGCGCAACCGGCCGCCACGGCCCGACGGGAGCCGGACCGGGCGCGAATCCCGGGGCGCGGCCGAGCAGGGTCGTGCGGAAGAAGCGCAGGCCGCCGTCGTCGACGAGGCGTGTCCGCCAGCGCGCCCGCGGCTTGCGCTCGTGCGCGAGCTGCTCCCGCAGCGGCAGGCAGCGGACGGTGAGCTCGTTGTCGCCGGCCAGCAGCGAGCCGACGTCGACGGTCCGCGCGGCGAACATCGACGCGCTCTCGGCCACGAGCTCGCCGTTGAGGCGGACCTCCGACAGGGTCGCGATCCCGTCGAGGCGGAGCACGACCTCCTCGTCGCGTCCGGCCGGCTCCGCGGCGAACCGCGTCGAGAACCACCATTCCTCGGCGTCGAGGTCGCGCGAATCGCCCGGCCGCCACAGACCCGCGTCCCGGAGCGCTCCGGCGGCGGTG
Organism: uncultured Actinomycetes bacterium; assembly: GCA_963746895.1. Lineage (GTDB taxonomy): Bacteria > Actinomycetota > Thermoleophilia > Gaiellales > Gaiellaceae > Palsa-739. Next base: position 142,542 of record CAVVDI010000008.1, on the reverse strand, counting down.
CCGGGCACGCGGGCCGCGAGCGGCTCGCTCCCCGCCGCCCAGGCGTGCCAGCCGTCCGCGAGCGGGCGCACGTCGTGGCCGTCCACCCGAGCCCTGCGCCCTGCCGCGGTCATGGTCAGGCGACGACGTCGAGCCGGCCCATCGCCCGGCCCCAGGCGCCGGCGAGCCGCTCGACGAGCGGCTGCGGATCGAATGCGCGGCGGCGGGCGAGCTTCAGCGAGAGCACCTTGCACCCGTCCACGATCTCGCGCAGGGCCGAGGAGGCCGCGGCGCCCTCTCCGCCGAGCAGCCAGTCGAGATGCGAGGCGCAGAGCTCGAAGGCCGCACCGGCCATCCGGACGGTCGCGAACGCGTAGGCGTGGTACTGCGCGGCATCGCCGTCGAGCAGACCCGGGAGGTCGTGCTCGAGCCGGGAGCCGAAGCGCTCGAACGGGTTCGCCGAGCGGGCGCCGCTCGAGGTGATGCCGCAGCCGCCCGCGGGCGGCCTCGCGCAGCGCCTCCCCCGCCAGGCGCTCGCCGGCGTCGAAGCGGACGAGCTCGGTGTACGGCGGCAGGACGTCCTCCGAGAAGCGCCGGCCGAGACGGAGCGCGCCACGGTAGTCGTCGCCCCCGAGCTCGTGGAGGGAGGCGTTGTGGAAGTAGCGGAGACGCTCGCCCACCCGGTCGATCGCCTCGACGGCGATCGACGTCTTCACGTGCTCGCTGCGGTAGCTCGTCGCCGCCGTGTCCGGCAGGTACCACGCGTCGAGCTCGACGATGATCGTGTTCCCCTCGGCGATCTGCTCCGCGGCCTGGTCGGCCAGGGACCGATAGGGCTGCATCTCGTGGATGTCGACCCCGAAGAGCGCCTCGAGATCGTCCGGCGGAGGCTTGAAGAACGTCCACTGGTCGCCCTCGAAGTCCATCCGGACGGTGAACCCCATGGCCGCGAGCGGCTCGTCGCCCCGCGCGTGCAGGAGCTCGATCAGGATGTCGGTGTAGCAGTTCGTCTCGAGGTACGACCGCTCGCCGAGGTGGAGCTCGTGCGGGCGGTACGTGGCGGGATCGAGGCCGAAGAGGCTCGCCGTCCCGCTCCCGGCCACGGTGCTCACGGGTCTCCCCAGAGCCGCGCCCTGACCTCCGCGGGCCAGGACTCCGGATCGAGTCCGTGCGCCCGGAAGAGGGCGAGCGCCAGCCGCTCCTCGCCGAAGCCGAGACAGGCCGAGTGGGCGACGGCTCCCTCGGAGGTGGTCAGCCCGAAGACGGACGCGAAGTGCTCCTGGTGGTAGTTCACCGACGCGACCGCGGTCGGCTCCGGGCCGACGATCGGGACCCTGATCTCGAGCTTGAGCTCCTGCTGACGCTGGTTCGAGGCGAGCATCCGCCCCTTCCGCCCGAAGAACGGGTCGGACGCGACGTCGGTGTCGGCCTCGAGCCCGAGCCCGCGCAGCAGATCGAGCGCGCGCTCGCACCACAGGTCGCGCCAGTCCCCCACCGTCTCGCCCTCGCCGACCCGGACGATCTCCCGCATGTGGAACATCCGCAGCCGGGTGGGGTCGTCGGACGGTTCGTGCCGGAAGACGAAGGCGCTGCCGACGTCGACGGTGACGCCGCCCGGCGGCAGCGGCCCGCGCGCGGCGACCGCCGGATAGACGGGGTAGCAGGCGGCCGGCACCAGCACGAGGTCGGTCAGCTGCTGGAACTCGCTCCAGTCCTCGTGGCGCGCCGCACGCGCTTCCTGCTCGAGCGCGCTCCGCTCGTCTCCCGCGAAGGCGAACACGCTCCCGAGCAGGTGCGGGAACGACTGGAGGTAGCCGATCCGCTCCAGGTCGCGCCGCGGGAACACAGGCGGGAACCGGAGCTGCTCGATGTCCTCGGCCGCGGTGATCTCCGCCACCGCGCGCTCGAGGGCGAGCCGAACGCCCTCGAACACCGCCCCGGTCCCGCGGACGCCCGGAACGCCGCTCGGAATGACGAGACCGGCCGCGACGAGGTCGTCGAGGAACGCCGCCCGGTCGACGTCCGCCGCAGAGACGCCCCCCACCTAGACCTCCTTCGCGATCAGCAGAAGAGCCGCGTTCCTCTCGTGGATCCGCTCGTTGGCGACCATCAGGCTCGCCGACATCGCGTCGCGCAGGTGGCGGCCGATGCTGAAGGGCGTGTTGTTCAGGTAGCCGGCGATCCCGCAGATCCCCATCGCCTCCTGGCAGAGGCGCGGCGCAGCCTCCGAGGCCGCGATCTTCAGGTTGTTGAAGCGCAGGGCGGAGGACATGGTGGAGAGGCGCTCCCGCTCGGGCTCCTCCGAGGCCTCGACGAACTCGCGAAGCCCGGAGCCGACCTCGGCCCGGAGCAGCGAGAGGCCGCTCATCAGGTGCGAGAGGCGCTGGGCGGCGGGCGGCCGCTCACCGGGCCGCTGCTTGGCGAGCGACCGCACGTAGGCCCGGGCCCGATCGAAGGCGTCCGTGGCGATCCCCAGCCAGACGTGCGACCAGAGGACGTGCGCCGCGGGCACCATCGACACCGCCGAGACGTGCGCGAACGGCGTCGGGAGGATCTGCTCGGGCGCGAAGCGGGCGCGAACCACGTAGCCCGGCGAGCACGTGCCTCGCATGCCGAGCGGATCCCACGTCCCGGTCGGCTCCAGCTCCGTCTCCGCTGCGCGGGTGAGGGCGATCACCTGGTCGCCCGGCTCGGCGTCCGGATCCCGGCGCAGCGTGATCAGCAGGTCGTCGGCGTGGGCCCCGTAGCTGACGGTCGGCGCTCGCTTCTCGAACGAGCACGACCCGTCGTCGGCGCGCACGACGGCGGCGATCGACCGGCCCATGTCCCCTCCGGTCCCGATCTCGGAGGTCACGGAGGCGATCAGCCGCTGCTCGGAGGCGAGCTCCCGCAGGTAGGCCTCGAACCAGGGCGCGTCGTCGAGGTGGCGCACGAGCGTCGCCACCTGGATCTGGTGCATCGCGAAGATCAATCCGGTCGCGCCGCAGCGACGGCCCAGCTCGAAGCACGACTGCGCGATCTCCTCGAACGAGGCGCCGCCTCCCCCGAGCGTCTCCGGGACGAGAGCACCGAGCGCGCGCTCCTCCCGGAGGGCGTCGACCGCCTCGCCCGGAAAGCGCGCGGCGGAATCGACGTCGGCCGCGTGGACGGCGGCGACCTCGTCCGCCACCCGGCGCACGCCGGCGACGAGGTCCCGGGCCTGCTCGACCCGCGCGATCATGCCGCCTCCCCGCGCACGAGCTCCGTCAGCGCAGCGCGGATCGACGCGATGCTCTCGAACACGCTGCGCGTGAGCATGCGGTCGGGAAACTCGAGGTCGAACGCGTCTTCGAGCGCGAGCATGACGTTGACGCTGGCATGCGAGGTCATCCCCGCCTGGAAGAGGTCGACGTCGTCCGCGAGGTCGTCGACTGCGACCCGCAGGCGCGCGTGCGTTCCGATCACCGAGCGGATCCCCTCGTCGATCCACGCCTGCCCCGTCGGCCGTCCGCCGGAGCCTTCCGCTCTATCCGGGCTCGTTATCATCGCCGCCTCCCGGTTGTTTCGCCTCGGCGAGTACGACCGCCGCGGCGTATGACCCCTCGTGGGTGAGACTCACTGCGAAGGACGCGAGCCCGGCGGCGCGGGCGAGATCCGCGGCGCGGCCGGAGAGCACGAGCTCCACCCCGTCTCCACCCTCGCGGACGACCTCGATCGACTGCCAGGGAACACTCGTGTCCGCTCCCGGCCGGAGCACCTTGATCGCCGCCTCCTTGGCGGCGAAGCGGGCCGCGAGGCGCTCGGCGACGATCGCGCCGGACGCGGCGCGGCAGTCGGCGAGCTCGCGCCGGCTGTAGATGCGCTCGAGGTACCGATCCGCATGGACGTTCAGCGACTCTTCGACGTCCTCGACCGCAACGAGGTCTATCCCGAGCCTGAGGGACACTACGAGCAGCCTTGGCGGGCGAAAGCCCTTTGTCAACCCCCGTCCGGCCCGGACGGGGTGGGGCCGGTGCTAGCCCTTTGCGGGGTCCGGCGGCGGCGGCTGCATCGCCGATCCGGGCAGCGGGAAGGGGCGCGGACGCGGCTGGCGCTCGCGCTTCGGCTCCTCCTGCGGAGCGGGCGGATCGGCCGCCGGCGCCTCCTCGGGGAAGACCGTCCCCTCGTCCTCGCCGGCGAGCAGGCGCTCGAACTGATCCTTGTCGATCGTCTCGCGCTCGATCAGGATGCCCGAGAGCTTGTGCAGCTCGTCCATGTGATCGCGGAGCACCTGCAGGGCGAGCTCGTGCGCCTCCTCGATCACGCGGCGGATCTCGTCGTCGATCTCCCGCGCGATCTCCTCGGAGTAGTCGGCCTGGGCACTGAAGTCGCGACCGAGGAAGGGCTGATCGTTGCTGTGCCCGAGCACGCGCGGACCGAGCTTCTCGCTCATGCCGAAACGCATGATCATCGCCTTCGACGTGGCCGTGACCTTCTCGAGGTCGTTCGCCGCGCCGGTCGTCACCTCGTGGAAGACGATCTCCTCCGCGGCGCGCCCGCCGAGCGTCATCGCCATCTGGTGCATCAGGGCGCTGCGCGTCGTCAGGTAGCGGTCCTCGGTCGGGAGCGAGATCGTCAGGCCGAGCGCCTGGCCGCGGGAGACGATCGTGATCTTGTGGATGGGGTCGGTGTGCTCGAGGTGCTGGCCGACGAGCGCGTGCCCCATCTCGTGGTAGGCGGTGATCTTCCGCTCGTGCTCGGAGAGCAGCCGCGCCTTCTTCTCCGGCCCGGCGACGACGCGCATGATCCCCTCCTCCAGCTCGTCCTGCTCGATGATCTTCTTGCCGCGACGCGCCGCGAGCAGGGCCGCCTCGTTGACGAGGTTCGCGAGATCGGCGCCCGTGAAGCCGGGGGTGCCGGCGGCGAGCGTGCTCAGGTCGATCTCCGGCGCGAGCGGCTTGCCCTTCGTGTGCACCTCGAGGATCTTCTGGCGGCCGACGCGATCCGGGCGGTCGACGACGATCTGCCGGTCGAAGCGGCCGGGGCGCAGCAGCGCCGGGTCGAGGATGTCGGGGCGGTTGGTGGCGGCGATCAGGATGATGTTGTCCTTCATCTCGAAGCCGTCCATCTCGACGAGCAGCTGGTTCAGCGTCTGCTCGCGCTCGTCGTGGCCGCCGCCGAGGCCGGCGCCGCGGTGGCGGCCGACCGCGTCGATCTCGTCCATGAAGACGATGCACGGCGCCGCCTGCTTCGCCTGCTCGAACAGGTCGCGCACGCGGCTCGCGCCGACGCCGACGAACATCTCGACGAAGTCCGAGCCCGAGATCGAGAAGAAGGGGACGCCCGCCTCGCCCGCGACCGCGCGTGCCAGCAGGGTCTTGCCGGTGCCGGGGGGCCCGTAGAGCAGGACGCCCTTCGGGATCCGCGCCCCGAGCGCCTGGAACTTCTTCGGGTTCTCGAGGAACTCCTTGATCTCCTGCAGCTCCTCGACGGCCTCGTCGACGCCGGCGACGTCCTTGAAGCCGATCTTCGGCGAGTCCGGCGTCATCCGCTTCGCGCGCGACTTGCCGAAGCTCATCACCTTCGAGCCGCCGCCCTGCACCTGGTTCATCAGGAAGATCCAGAAGCCGAACAGGAGCACGAACGGGAGCAGGCTGGTGAGGATCGACCACCACGGCGACGAGCCGACGCCCTTGGAGTCGAACTGCACGCCCTTGGCGAGCATCGTCTTCTCGAGGTTCGCCTCCGACTGCGCGTCGGCGTAGTGGACGCTGTACTTCTGGCCGCCGGTCGTGGTGAGCGTCAGCGACTGCTTGTTCGGGTCGATCACGACCGGTCCGCTGATGCTCCCCGGGTCGTTCTTGACCTTCTGGTAGACCCAGGAAGTCGTCTGCTGGGTCGTCTTCGTCCCGTGCCCGCCCAGCGTCTGGAGCGCGAGCCAGACGAGGGCCGCGATGATGATCAGCGGGAAGAGCGCGCTACGGAAGAAGCGGTTCACGGAGACTCTCGACGCAGGGTACCTGAGGACAACCCGCTGGACGGGCTTTCGCGACCCTGGATTCGCGCCCGGCGGTCAGGCCCCTTCCGGGACGAGCGACGCGTCGAGCACGCCGACGTAGGGGAGGTTCCGGTAGCGCTCGGCGAAGTCGAGCCCGTAGCCGATCACGAACCGGTTGGGGATCTCGAAGCCGGTGTAGCGGACGGGCACGTCGATCTCCCGCCGCTCGGGCTTGGTGAGCAGGGCGCAGACCTCGAGGCTGGCCGGCTCGCGCGCCTCGAGGTTGCGGATCAGGTACGAGAGCGTCAGCCCGGAGTCGATGATGTCCTCGACGACGAGCACGTCGCGCCGCTCGATGTTGATGTCGAGGTCCTTGAGGATGCGGACGACGCCGGAGGAGTCGGTCGAGGCGCCGTAGCTCGAGATGGCCATGAAGTCGATCTCGCAGGGGACGGTCAGGTGGCGCATCAGGTCGGCGAGGAAGAAGACCGCCCCCTTGAGCACGCCGACGAGCAGCAGGTCGCGGCCGGCGTAGTCGGCGGAGATCTCCGCGCCGAGGTCGGCGATCCGGTGCTGCAGCGTCTCCTCGTCGATCAGCACCTCGCCGACCGCGCGCTGCAGCTCGGCGGCGCTCACCTTCCCTGCTCCGACGCCGGCGAGGCCGGCATCTCCGCCGAACGGCCCGCTCCGTCGAGCCTCCGCGGGCGCGCTCGCTCGGCGTGCACGCCGGGCGCGTCGACGATCCCGGGCACGGCGACGACCTCGTCCCCGCGCACGACGAGAGGCCACGCTTCGCGCTCGGAACGGGGGATCTTCGCGTCGACGAACACGTCCTGGATCTTGCGCCTCCGGCCGGCGAGCCGGTCGCCCGGCTTCCAGCCTCGCACTCTAAGGCCTGCGAGCTCGGAGCGGATGCGCCAGTCGCCCCAGCGAACCTCGCCGGCCAGGTCGACCGGGCCGCGCTCGAGCCACAGGCGGTCGTACTCGCGCACCGCCTGGACGCCGCCGCCGAGGTCGACCCGCCGCGAGCCGACCGGCGAGGCGAGCAGCTCGGCGAGCGCCGGCGGCAGCGTCTCGCGCGTGTCGAGCGCGCGGAGGAGGTTCTCGTCGGCGGCCGGATGGAGCCGGCGCAGCAGCGGCAGGATCTCGTCCCGGATCAGTCCCCGCTTCGTGCCGGGGTTGCTCGCGTCGCGGCGGAACTCGAGCCGCTCGGCGCGACAGTACGCCTCGGTCTCGTCCCGCCAGAGCGGCAGGAGCGGGTGGACGACGCCGTCCTCGCGCCGCGGCGCGATCCCCGTCGCGGCCCCGCGCGAGACGAGGCGGTAGAGGATCGTCTCGACCTGGTCGGAGGCCGTGTGGCCGGTCGCGCGGAGCCGGTCGCGGGCGACGGAGTAGCGCTGCTCGCGCAGCTCGGCCTCGCTCAGGCCGCGACCGTCCCGCTCCACGATCTCGGCGCCGAGCGCCTCGGCGCAGAGCCGGGCGTCCCCGTCGGACTCGTCGCCGCGCAGTCCATGTGCGACGTGCACCGCCGAGACCCGGTATCCGAGCACGCCGAGCGCATGCCAGAGGCAGGTGGAATCGGCCCCGCCCGAGACGAGGCAGCAGACCTCGCCTCCCGGCTCGACGAGCGCGTGCCGGCGGACGTGCTCCTCGACGCGGCGGCGAAGCGCCTCGGCCTCCATCGGCCGATTGTGCCTCACTCGCCGCGGCGCGGCATCCGTCCGGGGACGCGCGGCGAGTCGGCCGGGGCCGGGCCTCGCGGGCGGCGCCGGCCGAGCCACGAGCCGAGCTCCAGCGCCAGCCACCGGCCGAGCCAGGCGAGCAGGCCGAGCCGGAGCAGGCGCCTCACCATGTCGGCGCCTCCCGCCACCGGTCCAGCGCGGTGAGCGCGCGCTCGAGCTCCTCCGGCGCGAACGTGTACGGGTGCGCGTGACGCACCTCGAGGTCGACCCTCGCCCGCGGCGCGGTCCCGTCCCGGGCGAGCAGCAGGTACGCGATCGGCAGGGCGTGGAGCACGACGAGGATCGTTCGCTCGGGGCGGCGGAGCAGGGCGCGGCAGGCCTCGGCGTAGCGGTGCACGACGGCGAGCCTGCTCTCTCCCCCGCCCGGCGCGTCCTCTCGCGAGCCGGCCGACCAGGCCCAGACCCGGTACTCGTCGAGGTGCCGTCCCTCGAAGGCGCCGGCTCGCGGGTCGGCGAGCCGCGGCTCCTCCTCGATCGGGACGTCGCGGCCGGCGAGCGCGAGCCCCAGCGTCGCCCGCGTCCGCGGGAAGGGGGAGACGATGCAGAGGTCGAGCGGCTCCTCGGCGAGCGCGCGGCCGAGCGCGCGAGCCTCGTCCTCTCCCCGCGACGTCAGCCCGACCCCGGCCGCCGGGTCGCCGTTGACGAGGCCGCGGGCGCTGTAGACGGACTCGCCGTGCCGCGCGAGGATCAGCCGTTCCATCTCACAACACGCTAAGCGCTCAGCCAAGTAACACAGTGTTACTTGGCTCCGGGAGAGGCAGCGCCGCTCAGAAGACGAGGGAGCGGTACAGCAGCTCGCGCGTCATGCCGATCGCCTCGTAGACGCGCAGCGCCGGTGCGTTCTCGGGGCGGACGAAGAGGCAGACTGTCGGCACCCGCTCGAGCAGCAGTCGGCACAGGTCGCGCATCCCGCGCTGCGCATGGCCGCGGCTCCGCGCCTCCGGGTCGACCCACACCTGCTGCAGCTGGACGGCGGACGGAGTCCAGGCCGACGCCTCGGCCTTGAAGAGGATCACGTCCCCCTCGACCCAGATCCAGGAGCGGCGCTCCTCGACCTGCGACCGCGTACGCCAGCGGAACCCCTCGGGGTCGCGGCGGAGCGGGTCGATCCCGATCTCCTCCCGGTGCGCCGCCGCGCACGCCGGGACGAGCAGCTCGAGATCGTCGAGCCGCGCCGCCCGCAGGCCCGTCTCGCCCGGCTCCGGCGCCTCCCGCAGCACGTACACCGGCTGCCCCGGGCGGTCGTCCCGCGGCCGCGGCATCCGCGGCTCGACCGCCTCCCAGAGCTCGTCCACGGCGCCTTGCTCGCCGATGATCATCCGCGCCTGCCCGCGCGCGGTCGCGTCTGCGAAGGCGGCACAGCCGCTGCCCGAGGGGACGACGTTGGCGCCGACATGGCAGAGACCCTCCAGACGCCCGTCCCGCACAAGGGCCGAGAAGCGGCCGAGCCCGCGCCGGGCGATGTCCTCGAGGAAGACCCGCTCGACCGGATCGGCCGCGCAGAAGGCGAGGATCTCGTCGAGCGAGGGCGCCACCAGCCGGACGTCGTTCACCCTCAGATCATCCCATCGCGGACGCTAGAGTCGGCGCCATGCCAATCCATCTTCGCGCCGAACCCGGCGAATACGCGGACGCCGTGCTCCTCCCCGGCGACCCGCTGCGAGCCAAGTACATCGCCGACACGTACCTCGACGACGTGAAGCAGATCAACGAGGAGCGCGGCCTGCTCGGCTACACGGGCACGTGGGAGGGGACGCGCGTGTCGGTCCAGGGAACCGGGATGGGCTGCCCCGGCGCGACGATCGTCTTCGAGGAGCTGATCCAGCACGGCTGCACGAAGCTGATGCGCGTCGGCACCTGCGGCGGGCTGCAGGCGCAGCACGCGCTCGGCGATCTGATCGTCGCCCTGACCGCCGTCCCGGCCGACTCGACCGCGATGCACCTCGTGGAGAACGAGCCGCACTGCCCGACCGCGTCCTGGGAGCTGATCCACGGGGCCGTGCACGCCGCGAAGGAGATGGGGCAGGCGATGCACGTCGGCCCGATCGTCACGAGCGACGTCTTCTACAACCCCAGCGAGGGGCAGTACGAGCGCTGGTCGGCGCGCGGCGTGCTCGCGGTCGAGATGGAGGCGTCGGCTCTCTTCACGGTCGCGGCCGTCGGCGGCATCGGCAAGGTCAAGGGCGTCCGCGCGGGCTGCCTGCTGACCGTGTCGGACATCGTCGTCGAAGGCATCTTCACGCGGATCAGCGACGAGGAGCTGCGCTCGGCGGTCGACCGGATGACGCGGGTCGCGCTCGCGACCGTGACCGCCGATTAGCACCGTCTTCCTCGTCAACCCGGCCTCCGACAACGGGGTGACCGGCAAGCGCTGGCCGTCCCTCGCGAACCGGGCCGGACACCTCGGGCTCGACGGCGAGACGCTCTTCTCGGAGCGCCCCGGGCACCTGATCGAGCTGGCGGAGGGCGCCGCCCGCGACGGCGCGGCGCTCGTGGTGGCGGTCGGCGGCGACGGCACCGTGAACGAGGTCGCCAACGGCCTCGTCCGCGCCGGTGGCGGTCCGGAGCTCGCGACGATCCCGATCGGAACGGGCCTGGACTTCGTCCGCACGCACGGCATCCCGACGCGCTTCGAGGACGCCGTGCGCGTCGCACGCGAGGGGACGGCGGTGCCGGTCGACGTCGGACGCGTCGCGTACCGCACCTGGGACGGCGCCGAGGCGGAGCGCTGCCTCGCGAACGTCGGCAGCGTCGGGATGAGCGCCGCGGTGGCGAGGCGTGCGAACGGGATGTCGAAGCTCGCCGGCGGGCGCGCCACGTTCTACTACGCGCTCGTCCGCGTCTTCCTCGAGTGGCAGAACTCGGTCGTCTCCGTGGAGCTGGACGACGGCGTGCGCCGCGAGGGGCGGATGCACGACGTGATCGTCGCGAACGGGCAGTACCACGGCGGCGCGATGTGGCTCGCCCCGGAGGCGCGGCCGGACGACGGGCTCTTCGACGTCGTCCTGATCGGCGACATCACGAAGCGCGACTTCGTCACCACCTCGCCGAAGATCTACCGCGGCACGTACCTCGCGCACCCGAAGGTGGAGCTGCTGCGCTCGCGCACCGTGGCGGTGGACGGTGCGGAGCGACTGCCGATCGAGCTCGACGGCGAGCAGGTCGGGACGACGCCTGCGCGCTTCGAGGTCGTGCCCGCCGCGCTGCGCGTGCGGGTGCCCGCTGCGTAGGCTCGCCGCAGCGCTCGCGGCCGCGTTCGCCGCTCTTGCGGGGCTCGTCGCGGCCGGCTCGCTCACCGGGCTCGACCAGTGGGCGAGCAACCACGCGATGCCGTGGGCCGCGGCGCCGACGGGCTCGGCGCCCACGTTCCTCGAGGCGCTCCTGCCGCTCTACCACGTCGACTGGGGCGGCGCCGGCCGCGATGCCGCGGAGCTGGTGACGCTGCCGGGGCAGGTCGTCGTCTCGTTCCTCCTCGTCGCTGCGGGAGCAGAGCTCCTGCGGCGTCGGCGCCGCTTCGAGGCGGCCGCCGGCTGGCTCGCCGCCTGGGGGCTCGGGACCGCCGTGGAGGTCGTCTGCAAGCACGCGATCGTCCGGCCGGCGCTCTTCCGGGACGGGCTGCACGCCGCGGGGTTCGACTCGTCCTGGCCGAGCGGGCACACGCTGCGCTCGGCTCTCGTCGCCGCCGCGCTCGCGGCCGCGCTGCCGCACGGGCGGGCCGCGCTCGCCGTCTGGTTCGCCTCGGTGCCGCGCGCTGCTCGTCGCCGCCGGGCTGCACACGCCGAGCGACGTCGCGGGCGGCCTCCTGCTCGCCGCGCTGCTCGCGCTCGGCGTCCGCGCGCTCGAGCGCTCAGGACTTCTTGGTCGTCGAGCCGCTCTTCGGGCTGGACGTGCGGGTGCGGCCGCCGCGCGCCGACGAGCTCGACGCTCCGCTCCTCGCTAGCCGGTCGACCTTCTTTTCGAGGGCGGCCAGACGCTGCTCGAGCTCCTCGAGCCCGCGCACGCGCTTCTGCAGCTCGTCCACCCGCTCGCGCATCCCGTTCAGAGCGTGGAGGACCCGATCGGCGCCGGGCGCCTCGGCGAGCCGTTGTATCGCCTCCTCGCTCAGATCGGCCAGGCGTCCCAGCAGGTCCTGTCTGCGCGCTCCCGTCATCGCTCCTCCTCGCTCGCTCCTCGACGCCGGACGATACCCCCGGGAAGCCGGCTCGTGCATCGACGTGAAGTCGTTGCGGACGCCGGACGAGCGAACCGCCGCCGCACCCGCGCCGGAGAGGACGAGCTTCCAGCAGCCGAGTGCGGGCTACGCTGGACGAGGTGCGGCGCCTCCTCCTCCCTCCGTTGCTGGGCGCCGTGCTCCTCCTCGCCGGCGCCGCCTCCGCCGACGTGATCCGGGCGCCGGGGCGCGGGGCGCTGCTCGTGGGGACGCCACGGGCGGACACGCTCATCGGGGGCAGGGGCGCCGACACGGTGCAGGCCGCGTTCGGCGGGGTCGACCGCGTGCGCTGCGGCGCCGGCCGGGACGTCGTCAGCGCCGACCTCGCCGACCGCGTCGCCGCCGACTGCGAGGTGGTGGCCCGCCGCCTCTCGGTCGACCTCTCGACGAACCCGCGCAGCCAGCACGAGACCGCGGTCGAGCCGGGCAGCTTCGCCTGGGGCGCCACCGTCGTCGCGGCGTTCCAGCTCGGCCGCTTCGAGCAGGGCGCCGCCGCGAACATCGGCACCGCGGTGTCGGCCGACGCGGGCCGCACCTGGCGCCGCGCGGTGCTGCCGGCCCTGACCGTCGGGTCGCAGCCGGCCGGAACGCAGTTCGCCGCCTCCGACCCGACCGTGGCGTACGACGCAGCGCACGCGGTCTGGCTCGTCGGCACGCTCGGCCTCGAGTCGAACGCCTCGCACGTCTTCGTGTCGCGCTCGCCGGACGGGCTCCACTGGGCCGCGCCGGTCACCGTCGCGACCGGATCGGTGCTCGACAAGGACTGGTTCGCCTGCGACAACGGCGCTGCGAGTCCGCACCGCGGCCGCTGCTACGCGACCTACACCGACGACTCGAACGAGGAGACGGTCGTCCAGCACAGCGACGACGGCGGAGTCACGTGGTCGCCGCCGGTGCGGGCGGCCGCGACGCTCGTCGGGACGCAGCCGGTGATCCGCCCTGACGGGACGCTCGTCGTGCTCGCGGGCGACTACGCGGGCGCAGCGGGGCTGACCGGCTCGATCGCCTCGCTCGTCTCGACGGACGGAGGCGAGACCTTCACGCGCACCCTCGTCGCGCCGCTGCACGCGCGTGCGAGCGGCCCCCTCCGTGCGATCCCGCTCCCCTCGGTGGACGTCGACCCCGCCGGGACGCTGTACGCGGTCTGGCACGACTGCAGCCTGCGTCCCGGTTGCAGCGGCAACGACCTCGTGCTCTCGACCTCGACGGACGGCGCCGCCTGGACGGCGCCGGCACGGATCCCGCTCGCCTCCGGCGGGGTCGCGGTCGAGGCGTTCCTGCCCGGCCTCGTCGCCGACCCCACACGGCCGGGGCACCTCGGGCTCGTGTACGGCGAGTGGCAGCCCGGCTCCTGCCCGCGCGCGTGTCTGCTCGGCGTCGGCTTCGTCTCCTCGACCGACGCGGGAACGACCTGGAGCGTGCCGCAGCAGCTCTCGACGCGGCCGATCCCGATGAGCTGGCTCGCGCGCTCCGAGGGCGGCAGGATGGTCGGCGACTACTTCTCGACCTCGTACGCGAACGGCCGCTTCGTGCCCGTCTTCACCCTGGCCGACGAGCCGAGAGGCACGCGCCTGCACGAGGCGGTGTTCGCGGCCTCACTGCCCTCCGTACCCCGGCCGCGCCGGTAGCAGCTCCGCCAGCGCGCGCAGCGTCTCGCCCGCGCCGCCGTCGACCACGACCGAGGCGCGCGCGTCCCACGGCGTGCCGCCGCGGTTGACGATCGCGAGCGAGCCGCCCCCGCCGAGCGTCTCCTCGGGCAGCGCCGCGACCGGATACACCTCGAGCGAGGAGCCGACGACGAGCAGCAGCTTCGCCTCGGCGGCGAGCTGCCGCGCCCGTTCGATCGCCGCCTGCGGCAGGAGCTCGCCGAACATGACGACGTCCGGCTTGACGATCTCGCCGCACTGCGGGCAGGCGGGCGCCGGCAGCAGGCTCACCAGCTCGTCCGTCGCCGTGCGCGCGCCGCAGTGGAGGCACCGGACGGCGCGGAGCGAGCCGTGCACCTCGACGAGCGCGCGCGAGCCGGCCCGCGCGTGCAGGCCGTCGACGTTCTGGGTCACGACCGCGCGGATCCAGCCGCGCTCCTCGAGCTCGGCGAGGGCGCGGTGCCCGTCGTTCGGCTCCGCCGCACCGAGCGCGTCGAGCCGCCGGGCGTAGAACTCCCAGACCCTGACCGGGTCGGCGAGAAACGCGTCGATGTGCGCGACCTCCATCGGGTCGACCTGCGCCCAGATCCCGTCGGGGGAGCGGAAGTCCGGGATGCCGGATTCGGTGCTGATCCCGGCGCCGGTGAGGACGACGCACGGCTGCAGGTCCTCGACCAGCTCCGCGAGGCGCTCGACCGACACGACCGGATCCTACGGCGTCGAACTTTCCGGCCCGCAGCCACGTCTAAATCAGGATGGCCGCGTTCCTGCTGCGACGGCTCGCCCTCGCGGCGCTCGTCCTCGTCGCGCTCTCCTGCGCCAGCTTCTGCTTCTTCGCCTGGCAGGAGGGGCCGGGCGTCGGCGTCCCGGGGGCCGGGTCCGGCTCGACGCCGTCGTTGCTCGAACAGTGGTGGACGTGGGTGCGCGGACTCGCGGGCGGAACGAGCTGGGCGGTCGTCTCGCACCCGTTCTTCTTCCGTAACTTCACGGTCGCCGGCCCCTCCCTCGTCGGCGCGCTCGGCCACACCGTCGCACTGCTCGCGGCGACGCTCGTGCTCGTCGTCGCGCTCGCGGTCGGGGTCGCGCTCGTCGCCGCCGCCCGCCGGGGCTCGGGCCTCGACCTGCTGCTCCGCACGCTCTCCTACCTCGCCTGGGCCGTGCCGGCCTTCCTGCTCGCGCTGCTCGTCCAGTCGCTCGTGAACCGCGTCGCCGGGCCACGGGCCGCGCTGCCGCTCGCAGGCTGGCCGGGCCAGTGCCCCGCTGCTTTCGGGATCAACCGCGGCTTCCTCACGCCGTGTCCCGCCGCCGGGCACGGCCTCCGCTACGTCCTCAACGTCGCCCGTTACGTGACGCTCCCGGCACTCACCCTCGCGCTCGGCTTCGTCGGCCTGCACGCCCGTTATCTGCGGTCGTCGCTGCTCGAGTCGCTCGACTCGCAGTACGTCGTGACCGCCCGCGCGAAGGGTCTCTCCGAGCGGCGCGTGCTGCTCCGCCACGCGCTCCGCAACTCGCTCGTCACCTTCGCGGGCGCGCTGCTCGCCGACGTCGGGGCGATCTTCGGAGCCGCGATGGCGGTCGACTACGTGTTCCAGCTCGACGGCCTCGGGACCGCGTTCGTGAGCGCGTTCCCGGTCGACTTCGGAACCGTGAACACGTACGTCGTCGAGCCCCTGATCCTGATGACGGCGATCGTGGTGCTGACGACCTCGATCCTCGCCGACCTTCTCGTCCTCTGGTTCGACCCACGGATCCGAGCCTCCAGATGAGCGGGCTCGAGACGCCCGCGCCCGCCGCCGAGCCGGCGGAGAAGCCCGTGGCCGCGCACGGCTTCCGGCGCCTCGCGCTGCGCCGCCTGCTGCGGCAGCCGGCGACGCTGGCCGCCCTCGGTGTGCTGCTCGCTCTCGTCGTCCTCGGCGAGCTCGCGCCCGTCCTCGCGGGAAAGGGCTGGAACGCGATCGACCTCTCCGCCACGGCGCAGAACCACGCGCCGGCGCTCGGGTGGCCGCACCTGCTCGGGACGGACAACATCGGGCGCGACACGCTGCAGCGGACGCTCTGGGGGCTCCACTACACGGTTCAGACGTCGTTCCTCGCCGCCCTCGGGGCGGCGCTGATCGCGCTCGCGGTCGGCGCAGTCGCAGGGCAGCGCGGCGGCTGGGCAGACGCGGCGCTGATGCGGATCGCCGACCTCGTCACCGGCTTCCCCGTCCTCGTCCTGCTCATCGCCGCCTTCGTCTGGCTCCGCCCGGTGACGGTGTGGAAGGCGACGCTCGTGTTCGCCCTCGCGATGTGGCCGTTCGCGGCCCGTGTCCTCCGAGCGCGCATCGCGTCGCTCACGGCGGAGGAGTACGTGCAGGCGGCGCGCGCGCTCGGCGCCTCCGAACGGCGGATCCTGCTCCGGCACCTGATCCCCAACGCCGCCGGGACGGTCGCCGTCGCCGCCACGTCGCTCGTCGGGCAGATCGTGCTCGTCGAGACGACGGCCGAGTTCTTCGGCTTCGGGGTGACCTCGACCACGCGGCCGACCCTCGGCAACCTGATCAGCGAGGCCGTCTCGGGCGGCATGGCCGCCACGAACTCGCTCGGCCTCGGCTGGTGGACGTGGGCGACGCCGATGGGCGCGCTCGTCCTGCTGCTCGCCGCCGTCAACCTCGCCGGGGACGGCCTCGACACCGCGCTCAACCCTCGCGCGTCCCGCGCGTAGAGTCCTGCCCGTGGAGGGCTACACCTTCTCGACGCCCGTGCGCGTCCGTTTCGCCGACACGGACGCGCAGGGGATCGCCCACAACTCGGCGTACCTCGTCTGGTTCGAGATCGCGCGGGTCGAGTACCTGCGCGCGTTCGCAGGCGGCTACCAGACGCTGCGCGACCGCGGCATCGAGGCGCTCGTGCTCGAGTCGTTCTGCCGCTACCGGGTGCCGACCCGCTTCGACGACGAGCTCGTCCTGCACACGCGCTGCGTCGACCTGCGCGGAGCGCGCTTCCGCTTCGAGTACGCGATCGAGCGCGCGCCGTGCGAGCTCGTCGCAGACGGCTGGACTGCGCACGCCTGCGTCGACGCGGCGACGATGCGCCCGACGCGCGTCCCCGACTGGCTCGTCGCCTCGCTCAGCGCCGCGGAGTCGTCTGCGTCTGCGTCGTAGCGGCGGCCTGCTGCTTCGCCGCCTTCTTCGGCTTCTGCTTCGGCGGGCCGATCCGGACGAGCTTCGGCGAGGCGACGTACGACGAGTACCAGATGTCGGTGTCGAGCAGCTTCCCGCTCGCGTCGTAGACCTTGCGGGACACGCTCGTCGTCATCGCCGGAACGCCGGGGTCGTCGACGACCTTCTCGCCGGGCTTCAGGGTCGGGTCGACGGTCTTCTGCACCGGCGGCTTGCCGTGCGCGACGAGCGGCGTCGCGGTGGCGACCACCCTGCGCCCGGTCGGGGCGCCGTAGAGCGTCACGGTCAGCGCGTAGGGCCCGACGGACGTGTGCAGCAGCAGCCAGTGGCCCGTGTCGTTGCGGAACTCGAGGTCGACGTCGGGGTAGTCGACCGTCGCGTCGCGCCCGAGCGGGTAGTGGCTGATGTAGAGCGCGTGGTTCGTGCGCGCGAGTATCGGCAGCCCGGCCTCGAAGGCGGCGTTGAAGACGGTGGTCGAGACCTGGCAGACGCCGCCGCCGAGCCCGGTCGTGACCTCGCCGTTGATGATCACCGGCGCCTCGCGGAAGCCCTTGGCGGCGGTGCGCGCGCCGGTCGTCTGGTTGAAGGAGAAGACGGCGCCGGGCGCGATCAGCTTGTCGTCGACGAGGTGCGCGACGAGCTGGACGTTGTGGATCCGGTTCGGGATGCCGGTGTAGTCGGTCGTGTAGGTGCCCGCCGTGCCGGTGATGTGCATCCGGCGCGCGGCGGCCGTGGTCAGCTTCGGCCGGGTCGTCTCGACCGCGACCTGCGCCACCCGGTTCGTCCGCCGCAGCGCGGCGGCGAGGATCGCGTCGGCGGTGCGGACGGGATCGAGGCTGACGCCGGGCCGCGCCGGCACGACGGTCGGTCGGTCGCCGCGTACGGCGAAGGTCGCGTCGCGCGCCGGGCGCTCGACGCGCGAGCCGAAGCGCAGCAGCCAGTGCTCGGCCCCGCTGCCGCCGACCCGCAGGCGCGTCTCGCCGCCGGCCGGGAGCTGGAGGAGGGTGGCGAGCCGGGCCGGCGCGAGCCGCCAGCGGGTCTTGCCGAGCTCGAGCTGCACGGGTGCGGAGAGCGCGAGCCGGGCGCGCCGCGCCGCAGGGGCGAGCGCCGCCGCACGCACGCGCGGCGCGACGCTGCGGACCGGGAGCCGCAGCGGCCCGGCGGGCGCCTGCAGCGATGCGAGCGCGTGGACGATCGAGTCGGCTGCCGCCGTTCGGTCGAGGACGATGCCGGGCCGGCCGCGGACGACCGAGATCGTCGTCCCGTGGCGCACGAGCGACGCCTCCCGCTGCGGGCGGTTCACCTTCTTCGCGATCAGCTGCAGCTCGTAGCCGAGCGCGCCGCGGAGCACGCTCACCGGCGGCGTGACGTCGGCGCCGAAGAACTGGACGTCGATGCGCCGGAAGCCGCGGAGCGGCCCGAAGCCGCCGCCCTGGCGCTCGGCCGCGTCCACGGCCGCCCGCCAGTCGGGCTGCACGCCGAGCGTCTGCGGCGCGATCCGGATCCTCGTCCCGCCCGCGATGAAGACGACCGGCCGCTTCGCGCGGGCGGCCGACCGGCTCTCGAGCAGCGCGCGCGCAGCCTTGGCCTCCATCCCGCCGACGTCGACGCCGTCGATGCGGACGCCGCTCGCGAGCGTCGTCGGCGAGCCCGCGAACGCGAACCCGAGCGCGAGGCCCGCCGCGACCAGCACGACGGCAAGGACGAGGGCGTTCCTCGCGAGCGGGGAGCGAGAACGGCGCATCGGCCGATGGTAGCCCGGGCTGCGGCTCAGATCGCCCCGGCGCGCAGATAGCCGGCGACGATCAGGCGCTGGATCTCGGACGTGCCCTCGACGATCTGGAAGACCTTCGCGTCGCGCAGCCACTTCTCGACCGGGTGGTCGCGCATGATCCCGGCGCCGCCGAGCACCTGCACCGCCTCGGTGGCGGCGCGCATGGCCGCGTCGGCGGCGTAGCCCTTCGCGTACGAGCCGAGCAGGCCGGCGTCCTCGCCCGCGTCGAGCGCGGCGCAGGCCCGCCAGACCAGCAGCCGCGACGCCTCGACCTCCATCGCAGTCTGCGCGAGCTTGAACGAGACGCCCTGGCGCGCGAGGATCGGCCGCCCGAAGGCCTCCCGCTCGCGCGCGTACGCCGCGGCATGCTCGAGCGAGGCGCGGGCGACACCGACCGCCGACGCGGCGACCTGCGGTCGCGAGGCCATGAAGAAGTCGAGCGCGACCGCGAGGCCCTGCCCCTCCGCGCCGAGCAGGCGGTCGGCGGGAACGCGCGCGCCCTCGAGCACGAGCGAGCCGGTGTACGAGGCGCGCAGTCCCAGCTTCCGCTCCTTGCGGCCGGCGCTCACCCCGGGGTCTCCCTTCTCGACGAGGAACGAGGCGATATCGCCGTCGAGCCGGGCGAAGACGACCGTCACGTCCGCGATCCCGCCGTTCGTGACGTAGACCTTCTCGCCGTCGAGCACGTACTCGTCCCCCTCGCGGCGCGCGGTCGCCCGCATCGCCTGGACGTCGGATCCCGCGTGCGCCTCGGTGAAGGCGATCGCCGCGAGCGTCCCCTCCTCCGAGGCGAGCCAGGGCAGGTAGCGCGCCTGCTGCTCGGGCGTCCCGAAGGCGAGGAGCGGCCGCACCGGGAACATCGTCGCGGTGATGGTGGCCGCGAGCGCGGCGCAGCCCCAGGCGAGCTCCTCGCAGACGAGCGCCGCAGTGACATGGTCGACCCCGCCGCCGCCGTGCTCGACGGGGATCGCGTAGGACGTGAGCCCGAGTCCGCGCCGCCCTGGCGAGCAGATCGGGCGGGAAGTCCTCGCGCTCGTCCCACTCGGCCGCGACCGGCCGCAGCTCGCGCTCGGCGAACTCGTGGGCGAGCGCCTGCAGCTCACGCTGCTCGTCGGTGAGCGTGAAGCCGATCGGCACTAGAAGACGAACAGCTCGACGCCGCCCGAGACCGTGATCTCGGCGCCGGTGACGTACGACGCGAGGTCGGAGCAGAGGAATGCGATCGTGTTCGCGATCTCGTCGGGCTCCCCGTGCCGCTTGAGCGCGGTCCGCTTGACGATCCGCTCGTTCATGGCCGCGTTCCCCAGGTGAAAGGCCTCGCTGCCGATCACGCCCGGGACGATCGCGTTGCAGGTGATCCCGTGGCGGCCGCCCTCCAGCGCGAGCGTCTTCGTCAGCCCGAGGATCCCGGCCTTCGTCGTCGAGTAGCTGGCCTGGCCGAAGCCGCCCAGCGTGCCGGCGACCGACGCCATGTTCACGATCCGCCCCCAGCCGCGCTCCTTCATGTGCGGCCAGACGGCCTGGGCGCAGTTGAAGGCGCCGGTGAGGTTGACGCGCAGGTCGCGCTCCCACAGCTCCGGCGACTGGTCGGCGAACTGGGCGACGTGGTCGAGCGTGCCGGCGTTGTTCACGAGCACGTCGACCGAGCCGAGCTCCTCGACGGCGCGCGCGACCGCGGCGCCGACCTCGTCGCGGCTCGTGACGTCGCAGCGGACGGCGAGCGCCCGCCGACCGAGACCGCGGATCTGCTCCACCGTCTCCTCGGTGTGCACCATCCCCTGCTGCCGCGCGACGGTCGCGAGCGCGCCGTAGCGGTCGGTCTCCTCCGAGAGCTCCGACTCGACGAGCAGGTCGGCGACGACGACGTCCGCACCCGCGCGAGCGAGCGCGAGCGCATCCGCCCGCCCGAGCCCGCGGGAGCCGCCCGTGACGAGCGCGACGCGCCCGCTCAGGTCGATCTCGATCGCCACGGGCCGACTCTACGCCTCCCCATGTAACACGGTGTTACTTGGCTAGCCCTTCGGCATGAAGATCTCGCGGGCGATCACGAGCCGCTGGATCTGCGAGGTGCCCTCGTAGATCTGGAACAGCTTCGCGTCGCGCATGAGCTTCTCGACCGGGTACTCCTTGATGTAGCCGTAGCCGCCGAAGACCTGGACGGCGTCGGTCGCGACCTTCATCGCCGTGTCGGCGGCGAAGCGCTTCGCGAACGAGGAGTAGAGGGTCGACTCGCGGCCGTAGCCCTTGTCGAGCATCCAGGCGGCCTGCCAGCAGAGCAGGCGCGAGGCCTGAATCTCGGTGGCCATGTCCGCGATCATGAAGTTGACGCCCTGGTGCATCGCGATCGGCACGTCGAAGGTGACGCGCTCCTTCGCGTAGGCGACCGCGTGCTCGTACGCCGCCTGCGCCACGCCGACCGCGCCGATAGCGGTGCCGGGCCGCGTGACGTCGAGCGTCGCCATCGCGATCTTGAAGCCGTCGCCCTCCTCGCCGATCCGGTTCTCCGCCGGGATTCGGACGTCCTGAAGCGCGAACGCCGAGGTGTCGGTGGCGCGCTGGCCCATCTTCTCGAGGTGCTTCTCGATCGTCACGCCGGGCGCGTCCATCGGGACGATGAACGCGGACATGCCCTTGTGCCCCGCCTTCGGGTCGGTCTTCGCGAAGACGACCGTCCAGCTCGCGTAGCCGGCGTTCGTGATGAAGGTCTTCGAGCCGTTGAGGACGTAGTCGCCGCCGTCGCGCACCGCCGTGGTCTTCAGCGCCGCGACGTCGGAGCCGGCGCCCGCCTCGGAGAGGCCGAACGAGCAGAGGATCGGAGACTCGAGGAGCGGCGGCAGCCACTTCTCCTTCTGCTCGCTCGGAGCCGAAGACGATGACCGGGCCGGAGCCGAGGCCGTTCGCGCCGATCGACGTCCCGATGCCGGAGCAGCCCCAGTTCAGCTCCTCGCCGACGAGCATGCCGTCGAACGTGGAGAGGCCGGGGCCGCCGTACTCCTCGGGGATGTGCAGGTTCATCAGCCCGACCTCGTGCGCCTTCGCGATCACGTCGACCGGGTGGCGCATCGTCTCGTCGCACTCGGCCTCGTGCGGGCGGATCTCCTTCTCGGCGAACTCGCGCGCGAGGTCGCGCAGCGCCTTCTGCTCGTCGGTGAGCGCGAACGAGACGCCGCTCTCGGTCGTCCGGTCGATCGTGGCCATGTGGCTCCTCTTCCCTTCGATTGACTAGTCAGTCAAAGTTGCCGCGAAGGATACGGCCCGGCCCTCGAACCCGTCAACCCGTGCGCGCGCCGGGCTGATCTACCATGGGCGCCATGGCCACGACCGCGAAGCCCACCGAGCTCGACCCCCGCGACTTCCTCGCCGTCGACGCGCTCCTGGACGAGGAGGAGCGCGCGATCCGCGACACCGTCCGCCAGTTCGTCCGCGAGCGGATCGTCCCCGACGTCGGCGAGTGGTTCGAGCAGGGGATCCTGCCGCAGGAGCTCGTCAAGGAGATCGGGCAGCTCGGCCTCTTCGGCATGCACCTCGACGGCTACGGCCTGCCGGGCGCGAGCGCCGTCGCGTACGGCCTGACGTGCCTGGAGCTCGAGGCCGGCGACTCGGGCGTCCGCAGCCTCGTCTCGGTCCAGGGCTCGCTCGCCATGTTCGCGATCTGGAAGTGGGGCTCGGAGGAGCAGAAGCAGCGCTGGCTCCCGGCGATGCACGCCGGCGACGCGATCGGCTGCTTCGGCCTGACCGAGTCCGACGCCGGCTCCGACCCCGGCTCGATGCGGACGGCCGCCAGGAGGGACGGCTCCGACTGGATCCTGAACGGCTCGAAGATGTGGATCACGAACGGGACGGTCGCCGACGTCGCCGTCGTCTGGGCGCGCACCGCCGACGGTGCGATCAACGGCTTCCTCGTCGAGCGCGGCGCCCCGGGCTTCGAGGCGCCGGAGATGCGCCACAAGCTCTCGCTCCGCGCCTCGGTCACCTCGGAGCTCGTCCTGCGCGACGTGCGCGTGCCCGAGGAGGCGCGCTTCCCGGAGATCGCGACGCTGCGCGGGCCGCTCTCGTGCCTGAACGAGGCGCGCTACGGGATCGTCTGGGGCGCCGTCGGCGCCGGCCGCGCCTGCCTCGAGGCGGCGCTCGACTACGCGAAGGAGCGGATCGTCTTCGGCAAGCCGATCGCGGGCTACCAGCTGACGCAGCAGAAGCTCGCCGAGATGGCGCTCGAGGTGAACCGCGGCACGCTCGTCGCCCTCCACATCGGCCGGATGAAGGACGAGGGGACGCTGCGGCCCGAGCACGTCTCGATGGGGAAGATGGGCAACGTGCGCGGCGCGCTCGAGGTGGCGCGGACGGCGCGCACGATCCTCGGCGGCAACGGGATCACGCTCGAGTATCCCGTGATCCGGCACATGAACAACCTCGAGTCGGTGCTCACCTACGAGGGCACCCACGAGGTGCACACGCTCTCGGTGGGCAAGGCGCTCACCGGCGAGAACGCGTTCCGCTCGTGAGCGGCCTCGACCCGCGGGTCGCGGAGCTGCTCACCGAGGGGCGGGCGCTCGTCCACCTCGCGACGCTGCTCCCGGACGGAGCGCCGCACTCGATCCCGGTGTGGGCGATCCTCGAGGACGGCCGCATCGGCTTCTTCACCCAGGCGAGCAGCCGCAAGGCGAAGAACCTCGCGCGCGACCCGCGGGTGGCGCTCTCGGTCGCGGACGAGGCGAACCCGTACCGGAACGCGCAGATCCGCGGCCGGGTCGTCGAGACGGTCGAGGGGGAGGCCGCACTCGAGGTGATCGACCGGATCTCGCAGCGCTACATCCGGCGGCCGTTCCCGCTGCGGAGCGGCACCGTCTACTGGATCGAGCCGGAGACGGCGCACCACGTCGAGCTGCCGTTCGAGCACTGACTCTTCCGGACACGCCGGGGTCTGACCCCGGACGTGCCCCGTGCGGTCAGGTCGGCTCGCCGTCCCAGTAGTCGACCGCGTCCTCCTGACGGAAGCAGCGGCGGTTGGCGCCGACCTTGCCGCTGTCCGGGTAGACCGGATAGCCGGCCAGCAGGGTCGAGAAGATCGCGACCCGGACGTTCCCGTGCGAGCGATTCGACACGTCGTGCGCACCGTCCTCCCCGTCGGGGAAGCCGACGACGTCTCCCGGCGCCAGCTCGCGCACGCCGGCCGGCGTGCGGAGCGTCGGCGTCCCGGAGACCACGAGCAGCCACTCGTCGTTGCCGCGGTGCCAGTGGTAGGGCCAGTTCCTGGCTCCCGGCGGGATGTCGTAGAGCGAGCAGCCGAGCAGCTCGGCGCCGAGGAGCGGCCCGATCGGAAGATCGAAGTGTTGGAACGGCCCGTGCCGGAGCTCCCCGCCGGCGGCGACGTCCAGGAGGTTGACGACCTCGCTCACGCCTCGCCCTCGTAGTAGTCGAGGTTCGCCTCGGTGCGGTTCCTGATCAGCACCCGACCGGCCGTATCGGGTCGCGTCCACCCTCCGTGGGCGCTGATCTTGCCGCTGTCGGGGTAGACGCAGATCTCTGGGTCGCTGAACGAGGAGAGCATCAGCACCCGCGCGGACGCATCGGTCTCGTTCCGGACCTCGTGCGCGCCGCCGGGGCCGCGCGCGAAGACCGTCGCGTCCCAGGGGGCGAGCACCTTCTCGCCGTCGGGCGTCCGTAGCGTCGGCGTTCCGGAGACGACGACGAGCCACTCCTCCTCGCCGACGTGCCAGTGATACGGGCAGATCCGCTCGCCGGGTGCGAGCTCGTAGACGGTGCCGCCCCAGAGGCCCTCGCCGAGCCCCGGCCCGACGCGCAGCTCACGGGAGGCGTAGCCGGAGCGCTCGTTCCCCGGGCCGAGCTCGCCGAAGACGTTGCTCACAGCCCCGTCCCCTCCGCAGCCGGCAGCGGGCTCTGCGGCAGACCGCTGCGAGGCCCGCCCTCGTTGTAGACGGAGGGCGCGACGTCGTTGGGCCCGTCCGGGTAGAAGACGCTCGCGAGCCGCTGGATCTGGCCGCGGCCGGGGCCGAGCTCGTACTGGCCGCCGCCGTACATGCGGATCCCGCGCGCCTCGCAGGCGTCGATCGTCTCGAGCAGCCCGCGAACGGTGCCGAAGCGCGACGGCTTGACGTTCAGCCAGCGCGGCTCGAGCGGCAGCCGGTCGAGATCCGCGAGCGAGTGGACGGGCGCGTCGAAGCTGAGCCGGTCCTCGGCGCCGGCAAGGGCCTCGCGGCAGCCGTCCTCGAGCCAGGGGTCCTCGATCACGACGTCCGGGAGCGCCTCGACCACGGCGCGGTAGAGCGCCGCGTCGGGCGCGAGGTCGACGCTCGTGCCGCGGTAGTACGCCTTCAGGTCGACGACGCGGACGCGGTCGAGCGACGCCAGGCGCTGCATCAGCGCGCGGTCCCAGTCCTCCTCGACGTCGAGCTTGAACTCCATCGCGGGCGCCAGCTCGAGCCACCCCTCGATCCGGTCGCGGGTCGAGACGACGAAGCGGACGGGGCGGCCCTCGCGCCCGAGCGCCTCGGCGAGCGAGACCCCGGCCTGGCGGAGGCCGAGGTCGAGCGCCGCGCTCTCGAACGCCCAGCGTCGGTGGTCGATCCCGGTGTGATTCCCCTCGTCGCCGCGCCAGAGGGGCAGCTCCCCGTAGAGGCGGGACAGCTCGTCGAGGCTCCAGGCGCCGGCGAGGGCGAGGTCGGCCGGAACGTGGTCGTGGTCGGGCGCCGAGTAGGTGACGTCCTCCCCGGCCCCGGTGTGGCCGGAGCCCTCGAGCAGAACCGTGGTGGTGACCCGCGTCCAGCCCGCGGCGGTCTCCAGCTCGCGGCGCTCGAGCGAGTAGTCGTCGACCCGGACGCGGAGGTCGGCGACGGAATCCCACAGCGGCATACTGGCGAGCATATGAGCCGGGCCACCGTCTGCGCAGCCGTTGCCGCCCTCGCAGCCGCGGCGCCGGCGGCCGGAGCCCTGCCGGCGCAGGGGGAGCTCGTCCCGGGCGCCTCGCTCGGCGGCGTCCGCCTCGGCGAGAGCGCCGGGCAGCTGACCGCCTCGCTCGGCTCGCTCCACGGCGTGTGCCGCGGCTGCGCGCGAACGACCTGGTACTTCACCTACGGCCCCTTCGACCGGCACGGGATCGGCGTGGAGCTGACGCGCGCCCGCGTCTCGGCGGTCTACACGCTCTGGCAGCCGTCCGGCTGGCGCGGCCCGAGCGGGCTCCGGCTCGGCGCCCACGACGCCGAGGTCACCTCGAGCGCCGGCCCGCTCGTCCCCGTCGCCTGCGGCGGCTACCGCGCGCTCGTCGCAGACTCCTCGTCGGGGCGCACCGCCTACTACATCGTCGGCGGACGGCTGTGGGCGTTCGGAGTCTTCCGCCGGGGGGCGGATCCGTGCCGGTGATCGAGCTCGACGACGTGCGTGCCGCGGCGCGGCGCCTGCACGGGATCGCGCACCGGACGCCGGTGCTGTCCTCGCGCATGCTCGACGAGCGCATCGGAGCCCGCGTCCACGTGAAGGCGGAGTGCTTCCAGCGCGGCGGCGCGTTCAAGTTCCGCGGCGCCTACACGAAGATCTCCTCGCTGCCCGAGGAGGTGCTCCGGCGCGGCGTGCTCGCCTACTCGTCCGGCAACCACGCGCAGGCCGTCGCGATCGCGGCCGGGCTGCTCGGCTCGCGGGCGACGATCCTCATGCCGGAGGACGCCCCCGCGGCCAAGGTCGAGGCGACCCTCGGCTACGGCGCCGAGGTCGTGACGTACGACCGCTGGACGGAGAGCCGCGAGGAGATCGGCGCCCGCCTCGCAGACGAGCGCGGCCTCGAGCTCGTGAGGCCGTACGACGACGTGCTCGTGATGGCGGGCCAGGGGACGACGGCGCTCGAGCTGCTGGACGAGGCGCCCGACCTCGACCTGCTCGTCGTGCCGGTCGGCGGCGGCGGGCTGATCGCCGGATGCGCCACGGTGGCGAGGGCGCTCCGTCCCGGCGCCCACGTCGCCGGGGTCGAGCCGGAGGCGGGCGACGACACGCGGCGCTCGCTCGCCGCAGGCGAGCGCGTCCGGATCGAGGTGCCGCGCACGATCGCGGACGGACTGCAGTCGCAGGAGCCGGGGGAGCTCACCTTCGAGGTGAACCGCCGCCGGGTCGACGAGGTGGTGACGGTGAGCGACGACGAGATCCGGAACGCGATGACGTTCCTCTTCGACCGGATGAAGCTCGTCGCCGAGCCGAGTGGCGCGGTCGGAGTCGCGGCGCTCCTCTCGGGCCGGCTCGATGCGCGCGGCCGCGAGGTCGGGGTCGTCCTCTCGGGCGGCAACGTCGGCGCGTCACGCTTCGGCGCGCTGCTCGGCGCCTAGCGCCGAGGCCACCGGGGCGTCCGTGCGGAAGCCGTCGACGACGACGCCCACGAGCGTCCGCTCCGCCTCCTCGAGAGCCGCGTCTCCGTCCGGGCGGGTGCCGAGCACCCAGCCGGTGAGGACGGCGTCGATCCCGCCGTAGAAGATCGAGGCGCAGAGGCCGGGGTCGAGCTCGGGGCGGAACTCGCCGCGCTCCTGGCCGCGCTCGAAGATGCGCCGGAGCGAGTCGATCGGCTGCACGAGCTCCCCGATCCGCTGCTGGATCTCGGGGCTGCGGGCGATCTCGCGCACGACGACGCGGACGACGTCCGGCTGGTGCTTCCAGGTGCGCAGGATGATCAGCGCCACGTGGCGGAGCTGCTCGACGGCCGGCTCGTCGGTCTCCTCGACGGCGCGGATCCGGTCGAGCAGGACGCTCCAGTTCTCGTGGAAGACCGTCTCGAGCAGCTGGTCCTTCGAGTCGAAGTAGTGGTAGAGCAGCCCGTGCGCGACGCCCGCCTCCTCGGCGATGTCGCCGACGCGGCTCGTGTGGAAGCCCCGGTGCGCGAACACGCGGACGGCGGCGTCGAGGATCTGGCGCCGTTTCTCCTCCACCGCTGCAGTCCGCTGCGCCAAGGAGGACGAAGGGTAGTGGTAGGTTCGCCGCCGATGCAACCGCTCGCGGGACTGCTCGTCCTGGACTTCACGCGCTACCTGCCGGGAGCGTTCGCCTCGGCGGAGCTCCTGCGCCTCGGCGCCCGGGTCGTCTGCGTCGAGCAGCCGGGAGGCGATCCGATGCGCTCGACGGCTCCGGCCTGGCATGCCGCGCTCGCAGCGGGGAAGGAGTCGGTCGTCGTCGACCTGAAAGCGGACGCGGCGATCGCGCAGGGGCTGCTCGAGCGCGCGGACGTCGTGCTGGAGTCGTTCCGGCCGGGCGTCGCGGCGCGGCTCGGCATCGGGCCGGGCGACGTGCCGGCACGCGCCGTCCACTGCGCGATCACGGGCTTCGGGCTCGGCAACCGGCACGAGCAGCGGGCCGGGCACGACCTCAACTATCTCGGCTGGGCGGGCGTGCTGGCGGACACCGCTCCCGCCTGGCCCCCTGTTCAGATCGCCGACCTGGCGGCCGGGGGGCAGCGAGCAGTGGCGGAGGTGCTCGCCGCACTGCTCGAGCGGGAGCGCACCGGCCGGGGAGCCGGTGCTCGTCGTCTCGATGACGCACGGCTCGCACCGTCTCGTCGCGCACCGGCTCGGCGGCGATCCGGTGCCGCGCCTGCTCACCGGCGCGCTCGCCTGCTACCGGATCTACGCGACCGAGGAGGGCCGGCACCTGACCGTCGGCGCGCTCGAGCCGGTCTTCTTCCGGCGCCTCTGCGAGCTGCTCGCGCGGCCCGAGCTCGCCGAGCGCCAGTACGACGCCGACCAGGAGACGCTCGCCGCCGAGTTGGCCGCGATCTTCTCCACACGCTCGCTCGCCGCCTGGCTGGAGCTGTTCGAGGACGAGGACGCCTGCGTCGGGCCGGTCGCGACACTCGCCGAGGCCGCGGCCGATCTCGGCACGGAGGCGCCGGGCCGGGCGCCCGGGCTCGGCGAGCACACCGAAGCCTGGCGGCGGGAGCTCGGAGCCCCCTAGGCCGGCCCCGTCCCGTCGGGCGACGCCGCTGTCGCCGCGGCGACCGTGCCGGCGAGCCGGCCGAGCGCCTGCTGGAGGTCGCTCGGGACGATCCAGACCTTGTTCGCGTCGCCGCGGGCGATCTGCGGGAGCATCTGCAGGTACTGGTAGGCGAGCAGCTCGGCGTCCGGCTTGCCCTCGTGGATCGCGGCGAAGACGGTCGCGATCGCCTTCGCCTGGCCCTCGGCGGAGAGCATCGTCGCCTGCCGCTCGCCCTCGGCGCGCAGGATCGCGGCCTGCTTCTCGCCCTCGGCGGTGAGGATCTGCGACTGCTTCTGCCCCTCGGCCTGCAGGATCGCGGCGCGCTTGTCGCGGTCGGCGCGCATCTGCTTCTCCATCGAGTCCTGGATCGACGCCGGCGGGTCGATGGCCTTCAGCTCGACCCGATTGACGCGGATGCCCCACTTGCCGGTCGCCTCGTCGAGGACGCCCCGCAGCTGGCCGTTGATCTCGTCGCGCGAGGTGAGCGTCTTCTCGAGCGCCATGCCGCCGATCACGTTGCGCAGCGTCGTCACCGTCAGCTGCTCGATCGCCTGGATGTAGTTCGCGATCTCGTACGTCGCCGACTTCGCGTCCGTGACCTGGAAGTAGATGACCGAGTCGATGTTGACGACGAGGTTGTCCTCGGTGATCACCGGCTGGGGCGGGAAGGAGACGACCTGCTCGCGCAGGTCGAGCAGCGGCCGGACTCGGTCGACGAACGGGACCACGAGCGCGAGGCCGGGCGAGAGGGTGCGCGAGTAGCGCCCCAGGCGCTCGACCACGCCGGCGCGCGCCTGCGGGACGATGCGCACCGTCCGGGCGAGGACCGCGAGCACGACGACCGCGACGACTGCGATGACGATCAGACCGACCATTCCGGTTCAGCTCCTTTACCTGTAGACGAGCGCGGTGGCGCCCTCGATCCGGGCAACCTCCACCTGCGTCCCCGGGTCGTACACCTCGTCCGGCACGTACGCGCGCGCCGACCACTCCTCACCGCCGATGCGGACACGGCCGCCCTGCTCGTCGACCCGCTGGAGCACGGTGGCGTGCGCCCCTTCGAGCGCGGCCGCGCCGGTGCGGATCGCCCGGGGCATCGAGAGGTGCGCCCGTGCGATCGGGCGCAGCAGTCCGAGCGACGCGAAGGCCCCGAGCGCGAAGACGAGCCCCTGGAGCCAGAGCGCGGCGCCGGCGAGCGCGGCGGCCCCGGCGGCGACCGCCGCGAGAGCGACCGGGCCCAGGAAGAACAGGCCCGGCGTGAGGATCTCGCCCACGGCCAGGAGCACCGCGGCGATCGCCCACGCGATCCATGCCGACATGAGTCAGAGCCTACGCCGGGAGGCCGAGCAGCGGTAGGAGCCCGTCGAGGCTCTCGAGCCGCGGCTCGAACTCCGGATGGCGGCGCTCGCGGTCGAGCAGGATCGCGTGCATGCCGAGCGCGCGGGCGCCCTCGACGTCGTCCGCGATCGTGTCGCCGATCATCGCCGCCTCCGCCGGCTCGACCTCGAGCAGGTCGAGCACGGCCCTGAAGATCGAGGCGTGCGGCTTCGACCTCCCGTGGTGGAACGAGCTGAGGCCGGCGTCGATCTCGAGGGCGTGGTGGACGGCGAACTCGCACACGTCGCGGGCCGAGTTCGAGACGAGCCCGATCCGCAGCCCTGCACGGCGCAGTGCGGCGACGGCCGGCGCGACGTCGTCGTAGAGCTCGAAGTTCTCGTGCCGCTCCCAGCCGCGGGTGATCTCGACCGCGCAGTCGTAGGCGGTCTCGGCGTCGCCGCCCATCCCCCGCACGATCCGCTCGGTGAAGCGGAACCAGATCTCGTCGTCGTGCTCGAGCTCGGGATGGCGGCGGAGGTCGACGAGGGCCGCGTCGCGTGCCGCGTCGTAGCGCTCGGCGACGAGCCGGAGGCCGTGCCGCTCGCCGGCGCGGACGTATCCCTCGGGGCCGAGCTCGGGCCCGGGCCGGGCCAGGGTGAAGTCGACGTCGAAGAGGACGGCGCGGACGGTCACGCGTCCTCCAGCAGCCACCGGGCCGTCTCGACGTGCGCGGGGTGGACGTCGCTGCCGCCCATCCAGGCGACCGTCTGCGCGATCGTCCAGCCGCGTGCTCGATCGCGGTCGAGCTCGAGCTCCGCGCAGAGGCGATCGAGCCGGTAGCGCGCCTCCCGCTTCGAGTGTCCGAGCTCGCCCGAGCGGACGATCGGCGCGACCTGGAACTCCCGCTCGCCGGCGAGCGGCTTGGGGTCGATGGCGAGCCACGGCTCGCGCTTCGCGGCGAGAACGTTCTCGCCGTGGAGGTCCTGATGGAGCAGCACCGGCTCGCCCTGCGTCGGGCCGAGCTCCTGCAGGAGCCGGGCAGCCGCATCGCGGAGGCGCGGGTCGGGGACGGCGGCGAGGTCGGGACCGCCGAGCCAGTGCTCCGCCTCCTCGGCGAGCGTGCGGAAGCCCTCGGCGCTCTTCCAGAGCCGGGGCAGCAGCTCGACCAGCACGCCGAGCGGGTCCGACGCCAGCGAGAGGAACGTGCCGGGCTCGCACCGCTCGAGCAGAAGGGCGGAGCGCTCCTCGCTGAAGGCGAGCAGGCGGACGGCCCCGTCGCCGTCCCAGCGCTCGAGCGCTGCCGCCTCCTGCTCGGCCTCCCGGTGGGGCCAGAAGAGCTTCAGCACGGCCGCCGTGCCGTCCGCGCACTCGGCGCGGACGACGTGTCCGGCGATGCCCGGGACGTACGGCTCGCCGAGCGTCAGCCCCCAGTCGGCGGCGACCTCGACGGCGAGCCGGGGCGCGCTGCGGCGCCAGTCCGAGATCGCTGCGAGCGTCTCGCCCATCCCAGGTACCCTATGGGCCGATTCGGGGTGTGGCGCAGCCTGGTAGCGCGCTCCGTTCGGGTCGGAGAGGTCCCCAGTTCGAATCTGGGCACCCCGATGCGAGAGCCGCGGGACGCGTCCCGCGGCTCTCTTTCGTCTCGCTTCCGGCGCGGAGACGCGACGGGTTCGGGCGTAGGCTCGCCCTGTGCCGCGTCGGCCGCGCGACCAGTCCGCCGGGATCCGGCACGTGACGTGCCGGGGGAACCGGAGGCAGTCTCTCTTCCGCGACGCGCTCGACCGCGAGTGGTATCTCGGCCTTCTCGGAGACGTGTGCCGCGACTTCCGCTGGCGGGTGTTCACGTGGTGCCTGATGACGAACCACGTCCATCTGGTGCTCGAGGTCGCCGAAGAGACGATCTCGCGGGGGATGCAGTTCCTCAGCGGCAACTACGGCCAGGCGTTCAACTGGCGCCACGGCTACACGGGTCATCTCTTCCAGGGCCGCTTCCGCGACGAGGTGGTGGGCGACGACCCGTACGCGCTCGGCGTCGTTCGTTACGTCGATCTGAACCCGGTTCGGGCGGGTCTCGTGCGGGATCCGGCGAGCTGGACGTACGGCGGTTACCGGGCGCTCGCCGGGCTGGAGCGGCCGCGCGAGTTCCACGACGTCGCGTGGACGCTCGGCCGATTCAGCCCCGACTCGTTGCGCGCCCGAGCCCTGTACGCGGACTTCGTCCGCGCGGGCGACGCTTCGCGCGTGACCGTCCGCTCCGGCGATGTCGGGGTCTGACCCCGGACGTGGCCGCGCGGGACGGGTCAGCCTGCTCCGTAGACGCTCGCGAAGCGCTCCGCGAGCAGCCTGACGAGCAGCGACGCGGGGAGGCCCACCACGTTCAGGTAGTCGCCCTCGATGCGCTCGACGAGCGCCGCACCGCGACCCTGGATGGCGTAGCCGCCCGCGCGGCCCTCCCACTCCCCGCCCGCGACGTACGCGGCGAGGTCGCGCGGAGTGAGCGGCCGGAACGCCACGCTGCGTGGCCTCGGTCTCGAGCGCCTCCCAGCCCGGCGTGAGCAGGCAGAGCCCGGAGACGACCGTGTGCGTGCGCCCCGAGAGCTCCTCGAGCATCCGCTCCGCGTCGCCTGCGTCGGCCGGCTTCGCGTAGACGCGGCCGCCGCAGACGACCGTCGTGTCGACGCCGAGCACGGGCCGGCCGGCCGCCTCCGCCGCGACCGACCGCGCCTTGCCCTGCGCGTGCGCGCGCACGAGCTCGATCGGATCGGCGTCGGGCGGGTCGTGCTCCTCGTAGCGGGGGGCGACGACGTCGAACGGGATTCCGAGCTGCTCGAGGATCGCGCGCCGCTGGGGCGAGGTCGAGGCGAGCAGAAGCGGCGGCGCGGGCGGCTCGCTCATGAAGCCTTCCGCGCCGACCCAGATCTCCTCGGCGGGCCATTGCCGCGCCCACTCGACCGGCAGATCGGCGCTGTAGTACTCGTGCGCGACCGCGTCCTCGGGCGCCTGCAGCTCCAGGAGCCGCTCGATCTCGAAGCCGGCGTCGCGCAGGACGCGAATCCACTCGCCGTGCGTCAGCTGGTACTCGACGCCCGGAGCGCTCGTCCCACACGAACCGGTGCGGCCGATGCCGAAGTACGGCCGCTGGAGCGTCCGCGTGACCTCGCCGACCTGCGGATAGCAGAGGTCGCGCGAGCGGATGCCGTGGAGGAAGACGAGCCGTCCGCCGGGCCGCAGCAGCCGCGCCGCCTCCGGCACCCAGCGATACGGGTCGGCCCAGACCGCCGCCCCGTGCTCGGAGAGGGCGAGGTCGAACGAGCGCGTCCGGGAACGGCACCGACTCGCCCGGCGCCTCGACGAGCGGGAACTCGATCCCGGTCTCCGCCATCAGCCGCCGCGCGGTCTCGAGCTGCGCCAGGGTCGGATCGACGCCGACGGGCCGCGCGCCGCGCCGCGCGAGCCAGGCGGAGAAGTACGCCGTCCCGCAGCCGAGCTCGACCGCGTCGAGGCCCGCCGACTCGCCGAGCACGCCGGAGCTCCGCCTCGGGGACGCCGAACACGCCCCAGACGATCTGCTCGCGGGCCCACATCGCGCCGCCGCGCTCAGGTCGATGTGCTCCGCGTTCCGCTGCGTCCAGGCGGAGACGTTCGCAGCGACGTCAGACGAGCTCATCGGCGGAGAACCAGAGCGCGATCTCGCGCTCTGCGGACTCGGGCGAGTCGGAGCCGTGCACGAGGTTGTCGGGCATCGACATCGCGAGGTCGCCGCGGATCGTTCCCGGGTCGGCCTCGGCGGGGTTCGTCGCGCCGATCGTCCTGCGCAGGGTCGCGATCGCGCCCTCGCCCTCGACGACGAGCGCCCACGTCGGGCCGGACGTGATGAAGTCGACGAGCTCGCCGAAGAAGGGCTTCTCGCGGTGCTCGGCGTAGTGCGTCTCGCCGAGCTCCCGGCTCGCGGTCAGCAGCTTGCCGGCGCGGATCGTGAAGCCGCGGGCCTCGATCCGGCCGAGGATCTCGGCGGCGAGACGGCGGCGGACGGCGTCCGGCTTGATGAGGATCAGGCTGCGCTCGACGGCCACGGCCGCCCAATATAGTCGGCGCGCCTACTCGGAGCGCCGGCGAGCCCGCGGCGTCCCGAGGGCCGGCAGCGAGGCCACCTCGGCAGGCCCGATCGGCGTCTCGCAGAAGGGACAGACCTGCCATGCCGCCTCGAGCGGGGCCTTGCACGTCGTGCAGGCCTGCTTCAGCTTCGTCGTGCAGACGGGGCAGACGAGGAAGCCCGCCTCGACCTCGGAGCGGCAGACCGGGCAGCGGAGGCCCCCGTCGTGCAGCCGCTCCTCCATCGCCCGGATCTCGAGCTCCCGCTCGCGCACGTCCTCGAGGTATTCCGGCGGTCGGAAGAGCATGTAGACGAAGGGCCCGATGAACGGCGGGACGAGGCCGACGAGCGTCGCCATCGCGACGAGCCACGGGTCGGAGATCCGGCGCCGCGCGTCCTTGTAGGCCCAGTAGCCGAGCGACGCCCAGAAGACGAAGGCGAAGAAGATGAGCAGGTTCCGGATCACGAACCACGTGCCGGAGGCGAAGAAGTCGCTCACACCGGAGAAGGTCGAGGCGATCGCGATCACAGCAGCATTCTGCCGATCAGCCAGCCGGCGGCGAACGCCCCACCGACGACGACGACGAGCACGACGGCGGCGAAGGCGAAGATCGAGAGCCTCTGGCCGGGGCTATGGGTCGTTGTGCTGGCCACTGAGCTGGGAGAGAAGGTACAGGGAGCCGGTGACGACGAGCGCCCCGTCGGGCCCGGCGAGCTCGAGTCCCAGGCTCCGCGCCGTGTGCGGGTCGGCCGACGCCTCCACCCGCTCGAAATGGGCGCGCGCGAGCTCCGCGAGCTCGTCCGCCCCCAGGCAGCGGGCGTTCGCCGACTCCGTCGCGACGAGCGTCCGCCCGAGCACCGACAGCGCCTCCAGCATCAGCGCGGGCCGCTTGTCGCGGAGGATCGAGCAGACGAGGACGTACTCCCGCTCGGGCAGCCGCGGCAGCAGCCACCCCACGCCGGCGAGGTTGTGCGCGCCGTCCCAGATCTCGAGCGGGCGCTCGCTGCGGCGCTCCAGCCGGCCCGGAAGAGCCACGCGCTCGGCCGCGTGCGGGTCGACCGGCCTGCCGAGGAACGCCTCGGCGGCCGCGACCGCCAGCGCGAGGTTGCTGCGCGCCGTCACGACGACCTCGCCGGCGCCGCTCTCCTCGGCGGGCGCCCGCCACTCCGGCTCGCCGAGCACGACGACCGCGCCGGGCTGCACGACCGCGAGCTTCTCCGCGGCGATCTGCTCGCGCGTCTCGCCGAGCACCTCCACGTGGTCGAGCGCGACGCTCGTCAGCACGACGACGCGGGTGCGCAGGACGTTCGTCGCGTCGTGGCGGCCGCCGAGCCCCGCCTCGACCACGGCCACGTCGACACCCCCCTCGGCGAAGGCGAGCAGCGCCGCCGCGGTCAGCGTCTCGAACTGGGTCGCTCCGAGCCGCTCTGCCGCGGCCCGCACCGCCGCGGCCGCGGCCTCGAAGTCGACCTCCGCGCCCCCGACCCGGATCCGCTCGCCCCAGTCGCGCACATGCGGCGAGACGTACGCGCCCGCGTGCAGCCCCGCGTCGAGCAGCAGCGCCTCGATCGACCGCGTCGTCGTCGACTTGCCGTTCGTGCCGACGACGTGGATCGCCGGGTACCCCTGCTGCGGGTCGCCGAGCGCCGCGAGCAGCGCGCGCATCCGCTCCGTTCCGAAGCCGTCGGCCGGCCACGGAGAGAGGGACTCGATCCAGTCAGTCGCCGATCGCGTCGAGCTCACGCCGGTAGCGCTCCAGCTTCTCGCGCTCGGCCGCGACCACCTCGAGAGGCGCCTTCTCGACGAAGCGCTCGTTGGCGAGCATCCTCTCGGCCCGCGCGATCTCATCGCGCAGCCGCTCCCGCTCGGCACCGGCGTCGCCGTTCGCCGGCGCCGCGCGCTCCGGGCGGACGACGGCGTCGAAGATCCGCTTCTCGTCGCCGGCGAGCCGGGTGAGGACGCCGCTGCGCCGGAAGCGCTCGGCCGCCTCCTGCACGCGGACGAGCGCGTCGGCGTCGGCGGCGAAGCGCCCGTCCGGGTCGGGCCACGGCGCGACGATCAGCCGCGACTCGCGGCCGGGCAGGTGCGTCCAGATCTCCTCGGTCACGTGCGCGAGCACCGGGTGGAGCAGCTTCAGCAGCCGCTCGAGCGCCGCGAAGGCGGTCGCCCTCGCGTCGGCCTCGCCGAGCCGCGGCTTGATCGCCTCGAGGTACCAGTCGCAGAAGTCGTCGAACGTCAGGTGGTAGAGGCGGTCGACGGCATGGGCGAAGTCGAACGCGGCGAAGTCGGCCTCCACCTCGGCACGGGTCGCGTCGATCCGCGCGAGGATCCAGCGCTCCTCGAGCGAGGCGGGCCGCGCGTCCGCCGCGACCGCGCCCGCCCCGAGCAGCAGCCGGCTCGCGTTCCAGAGCTTGTTGGCGAGCCTCCGCCCCTCCTCCACCGGCCCGTCCGACCAGCGCACGTCCTGGCCGGACGACATCTTCAGCAGCCCGTAGCGGGTCGCGTCGGCGCCGTGAGCGTCGATCAGCTCGAGCGGGTCGATCCCGGTGCCGAGCGACTTCGACATGCGCCGGCCGTCCGGCGCGAGGATCGTCGAGTGGATGATCACGTCCTCGAACGGGATCTCGCCCATCAGCTCGAGCCCGGCCATGATCATCCGGTTCTCCCAGAGGAAGATGATCTCGCGCGCCGTCGAGTTGACGTCGCCCGGGTAGTAGCGCGCGAGCTCCGGGGTGTCGTCGGGCCAGCCCAGCGTCGCGAACGGCCAGAGCGCGGACGAGAACCACGTGTCGAGCACGTCCTCGTCGCGCGTCAGCTCGGCGGAGCCGCACTCTGCGCAGGCCGCGGGCTCGGTCTCGACGCACGTGACGTGGCCGTCCGGGCAGTACCAGATCGGCAGCTGGTGACCCCACCAGAGCTGGCGCGACACGTTCCAGGGGCGGATCGCCTTCAGCCAGTCGAGGGCGACCCGGTTGTGCACGGGCGGGTGGAAGGTGACGCGACCGGACTCGATCGCGTCGATCGCCGCGGCCGCCATCGGGCCCATGTCGCACCACCACTGGAGCGAGACCAGCGGCTGGATGCGCGTGCCCGAGCGCTCGCAGTGGCCGACGGCGTGGCGGTGGCTCTCGCGCTTCTCGAGCAGCCCCTCCTGGCGCAGCCAGTCGACGACGTACTCCGACGCCTCCTCCTCGGTCAGGCCGACGAGCTTGTCCGGGACGTCGCCGGTCATGCGGCCGTCGAGGCCGATCACGGTCAGCTCGGGCAGTCCGTGGTCGCGGCCGATCTCGAAGTCCATGGGGTCGTGGCCGGGGGTGATCTTGACGGCGCCCGTCCCGAACCCGGGGTCGACGCGCTCGTCGGCGATCACCGGCACCGCGCGCCCGATCACCGGCACCTGCACCTGCCTGCCGACGAGCCCGGCGTAGCGCGCGTCGTCGGGGTGCACCGCCACCGCCACGTCGGCGAGGATCGTCGCCGGGCGCACCGTCGCGACCGAGATGCTGCCCTCGCCGTCGAGGAGCGGGTAACGGGCGTAGGTCAGCGCGTCGTCCACGTCGAGGTGCTCGACCTCGAGGTCGGAGATCGAGGTGCGGCAGTCGCTGCACCAGTTGACGATCCGGTTGTCGCGGTAGAGCCACCCGCGCTCGTGCAGGTGGACGAAGAAGCGCATCACGGCGCGGATGTAGCCGTCGTCCATCGTGAAGCGCTCGCGCTCGTAGTCGAGCGAGCAGCCGAGCCGCCGGAACTGGCTCATGATCACGCCGCCGTACTCGTGGAGCCACTCCCAGACGCGCTCGAC
The DNA here is from genome assembly GCA_963746895.1 of uncultured Actinomycetes bacterium. GTDB lineage: Bacteria > Actinomycetota > Thermoleophilia > Gaiellales > Gaiellaceae > Palsa-739. Next base: position 104,901 of record CAVVDI010000008.1, on the reverse strand, counting down.
GAACGCGTCGCGTCCGAGCTCCTGGCGGGTGGTGCCCTGTCGGCGCAGCTCCTTCTCGACCACCGCCTGCGTCGCGATGCCCGCGTGGTCGAATCCCGGCTGCCAGAGCGTGTTGAAGCCGCGCATCCGGTGCCAGCGCACGAGCGCGTCCTGGATCGAGCCGTTGAGCGCGTGGCCCATGTGCAGCGCCCCCGTCACGTTCGGAGGCGGCACGGCGATCACGTAGGGCTCACCGGGCGCGCCCGGGTCGGCGTGGTAGAGGCGCTCCTCCTCCCACGTGCGCTGCCAGCGCTCCTCGACGCCGTGCGGGCGGTACAGCGGGTCCATCTCGGTCACCGCGCGATCCTAGCCAGGGGAGCGCAGCCGACCGTCAGCTCGGGGAGAAGGAGTGCGGTGAGGTCAGGCAGCGACTATGCGGCCAGTATGCCAGAGGCGGCTGCAATCATCCCCGGATGGGCTCCGCCTCCACGACACTCGGCTTCTCGGCGGTCGCGAAGGCCGGCGGGCCGGGCCCCGAGCCGCCCCCTTCGCGGCGCGGGCTGGCGCTGCGCACGGAGGCGCGAGCGCTCGGCGGCATGCAGAAGGAAGCGCTCGTCGCCTCGAGCGCGGGCGACCGGGTGTGGCGGCTCGCCTCCGACGAGGGCCCGTATCTCGCCGGCAGCGACCTCGCGCCGCCGCCGCTCGGCCTCTTCGTCGCCGGGATGGCCGCCGCGAACGCGAACGAACTGCTCGCGCTCGCGGCCGCGCGCGGCGTCGAGCTGCGCGGGCTCCGTCTCGTCCAGGACACCTTCTACTCGATGCAGGGCTCGGCGCTGCGCGGGACGATGACCGGCGGCGCGCTGTCGCCCGTCCTCCGGGTCGAGGCGGACTGCGACCTGAGCGGCGACGAGCTGCAGGCCCTCGCTGCGGAGGCGGTCGCCGCCTCGCCGCTCGCCGGGCTCGTCGCCGGCGTGCACGAGAGCCGGTTCGCGCTCGTCCGCGACGGCGAGCGCGTCGAGACGGGCCGCGTCGCGGAGCTGCCCGCACCGGCGGCCGACGACCCGCTCGCCCGGTTCGACCGGGTCGAGCCGGAGCCCGGCGCCGAGGAGCTGCTCCGCAAGCTGCGGACGGCCGAGCAGGTCGAGGGCGAGGGCGGCGTCGAGAGCTCGCTCCGGCCCGAGCAGAGCCGCACCCTGAACGCCCGCGCCGTGTGCACGATCCGGGCCGACGGCGTCAAGGAGATCGACCAGTTCCTCTTCGAGCCGGTCGGGTCGCAGTTCCGGCTGCTCTCCGACGAGAGCGGGCGCGCGCCCGACGCCTTCAGCTACCTCGCCGCCGGGCTCGGCTTCTGCTTCATGACGCAGCTCGGCCGCTACGCCGCGATCACGAAGCGGCGCCTCGACGGCTACCGCATCGTCCAGGACACCCATTTCTCCGCCAGCGGCGAGCCGCCGACCCGGTCGAGACCCACGTCTTCCTCGACGGCACCGAGGACGCCGACGCCGCGCGGCAGATGCTCGACATGGGCGAGCAGACCTGCTTCCTGCACGCCCTCTGCCGCACCGACCTCGAGCAGGTCGTCGAGGCGGGGCGCCCCGGCGGCTAGCCGGGCAGCCGCAGGACGAGCTCGATGCGGCGCCCGGTGCGACGCGGTCCAGGACGCGGATCGTCGCCGCGTCTCCTCGGTCCGCACGCTCGGCGAGCGCGACCGATCCCCGATCCCGCAGGAGGCCGGCGCTCGCCGTCCCGCGTTCAGGCGGGCTCGGCGACCGGGTCGAGCTCGGCCGCGAACACAGGCCCCACCCGCTGAGCCGCGCGGCGGGCGCGCAGGCTGTTGACGACGAGAGCGGTGATCGTCAGCACCGCGCCGCCGGCCTCGACCCAGCCGGGCCGGTAGCCGCGGAGGATCTCGATCACGAACGTCGTCACCGGGATCAGGTTCCCGAACAGGGCGGCGTTCTGGACGCCGATCAGCCCGATGGCCGCGTTCCAGGCGAGCACGGCGACGACCGCGCCGGGCAGCGCGAGATAGGCGAGCTGCGGCGCCACGGCCCAGAGGTCGCGCGCCGAGGGCATGGCGACGAGGCCGGAGCCGAGCGCGACCGCCGTCGCGGCGGCGATCGCCGCCCAGCCGAGCGCGGCCGTGAGCGCGGTGTAGCGAAGCGGCGAGAGCTCCGGGTGTCGCGACGCGCCGATCCCGTAGAGCACGAAGCTGAAGGCGCCGGCCAGGACGAGCCCGTCCCCCCAGCCGACCGAGCCCCCGACGACCGTGCTCGGGTGGCCCTTGCTGAGGACGAGGAAGACGCCCGCCAGCGCGATCCCGAGCAGCACGAACGTCGACGCCGGAGGCCGCGTGCGGCTGCGCCGCCAGAGCACGAGCGCGGTCAGGAGCGGCCCGAGCGCCACGATCAGCGCGGCGCTCTCCGGCCGCGCGTGGGCGAGCCCCGTGTAGGCGAGCAGGTTGAAGCAGGCGAAGCCGAGCGTGCCGAGCCAGAGCAGCTCGCGCCCCCGCCCGTCGAGGCGCAGCGCCTCGCGACCCTCGACCGCTGCGAGCACCGCGAGCAGCAGCGCCGCGGCGGCCGCGTAGCGGACGGTCGTCAGCGGGAAGGCGTCGACCCGCGCCAGCGCCGACTTCCCGACGACGAACTGGCCGCCCCAGGTGACGGCCGTGAGCGTGGCGAGACCCGCTCCTGCTGCTGCAGCTCCCCTACGCATCTTCGAGGGTCAACGTGAGCGCGCCGCCCGCTATTTCGGCGAGCCGGCCGCTACGTGCTGCGCGCGCGGCTCTTCTGCCAGTCGCGCGGCTGGGCGCCGACCTGCTCGAGGATCGTCTCGAGCAGGACGAACGAGGAGAGCACGTGCTCGCGCGCGAGGGCCCGCGCGCCTGCGCCGCTCCCGGCGACGAGCGCCTGCTTGATCGCGCGGTGCTGCTCCGCGTTCTTCGCGTACAGGCCGTCGATCGAGTGGTCGCCCGGCGCCCAGACGGCAGGCCCGGAGAAGGAGCGCCGCGCGCTCTTCGCCAGCTGCTCGACGAGCGGCAGGTCGGCGACGCGGTAGATCACGTCGTGGAAGGCGTGGTTCGCGCGCACCCATTCGCCCATGATCGAGCGCCGCGCCTCCCCCGGCTCGCGCGCGCGCAGCTCGTGCGAGACCTGCGAGAAGCGCTTCTCGGCGGCGTCGAGCTCCGCCAGGTCGTCGGGCGTCATCCGCCCCGCGGCGACCTCGGTCGCGAGCGACTCGAGCTCGGCCCGCACCATGAAGGCCTCGTGCAGCTCGTCGCGGGAGATCGTGCGCACCCGGACGCCGCGGTTGGGCACGAACGAGACGAGCCCGAGCGCCGCCAGCCGGCGGAGCGCCTCGCGCACCGGCGTCCGCGAGACGTTGAACTGCTCCGAGAGCTGCTCCTGGCGGAGGACCGTCCCCGGCTCCAGCTCGCCGGAGACGATCGCCTCCTCGATCACGAGCGCGATGTCGTCTGCTTTCGTGCTGTCGAGCGTCACTCCAGACGAGTGTACGCGGGCAGCGTCAGGAACTCGACCAGCTCGTCCGCCAGCGCCAGCTCGGCGAACAGCTGCTTCGCCTCCGCCCCGGCCTCGATGGCGTCGATCTCCCGGCGCACGCGCGCCGCGTCGAAGCGGCCCGCCCGCACCCACTGCCAGACCTGCGAGCGCGAGATCTCGGCCGTGGCGGCGTCCTCCATCAGGTTGTCGATCGCGGCGGCGCCGACGCCGTGCAGCCACGCGTCGAGGTAGCGGACGCCGACCGAGACGTTGGTGCGCAGCCCGTCCTCGCTGATCGAGCCGGGCGTGTCGGGGATCGAGAGCAGCGCGGCAGCGTCGGGGACGACGTCCTCGCGCAGCCGCTCGAGCTGGTTCGGCCGCTCGCCGAGCACCGCGTCGAAGACCGCGGTCGCGACCGGGACGAGGTCCGGGTGGGCGACCCACGTGCCGTCGAAGCCGTCCGACGACTCGCGCTCCTTGTCCTCGCGCACCTTCGCGAGCGCGATCTCGTTCACCGTCGGGATCCTTGCGCGACGGGATGAACGCGGCCATGCCGCCGATCGCGTGGGCGCCGCGGCGGTGGCAGGAGCGGACGAGCAGCTCCGTGTAGCCGCGCATGAAGGGCACCGTCATCGTCACCTGGATCCGGTCGGGGAGCACCCAGTCCTCGCGCGAGCGGAACTTCTTGATCACGCTGAACATGTAGTCCCAGCGGCCGGCGTTGAGGGCGCAGCCCCAGTCGCGCAGCTCGTGGAGGATCTCCTCCATCTCGAAGGCGGCGAGGATCGTCTCGATCAGGACGGTGCAGCGGATCGTCCCGTGCGCGAAGCCCGAGCTCCTCCTCGGCCAGCTCGAAGGCCTGCGCCCAGAGCCGCGCCTCGTGGTGCGACTCGAGCTTCGGCAGGTAGAAGTACGGCCCGCTGCCGCGGTCGCACTGCTCGCGCGCGTTGCGGAACATGTGCAGCCCGAAGTCGAAGAGCGAGGCCGAGATCGGCTGCCCGTCGACGAGCACGTGCCGTTCGGGCAGGTGCCAGCCGCGCGGCCGGATCAGCAGCGTCGCGATCTCGTCGTTCAGCACGTACCGCTTCTCCGGCGTCTCGAGCGAGATGGTGCGGCGGACGGCGTCGGAGACGTTGCGCTGGCCCTCGATCACGTTCGTCCAGGTCGGCGAGTTCGCATCCTCGTAGTCGGCCATGAAGACGCGGGCGCCGGAGTTGAGCGCGTTGATCATCATCTTCCGCTCGACCGGGCCGGTGATCTCGCAGCGGCGGTCGCGCAGGTCGGCCGGCGCCGGTGCGACGCTCCAGCCGCCCTCGCGGATCCCCTTCGTCTCGGGCAGGAACCCGGGCAGCGCGCCCGCGTCCAGCTCGGCCTGCCGCTCCTGTCGCCGGGCCAGGAGCTCGAGCCGGCGCGGGTTCAGCTCGCGGTGGAGGCGCGCGACGAAGTCGAGCGCCTCCGGGGTGAGGATCGTCTCGTCGGCGGGAGCGATGACCTCGACGTCGGCGACCGCGCTCATGCCCGCTCCGCCTCCGTCGAGCCGACGGCTCATGCGTGCGCCTTCTCGTCCTCGAACTGCGTCTCCTCGGTCGAGCCCCTGAGCGCAAGGGTCGAGCTGTCGGGCGCGACGGCCTCGGCGACGAGGTCGAAGTAGCCGGCGCCGACCTCCCGCTGGTGGCGGGTCGCCGTGTACCCGAACTCCTCCATCGAGAACTCGTGCTGCTGCAGGCGCACGTAGGCGGTCATCTGCTCGCTCGCATAGCCGCGCGCCAGCTCGAACATCCCCGCGTTCAGCGAGTGGAAGCCGGCCAGCGTGATGAACTGGAAGCGGTAGCCCATCTCCGCCAGGTCGTCCTGGAAGCGGGCGATCTGGTCGTCGTCGAGGTTCTTGCGCCAGTTGAACGACGGCGAGCAGTTGTACGCGAGCAGCTTGTCCGGGAACTTCTCGCGGATCGCGGCGGCGAATGCGCGCGCCTCGCCGATGTCCGGCGTCGCGGTCTCGCACCAGATCAGGTCGGCGTAGGGCGCGTAGGCGAGCCCACGCGCGATCGAGGCGTCGATCCCCTCGCGGACGCGGTAGAAGCCCTCCGAGGTGCGCTCGCCGGTCACGAAGTCACGGTCGTACTCGTCGACGTCGCTCGTCAGCAGCGTGGCCGCGAGCGCGTCGGTGCGCGCGACGAGGATCGTCGGCACGTTGCAGACGTCGGCCGCGAGCCGGGCCGCGTTCAGGGTGCGGACGAACTGCTGCGTCGGCACGAGCACCTTGCCGCCGAGGTGGCCGCACTTCTTCTCCGACGCGAGCTGGTCCTCGTAGTGGACGCCCGCGGCGCCGGCCTCGATCATCGAGCGCATCAGCTCGTAGGCGTTGAGCGCGCCGCCGAAGCCGGCCTCGGCGTCGGCGAGGATCGGCGCGAGCCAGTGCGTGCCGTTGCGCCCCTCGGCCCAGTCGATCTGGTCGGCCCGCTGCAGCGCGTTGTTGAGCCGCTTCACGAGCGCCGGGGCGCTGTTCGCCGGATAGAGGCTCTGGTCGGGTACGTCGCGGCGGAGAGGTTCGCGTCGGCCGCGACCTGCCAGCCCGAGAGGTAGATCGCCTCGAGCCCGGCCTTGACCATCTGCACGGCCTGGCCGCCGCTGAGGGCGCCGAGGGCGCGCACCGGCCGGTCGCGCTGCAGCAGCTCCCACAGCCGCTCGGCGCCGTGGCGGGCGAGCGTGTGCTCCGGGACGATCGAGCCGCGGAGCCGCACGACCTGCTCGGCGGTGTACGTGCGCTCGATCCCGCGCCAGCGGGGATCCGTCCGCCATTGCGCCTCGAGCTGGTCGGCATCCGACTGGACCCGAGCTTCGTGGGACATCGCGACTCCTTCAGGTGGTCAGGGCGGTCAACAGGAGATCTCGGATCCTAGATTAGCGAAAGGTCGAACCGCAAACGCCCATTCGTCCAGGACGCGACCGCCCGACTCGGATCCGATCCAGTGCTAGTGCGCGGTCCAGCCGAGGTCGAGCACGAGCGGCGCGCCCGTCACGGCGCGGGCTTCGGGAGCGAGCAGCCACGCGGCGGCCGCCGCGACCTCCGCCGGCTCCAGCAGCCGCTTCACCGCCTGCGGCGCGAGCAGGTCGTCGAGAGGGTCGCTCCTCGAGCTGCCGCTCGACGAGCGCCGTGCGCACGTAGGCCGGACAGAGCGCCGACGCGGAGATCCCGGCCTCCGCCCCCTCGAGCGCGAGCACCTTCACGAGCCCGAGCACGCCGTGCTTGGCGGCGACGTAGCCCGCCTTGAACGGCGAGGCGACGAGCCCGTGCACCGAAGCGACGACGAGGAAGCGGCCGTCGCCCGACGCGGCGAGCGCATCCCAGGCGTACTTCGCGAGCAGGAACGGACTCGTGAGAAGCAGCGCCTGCAGGCGCTCCCACTGCTCCTCGGGGAAGTCGCGGAGGGGTGCGACGTGCTGGAAGCCGGCGTTGGCGACGACGGCGTCGAGCCTCCCGAAGCGCTCGAGCGTGGCGTCCACGACGGCGCGGTTCCCCTCCCGCGTCGTCAGGTCGCCGTCCTCGACGTCGACCGCGTGCACCTGCCAGCCGTCCGCCCGCAGCCGCTCGGCGATCGCGGCCCCGATCCCCCGCGCGGCCCCGGTCACGAGCGCCGTGCGGCCGCTCACCGGCTCACCGGTAGTAGCGGAAGATCAGCTCGGCGACGCAGACCGGCTTGTCGCCGCCCTCGCGCTCGATCGTCGCGGCCAGCGTCGCCTGGAACCCCCAGTCCGCCTCGTCGACCGCCTCGACGCGGAACGTGCCCCGCACCCGCGAGCCCGACGGCACCGGCGCGGGGAAGCGCACCCTGTTCAGTCCGTAGTTGACGCCCATGCCGCCCTCCTGCCGCGGCACGACCTCGTAGGACATGGCCGGCAGGAGCGAGAGCGTCAGGTAGCCGTGCGCGATCGTCGTGCCGAACGGGTCCGGTTGCGGCGCGCTCCGGGTCGACGTGGATCCACTGCCGGTCGAGCGTCGCCTCCGCGAATGCGTCGATGCGCTCCTGCGGAACGTCGATCCAGCTCGAGGGGCCGAACTCGGCCCCGGGCGTCAGGTTGCCGGTCATGGGGCAACCATATCGCCGCTCTCGAGGGCGAAGGCGGCGAGCTCCGGCGCCACGGCCGCGGCATGGGCGCCGAACGCGAACGTGACGTGGTTGCCCGGGACCTCGAGCAGTCGGCCGCGGCGAAGCTGCGCCAGCGTCCGGCGCGCGCCCTCCTCGCCCATGATCGGCGGCGAGCCCGGCGGCCCGTACGCGCCGACCGTGCGCAGGAGCAGCGTCGGGCACACGACTCGCGAGGCGATCTCGGGCCAGTCGAGCGCGAGCGTACCCTCCACCGCCTGCCGGATCTGCTCCGGCCGGCAGCGCGGACGCACGGTTCCGTCCGGCAGGTCCTCGAGCTCGGCGTCGTAGAACGCCGTGAGCGCATCGTCCCACCCCTCGACGTCCCAGTAGGGCAGCGCACGCAGGAACTCGAGGTACGCGCCGCGCGAGGGGTACGTCTGGTCGAGGCGTGCGAGCGAGGGGCCGATCTGGTCGAGCACCGTCGTGTCGACCCTGGCCGGGACGTCGAGCACGAGCGCCCGCTCGACCCGCTCGGGGGCGGCGGCGGCGACGTAGAGGGTGAGAAGGCCGCCGAAGGAGTGGCCGCCGAGAAGCACGCGCCGGAGGTTCAGAGCGTCGAGCGCGCCGAGCAGGTCGGCGGCGTGCTCCTCCATCGAGTAGCCGTGCTCGGGCCTGTCGCTCAGGCCGCGCCCGCGAAGGTCGAAGGAGAGCACGCGGAGGGCGGGCGCGAGGCCGGCAGCGACCATCCCGTCGAAGAAGTGCGCGTTCGCCGACAGCCCGTGCGCCAGCACGAGCGTCGGCCCGTCGCCCTCGTGCTCGAGGTAGTGGAGCCGGATGCCGTTCGCCTCGACGAAGCGGCTCTCGCTCACGCCGCCGGCACCTCGCCCCAGCGGACGACGCTCGCCGCCCACGTGTAGCCGGTGCCGGCGGCGAGCAGGAGAACGAGCTCGCCGTCGCGCAGCTCGCCCGCGCGGGCCGCCCGATCGAGCGCGAGCAGCGGGTCGACGCCGCTCATGTGACCCGTGTCGTCGAGGTATGCGGCGCGGGTCTCGTCCAGGCCCAGCGCGGCGACGAGCGCGCGGTGCATCGACGGCTTCATGTGGATGCCGCAGAGGTAGCCGACGTCCGCGAGCGTCGCGCCGCTGCGCTCGACTGCTCCGCGGGCGGCGGCGACGAAGTTGACGAGACTGACCTCGTCCAGGCCCTGCTTCATCGCCGCCGGGTCTTCCACGTCGAGGAAGCGGTAGCCGCCGTTCGGCGAGACGCTGCCGCCGCTCGGCACCTTCACGTGGAGCGAGAACGAGCCGTCCGTGATCCCGTGGCAGCCGAGCAGCTCGTTGCGGCCGCCCTCCTTCGTCAGCAGCCCCGCGACGGCGCCGTCGCCGAAGTTGAACATGAAGCGGGAGCGGGCGTTCGCGTAGTCGAGCAGGTAGGACTCGCGGCAGGCGGCGACCACGAGCACGTTCCGCAGCTCCTCCTCGGCGAGGAGCATGTCGCGGGCGAGCCGCAGCGCGACCGGAGTCCCGCAGGAGACGTTGTCGTACTCGACCGCGTAGGCGCGGCCTGCCCCGATCCGGTGCGCGATCCAGGGCGCCGCCTGCCAGACGGCGTAGTCCTTCCACATCGAGCCGTAGTACATGACGACGTCGATCTCGCCCGGGTCGACGCCCGCCTCTTCGAGCAGCGCGTCGGCCGCGCGGACGGCGAGGTCGCTGACGTGCTCGTCCTCGGCGGCGATGTGCTTGCCGCGCAGGCCGAACTTCTCCACGATCACGCCCTCCGGGATGCCGCTGCGCTCCGACACCTCGGCTGCCGTCATCCAGCGCTCGGGGAGGTAGCTCGCGGTGGCCGCGAGCGCGACCCGGCTCACTCCGGCGGCTCCGGCCGCGGCGGCTCCAGGACGGAGCGGATGATCCGAGCGAGCTCGGCCTCGACGGCCGCGGGCACGGAGCCGTCGCCGCTGACGATCCAGCGCATGCCGACCATCTCGCCGACCGCCATCAGCGCCCAGGCGGTGACCTCGGGGTCGATCGGCCCGACCTCGCCCCGCGCGACCGCCTCCTGCAGCGCCGCCACGTAGGGCTCCGACACGCGGTCGTAGTGGTAGCGGAACATCTCGGGCGAGACGAATGCGGACTGGCGGATGATCTTGTACAGGCCGGGGTGCTGGGACGTGAACTCGAAGTAGCCGCCGAAGCCGAGCAGCTCCGCCTCGAGCCGGTTCTTCGCCCCCGCGGATGCCTCCGTCATCGCATGCCGGATCCGCCGGTTCAGGTCGCGCACGAGCTCGTCGAAGACCTCCTTCTTCGAGGCGAAGTAGAGGTAGAAGGTCCCCTGCGAGACGCCGGCGGTCTCGGTGATCTTCACGATCGACGCGTCGTGATAGCCGAGATCGCCGAAGACCTTCTCCGCCGCGTCGAGCAGCTTCTGCCGGGTCGCGGCGCCGCGCCGGGAGAGCGTGCGCCCGCCGGCGCCGGTGGCGACGGTCTCGCTCACCGGGACCTCCTCCAGCAGCCCCTGCTTCTGGATCTTGCCGAGGCTGTTGCGCGGCACTTCGGCGACGAAGCGAACCGAGGCCGGAACCTTGAACTTGGCGAGCCTCTCGCGGCACCAGTCGAGCACCTCGGCCTCGTCGATGCCGTCGGCGGCGACGAAGGCGGCGCCGACCTCGCCCCAACGCTCGTCCGGCATGCCGACGACCGCTGCGTCACGGACCGCCGGATGCTCGTGGAGCACCGCCTCGACCTCCGCCGGATAGACGTTCTCGCCGCCGGAGATGTACATGTCCTTCAGGCGGCCCTTGATCCGATGGAAGCCCTCGTCGTCGCACTCGGCCACGTCGCCGGTGCGCAGCCAGCCGTCGGGGGTGAAGGCGGCCGCGGTCGCCTCCGGGTTGCGCCAGTAGCCGGCGAAGACGTTCGGCCCGCGCACCTGAAGCTCCTCCTCGGCCGAGAGCCGCACCTCGACGAAGGGGTACGGCCTGCCGGCGAACCCGATCCGGCGCACCGCGTCCTCGGGCGGCAGGCACAGCACGTTCGGCGCCGCCTCGGTGAGCCCGTAGCCCTGGACGATCGCGGTGCCGCGCCTCGCCCACGTCTCGAGCAGCGGCTCCGGCATCGGCGCACCGCCGACGACGGCCCGCTGCAGGCTGGAGAGGTCGGCGTCCGCGAAGCCCGGCTCCTGAGCGAGGAAGAGGTAGATCGGCGGCACGCCCATCATCGTCGTCACGCGCTTCTCCTCGATCAGCCGCAGCACGCGCGCAGGCTCGAACTGCCGTTCGAGGACGACGCGGGCGCCCTTCAGCCAGGCGAGCAGCGCCTGGACGTTCCAGCCGCCCACGTGGAACTGCGGCAGCACCTGGAGGGCGACGTCGTCGGCGTGGACGCCGCTGCCGAGGTCGAAGGAGAGGTTCGTCCAGAAGCAGTTCGAGTGCGTGATCACGGCGCCCTTCGGCTTGCCGGTCGTGCCCGAGGTGTAGACCAGCAGGAGCCCGTCCTCGTCCTGCGGGGACAGGTCCCGGGGTCTGACCCCGGGACGTGGCCGTTCCAGACGCTCGTAGGGATGGCCGGTCGCGGCGGCGAGCTCCTCGTACTCGGCTTCGGCGAGGAAGAGCGCAGGCTCGGCGTCTTCGAGCTGGTAGCGGAGCTCGGCCGCGGTGAGCCGCCAGGAGAGCGGCAGCAGCATCAGCCCCGTCTTCGCGCAGGCGAAGAGGACGGCGACGTGGTCGGGCGAGTTGCCGGTCAGCGTCGCCACGCGTTCGCCGCGCCGGAGGCCTGCCGCGGCGAACGCGGCCGCGAACGCGTCCGAGGCTTCGTCGAGCTCGCGGTAGCTGACGAGGCTGCCGTCGTAGTCGATCGCGACGCGGTCGGGAGTCGTGCGCGCCCGATCCGAGATCCAGCGGTCGATCGTGTGGGCGCTCGTCGTCATCCGAGGAACTCTCTCAGGAGCGAGACGAACTGGGCCGGCCGGTTCCAGAAGAAGAGGTGGCCGCCGGGCACGAGGCGCAGCTCGGCGCCCGGGATGCGGGAGGCCAGGAGCGGCGCGTTCTCCGGCGCGACGACGACGTCGCCCTCGCCCTGGACGACGAGCGCGGGCGCGGTCACCGCCGGGAGCTCGTCCCAGACGTCGAAGCTCGCCCAGATCCCCGCCTGCGCCGCCCAGCCGGCGGGGTCCGCCGGGTTCGCGACGCGCAGCTCGACGATCCGCTCGACGAGCGCAGGCTCGGCCTCCGGGGCGAGCGCGTTCTCGACGAAGCGCCGCAGGGCGACCGCCGGCTCGAGCGTGGGCGCCTCGGCCATCAGCCGGAGCGTCGGCGCCGGCAGCGGGTGCATGTTCGTGATGCCGGACATCGTCGCCACCAGGACGAGTCGTTCGACCCGCTCGGCGTGGCGGAGCGCGAGCTCCTGCGCGACGGCGCCGCCGAGGCTCGCGCCGAGCACGTGCGCCCGCTCGACGCCGGCCGCATCCATGACGGCGAGCGCGTCGCCGGCCAGCTCCGCGGCGGTGTACGGCCCGGGCGGGACGTCGCTCTCCCCGTAGCCGCGGTTGTCGAAGACGAGTACGCGATAGCGCTCCGCGAGCGGCGCGAGGATCGGCTCCCAGCCCCAGCGGCCGTAGCCGAGACCCATCACGAGCAGGAGCGGAGGGCCGGAGCCGTGCTCCTCCCAGGCGATCGCGACGTCGCCGTTGCGGGCGATCACGCTGCCTCCTCCGCGCCGCCGAGCCGGCGCACCACGCGCACGCCCGCCCGCCCGCGCTCGCCGATGCCGACGATCCCCTGCGGCAGGAAGAAGACGACGAGCATGAAGAGCACGCCGAGCACGAACAGCGGCTGCGAGAGCGGCGTGCGGAAGACGCCGGGCAGACCCTGCACCGCCTGCGAGCCGCCGACGGCGACGAGCCGCTGATTCGCGTACATGTAGAGGAAGCCGCCGAGAAGCGGCCCCCAGATCGTGCCGCTGCCGCCGAGGACGGCCATCACGAGCAGCGAGAGCGTGAACTCGGGCGCGGTCACGCTCATGTCCGCGCCGCCGACGACGAGCAGGTAGACGACGCCGCCGGCGGTCGCGAGGAAAGAGCCGAGCACGAACGCGAGCAGCTTGTAGCCGCGCGTGCGCAGCCCGAGCACCTCGACGCGCCGCTCGTTCTCCCGGATCGCCTGCCAGACGTGCCCGGGCGAGGAGCGGACGGCCCAACCGACGACGAGCGCGACGGCGACCGCGTAGCCGAGCGCGAGCCAGTAGAGGTTGCGGGTGTTGACCACGCCGACGAACGCCGCGGGCACGTGCGTGTAGTCGTAGCCGAGCCCGGTCTCGCCCCCCGTCCAGCTGCGAGGGTTCTTCTGCACGACGATCGCGCCCGCCTGCGCGAACGCGAGCGTCACCATGGCGAACGCGATCCCACTCGTGCGGAGGCTGATCCAGCCGACGACGAGCGCGAGGCAGAGCCCGATCGCGCAGGCCATGAGGCACGCCTCGACGAAGCTCCAGTGCCACTCGGTGACCGCGATGTCGGAGACGTAGACGCCCGCGGCGAAGTAGAGCGCGTGCCCGAACGAGAGCAGGCCGGTGACGCCGAAGAGCAGGTCGTAGGAGAGCGCGACGCCGGCGAAGAGGAGGCTGAGGGCGAGCACCTGCAGCGACCCGGGGCTCGAGAGCGCCCCCGGGAGCAGCGCGCCGAGCCCGAAGCCGAGCTTCGGCAGCACGACGAGGACGGCGATGACGGCCGCCGTCGCGAGCAGCCGGACGGCGCGGCGCCGGCTCATGCCGTGCTCCCGGCCAGCTGCGCCGGCCGCGCGAGCAGGACGACGGCGAGCAGGAGCACGACGGAGAGGTCGCCGATCCCGGTCGAGTAGTAGTTGACGTACTGCTGGACGAGGGCCACCGTCACCGACGCGACCGCCGAGCCCTTGACCGAGCCGAGGCCGCCGATCACGACGACGATGAACGCGAAGATCAGGAGGCTCGTGCCGCGGCTCGGCGTGATCGAGGTGAAGTAGACGCCGGACAGGACGCCGGCGAGCGAGGCCGCGAGCCCGCCGAGCGCGAACACGAGCGTGAAGGCGCGCCGGACGTCGATCCCGAGCGCGGTCACCATCGCCCGGTTCTCGACGCCCGCCCGGATGATGAGCCCGTAGCGGGTGTAGCGGAGGAACGCGAGCAGACCGCCGAGCACGAGCGTCGCTGTGGCGATCTCGACCCAGCGGTCGTTCGGGATGTGCGCGCCGGCGATCGTGGTCGTCCCCGCGAACCACGGCGGCAGGACGAAGAACTTCGCGTCGCTGCCCCAGATCCCCTGCACGAGCGCGACCGTCGCGAGCGAGAGCCCGACGGTGACGAGGATCTGCTGGATGTGCCGGAGGTAGAGGGGGCGGATCAGCACGAGCTCGACGAGTGCGGCGAAGACGACGCCCGCGGCGATCCCGACGAGCGCCGAGACGGCGAAGCGGAGAGGCACCGAGCCGATCCCGCCGAGCTTCGACTCCGTGAACCAGGTCGCGTAGGCGCCGACGGTGAGGAAGGCGCCGTGGGCGAAGTTGAGCACGCCCATCAGGCCGTAGATGAGCGACAGCCCGGACGCGACGAGGAAGTACATCGCGCCGAGCCCGAGCCCCGTGATCGTCAAGAGGACGATCGTGCTCATTCCGCAACCTCGGCCTTGCGCTCCGGTTCGCGGAGCGAAGCGGCATGACCTCGTCATACCGCGTGCACCCCGAGCAGGCGGTGGACGAGGGCGTCGTCCTCGAGGTCGGCGGCGGTGCCCGTGTGGACGACGCGGCCCTGGTCGAGCACGACCACCGCGCGCGCCAGCCGGCGCACGACGGCGAGGTTCTGCTCCACGAGCAGGGCCGTCTCGGTCGCGGCGATCCGCTCGAGGACGCCCGTCACCTCGGAGACGAGCGACGGCGCGAGCCCCTTCGTCGGCTCGTCGATCAGCAGCAGCCGGTTCTGGTTCAGGAGCGCGCGCGCGATCGCGACCATCTGCTGCTGGCCGCCCGAGAGCGTGCCGGCGCGCTGGCGCGTCCTGTCGCGCAGCTCGGGGAAGAGCTCGTAGACGAGCTCGAAGCGCGGCGCGCCGTTGCGGACGGCGAGGCGCAGGTTCTCGCCGACGGTGAGACCCGCGAAGACGTCGCGGTCCTCCGGGACGTAGCCGACACCGCGCGCGACGATCCGGTGCGTCTGCTCGCGCTCGATCGCGACGCCGTCGAAGCGGACCTCGCCGCGGCGCGGGACGAGCCCGAGTACGCCGCGGAGCGTCGTCGTCTTGCCGACGCCGTTGCGCCCGAGCAGCGCGGTGATCCCGCCGCTGGGCACGTCGAAGGAGACGCCCTGGAGGATGTGCGCGCCGCCGAGCTGCACGTGCAGGTCGCGCACCTCGAGCAGCGGCGCGAGCTCCGCCGAGCCTCCGCTCACAGCGGCTCTCCCACGTAGGCCTCCTGCACGGTCGCGCTCCGCATGACCGCCTCGGGCACGTCGCATGCGAGCACGCGCCCGTGGTGCATGACCGCGATCCGCTCGGCGAGGCCGGTCACGACCTCCATGTGGTGCTCGACCATCAGCACCGTCTTGTGCTCGTCCCGGTGGACGGAGCGGATCACCTCGACGAGCTCCGGCACGTCCTCGGCGCTGACGCCGGCCATCGGCTCGTCGAGCAGGACGACGTCCGCGTTCGAGGCGAGCACGATCGCGAGCTCGAGCTTGCGCCGGTCGCCGCCCGAGAGCAGCGCCGCCGGGAGGGCGCCGTGCCCGTCGAGCCCGATCCGCCCGAGCGCCCAGTGCGCGCGCTCGACCGCGGCCGACACGCCCGCGGCGCGCCGCCAGATCCGCATCGTCCCGCCGAGGGAGATCTCCGCGGCGAGCCGGACGTTCTCGAAGGCGCTCAGCGCCGGGAAGACGCTCGAGAGCTGGAACGTCCGCGCGATTCCGGCCTGCGCCCGCGCCGACGGCGACGCGTGGGTGACGTCGCGACCATGGAGCGAGATCCGCCCGGCGGTCGGCAGGCGCAGCCCGGAGAGAAGATTGAAGAGCGAGGTCTTGCCGGCCCCGTTCGGGCCGATGATGCCGAGGAACTCCCCCTCCGCCACCTCCAGGCCGACATCGGCGACGATCGAAGCGCCGCCGATGTCGAGCCCGAGGCCGTCGGTCGCGAGAACCGGTTGAGTCGTCACGACTGACGCAGGAGGTTGTTGCTCTCCGGCCCTACTTGAACGGCGTGACCGGAGGGGAGACCGCTGCGGGCGCGATCCGCTTCAGCACCTTCGGCTGGAGCTTGCCCTTCGCGTCCTTGACGAGCTGCACCTGGAACATCGGCTGGTTCATCGCGTGATCCTGCGGACGGATCCACTGATTCCCCTTCGGTGCGAGGAACTTCCACCCCTCGAGCGCGGAGATCATCGCATTGACGTTGGAGTCGCCGCCCGACTTCGTGAGCGCGCGGACGATCATCTGCGCCGTCACGAAGCCGTCCGGGGTGAAGAGGTCCGGAATCTGGCCGCCCTTCGCCTTCATGTGCTGGACGAGCCAGGTGTTGACCTTGTTGTTCGGCCCTGTCGCGACGTAGTGCGCGAGGAACTTGATCGACGTCGCGGCCACTCCGAACCCCTGCCAGGTGTCGCGCTGGGCGAGACCGGTCGTGACCGTCGTCGAGCGGAAGACGCCCTGCTGTTGCAGCGCCTGCCACATCGCGCCGGCCGTGTCGCCCGCCCACGCGACGAACAGGAGATCGGGCTTGGAGGCGACGATCTGCTGCGCGAACGGCGTGAAGTCGGTCGCCGAGAGCGGCACCAGGATCGGGGTGACGTGGTGGCCCTTGCCGCCGAGGACGGCCTTGACCGCGGCGACGTTGCCCTGGCCGAAGGCGTAGTCCTGCGCGAGCACGGTGATGTTCTTGCCCGTGGACTTGCCGAGGAACGAGTTGGCCGCGAGCACGTCCTCGTAGGTCTGCCGGCCGGCCCGGAAGGTGTTCCGGTTGAGGCCGGTGATCCCGTCGTAGGCCGCGGCGCCGGAGATGTACAGGACCTGGTTCTGCGCGGCGAGCGGCGCGAGCTGCAGGGCAGTCGCCGACGAGCACGTGCCGGCGATGATCTTGTAGCCCTTGCCGATCAGGTCCTTCATCTCGGAGACCGCCGTCGCCGGGGTCGCCGTCTCGTCCTGAATGTTCAGCTGAATCGGATGGCCGTTGATCTTGTTCGTGCCTTTGGTCGAGTACTGGAGCCCGAAGCGAAGGCCCTCGATGTACTCGGCGCCGTATTCTGCGAGCGGGCCCTGTGCGGCAGTAGATGATCCCGACCTTGTACGGCGACGCCGCGCCGGATCTCTCGACCCGCGCCTGGGCCGTCGCCGCGAGCGTCCCGCATGTCGCCGCGAGCGCGAGCACGACGAGCGCCCGTGTCCAGCCGAATCCGTGCATCAATGACCCTCCTCCGAGAACGCTGTGAGCTGCCCCCAGGGCGAAACCTGAGAGGTGATTCAGGTCTTATAAAGCTCTGCGCGGGAAGAGTCAATAGCCGACGGCGATCCCACGAGCGGTCGCCGCGGGCCTCCGGTGCCGACCGTTGTCGCGAGGCGAGACCGCGCTAGGCGGTCTGCTCGACCGGCTCGTCGGGCTCTTCCCCGACGTACGTGCCCGCGCTCGTGACGAGAGTCGGGCGGATGCCCTGCGCGATCGTCTCCTTGGTGATCACGCACTTCGTCACGTCGCGCCGGGACGGCAGCTCGAACATCACGTCGAGCAGCGCGCCCTCGATGATCGAGCGAAGGCCGCGAGCGCCGGTCTCGCGCTCGAGCGCCTTGTCGGAGATCTCCCAGAGGGAGTCCTCGGTGAAGACGAGCTCGATCCCGTCGTAGCCGAAGAAGCGCTGGTACTGGCGGACGAGCGCGTTCTTGGGCTCGGTCAGGATCTGCACGAGGTCCTCGCGCCGCAGCTGGTGCACGGCCGAGACGACCGGAAGGCGTCCGATGAACTCGGGGATCAAGCCGAAGTTGAGCAGGTCCTCCGGCATCACCTGGACGAGCAGCTCGGACGACTCGGACGAGTGCTTCGAGCGCACGTCGGCGCCGAAGCCGACGGCGTTCTTGCCGATGCGCCGGCCGATGATCTTGTCGAGACCCGCAAACGCACCGCCGCAGATGAAGAGGATGTTCGTCGTGTCGATCGAGAGGAACTCCTGGTGCGGGTGCTTGCGCCCGCCCTGGGGCGGAACCGAGGCGACCGTCCCCTCGAGGATCTTCAGCAGCGCCTGCTGGACGCCCTCCCCCGACACGTCGCGCGTGATCGACGGGTTGTCGGCCTTGCGCGCGATCTTGTCGACCTCGTCGATGTAGATGATCCCGGTCTCGGCCTTCTTGATGTCGAAGTCCGCCGCCTGGATCAGCTTGAGGAGGATGTTCTCGACGTCCTCGCCGACGTAGCCGGCCTCGGTCAGAGCGGTCGCGTCGGCGATCGCGAAGGGGACGTTGAGGATCCGGGCGAGCGTCTGCGCGAGGAGCGTCTTCCCGCAGCCGGTCGGGCCGAGCAGGAGGATGTTCGACTTCTGCAGCTCGACGTCGCCCTCGTCGGTGCCCATCTGCACGCGCTTGTAGTGGTTGTAGACCGCGACGGACAGGGTCCGCTTCGCCTCCTCCTGGGAGACGACGTAGTCGTTGAGGACCTCGTAGATGTCGCGCGGCTTCGGGAGGTTGTCGAGATCGAGCTGCGCGGGAGTGGTGAGCTCCTCGTCGATGATCTCGTTGCAGAGGTCGATGCACTCGTCGCAGATGTACACGCCGGGGCCGGCGATCAACTTCTTGACCTGCCGCTGGCTCTTCCCGCAGAAGCTGCAGAGGAGCTGTTCGTTACCGTCGCTCGCCCGGGCCACCGTCTCTCCTTGTACCTCGGATCTGCCGTTTCGTCTACGTCAGCGGTGCGCGATCACATTGTCGACGATGCCGTACTCGTGCGCTTCCTCGGCCGTCATGTAGTAGTCGCGCTCCATGTCCTTCGAGATCTTTTCCGTGGGCTGATTCGTGTGCAGGGCGATGATCTCCTCCAGGCGGCGCTTCAGATTGATCGTCTCGCGTGCCTGGATCTCGATGTCGGTGCCCTGTCCCTGGAAGCCGCCGGACACCTGGTGGATCAGGATCTTCGCGTTCGGCAGCGCCGTGCGCTTTCCCTCCGTGCCGGACGCGAGCAGGAGCGCGCCCATCGACATCGCGATGCCGACGCAGGTCGTCGCGACATCCGGCTTGATGAACTGCATCGTGTCGTAGATCGCGAGCCCGGCGTAGACCGAGCCGCCCGGCGAGTTGATGTAGATGCTGATGTCCTTGTCCGGGTCTTCGGACTCGAGGTGGATCATCTGCGCGACCACGAGGTTCGCGACCTGGTCGTCGATGGGCGTGCCGAGGAAGATGATCCGCTCGTTGAGGAGCCGCGAGTAGATGTCGAAGAACCGCTCGCCGCGCGAGGTCTGCTCGATGACGGACGGGATGACGAGATTCGACGGCGGGTTGGTCATGGGGCTCCTTCGCTGCATGCCTGTCACGTGGGGGTCCAGAGTTTCGCCTCGGTCTGTGGCTTTTCCTTGTCGGGCGTCCAGATCGCGTCGCGCGCGTCGGCCAGCTCGCGGGGGATCCGCTTGACCTCGGCGGCGACGCGGTCGAGGGCGTTGCGCAGCCGCATGTCGTCGCGGAGCGTCTCGAAGCGGCCGTTCTCGCGCAGCGCCGACGAGCGCCTGCTCGGGATCGTCGCCGGTCGCGGCAGCCTGCTCGCGGACGAGCGCCTCCACCTCGTCGTCTCCCACCTCGAGGTCGAGCTTCTCGGCGACGGCCTCGAGCACGAGCTCGCGCGCGACCGAGCGCTGCGCCTCCTCGCCGAGCCGCGCGAGCAGCTCGTCCGGCTCCTGGCCCGTCATCGCGAGATAGGTCTCGAGCTGGACGCCGCGCGCCTCGACCTGGCGGGCGAGGCCGCGGAGCAGCTCGCGCGTCCGCGACTCGACGAGCGGCCCGGCTGCGTCGACGTTCGACGCCGCGACGAGGGCGTCGGCGGCCTCTGCCCGGAACTGCGACTCGACCTCCTCCTCGATCTGACCGCGCAGGCGCGACTCGATCTCGGCGCGCAGCGCGTCGAGCGTCTCGAACTCGCTCGCCGAGCGCGCCAGCTCGTCGTCGAGCGGCGGCAGCACCTTCTCCTTGATCTCCTTGACGGTGACGCCGACGCTCTGCCGGGAGCCGTCCGCGAGCTCGAACTCGATCTCCTTCGTCTCCCCGGCGTCCATGCCGGTGACGCCCTGCTCGATCTCCTCGACGACGGCGCCGCGGCCGAGCTCGACCACGTAGTCGCGCCGCGTCTCGCCGCCGGGGCTGACGAGATCGAGGACGACCGTGTCCTCGCCGGCGACCGGCCGGCCCTCGACCGGGACGAGCTCGGCGACCGTGGAGCGCAGCGCGTCGAGCTCGTGCTGGACGAGCTCCTCCGGGACGGCGGCCTCGACGATCCCGACCTCGAGCTCCTTCCAGTCGGGCAGATCCGGCTTCGCCTGGACGACGACGGTGGCGGTGAACTCCCAGTCCTGGTCGGCCGAGTCGGGAAGCTCGAAGTCGTACTGCGGCTGCTCGACCGGGCGGAGCCGGGTCTGCGCCGCGGCGTTCCAGAACCAGCCGCCGATGTGGCTCTCGACCGCCTCGGTCATCAGGCGCTGCTTGCCGACGCGCTGCAGGAGCACCTGACGCGGCACCTTGCCCTTCCGGAAGCCGGGGATCCTGACGCTCTGCGCCAGGTCGGTGGCGGCGTGCTCGACGGCGTGATGGACGTCGTGCGACGGGACCTGGACGGTCAGCCGGACGCGGTTCTGGGGCAGCTCTTCGATCTGGGCCTGCACCTGGCCATTCAAGCAGACCGGTTTTCCCCGTCGTCGCCCGGTGGTCACGGCTCCGCGCGCGAGGAGAGCGACCTCCTCGCGCATCGACACGAGGGGAAGGGGTCGGCACGGTCGCGGCGAACGAGTCGTCCCGAATGAGTGCGTGGAACTGGATCATGCTGCTCGGCGTGAGCGCCATCTGGCTCGGCATGTTCGCCGCGGTCGCGTACCTGACGACCGTGGCGCAGGCGCGGAGCGCGGTGGCGGTCGCGGAGACGCGCAGCTCCTAGAGTCGAGCGAGTGCGGGCGAGAGGACTCGAACCTCCAAGGGCCTCGCGGCCCAGCGGGACCTAAACCCGCCGCGTCTGCCAGTTCCGCCACACCCGCGCGGCCCGCACAGGATACGACCGGCTCCGGAGAACGGCGTCCCGCGGCCGAGGGCGGCTATAGAGTCGCGCCGTGTCCGGAATGCAGCCCGCAGACGTCTACGAGCTGACCGGGGTCGGCAGCCCGCGCATCTCGCCGGACGGGGCCCGCGTCGCCTACGAGACCTGGTGGATCGACCGGGAGGCGAACGAGTACCGGGGTGCGATCTGGGTCGCGCCGCTCGACGGCTCGGAGGCGCCGCGCCGCTTCACGTCGGGCGAGAAGCGGGACGGGGCCCCGCGCTGGTCTCCCGACGGGAGCTGGCTCGCGTTCACGTCGAACCGCGGCCCCGAGAAGACCCCGCCGCAGCTCTACGTCATGCCCGCCGACGGCGGCGAGCCGCACAGGCTCACCGACGCCAGGGAGGGCGTCGAGGACCCGGCCTGGTCGCCCGACTCGACCCGGATCGTGTTCTGCGCGCCGCGCGCGGAGCGAGGCGTACGACGAGGAGGACGACGCGAGGCGCGCGCCGCGCCGGTTCTCGCGCGTCTTCTTCAAGCTCGACGGCGTCGGCTGGATCGGCGACCGGCGGAAGCACCTCTACGTCGTCGACCTCCACGGCGAGGAGTGTCAGCTCACCGACGGCGACTGCGAGGACGACGGTCCGACCTGGGCTCCCGACGGCGGGCGAGTCGTCTTCAGCGCGCTTCGCGGCGACCGCTGGGACGTGGAGATGGTCGCCCGCCTGTACGAGGTCGACGCGGGCGGCGGCGAGCCGAGACAGATCTCCCCGGAGGACGGCTCCTACAGCTCGCCCTCGTTCTCGCCCGACGGCTCGCTCCTGGCGTACCGCTACGAGATCGAGGACGGCACGTACCCGCACCATTCGCAGATCGGCGTCATGCTGCCCGACGGCGGCGACGCCCGGCTGCTGACGACCTCGCTCGACCGGCAGACCGCGCCCTACCCGCTCTCGCGCGAGCCGGTGTGGGACGGCGGGCGGATCGTCTTCACCGTCGAGGACGCGGGCAACGTCCACCTCTATCACGGTCTCCGCGGACGGGTCGGCCGAGCCCGAGCTGCTCGTCGGCGGAGAGCGGAACATCGGGATCTTCGACGTGCGCAACGACGAGCTCGTCTACGCGGCGACCTCGCACACGGCCCCGATGGAGCTGTTCGCGGGCGGCGAGGGACGGCAGCTGACGGACGTCGGCAGGGCCTTCTGCGAGGGCCGCGATCTCGTCGGGGCGGAGCGCTTCACCGCGACCTCGCAGGACGGGACGGAGGTGGACGCCTGGCTCGTCCGCCCGGCGGGGTTCGAGGAGGGCCTCCGCTACCCGGTGCTGCTGTCGATCCACGGCGGCCCGTTCTCGCAGTACGGCACGGGCTTCTTCGACGAGTTCCAGGTGTACTCCGGCGCCGGCTACGCGGTGCTCTTCTCGAACCCGCGCGGCGGCTCCGGGCACTCGGAGGAGTGGGGCCGCGCGATCCGCGGGCCGATCGACGGCGGCGGCCCGGGCTGGGGCAGCGTCGACTTCGAGGACGTGATGGGCGTCGTCGACACGGCGCTCGAGCGCTACGAGTTCCTCGACCCGGAGCGGCTCGGCGTGATCGGCGGCTCGTACGGCGGCTTCCTCACCTCGTGGACGGTCGGGCACAGCAACCGCTTCAAGGCCGCCGTCTCGGAGCGCGCCGTGAACCACCACCTGAGCGCGTTCGGCTCGAGCGACATCTACTGGATCTTCGAGCGCCAGTTCGGGGGCTCGCTGTGGGAGCATCCCGACGAGTGGCTGCGCATGTCGCCCGCGACCTACGCGAGGGACATCGAGACGCCGGTGCTCGTCCTCCACTCCGAGAACGACCTCCGCTGCAACGTCGAGCAGGGCGAGCACCTGTTCACGCTGCTCCGCCTCCTCGGCAAGGAGGTCGAGATGGTGCGGTTCCCCGCCGAGGGGCACGAGCTCTCGCGCTCCGGCTCGCCGGTGCACCGTGTCCAGCGCTTCGAGGCGATCCTCGAGTGGTTCGACCGCCATCTCGCATCGTGAGCCGGCAAAGCGAGCGGCGCAGCCGCTCGCGAAGCGCTACCAGCGGTCCCAGTGCACCATCGAGTCGAGCGGCTTCCGGAGGCCGGGCTTGAAGTCGGTCCCGATCGTGTAGGCGACCGGAATCAGGGCGACCTGCATCACCTGCTCGTAGGGGATGCCGAGAATCTCCGCCGCCTCCCGCTCGTGCATCAGGTGGAACGTCGTCCAGACGGTGCCGAGCCCGCGCGAGCGCGCCGCGAGCATGAAGCTCCACGCCGCCGGGACGATCGAGCCGAAGATCGACGCCTGCCAGGCGGCCGGCTTGTCCTCGACGCGACCCTCGACGCACGGGATCACGTGCACCGGCACCTCGTGCAGGTGCTCGGCGAGGTGCACGACCGCCTCGCCGATCCGGGCGCCCTGGCCGCTCCGGGCACCGCGGCGCTCGAGGTAGGGGCCGGCGACCTGCCGCCAGAGCTCGGCGAGGGCGGCCCGCTTCTCGGCGTCGGTGACCACGACGAAGTGCCAGTTCTGCGAGTAGCTCGCCGTGGGCGCCTGCTGCGCGAGGCGGAGGCAGTCCTCGAGCACCTCGCGCTCGACCGGCCGGGTCAGGTCGAGGCGCTTGCGGACGGCCCGGGTCGTCGAGAGCAGCTCGTCGGTCGTCAGGTCGAGGAGCACCTCGCCATCCTCTCAGACGCGATACTGGTCCCGTGCTCCGGCCGGTCGCAGTCTTCGCCGCCGCGTTCGCGGGCGTCCTGCTCGTGCTCCTGGCGGCGGTCGGCCAGCTCGGGAGAGTGGACACGCAGACGCTCGTCGCCGCGCTCGTCGCGGCCGCCGTCGTCGCGGGAGTGGCCGCCTGGCGCAGCCGGCGGGCCGAGTAGTGGGCGCCGGCGGGCGCGGAGGAGGGCCGGCCGCTGCTGCGAGTGGCCCCGGGTGGAATCGAACCACCGCACGCAGCTTCGAAGGCTGCCGCTCTATCCGCTGAGCTACGGGGCCGGGCCCGCGTAGCGTAGCCCGCGGACTAGGCGGTCACGGACGCCGAGAACTTGCGCTTCAGGTACGCGAGGTACGGCTTCGCGTCGATCGTGGAGCCGGTCGCGCGCCGCAGCGTCTCCTGGGGCGCGTACTTGCGCCCGTGCGCGTGGACGTTCTCCCCGAGCCACTCGCGCAGCGGGCCGAAGTCGCCGCGCCCGAGCTGCTCGTCGAGGTCGCCGAGGCTCTCGACCGCCTTCTCCCAGATCTGGACGGACATGACCGTGCCGAGCAGGTAGGTGGAGAAGTAGCCGATGGCGCCGGACGACCAGTGCATGTCCTGCAGGACGCCGTGGGCGTCGTCGGTGACCTCGACGCCGAGGTACTCCTCCATCTTCGCGTTCCACGCCTCCGGCAGATCGCGCAGCGCGATCCGGCCGTTGATCATGTCCTGCTCGAGCTCGAAGCGGAGGATCACGTGCATGCCGTAGGTGACCTCGTCGGCGTGGATGCGGATGAGCGAGGGCTGCACCTTGTTGACGCCCGCGTAGAAGCGTTCGAGCTCGACCTCGCCGAGCTGCTCCGGGAAGCGCTCCTGCAGCCGCGGGTAGAAGAACCGCCAGAAGGGGAGGCTCCGCCCGACGAGGTTCTCCCACAGCCGGCTCTGCGACTCGTGCAGCCCGAGCGAGGCGCCCGTCCCGATCGGCAGTCTCTCGAGCGCGCGCGGGATCTGGTGCTCGTAGAGGCCGTGCCCGTACTCGTGCATCGTCGCGAAGAGCGAGTCGACGTTGTCCGGGTGGTAGTGCGTGGTGATCCGGATGTCGTCGATGCCGGCGCCGCCGGCGAACGGGTGCTCGGTCGGGTCGATCCGCCAGGTCTGCGGCCGCGTGCCGAAGAGATCGACGATCTCGCGGGAGAGCGCGACCTGCCGCTCGACCGGGTAGTCGCCGCCGAGGAAGGAGTCGTCCACCTCGCGCTCGCGCTGCTCGGCGACGAGCGCCAGGAGCTCCGGCTTGATCTCGTCGAAGATGCGCCGCACCTCCGCGGTCTCCATCTCCGGCTCGAAGTCGTCGAGCAGGATGTCGTAGGGCTCGTCGCGCGGCTCGAAGCACGCGACGTAGCGGTGCCGCAGCTCCACGTTGCGCTCGAGCGCCGGCAGGAAGAGCGCGAAGTTCGAGGTCGCCTTCGCCTCGACCCACACCGGCGCGGACTCGGCGGCGACGCTCGCCATCTCCGAGGTCAGCTCCGGCGGCACGCGTACCGCCTTGTCGTACAGCCGGCGCGTGAGCCGGACGAGCGCCGCGTCGTCGGAGTCCGGGTCGAGGGAGTCCTCGACCGGGGCGAGCTCGTCGAGGAGCCGTCCCAGCTCCGGCTCGATCAGCTTCTCGTGGGCGAGCCGCTGCAGCAGCCCCAGGTGCCGGCCGCGCAGCGGGGCGCCGGCGCCCGGCATCATCGTCCGCTGGTCCCAGGCCAGGAGCATCGCGATCGCCTCGAGGTCGTGGATCTCCTCGAGCCGCGATCGCAGGCGGGCCAGGGCGTCGGGCATGCGCTCAGCCTACCGTCGGCGCTCACGGGATCGCGCCGACCCGCGCGCGTGGATCGAGCCAGCCCACGACGAGATCGGCGAGGAACATGAACGCCGCGACGACGGTCGCGATCACGACGAGGATCGCGGTCAGCACGAACGGGTCGGCCTGGCCGATCGTGCGCAGGAAGAGGTTCGCCAGCCCGCCGAGCCCGAAGACGTAGTCGGTGGCGAGCGAGGCGCCGACCACGGCCGCCAGCTCGAGCGAGAGCACGCTCACGAAGGGGATCAGCGAGTTGCGCAGTGCGTGCCGGAGGACGACCCGTCCCTCGCTCAGCCCCTTGCCGCGTGCGACGTCGGCGTACGGCTGGCGCAGCGAGACGAGCATCGCCGAGCGGATGTAGCGGCTGTAGAGCCCGACGAGGCCGAGCGCGAGCGTGATCGCCGGCAGCGTGATCCAGCGGATCCAGTTGCCGAACCCCGGCCCGCGCGTGCCGATGTCGAACCAGTGGGTCGGTCCGAGCCAGCGGACGAGCAGGACGCCGACGAGGAAGGTCGGCATCGACCAGGCGACATAGGCGAAGAGACGCAGGAGCCAGTCCAGCGGGGAGCCCGCGAGCCGGGCGGAGACGACGCCGACGACGACGCTCCCCACGACGACGAGCACGAGCGAGACGCCCATCAGCTGAGCCGTGATCGACGTCGCCCGCCAGAGGGGAGGCCCGATCGCGTCGCCGGGCGCGTTGGCGATGTTCCCGACCGGAGAGGAGCCGAAGCCGTGGCTGAAGAGGCCGGAGAGCCAGTACCAGTACCGCTCGAGAATCGGATCGTGGAGGTGGAACTGCGCGATGATCTCCTGCCGCTGGCGCTTGCATGCAGCGCTCGTGCAGAGGTTGAAGCTGTACGTGGGGTCGAACGAGAGCCCGAACGCGGCGAACGCGCCGAACGAGACCGCCCAGACCATCGAGACGGCGAGCAGGAGCCGGCGGACGACGTAGCCGATCATCCGCGGCGCACCGGGTTGAGGACGTCGTCGAGCGTGTCGGCCGCGACGTTGATCGAGATGAGGAGGAGCCCGAGCGCGACGGACGGGATCGCGTAGAGCCACCACGGCGTCGCCGCCAGCCCCACGCCCTTCGCCGCGTTCGCGACGAGCCCGCCCAGCGTCGGCTGGTCGGCCGACTGGGCGCCGAAGTCGA
The DNA here is from genome assembly GCA_963746895.1 of uncultured Actinomycetes bacterium. Taxonomy (GTDB): domain Bacteria; phylum Actinomycetota; class Thermoleophilia; order Gaiellales; family Gaiellaceae; genus Palsa-739. The sequence goes on along the minus strand of CAVVDI010000008.1, from coordinate 78,413 downwards.
AGTAGTCGACGGTCGCGATGATCACGATCGACTGCCCGATGATCGAGGTCGCAGCGACGAGCACCGAGCCGACCGCGTTCGGCAGCAGGTGCCGCCCGATCACGCGGAGGCTCGACGCGCCGGCGGCGTGCGCGGCCTCGACGAACTCGCGCGTCCGCAGGGTCGCGAAACTCGAGCGCACGACACGGGCCACGCCCGTCCAGAGGTAGAGCGTGAGCGCGAAGCCGAGCCAGAGCGGCTGGATCGGATTCTCGTAGATGACGACGAGAACGATCAGGGCGATCGCGGGCATCGTCACGACGACGCCGGTGAGCCAGCCGATCGCCGCGTCGACCGCACCGCCGTAGTAGCCGCCGATCGCACCGACGACGACGCCGACGACCGTCGCCCCGGCGGCGCAGACGAGCGAGCCGGTCATCGTCTCGCGAATCGCGTACAGGAGCTGCGCGAGCATGTCGTGGCCGAGGACGTCGGTGCCGAGCAGGTGCCCGTGGTGGAGCGACGGCGCCTGCGGCCGGTTCAGGTACTCGAGGAAGAGCCGGGCCGGAGGGTAGGGCGAGACGGTCGCCGCGACGGCGGCGGCGAGTGCGAAGGCGAGCAGCACGAGCACCGCGGCGACCCCGAGCGGGCGGCGCCGGAACCGGAGGAGCGACTGCCGCCAGGGGCCGCGCCTGTCGACGGTCTCCCCTACCTCCGCCGCCGCCACGATGAGATCGCCCGTGCTCAGAGCTCGGATCCCGATGATGCTTCGTCGAGCGGGGGCGACGGGCGCCGGCGGCGGGCGACGCAGGCGGCGCTCATGAGAGCGCCACGGACAGGATCGAGGGCGCGGAGGAGGTGCCGTCCAGCGCATCCCGAGCGAGACAGAGCTTCAGCGTGATCCGGGTTCCCACGAGGTTGTCCGCGGCGATGCTACCCGGCTTCGGCGGGTTGGCAAGAGCTGTTCGGCCGAAGGTGCTCCGCTACGCTGTGGCGGCCTCGCGGTGGCGGTAGCTCAGTTGGTAGAGCCCCGGGTTGTGGTCCCGGTGGTCGGGGGTTCGAGTCCCCTCCGCCACCCTCTCGCCGTGGCACGCCGGCTCGCAGTGCCTGGGCACGACCAGGCACTGCTCCCGGCGCTGCGAGCCGGCCCCGTGCCCCTTGCACGCCGTCGGCCGGCGAGCGACACTGCGCCGGAAGCGCTCCGCCCCCCCGGTCAGGCAATCGTCGAAAGGTCACCATGAGACGCACGGTCGTTCAGGTCATCGCTCCAGTCGTGCTGGCAGGGCTGCTCGTCGCCGGCTGCGGCGGGGGCGGGAAGAAGAACACGGCCGCGACCACGGCGTCCGGCGCCGGCGCGACGACCAAGGCGACGACGACGGCGGCGAGCACCGATGCCGCGTCGACGACCTCGGACCTCTCCGGGATCACCTCGGCTGCGAACTGCCAGCAGCTGGCCGGTCTCGGAGCCCAGTTCTCGCAGGCGATGACCGGCAGCGCCGCCGGGGACACGAAGAAGGTGGCGCAGCTGCTCCAGGAGTTCGCGGCGAAGACGCCCGCGGACATCCGCCCCGACTTCGAGGTCGTCGCGGCCGCGTACGTCAAGATCGCCGACGCCCTCGGCAACGTGAAGATCGGTGCGACGCCGGATGCCGGAACGCTGTCGAAGCTCCAGAAGCTGGCCGGCCAGATCGACGAGCCGAAGGTGACCAAGGCGTGGCAGCACATCGGCGCCTGGGCGAAGAGGAGCTGCGGGGCGTAGGAGTCGGCGGGTGTCTGAGCCCCGCAGACCCTCCTGGTCGTCCCTGTCCGCGCCGGTGCACCGCGGCCTGCGCGAGCTATGCGTGCTTCGCGCGGAGGTAGTCGAGATACGGCCCGGCCGCGATCGTGGAGCCCGTCGCCCGGCGCAGCGTCTCCTGCGGGGCGAACCTGCGCCCGAGCGCGTGCACGTGCTCGCCGAGCCACTCGCGCAGCGGCGCGAACTCGCCGTTCCCGATCCGCTCCTCGAGGTCGGGCAGGTCGCGCCGGGCCGCGTCCCAGATCTGCACCGACATCACGGTCCCGAGCAGGTAGGTCGAGAAGTAGCCGATCATCCCACCGGCCCAGTGGATGTCCTGGAGGACGCCGTGGGCGTCGTCGGGCACCTCGACACCGAGGAAGTCCCACATCTTCCGGTTCCAGGCCTCCGGCAGGTCGCGCAGCTCCACTCGGCCGTTGACGATGTCCTGCTCGAGCTCGAAGCGGAGCATGACGTGCATCCCGTAGGTGACCTCGTCCGCCTCGATCCGGACGAGCGACGGCCGCACGCGGTTGATCGCCGCGTGGAAGCGCTCCAGCTCGACACTCACCGAGCTGCTCCGGGTAGGTCGCCCGCAGACGCGGATAGAAGAAGCGCCAGAACGGCAGGCTGCGACCGACGAGGTTCTCCCAGAGCCGGCTCTGCGACTCGTGGATGCCGAGCGAGCAGGACTGGCCGGTCGGCAGTCGCTGCAGGTGGGCGGGCAGCTGGTGGTTGTAGAGGCCGTGCCCGTACTCGTGCATCGTCGAGAAGAGCGACTTGAGCGAGTCCCGGTGGTAGTGCGTCGTGATGCGCACGTCGTCGATTCCGGCGCCGGAGGCGAACGGGTGCTCGGTCGGGTCGATGCGCCAGCTCTGCGGCCGGTGGCCGAAGAGGTCGACGACCTCGTGCGCGAGCGCACGCTGCCGCTCCGGCGGGAACTCGCCGCGGAGGAACGAGTCGTCGACGTCGCGATCCCGCAGCTCGGCGATCAGCTCGACGAGCGGCGGCTTCAGCTCGGCGAAGAGCGCCCGCACCTCGGCGGTCGACGTCTCGCGCTCGTAGTCGTCGAGCAGCACGTCGTACGGCTCCTCCACCGGGCCGAAGCACTCGACGTAGCGGCGCTTCAGCTCGACCGTGCGCTCCAGCGCAGGCAGGAAGGCGGCGAAGTCGGACGACTGCTTCGCCTTCGCCCAGAGCGGCCTCGCCTCGGCCGCGGCGCGCGCCAGCTCGGAGCGGAGCGAGGACGGCACCTGCACCGCCTTCTCGTGCTCGCGGCGAACGAGTCGGATCAGCGCCGCCTCGTCCGAGTCCGGGTCGAGCGAGTCCTCGCGCGGGGCGAGCTCGTCGAGCAGGCGCCCCACCTCCGGGTCGGCGATCCGCTCGTGGGCGAGCCGCCCGACGAGCGCCATCTGGTCGGCGCGGTGCCGCACGCCGGCCGCCGGCATCATCGTCTGCTGGTCCCACGAGAGGAGTCGCGCCACCCCACCCAGGTCGACGAGGTCCGCCATCCGCTCCTCGAGGTGCACGAGCGCGTCGGCCACGGCCGGAGGCTACCGGGCTACGCTTCCCGGACGCGCCCGTAGCTCAGTGGACAGAGCGGCGGACTTCTAATCCGCGGGTCGGAGGTTCGAATCCTCCCGGGCGCGTCGTCGGAAGAGCTGCTGCAAATGGCGGCTTCTCTCCTGCCGGGGGCGGGTGAGCGCCCCGACGGGCCGAGGGGCAGACGGAGCGTCGACCCATCGCCCGCGTACCGGAGCCGGACCGCCGGCCGAGAGCGCACCCGCGTAGCCCGGCAGACGCAGATCCACGATCCGGAAGAGGCCGGCGCCGGGAACGAGCACGGATTCCCTCGCGAGACGACCGATCCCCACGTCGACGAGCGAGGGCTCGACGAGCAGTCCGACACCAGCCGCCTTGAGCACGGCCTCCTTCCGCACCCAGGCGCGAAGGAGCGCTTCGCCTCGCAGCGACGGGGCGAGCTGCTCGAGCTCCTCCTGCTCGCCGCGGGCAAGGGCATCCCGAGCGAGGGACCCGTCCACGCACGTGCCGAGCGGTTCGATGTCGACCCCGATCGGACGGCGCCGCGAGACGGCGATCGCGATGATCGACCCCGCGTGACTGACTGAGATCCGGAGCTCGACGCCCGAGACCGCGGGCGGGGATCCCGGGACGCTGAGCACACGGGCATTCGGCTCGTAGGCGCGGACGACCGAGGTGAGCGCGGCCCGCGTCCGGGCGCGCCGAGTCGCGACCGACGAGCAGCGGGCGGCCCGCGAGGCGCCCCCGACCTCGGCGATCGTCGACCGCCAGAGATCGACCTCGTGATCGGGCACGAGGAGCCGGCGCATCACACGAGCCCGCCGACTGCCCCCACGGCCGCAGCCACGTCGTCGATGTGGGGCGCGTAGAAGAGCAGGCCGTGGGTGCTCTCGAGGACGGGAGTCGCGACGAGCTGCGGGAGCCCCGTCCTCCAACGGGCCAGCGGAACGCCCATCCCGTCGAAGTCGGCTGCTCGGATGAGGATCGTCGGTGCGTCGAGGGGCTCGAGCCGGTAGGCGTTCCTGGCTCGCTGGAGGCGGTCCCAGGCCGGGCTCCAGCAGCCCTCGGGGCGTCCCGCCTCCGGAGCCGGTCGCAGACGGCGGCTCAGCGCGCCCGCGAGGTCGCCTGCTCCGATCCTGCGACGGATCGTCCATCCGAGCGAGCGCAGATCCCGCGGCGGACGCATGCGGGGATCCAGAAGCACGACGCCGACCCGTTCCCCGTCGGCCAGGAGCAGCCTCGCGAGCTCGATCGCGACCGGCCCTCCCATGCAGAAACCGCCCACGAGATACGGGCCGTGCGGCTGCTCCTCGCGGACGGCCGCCAGGTACTCCCGGGCGATCGACGTGACGTCGGCCGGGCCCGGCCCGCCGCCGTAGATCTCGGGAGCGCGGATGCCGACCAGGGCGATCCCGTCGGGGAGCCGCGTCGCGAGAGCCGCGAATCCGATCACGTCGCCGAAGAGGCCGTGCACGAAGAACAGCGTTCTCTCGGTCTCGCGCCCGAACCGCTCGAGCGCTCCCCCCGCCGGCGGCTCGTCGTCGAGAAGCTCCGCGGCGAACGCGGCGACCGTCGGTGAGCGCACGATCGAGATCAGCGGGATGTCGGGGCGACCGAGCAGGTCCCGGGCTCGCGCCACCACCGCCGCCGCCCTGAGCGAATCCCCTCCCAGGGCGAAGAAGTCGTCGTCGACACGCAGGTCGGTGAAGCGAAGGTCGAGGGCGTCCGCCCACAGCCGAACGAGAGCACTCTCGAGCGGCGACTCGAGGCCCGTGCTCGTCGCGGAGACCGCCGCCCCCTGCGGCTCGAGCCCGAGCAGCGAGGACATCGCCATGCGCTGCACCTTCCCCGTCGGGCCCTTCGGGATGTCGTCGACGAACACGACGCGGCGCGGAACCTTGAAGGGCGCCAGCCGGTGAACGACGAAATCCTGCACCTCGCGCTCCGTCACCGATCGCTCGGGAGCGAGAACGACCGCGGCAGCGACCTCCTCGCCGAGCCGGGCGTCGGCGACGGCGAAGGTGACGGCCTTGGCCACCGCGGGATGCTCGAGCAGGACGGAATCGACCTCGAGGGGCGAGATCTTCTCGCCGCCCCGGTTGATCAGCTCCTTCAACCGACCGCGCAGGTGCAGATAGCCGGCGTCGTCGAGCCATCCCTCGTCGCCGGTCCGGAACCACCCCTCGACGAACGACGCCTCGTTTGCCGCCGGGTTCGCCTCGTAGCCGCGCGAACACGCTCTCGCCCCGAATCGCGACCTCGCCCACCTGCCCCCGCTCGAGCTCGTTCCCCGCCTCGTCGAGGAGGGTCACCTCCGGCCCGGCCGCCGGCCCCACCGAGCCGGGCAGGCGGCGCCCCGGCGGGAGCGGATTGCTCGCCATCTGGTGAGCCGCCTCCGTCATCCCGTACGCCTCGACGACGGGGATCCTGAGCGCGTTCTCGAGCCCCTCGAGCACGGGAACCGGCAGCGCCGCCGACGACGAGCGCAGGAACCGGAGATTCACGCCGGCGAGCAGGTCGGGTTCCGCCTCCAGGCGCGCGAGCAGGCTCTGGTGGATCGTCGGCACCGCCGTTGTCCAGGTCGCACCGGACTCGCGTCCCCATCGCGGGAATTCCACCGCGTTGAATCCGGGCGCGCAGACGACCGAGCCCCGGGACCAGACCGAGGCGAGCAGCGCAGCGACCAGTCCGTGAATATGGAAGAGCGGCATCGTGTTCAGGCAGACGTCCTCGGGCGCGAGAGCGAGCGTCGCTGCCACGCTGCTCGCCGAGGCGAGCAGGTTCCGCTGGGTCAGCGGCACGAGCTTGGGCCTCGCGGTCGTGCCGGACGTGTGCAGCAGCAGGGAGACCACGTCGGAGGAGAGCAGGTCGTCCGACGTCCGGCCGGCCGGGCCCGCCCCCTCGACCCGAAACGCCCCGCACGGAGCCTCGAGCTCGTGCCCGAGCTCGATCAGAGGCAAGCCGCGCTCGGCCGCCACGGCTCGGACCGGGCTCTCCAGCCCGGCCTCGACGGCGACCGCGTCCGCGCGCAGATCGGCGAGCGCGAACTCCAGCTCGGCTCTCGTGTAGGTCGGGTTCAGGGGCGCACACCCGGCCGACGCGGCAACTGCGAGGAACGCCGCCGCGGCCTCGGGCCCGTTCCTCAGCACGAGCGCGACGCGGCCCGTCGGACCGACCCCGCGCTCGCGCAGCACGGTGCGGAAGCCCTCGACGAGATCGTGCAGGGCGACTGCCGTCAGCGGCTCACGGCCGGGCGCCCGCAGGACGACGGCGTCCGGTCCGCGCCGAGCTCGGGCCTCCACCAGCCCTGCGAGCGTCGTGATCCCTTCGTCGGCGGCCGTCATCTCATCGATTCTCCCTCCCACGAGCTCGCTGGGACGCACCTCGGCTGCGAGGTCGCCCCGGTCTTCTCGCCCATCGGAACGCATTCGCGCCCGACCTTCCGAGGCCTGTGCGGCACTTCTCGGCGGCGCTGCCGACGCCGGACGCCGAGCCGGCTGCTCCGATTAGCTTCGGACGCCGAAGTCGGTGGTGACGATGGTGACGCCGAGGCCGTGGAACGCGCCGGGAGCCGACGCGACGTGGACGGCCGAGATCCCGATCTCGCGCCAGCGGGCGGTGAGGAGGTTCTTCCGGTGCTCGGGGCTCCGCTCCCACATCTGCAGCGCCTCCCCCGGCGAGACGGTCGGCGACGACCAGAGCAGGTTCTCGCCCACCGACCAGAGGCTCCAGGCGCCCGCCCCGTAGAAGCTCTCGATCCGCTTCCAGAAGGCGCCTCCGTTCGGGGAGCTGTGGCCGAAGTAGCCGTCGGAGGCCATCTCGCGCGAGTGCTGGTCGGCGGCACTCGTCAGCTCCGCCGAGACCCGCAGCGGCGCAAGGTGGTGCTGGCGGCGGAAGGCGTTGATGTCGTCCAGGACGCCGTGCTCGAGCGATGTCAGCACGACCTGCGCGCGTTGCGTCCGGTGCTGCGCCCGTCCGGCGAGCGCAGAGCCCGTCGTGACTGCCGCGGCCAGCAGAACGGCGATTCCCGCCCCGAGCCGCAGGGCCTTGTTCGACCCCCTCATGCGTCTCAGCGTGGCCGACGTTCCGGATGGAGGCAATGGGCCATTCGGGGGATATCTGGGTCGGAGAAAGTCCCGGCCCGCGCCGGTGCGAGCGCCGGAAAAGGGCCGCCGCCGCGGCCTGGCGCGACGGACCCGGAGTCGGAGCCGATCCTGACAGATGGGCGCGTTGCGTGCCTCTCCCTGCGACCGCGGGCCCCCGGGCCGCTAGGGTCGTGAGGCGATGTCGGATGCCGCCCTGCACACGAGCCACGGCGCGATCACCGTCGAACTCTTCGACGAGGCCGCGCCGATCACGGTCGAGAACTTCCGCAAGCTCGCCGCCGACGGCTTCTACGACGGCGTCGCCTTCCACCGCGTGATCCCGGACTTCATGATCCAGGGCGGCGATCCGACGGGCACCGGCTCGGGCGGCCCCGGCTACACCTTCGAGGACGAGTTCAACGAGCACAAGGTCGTGCGGGGTGCGCTTGCGATGGCGAACGCCGGCCCGAACACGAACGGGAGCCAGTTCTTCGTCGTCACCGCCGACGCCTGCCCGTGGCTCGACGGCAAGCACACCGTCTTCGGCCGCGTGAGCGGCGGAATGGACGTCGTCGACTCGATCTCTGCGACCGACACCGACGGACGCGACCGGCCGCGGCAGGACGTCACGATCGACCGCGTCGACCTCTGAGCCGCCCCGCGAGGGGCAGGCCGTACCAGAGGAAGACGAGCACCGCAGCGACGGACGCCGTCGACGCCACCGCGGCCGTGCGCGAGAGCAGCACGTCGGTGACGAGCAGGACGACGGCGGTGAGGGCGATCGCCAGGCAGAAGATTCCGCCGATCGCGAGCGCGTTCCCGAGCTTGACGAGGTGCTCCTTGTCCGCCTGGCGGAAGCGCAGCCGGTGGTACGAGCTCGGCGCGGTCAGCAGCCCGATCGAGATCGCGGTCGCGAGGAACGCGATCACGAAGACGTCGCGCTGGAAGGTCGAGGTGCGCGACCAGCCGCGGGCGAACGGCACAGGAGCAGGAAGCCGAAGAGGACCGTCACGCCGGGGAGGGCGACCCGCACCTCGTTCAGCAGCTCGATCAACTCGCGATCGGCACGAGCCTTCGGCGTCTCGCCGGCCTGCGGTACCGGATCCTCGTGCTCGCTCACGGCGGGAACCTACTCCGACCGACCCTCCGCGACGGGCCTTACGCCCGGATTGCACGACGCTTAGACGACCCTCATCGATCTCTGCTGAACTGGAGACGTGACCTCGCCGGCCCGCTCACTGCGCACGTTCGCGCTCGCGCTTCTGCTCATGCTCGCCGTCGCGGCTCCCGCCGCTGCGGCGCACCGGAAGGCGAAGCCGCCGAAGCCGAGCCCGAACGCGGGCATCGTCGACATCTACACGACGCTCGGCTACCAGAATGCCTCCGCGGCCGGGACGGGGATGATCGTCAACTCGTCGGGCGAGGTGCTGACGAACAACCACGTGATCCGCGGCGCCACCATGTTCAAGCTCGTCGAGGTCTCGACGAAGCGCACGTATACCGCGACCGTCGTCGGCTACTCCATCTCCGAGGACGTCGCCGTGCTCCAGATCACGACCGCGACCGGCCTGAAGACGGTCAAGCTCGGCAACTCGTCGAAGCTGAAGGTGGGCCAGGCGGTGGTCGCGCGCGGCAACGCAGGCGGCCGCGGCGGGGTCACGGTCGCGACGGGCGTGGTCACCGGGCTCCACAGGCAGATCGTGGCGAGAGACGACCAGGGCGGCAGCGAGACGCTCACCAATCTCGTCGAGACGAACGCCGGGATCGAGCCGGGCGACTCGGGCGGTCCGCTGCTGAACCAGGCGGGGCGGGTGATCGGGATGATCACCGCGGGGACGACGAGCTTCCATTTCCAGGGCGTCGCGAGCCGCGGCTACGCGATCCCGATCAACCGCGCGCTCGTGATCCTGCGGCAGATCGAGGGCGGCGCCTCGACCGACCTCGTGCACGTCGGCCCGACCGCGTTCCTGGGCGTCTCGATCCGCGACGTCCAGGGCGGCGTGCAGGTCGTGGCCGTCGCGAGCGGGACGGCGGCCGAGGCTGCCGGCCTCGCGCCCGGCGACGTGATCACGTCCCTGAACGGGACCGCGATCGTCACCTCCGCCGACCTGGAGAAGGTCGTGCTCGCTCTCGTTCCGGGTACGGCCGTCCCGATCGAGTGGACCGATCAGAGCGGCCTGGCGCAGACGGGCGAGGTCACCCCCCAGTCCGGCCCGCCGCAGTAGCGGCGAGGGCCGACGACCGACCCGGGCCTTCGGGCTAGGTGACGATCCAGCCGCCGTCGACCGGAATCGCGGCACCGGTGACGTAGTCGGACGCGGCTGCTGCGAGGAACAGCGCCGCACCTTTCAGATCGGAGGCCTCGCCGAGCGCGCCGAGCGGCAGCCGGTCTGCGATCGAGCGCCGCAGCGCGACCGCCTCGGGCTGCTCGGAGAACAGATGGCCGCCGCCGATCGCGGTGCGGATGTAGCCGGGCAGGATCGCGTTGACCCGGATCCCCTGCGGGCCGAGGTGGACGGCGGCCGTCCGGGCGAGCGAGAGGACACCGCCCTTGGCGGCGGCGTAGCCGTAGGCGCCGAAGAGCGTGTCGCCGCGTACCGAGTAGACCGATCCCGTGATCACGATCTTGCCGTAGCCGCGCGGCGCCATTCTCCGCGCCGCGGCCCGGACGGTGAGGAAGACGCCGTCGAGGTCGACGCCCGTCACCTCCCGCCAGTCGTCGAGCGTGTACTCCTCGAGCGCGCCGCCCGCGCCCGCGATGCCCGCGTTCGCGAAGCAGACGTCGACCGGGCCGAGCTCCGCGTCGACCCGCGCGAACGCCGCCTCGACCTCGGCCTCGCTCGCGACGTCGGCCCGGACCGCGAGCATGCCGTCGCCGAGGCTCGCCGCGGTCGCGGCAGCGCGCTCCTCGTCCACGTCCACGCAGGCGACCGCCGCCCCGGCCTCGGCGCACGCCTCGGCGCACGCCCGACCGATGCCGCTGCCCGCGCCGGTGACGACCACGACACGGCCGTCGAGGCGGAACGAGTCGAGGACGGACGATCCTGGCACGCCGTGCGACAACTACCCGATCGGCGGCGGCGGGTCAATCGCTCCTGCTCTGGATATCGACGGCGCGTCAGCCCGTGGATGGGCTCACGCCTCCCGGGAGGCGCGGCGGGAGGGTGACGACGCCGACCCAGAAGTTCTCGATCGCGCGCATCGCATCGACGAGCTCGGCGAACCCGAGCGGTTTGCGCACGTAGGCGTTCACGTAGTTCGAGTAGGCGTGGACGACGTCCTCTTCGGCGGCGGAGGTGGTCAGCATTCTCGCTCGCGAACGACTTCTGCCATAGCTGTCGACACCTGCGGCCGTACCGGCGGACGGCCGCTTCGGCAACGCAGCCTGACGCAGTCGCGAGGTTGGCCGTCGGCTCGTGCCGCGTCGGGAAAGTGCCGATGGGGGACCATGGATGATGCGAGGGCGGCGGCTCCGCCCGCTTCTGGGGGCGGCGACGAGCCGTTTCGGGCGATCGCGGAGCAGTCGTCGGATCTGTTGATGATCGTCGATGCCGAGCGGATGGTGCGCTGGGCGAACGGGGCGTTCGAGCGCGTGTTGGGCTATCCGCCGGAGTCGCTCGTCGGCGCGGACATTCTGCCGCTGACGCACCCGGACGATCTGCCGTCGCTGCTCGGGACGATCGGGCCGGTGATGGAGCGGCCGGGCTCGAAGGGCTCGGCCGACTACCGGATGCGCGCCGCCGACGGGGCCTGGCACTGGTTCGAGACCACCGCCACCAACCTGCTCGACGAGCCCGGTGTCGCCGGGATCGTCGTCTCGCTGCGCGACGTGACCGAGCAGCGGCGAGCCGAGACGACGCTCCGGACGAGCGAGCAGCGCTACCGCGACCTGTTCGAGCACGCAGCAGACGCCATCGTCACGACCGACATGTCGGGAAACCTCACCTCCGCCAACACCGCCGCCGAGCGCATGTTCGGCTACAGCCGCCGGGAACTCGTGACAATGAACATGTTCGAGCTGGTCGCGCCCGAGGATCTCGAATACGCACAGCAGGTGTTCGCACGCCAGGGCGAGAGCGCCGAGCTGCACACGCTGGCCAGGGACGGCAGCCAACGGTTCGTGGAAGCCACCGCCCGGTTCCTCTTCGACGCGGACGGGGAGCCGACCGGGCTGGAAGCGATCATCCGCGACCGCACCGAACACCAGCTGCTCCAGGACCAGCTCACCTACCAGGCCTTCCACGACGCGCTCACGGAGCTCCCGAACCGGCTCCTGTTTCTCGACCGGCTCGACCAGGCCCTCGCCCGCGCAGGCCGGGATCACAGCCGTCCCGTCGTGATGATGCTCGACCTCGACGGGTTCAAGGCCGTCAACGACACCCGCGGGCACGAGGCCGGCGACGAGCTCCTACGCGCCCTCGCACGCATCCTGCAAGCAGCAGTCCGCACCTCGGACACGGTCGCCCGCTTCGGCGGCGACGAGTTCGCGTTCCTCGCCGAGGGCATCGAGACCGACGACGCACTCGAGGCGCTCGTCGAACGGATCATGGGGGCGCTCGACACCCCCATCCCGCTCCCCCACGGCTGCGAGCATGTCAGCGGCTCACTCGGGATCGCCGTCGCAACCCCCGACACGACAGCCGGCGAATTGCTCCACCAGGCCGACGCCGCCATGTACGACGCCAAGAACCGCGGCCCCGGCAGCTACGTCTTCTCGCAGACGACTCCGTCCCTGTCGCGGTCGAGCGAGCGGTTGTAGTTCGCCGCGCAACCGCCGCGGACGGCGGGCCGCCGGAGCGGGCCGCTTCCGTTCAGAGACGGCCCGGGAACGCTCCAAGAGGAAAGAGCCGATCGGCGAGGCTGCGGCACCTCGAGCCAATCGGCTCCATGAGAGAGGCTGGCGTCCGGTGGTACAGGCCCGAGGACCTCGGCTCCCCTCTGCCGTCTCCATATCGGCGCGGCAGGTTCGTGGCCCGACCCTCGTGTCGGGTGAATCTCATCCCCCGAATCGTGTGATTCCGCCGCGTCCCCCAGCGCGGCGGCCGGGGCGCGGAGAGGGAAAGTGTTCGACTGCCGGGCTTCGGCCACTGTGCGACCCCGGCAGGGCGTCCCGGGCCCAGCCGGACCGGGGCAGGTGTTGCAGCGCGGTGGCGTTCAACTCGCCGCCCGGGCGAATGGGAGTGAGGGGCGCCACGGTCGGCATCTTGCAGCCGTCGATCTTCAGAACGCTGACCGTGGAACCCCGCCGCCTAGGGACAATCGCATCAGTGCGCCTCGGGGGCATCAGCGCGCGACCGGCGACCGCCGTGCGGGAAACCCGCGGACTGCGCGAAGCGCAACCCGGCCAGGGAAGGTCCCTCCGGCCATCTCATCCGCGGTGCCGCCCGCGGGGAGCCCGACGTCGTGGTCGATCATCGGAGCGTTCCGTCGAGGGATCGTTGGGATGGTTGTGGGAGGGCGGAACTGACTCGTCACGGGCCGCGGAACAGCGAACTCCCCGATGGGCGGCGGGCGCGACCGGAGGACGGTCGCATCGACGCCCGGAGAGCCATCGACGTCCGGAGAGCCGACGTGTCGAAGGGCTCCCGGAGCCGTCTGCGGCCGAAGGGAGAGGAAGATGCGGAGTTTCGGGCTCGCCAGGCTTCTGCCGCTGCTGGCGTGCGCTCTACTCGTTGTCGGTCCGGGTGCCGGTGCGTCCGGCGCGGCGGGCGGCCTCGCACCGGATGGAGATTTTGAGCTCTCGCCGTTCGCCTGGTATTACACGCATGGCAGCGGCACCTTCACGTACGCAAGCGACCGTTACGTGTCGCCGACACATTCGTTGAAGATCGTCTCCGAGCAGGCCGAAGGGCAGCTCGCCCGCTGGATGACGAATACCGACGCGATTACGGTCACGGCCGGCCGGACCTACGGCGTCGCCGCGCAGCTGATGAAGCTCGGCGGCCGCGCGACGCTGGCGGTCAGTTTCTGGAACGCGAGTCGCGTGTGGGTCGGCACCACGCTGGAGTCGGCTGCCGTGCCTGCGGACAACGCCTGGACCGCCGCCTCGCTGGAGGCGACGGCGCCGCCGGGGTCGTGGTACATGCGCGTGGAGTTCCGCCTGTCCGGCCCGGGGACGCTCTGGATCGACGACGTATCCGTCAACGCCGCGGTCGAGCCGCCGCCGCCGGCCGCGAACCTCGTCCCGAACGGCGATGTCGAGGCGCAGCCCGACGCCGCCTACTACACGCACGGGACAGGCACCTTCAGCTGGGCGACCGACGCCAGCCACTCGCCGCTCCACTCGCTGAAGCTCGTCTCGACGCAGCCGGCAGACGGCCTCGCCCGCTGGATGACGCGCACGGACGCGATTCGCGTCGCCCCTGGTGTCAGCTACGACGCCAGCGCCTGGCTGAAGACGAGTGGCGTCGCCCAGCACGCCGACCTGACGATCACCTTCTGGGACGCAGGCCAGAGCTACCTCGGACTCACCGCCTCCTCCGCAACGACGATGGTGGGCACGACGGACTGGACGGAGGCAACCGTGCGGGCCACCGCCCCGCCAGGCAGCGCCTCCGTCCGCGTCGAGCTCCGCCTCTACGGCCCCGGCACCGTGTGGGGGGACGACCTCTGGCTTGCGCCGACCCTCGCGCCGCAGCCTCCCGCGGCGGTTGTCCCGGTGGTGACGATCGTCTCGCTCGACCCGGCAGCTGTCACGGCGACGAGCTCGAGCACGCTGACCTGGCACGCCAGCGACAACGGACCGTACGTCGTCAGGGTCGGCGGAAGCGATTGCGCCACCGGCAGCGTGGTCGAGTGGGGAGACTACGCGACGGCTCCCGCCGGCCGGGCGACCGTGGTTGCGGCAGCCTCGCTGCCCGACGGCCAGACCACGCTCCGCGTCTGCGTCACCAACGCCTCCGGCACAGGTGAGGCGACGACGACGGTCGCCAAGCAGGAAGGCGCGGCGCTCACCGGCGTCGCGGCGGTGAGTACAGGCGCCGGCTTCACCTGCGCGCTCACGAACGGCGGCGCCGTCGAGTGCTGGGGCTCTGGCTACGGCGGGCAGCTCGGCAACGGCACGCTCCGCCACCGCTCGACCCCGGTCGTGGTCACCGGCCTCGGCAGCGGCGCCGTCGCGGTCAGCGCCGATACCCATCACGCCTGCGCCCTCATGAGCGGCGGGGGCGTCAAGTGCTGGGGCCAGAACACCCACGGTGAGGTCGGAGACGGAACGACGATCGACCGGCTCGAGCCAGTCGACGTGGTCGGCCTCGGCAGCGGCGTCACCGCGATCAGCGCCGGCGCCGGTCACGCCTGCGCCCTCATGAGCGACGGGGGCGTCAAGTGCTGGGGCGACAACAACTTCGGCGGACTCGGCGTTCCCGGCGGATACCGGACGACGCCCGTCGACGTCACCGGCCTCACGAGCCGTGTCGCCGCCGTCAGTGCCGGCAGATTCCACACCTGCGCGGTGACCACCGCCGGCGGCCTCAAGTGCTGGGGCGACAACAGCGCCGGCCAGCTCGGAGTCCGCTACTCGGCCGGCTACGTGCCCGTCGACGTCACCGGCCTCACGAGCGGCGTCGCGGCCGTCAGCGCCGGCGGCAATCACACCTGCGCGCTCACGAGCGACGGCGGCGTCAAGTGCTGGGGCGAGAACCCCTACGGGGAGCTCGGCGACGGCACAGCCACGACCCGCTACACCCCGCTCGACGTGACCGGGCTCACCAGCGGCGTCGCCGCCGTCAGCGCCGGCGGAAGCGAGTCTTGCGCCCTCACGAGCGCAGGTGGCGTCAAGTGCTGGGGCATCAACGACTTCGGAGGGCTGGGGAACGGAACAAGGATCCGCAGCTCCGTCCCGGTCGATGTCCCGGGTCTCGCCGCGGGTGTCCTGC
Organism: uncultured Actinomycetes bacterium; assembly: GCA_963746895.1. Lineage (GTDB taxonomy): Bacteria > Actinomycetota > Thermoleophilia > Gaiellales > Gaiellaceae > Palsa-739. Next base: position 63,156 of record CAVVDI010000008.1, on the reverse strand, counting down.
AGATCGCTACCAGCAGCTTCGACACCTGCGCGCTGACCGAGAGCGCCCGACTCGAGTGCTGGGGAGACAACGAGTACGGGACGGTCGGGGACGGGACGACGGTCGACCGCCTGCTCCCGACCACGGTCCATCCCGGCGGTCCGGGCGCGGGAGCCAGCCTCGTCCCGAACTCGGACGTGGAGGCGAGCCCGACCTCGTACTTCGCCAACGGGCCGGCGACGTTCTCCTGGACGACGGATGCCGCGCACTCGCCCGAGCACGCCCTCGAGCTCGTCGCCACACAACCCGGCACGCTCACGCGCGTGATGACGAGCACGGGCGCCGTCCCGGCCGTCGCCGGCAAGCCCTACGACACGTCGGTTTGGCTGAAGACCGCTGCTGCCGGCTACCGGGCCGTCGGCCTGACCCTGACGTTCTGGACGGGCGCCGGCGTCTACATCGGCGGCTCAGCGGTCGGGTCTGAGCAGGTGCTCACGGGCACCACCGATTGGGCACAGATCGCGCTCTCGACGACGGCCCCGCCCGGCGCCGCGTCCCTCCGGGTCGAGGTGCGACTGACCGGGCCGGGAACCGTCTGGGCCGACGACTTAAAGGTCGTCCAGGGCTAGATGCCGGGGACGGTCTAGCGGCCGTCTCCGGCATCCGGGCGAAACGGCCACGGCCTGCGACGACCGGTCGGTCTCGGGCCTCCTGCAGCAGACGTGGCAACAAGCGATGGCGAGGAAGGATTCGTGGATCTCGTGGCGGCGGTGACATCCGCCCGCAACCCGACCACAGACGCGAGGAGGCCCGCCGAAGCGGGCCTCCTCCGTTCAGAAGCGGGTTGGTTATGCGAGAGCGGGTGGCGGGAATCGAACCCGCGTAACCAGCTTGGAAGGCAGACCGGAGGGTGGGTCTCGGGAAGTTTCGTCGCAACAATACGGCTCATAGAGAGATCGGTAAAACGCCCGAGAGGACACAAGGGTCAGGCTCGGGCGGAGAGTTCCGACCAAAAACCGAACACCGCGGACGGTTGATATTAAGGTGAAGATGTGATGAGTTGCAGATGGATCCGCTTGACGGTGCTCGGCTGAAGATAGCTCGCGGGATGAGTAACGGGGAGCGCTTGAGGAGGGTGTTGGTGTTCTTCGGCGTCGCCACCTGCATGGCCTCGTCAGCTTGTTCGACGCCGAAGCGTCGGAGTTTGTCGTTGAAATACGCCGATTCGAGGAGATATCGGAGGCGTTCACCATCACGCTGGGGGACGCGATCCAAAACTTGCGAAACAGCATAGACCATGTGGTGTATACAGTAGTGAGCTTTTTGGTGGGCACCCAAGAAGGCATACCGGCTTTCCGATATACTTGTGTCTGATGCCTATGACAAAGGCAGCACGCGACTTCTCGAAGGTATGCCCGAGACTATTGAGGAGATCGTCAGGGGTGTGCAGCCCTTTGCAGTCGGAGCAGCTGATCTCGCGCTTGACCCGTTGTGGGTACTTCAGGAGTTAGTCCGGATCGATCGTCACCGCCTCTTGCACACAGTCGTGGCGGGGTAGTGGTTATGGGTTTATGGAGTTGAAAGGCGAAAGGAGACACGTGAGGAGACTCGAAGAGGTCAGGCACATATCTTTATCAGCGAAAGATTCACTAGGGAGCGCGTGGAACTAATGCGGGTGCCGTTGATTCTCGAAGAGTAAACCCATTCTTGAGGATTGGTGAGGAGACTAACTCGGTCATAGTCATCGACCTTAAGACGTGGAGGTGGGGGCGGGGGTGTTTGTCGGGATTAACGTCTCGATGACATGTTGGGTCGCTGCAAGGCGGTCTAAGAGGTCGCCCTCACGATCGTAGAGTCGCTCCTGAGAAAGTAAGACGCAAATCGATGGGTAACTGCGGGATGGGATCATCTCGCGTATCTGAGATGCGCAAGTCTTCCAGCTCGCGAAGCTGGAGACGTACGGGGTTAAGCGCGTCGGAGAGCGCGGTCTAGGAGGGAAGGCCGGTGTGGTCGGGTCTGTGGTCAGGTTGCGTGCGAGATTGAGCAATGCGTCCGACCTGAGAGAGTCTGGCACGCTCGCACGAGCTCTAGGTTTCCGAGAGCGAAGTCAGCTCAGGAGGCGGAGCCGGGGATGTTAAATCGAGATAGCGTACGAGAGTTAGAAACTAATAGCTGATTCGCAGCGCGAATGTGCTCATTCTGCGCATCTTCAAGATAGAAGATCGGACAGTTGAGTGATACGAGAAATAGTGTTGGCGCGAATGGCGCGGTTGGCGCTACTAGAGAAGAGGCCTTGACGCGAACGGTTGAAATATGAGTTGTCACATAAAGTCATAGACGCGAATTGCTTTTGGCGCGAGTGTGAGGTTTTTTTTAAGGAGGGGGTATAAGAATCAATTTGAGGTGGCTTTGCTTATTATTCGTCTTATTAAAATAAAAGTACTAGTGTGAAATGGACATGTAAATATTCCGTTTAAAAGCGCGTTAAGGTCGTTTACATCAGCGCGCAGTAGCGGAGGAATGTCTTGTAGCCTAGAAAGTCGATCTTTTTTATCATCTCTAAAGGTGGTCGTAGCGTAAGCGCGTACAGGCCGAGAGATGCGAGAGTTCTTTCGCGAGGAGGTGAGTAGAGAGATAGAGTATTATTAGGACGGTAGATAAGTACGGAGTGCGAGCGAGAAAATGGTGCTTAGTGAGAGAGTCTCGTTAGGAAGGTCGAGTCAGATTTTCAGAGTAGTCTAAGATTTAGTATTGGTTGGTCTTTTTGGGGAGATTTCTAGAGATAGGGTAGAGAATATGTTTTTTTATGAGAATTTAGATTTGTGGAGAGAACTTTGGGTGGAGGAGAAGGAGTGGATAAAAGGAAGTTCTAATGAGGGTAGAGCTCTCATCGGAGGAGAGCGTTGTTTCTATATAGATAGATCTTATCTCAAAGAGAGAGGAATTTATAATGTGTGAGAAAGTGAAATATTAGGTGAATCGCTATAGTAGCACGATTATTGGAGAGGAGTTAAAATGTAAGAAGGAGAAGGTATAAATTGCACGAGTTAGTGGTTAGAAGATGAGGTGAGAGGGGAGTTAGTATTGTGGGAGGAGTCTAGGGAGTTAGGGATGTGCGTGAAGAGGGAGAAGAGAAGATGGTAGAGAAGAGATGAGAGAAGGAAGGGAAGGATAATATGGGGGGGTGTGGAGCATTAAGAGACTGAGGGAGAGAGAGGGTTGAGGCGAGGCTGTAGTAGGTGAAGGAGAAGCTTGCGAATGGGGTGCAAGCATGGGGGGAGACGCTCTGGGTAGAATAGCGCGAGGAGGTATAGTACACAGAGTGGTAAGAATATGTGTCGCTTGAGAGACAGGAGCGCGTGGAAGAGGAGCTCACGGGGGTAGATAAGAGGGAGATAGATGTCGTGTGCAAAAAGAGGCAGAGAGAGAAGCTATTGAGGTGTAGTTGGAAGAGAAGAAAGAGAGAGAGTGGTTTTACTAAGGAGAGTTGTACGAGTATAAAGTAGTTTAGTAGATTTTATTCGCAATAGAGAGCGGATTAAGGTGAGAGATGAGGGGTAGAGGTGCGCGAGGTGATAGAGAGGGGTCAAGATTACTTGTTTTTGAAGGAGTGAATTTAGTCTTGTATAGTTGGCCTTGGAGAAGGATTAATGCTTGTAAGAGTTAGAATATAGTTAGATATCTTCAAGCGCGCTTACGAGCATATCGGTTAGTAGATAAAGAGAATGAGAGTAGAGAGACAAGAGAACGTCAATCGGGTGGGAAGGTGGCGTAGTTCGTTACAGTCTAAGTAGAGGAGAGAGGAGAGAGAAGACGAGTGAGTTGAGTCGGGGCGATTGTTTAAGTAGAGTAGTGGATAGCGTAAATAGATTTAGGGAGAAGAGAAAGGATGTTGGAGAGGCTGATGGTCGAAGGGCGTCTAGTTCTCGAATTGGGTCATAGAGGAGTTGCTTAGGAGGTAGAGTTGGAACAGATTGAGCGCGGAAAGAAATGAAGGCGTTGGAGCGGCGGTAACAGTATTAGTAGAAGTTGATAGCTGAAAGTTAGTTAATTTCGGAGGCTGGAAGTAGTTTGTGGGTAGAATAAGAATTAAAGAGGATTTTCGTGTCATAGAAGCTCAGTGGTCGAGTATATTTCTTTGAAGCTTGGAAGATATAGAGCACTGGAAGGAGGAGGAGAAGCGTGAGAGCATGAATGAGTAAGTGGATAAGGTAGAGGATCGAAAGTCAGTGTAGTGTAAGAAGATAGAGTTTTAGAAGGTGCAGGTCGTGGTATAGAAAGAGTCAAAGGTATGTTCATATGGCATGTAAGAGGCGTGTATTGGAAGAGGTAAGGGTTGTGCGGTTGTAGAGAGAGTCGTAGGGGAAGATCCTAGAGAGAGTTTATTTACTGAATTTGTAGGTGCGTAATAGATATTTTAAGGGAAGAGGATGATAATAGTTACATAGGTTTTAGTGTTGAGATAGTAGGAGAGTTCGTGTTTTAAAGATATAAAATAGTGTAGTATATCACATCGTATCATCTCATAACTCTTATCTTATCTATTTCTTTATCTTTTATATGTCCGATCTTGTAGAGCGTCATTTTCTTTTAGTGTAATCTTCGCTCTTCTGCCTGTTGTTCTCCGTTGTCGAGTTTCTTATCACGTTATGGATTTGATGGTCAGTCTCGGTGTCCGTATAAGCTTATTAATGACGTTCGGTGTCATCGTCTCAGGAGCAGTCGTTATGTCGAACTGTTCCAGTTCGGTTCTAGTAGTATTATGAATAAAACGGTTTAGAGAAGTGTATCTCTTATTTAGTTCGCGCATCGTAGAGGTGCGTGTGGTAGTAGTGATCAACTTAGACGGAGTGGTCGGAGCGAGGGCTTAGTAGAGAGCAGCAATCAGTCTTTATTCTCTTTTTTTTTTTTTTTTCTTTCTTTTCTTTCTTTTCTTTCTTATAAGTTTTCTCATAGCGTTTTTTTCGAGCTGTATCTACTCTCTTTCTATCTTTCCGTTCAGTGTACGGTATCGATTGTTGACTTAGAGCATTCGCTCTCTGACTATGTCACTAGCGGGTTCAGGTCAGTCGTCTCGTCCGATGGATATGGAAGATTGTCGCTCGTCGGGAACTGTCAGTACTGAAGATATTCCACGTGAAGCTCTTTGTTTTTATCTTTCTTTTTTTTTTTTGTTTTTTCTGCGGTGTCGCCAACGCCGCCTACTTTCTCTCTTTTCTAGAACTTCTCGAGTATGTCTCTAAGTCTTTTTTATTAACTATTTGTTCTCTGTCTATTTTTCGGATTGTCTTTATACAGTTTAGGCGACTTTTTTTCTTTTTTTTTCTATGTTCTCTTATTTCTTTCTTTTTCTTTTTCTCTTTTTTTTATTATTCTCTCTCTTTTTTCTTTCTGATTCGTCGTCTCTTTGTTTTCTTTTTCTCTCTCTTTTCGCTCTATCTTCTTACTATTTATCTGATCTAGTCGAGCTCTATTCGGCAGCTGTCTCTTTGATCGCGTCGTGACGCTGTTGTAGAGTCTGTTTTTCTATTTTCTCTCCTTTTTTCTTCTCTCTTTTCTTATTTGTCTGGAGGGGCTCTATCTCTATTATCTCTTCTCGCTCTATTTTCTCTACTCTTTCTATCTCTTTTTTCTCTTCTGTGTCGTCTTCTATCTCACGTGTGACGTCGATATGTTGAGGTTCTTTTCTAGTGTCTTTTCGTCTATCTTTCTCTCATCTTCTCTTTATGGTTCCAGTTTTCTCTCAGGCGCATCTTGTTAGGTCTTTCGTCTCATCGATTTGCTGATCTAGACGTCTTGATGATCGATCTGGAGATTATTGCGCAGATCGACGCTGTGTGGGCGTGGTCTTAATTGGGTCGTCTCCGGCGACTTTCTTTCTTAGCGTAGCTCTCGCGTGTTGCTCTGGTTATTATTCGTATTGATTCTTCTCTAATATTTTTATCTCTTCTTCTTTTTCTTCTTTTTTGGCTAGAGCACTTATTTTTTCTTCTTTTTATCTAATTTTATTCTTTTTAAGCTGTTTGGCTCTCTTGGCTATATTCTTATTCTCAGCTTCTTTTTCTTCTTTTCCTATGTTTTTCACTTTGCGTCGTAGTCGTTGTCTTCTTTCTCTCTCTTTTTCTCTATTTCTTCTTTTATTTCTTTTATTTCTTTTTCTTTTTCTTTTCTTTCGATTTGTTCTTACTGTCTTCTCTTTTTCTCTTTTTTCTCTCTCATCTTTTTCTCTTCTTTTCTTTCTTCTCTTCTTTCTTCTTCTTTTTTTTCTCTCTTTTTTTTTTTCTCGTTCTAGTCTCTCTCTTTTTTCTCTTTTTTCTCGTCTCTTTCATCTTTTTCTTTTTCTCTTGGTTTGATATTTGTACTATTCTTTTTTTCTACGCTTATTTTATATTCTCTAATTTCTCTTTTTTCTGGTACTTTTCTCGCTCTTTGTTTTTTATCACTGTTGCTAGGAGTTCGAGAGGCATCGTCTTGTCTCGCTGTCTTTTTTGTTTACGCGTAGCTCTCTCTCTTGCAGCTTCTCCTGATCGAGTTCGTTCGTCTCGACACGGAGGAGGTTTAGACGGGCGAGGAGATCGTCTCTAGTCTGTGGTCTTCGTGGAGGACGCCGTAGTTGTCTAGCTCTTAGAGTTCTCGTGGTAAGCCGGGCTTCTGCAGAGAAGTTCGACCTCGTCTTTTTCTGTCTCTCCTTCTCTCTCTCTGATGTCTATTGGCACTACTTCTCTTAATGATTATGCTGTCTCCCCGGCGTGTATCTATGAGCGCTCTCTCCAGCTTTCTGCGACAGACTAGCTGTTTGTCTATCTTTATCAGCGCTTCTTCCCTTCTACCATCTTGTGTAGGCTCCCGCTATGTCTACTTTATGAGACCCCTTGTCTTGTCTCGACTTGATCGTTACACTCGATCTCGCATGAGCAAGGGATCCCGGATTGACGGCTCTCAGTCGCGCCAGTCGTGCCTCGAGCTAGCTGAAAGCGCGCGACTGTCGAGGTTGATGTTCTCTTTCTTCCGGGCGATCAGATGTACGTCGTCTTCCTGGCTGACGCCGCTCGCTATGGCCATCTCACCGAGGTCTAGTTCCGCGAGATGTAGGCATTGCACTACGCGCTGGAGTCTCACGCGTGATCGCGCTCACGATCGCGATCCCGGACGAGGTGCTCTCGCAGCTGTCGGAGAGGGTGGCGGAGGTCGTGCTCGACCGTGTCGGCACCGGGGAGCGCACTGTCGGCTCACGGTCTAGCAAGCGGCGGACTATCTCCAGATCACCGGTGTCCGATCCGTGCCCTCGTGAAGCGGAGGTAGATCCCGCACCACCGCGCAGTGTGGCGTTTGCTCTTCGAGCGCGTCGAGCTGTATGCCTGGGTTCGAGGTAACCAGTCTTGACGCCGATCACGATTGGTCATACGCTCCCCGCGACAACTGCAAAGTGGGGCGCGCCGCGCGAACGGCCCGCCCCTGGCACGGGAGGTAAGTCCCATGCAGGCCCAGTCTAACGCGGGTGGCAGCCCGCACCGCATCTACCGCACGCGCGCACGCGGGAGCGCGTCGAGCGCGTCATCTTCAAGCGTGCGGACGCTGGATCGTCAGCTACACCCTCGACAGCACAGACTACTACAAGACCATCGGCTTCATCCGCTCGGACAAGCACCCGGAGGGGTTGACGCTGAGGGAGGTGCGCGCGGAGCGCGAGAAGCTCCTGGTCAGCACCCGCGAGGGGAAGGCGGTCGCGCCCTCCTCGGTGACTGTGGAGGACATCGCCGAGCGGTTCTCTCCCACTTCGAGGCGCTGGTCGCCGTCTGCGAGCGCTCCGAGCGGACGCTCGACCTCTACCGGCAGCGCTACCGCACCCACCTCAAGCCGAAGCTCGGGCGGATGAAGGTGCAGCAGGTGCGCTCCCACCACGTCCAGGCTGTGCTCGACGCGAAGCGGCGGGCGGGCTCTCCTCCTGGACGGTGCGCGGCGTCTACGTCGTCACCTCGAAGATCCTGAACCACGCGTCTCGCAGGAGGTGATCGCCGTCTCCCCCCTGAGGGCGATGCAGGCCGAGGACAGGCCGGTGGGCCGGAACAAGACCAAGCCGCGCATGGTCTCCGCCGAGGAGATCGAGAAGCTCCTGGAGGCGGCGAGCGAGACCTACCGGCCGGTGATCGCGGTCGCCGCCTTCGCCGGGCTGCGGGTGTCCGAGATCCTCGCGTTGCGCTTCGGCGACCTGTACTACGAGGAGAAGCTGATCCACGTCCGCCACTCCCTCACCCGCTCCGAGAAAGGCGAGTCCGGCAGTCTCAAGCCCTTGAAGACGGACGCGGGAGAGCGCGACGTCGAGCTGCTGCCGCGGCTCGAGCGGATCCTCCGCGAGCATCGCCGCAAGGCGCTCCGGCTCGGGAGGGCGCGGCCGGAGGACTTGTCTTTCAGACCGGGACGGGACGCCCGCTCGCGCAGGCCCACGTGGGCGCCGCGATCCGTAAGGCAGTGACGAAGGCGGGGTTGAAGCTGGGCGAAGGCGAGCGGCTCCGATGCACGCGCTCCGGCACGGCTTCGTCTCCCGGCTCGTCGCGAGCGGGCTGGACGTCGTCACCGTCCAGCGGCAAGCAGGACACCGCAAGGCGAGCTTCACCCTCGACCGCTACGCGCACGAGTTCAAGCAGGCGCAGGCGCACAGCGAGAGGAGATGCGCGAGCAGCTGCTCGGATCGGGCTTCGGCGACCTGAAACCGACCACAACCCGACCACAGACCCGAGAGGCCCGCCGGAGCGGGCCTCTTCCGTTCGGAAACGGTTTGGCTATGCGAGAGCGGGTGGAGGGAATCGAACCCTCGTAACCAGCTTGGAAGGCTGGGGCTCTACCATTGAGCTACACCCGCGCGGGCCTCGCTACGTTAGCGGGATGCACCCGTCCGCGGAGGCCGTCGGGCTCGTTCCCGCCCTCGCCGCCGGCTATGCCGTCGCGTCACGGGTGGAGCGTCCGAGCCGCGGGCGCGTCGTGGCCGCGGCGCTCGCGCTCGTCCTCGTCTTCGCCGCGTTCGCGAGCGAGCTGGAGCCGCTCGCGAACCACACCTTTCTCTGGGCGCACCTGCTCCAGAACGTCGTCCTCGCGGAGTGGGTGCCGGGCGCTGCTCGTCCTCGCCGTGCCGCCCGCGCTCGCCCGCCGCGCCGGCCGCTTCCCGCTCTTCCGCCCGCTCGTCGCCCTGCCGCTCTGGCTCGTCACCTACTACGTCTGGCACCTGCCGTGGATCTACGACCTCGCGCTGCGGCACCCGCACTCGCTTCTCCACCTCGAGCACTTGACGTATCTCGCTCGCGGGCGCCTGTCTCTGGTGGCCGGTGGTGCACGGCGAGTTCTCGGCGGGGGCGAAGGCGGCGTACCTCTTCTCTGCGTTCGTCCTCGCATCGCCGCTCGGGCTGCTGCTCGCGCTGATCCCGCGCGCGATCTACCCCTTCTACGTGCATGCACCGCGCGCCTGGGGGCCCGCACCGCTCGCCGACCAGCAGATCGCGGGCGTGACGATGGCGTCGGAGGAAGCGGTCGTCTTCTTCGCGGTCTTCGCGGCCTACCTGCTCCGCTTCCTCCAGGACGAGGAGGCGGCGGGGCTCGTCGGCTCGCGAACCCGAGCGTGATAGGAAGACGCCGTGGAGACGCGTGCGATCGTCGTGATCGGTGCCGGCTCGGCGGGTCTCGCGACCGCCGCGCTCCTGGGGCGCCGCGGCCTCGAGCCGCTCGTGCTCGAGGCCGGGCCCGAGCCGGGAGCCGCCTGGCGCGAACGCTACGACCGGCTGCGGCTGCACACGCCGCGGCTCCTCTCCGGGCTCCCGGGCCGGCGGATCCCGCGCCGCTACGGCCGCTGGGTGCGCCGCGACGACCTGATCGCCTACCTGCGCGAGTACGCGGAGGCGGAGCGAATCGAGATCCGCACCGGCGTCCGCGTCGAGCGGATCGAGCCCGACGGCGGTGCGTGGCGGCTCGAGACGGGCGCGGGACCGGTGCGCGCCGGGTCGGTCGTCGTCGCGACCGGCTACAACGCGGTGCCCGCGGTCCCGGACTGGCCCGGCCGGGAGGACTTCCCGGGCGAGCTCCTCCACTCCTCCGCCTACCGGAGCCCGGAGCCGTTCCGCGGCCGCGACGTGCTCGTGGTGGGCGCCGGGAACTCGGGTGCCGAGATCGCCCACGACGTCGCGGACGGCGGCGCTGCGCGGACGCGGCTGTCGGTACGGACGCCGCCGCAGATCGTCCGCCGCGCGACCGCCGGTATCCCGGCCCAGTTGATCGGGATGGCGATCCGCGCGCTGCCGCCGCACTGGGTCGACCCGGTCTCGAAGGCGCTGCGGCGGGCCGCGATCCCCGACCTGTCGGCGCAGGGACTGCCGCGACCCGAGCACGGGCTCCGCACGGCGTTCCTCACGACGGGCACCGTCCCCATCCTCGACGTCGGGATCGTCGACGCAGTCCGCGGCGGCCGGGTCGAGGTCGTCGCCGCCGTCACCGGTTTCGAGGGCGGCGACGTCCTCCTCGCGGACGGCTCGCGGATCTCGCCCCAGACGGTGATCGCGGCGACCGGCTTCCGCGCCGGGCTCGAGGAGCTCGTCGGACGCCTCGGCGTGCTCGGCCCGCACGGGCTGCCGCTCAGGACGGACGGCGAGCCGGTGCTGCCGGGGCTCTGGTTCGTCGGCTTCGTCCCCACGCTCGGCGGCCAGCTGCGCGAGGGCAGCATCGCCGCTCGCAGAGTGGCGGCTGCGGTGGCGGAGTCGAGGGCCGAGGGGCCCGGCGCCTACACTGCGGCCGTCGGGACGTAGCTCAGCCTGGTTAGAGCGCTGCCTTTGGGAGGCAGAGGCCGAAGGTTCGAATCCTTCCGTCCCGACTGCGGTACCTTCCGCGGCCGTGACAGCAGCAGGGGTCGTGGCGGCGGACGAGCCGCGGGTGCGCCGCCCCGCGGCGGGCTACGCGATGGTGCTCGTCGCCGCCGTGCTCTTCGGAGTCAACGGCGCCGTGTCCAAGGTCGCCCTCGCCTCCGGGCTCAGCTCGCTGCGGCTGACCGAGGCGCGCTGCGCCGGCGCGTGCGTCGGGCTCGCGCTGCTTGCGGCGCTGCGCGAGCCGGCCTCGCTGCGGCTCCGCCCGCGCGAGTGGCGGCGGCTGCTCCTCTTCGGGGTCGTCGGTGTCGCCTGGGTGCAGCTCTTCTACTTCCTCGCGATCCACCGGCTCGCGATCGGGATCGCGCTGCTGATCCAGTACCTCGGGCCGCTGCTCGTCGCCGTCTGGGCGCGGACGTTCGGCCACGAGCGGGTGCGGCGACGGATCTGGGCGGCGCTCGGATTGTCGCTCTCGGGGCTCGTCCTGATGGTGCAGCTCTGGAGCGGCAGCGGCATCGACGGGCTCGGTGTCGCGTTCGCGCTCGTCTCCGCCTTCGTGTACGCGACCTACCTCCTCCTCGCGGAGCACGCCGTCGCCGACCGGGACTCCGTCTCGCTGCTCGCCTGGGGCTTCCTCTTCGCGACGCTCTTCTGGACGGTCGTGCAACCGTGGTGGAGCTTCCCCGTCGGCGTGGTCGGCCGGACGGTGAGCCTGCAGGGCCACCTCGCCGGCTGGCACCTGCCGGTCTGGGCGCTCGTCCTGTGGGTGGTCGTGCTCGGGACGATCGCGCCGTTCTCGCTGATCGTCGGCGCCCTCCGCCACGTGAGCGCGACGCGCGTCGGGATCGTCGCGATGCTCGAGCCCGTGACCGCGACCGTCGTCGCCTGGGTCTGGCTCCAGGAGTCCCTCGCACCGGTGCAGCTCGCAGGAGCAGCGGTGGTGCTGTGCGGGATCGTCCTCGCCCAGACGGCGCGGTAGCGGACATGCCGGCGTCGCTCGCTACTCGCCCTCCATCAGGGTGCGGAGCTCGGCGAGCTTCTCGCCGCGCAGCTCGTCCCGCTCGCCGCGCTCGATCCGCTCGAGCAGCTCGTCGACGAGGGAGGCCAGCTCGAGCGGGTCGAACGGCTTCGTCACGTAGTCGACGCCGCCGATGTCGAGACCGCGCGCCCGGTCGCGGAGCTCGGCCCGCGCGGTCAGGAAGATGATCGGGATCTCGTTCGTGCGCTCGTCGTCCAGCAGCTGCTCGGCGACCTGCCAGCCGTCGAGGCCGGGCATCATCACGTCGAGGAGGACGATGTCGGGGCGCTCGCTGCGGGCGATGTCGAGGCCGCTCGGGCCGTCGTGCGCCTCGAGCACGGCCATCCCCTCGGCCTCGAGGTTGACGCGGCAGAGGAGCCTGATCGGGGCCTCGTCGTCGATCACCAGGACCCGCGTCATCGCGTTCGTCGTCATGCGCGCCTATACCCTCGCCGATCGCGAGTCACTCGTGCGTCGGCCGGACGCCGCCGGAGACGACGGCGACGAGAAAGGAGGAGACCGCGCTATCTCGCGATCGCGCCTCCTCCAGATTGCAAAGATGGGCCGACCGGCCCATTGTCCGCGCCGGAGGGGCGCTCTAGTCTGGCGCTCGCTGGGCGATGCGAGCCGCGGCGTGGCCTTTGGCCTCGAGCACCGCGGCGAGCAACTTGGGAGAGCCCGCCGCACCGACCCCCCCGAGCGGCGGGCTTTTCCATCTCTGGAGGCGGAGCGCCGGCCTCTCACCGGGCCTTAACAGACCCGGGCTATGGTGGCGAGCAGTGGTGAAACGCCTACTCCTCGCCTCCCCGCGGGGCTATTGCGCGGGTGTCGAGCGGGCGGTCGAGACGGTGGAACGCGCGCTCGCCCTCTACGGCAGGCCGGTCTTCGTCCGCAAGCAGATCGTCCACAACTCGCACGTCGTCCGCGACCTCGAGCGGCGCGGCGCCGTGTTCGTCGACTCGGTCGCCGACGTTCCCGCGGGCTCGACGCTCGTGTTCTCGGCCCACGGCATCGCGCCGGCCGTGCGGACCGAGTCCGCGGCGCGCGGGCTGACGACGATCGACGCGACCTGCCCGCTCGTGACGAAGGTGCATGCCCAGGCACGGCGCTACGCCGATGCCGGGTACGCGATCGTCCTCGTCGGCCACGCCGGGCACGAGGAGGTCGAGGGGACGCTCGGCGAGGCGCCCGAGGCGATCGTCCTCGTCGAGTCGACCGCCGACGCGGAGCGGGTCGAGCTCCCGTCCGGCCGACCGCTCGCCTACGTGACGCAGACGACGCTCTCGGTGGACGAGACGAACGCGATCGTCGCCATCCTCCGCCGCCGCTTCCCCCGGATCGAGGGGCCGGCGCGGGAGGACATCTGCTACGCGACGACGAACCGCCAGGCCGCGGTGAAGGACCTGCTCGGCCGGGTCGACCTGCTGCTCGTGATCGGCAGCCGCAACTCGTCGAACTCGAACCGCCTCGTCGACGTGGCGCGCGCTGCCGGAGTCGACGCCCACCTCGTCGAGGACGCCGACGAGATCGACGAGCGCTGGCTCGAGGGTCGCGACTCCGTCGGTCTCACCTCGGGCGCGTCCGCGCCGGAGCGGCTCGTCGACGGCGTCTGCGACTGGTTCCGGGCGCGCGGCGTCGACGTGTCCGAGGCGGGCGGCGACAGCGAAGACGTCTTCTTCAAGCTCCCGGTCGAGCTGCGGCGCGCCGAGTTGCGCGCAGCACAGCCCTCGGCCGCCGTAGAGGTCGCGCCGCGAGAACGCGGCGAGCGCGAGCCCGAGAGCGATCGCGAGATAGCCGGCCGCCCAGACCCGGATCCCCCAGCCGTGCACGTACGCCCCGCCGAAAGGTCCGAGCTGGAGCAGGAAACCGGTGATGCCCGTCTCGTCCCGCGCGATCAGGCGCAGCCCGTCCTGGTAGAGCGCCTCGAACGGGAGCGCCCACGCCGCGATCGTCGACGCGTGCTGGATGGTGTGCGAATTGAGCGCGTGGCCGATCGAGCCGAGCAGCCCGGCGACCAGCCCCGCCCCGAAGAGCATGAACACGGCGATCCCGTTCGCGGTCGCCGAGAGCGCGACCGAGCCGAGCAGCGACAGCGCGATCACGATCACGACCCCGCCGGCGAGCTCGAGACCCGGGGCGATCTTCGACGACGGCGTCCAGTGGCCCGTTTCGCTCGTGATCAGCATGGCGAGCGCGTAGACCGTCAGCACGTAGACGGCCGACACTGCCGAGGCGCCGAGAAAGCGCGACAGCAGCAGCGTCCCGCGGCCGACCGGCCGGACGACGAGCGGCTGCAGCAGACCGCGTTCAGCGTCGCCCGAGACGACGCCGAGAGTCAGAAACACGGCGAGCACGACACCGAGGAAGAGCGTCGCGAACATCGCGAGCCCCATCAGGAACGCGCCGGCGAACGTGCGCGTGTCGACGTGGACGTCGGCCGGCGGCTGGATGTTCGAGAGCTCGCCGAAGACGTAGTGGTTCGCGAGCCAGAAGAGGAAGAGGAAGATCGCCGTCAGGACGACGACGACCGCGAACACCTTCCGGCGCACGGCCTCGCGGAATCCGTAGACGACGATCGCGCCGACCGAGGCCACTCAGTCCGTCTCCCCTCCCACTGCCTCGAGGTAGACGTCCTCGAGGGTGGAGGTGAGGACGCGGACGCCGTACACGCGCCGGCCGGCCGCGACCGCCTCCGCGACGAGGCGCGGTGCGTCCTCGCGCGTCGCGCCCTCGACGGTGCGCAGGCCGTCGTCCGTCTCCAGCTCGACGCCGCGGGGCCGCGACAGCTCCGCCGGCGAGCCGGCCGCGACGAGCTCGCCGCCGAGCAGGATCGCCACCCGGTCGCAGACGAGCTCGATCTCCGAGAGCAGGTGCGAGTTGAGGAGGACGGACACGCCCTCGGCGCGCAGTCGCTCGAGCAGCAGGCGCACCGTCCGCCGCCCCACCGGATCGAGCGCGGACGTGGGCTCGTCGAGGAGCAGCAGGCGCGGACTGCCGACGAGCGCCTGCGCCACGCCGAGCCGCTGCTGCATCCCCTTCGACATCCCGTCGACCCGCCGGTCGGTCGCGTCCGCGAGCGCGACGAGCTCGAGCAGCCGCCGCCGCTCGGCAGCGCCGCCGTCGGAGCCCGAGAGCCGCTGATGCAGCGAGAGCACCTCGTCCGCGCTGTACCAGCCGGGAAAGCGGAACAGCTCCGCGAGGTAGCCGAGCCGGGCCCGCGCCGTCCGCGAGCCGGCGCGCGCGCCGGCGATCTCCGCGCGGCCAGCGGTCGGCCGGACGAGGCCGACCGCGATCTTGACGAGCGTCGACTTGCCGGCGCCGTTCGGGCCGAGCAGGCCGACGAGCTCGCCCTCCCCCACCTCGAGATCGACGCCCTTGAGCGCCCGCACCGAGCCGTAGCGCTTTTCGAGCCCGTGCACCGCGAGCGCGTTCACGCGGCGAGCGTAGCGGCAGTACTCTGGGAGCATGCCTCGCGGCTACATGGAGGGCCCAGCGTCCGAGGAGGCCGAGCGCCTCGCCGAGGAGGCCGCGCTCGTCAAGCACACGCAGGCGGAGCGGCCGCTCTTCCCGGCGGTCTACGGCTGCACCGAGGACGACCCCGAGCCGCACTTCCTCGGCTGGTTGGCCGACGTCGACCCGGACGAGCTCTTCGCCTCGGGCACGGCCTGGGGCGTCACCGTGCGCCGGGTCGCAGTCGCCGAGGACTAGTCGAGCGCCCCGACGAGCTCGTCGATCGAGAGCGCCGGCAGCGTCTCGATCCGGGTCGAGCCTCGCGCCCCGAGCGCGACCGAGACCTTGGCGACCGTCGCCGTGTCGGGCGCCTCGACCACGTTCACGAAGTCGAACTCGCCCAGCGTCGCCCACTGGTGCAGCACCTTCGCGCCGAGCTCCTCGACGTCGCGGTTGACCTCGCGCAGCCGCGCCGGATTGCTCTGGAGCGTCTTCACCCCCTGCTGGGAGAGCCTCGAGAGCAGGATGTAGATCGGCATCACGCGCCTCCTCGGTCGGTGGTCGCGAGCCTAGCGCGGGCGGCCTGGTCCCCGTAGAGCAGTGCGCCGCCGACGAACACGAGCGGCGAGAGCACGAGGTCGGCGAGCACGGCGGCGATCACCTGCGTCTGCCCCCCCTGGGTGTGCAGGAGCACGAGCAGCATCGTCCGGGTGACGCCGTAGACGAGCGCGAGCGCGGCGAGGCCCCCGACCGCGTGCGCCGCGTCGGCGCGTCCGAGAAGCCAGCCGCGACGGAACGCGGCGCGCACGCCGAGGCCCTCCGCCACGGCTGCCGGGACGGCGAGCCCGATCAGGCCGAGCCAGACGATGCCCGGGAGGACGTACAGGCGCACGAGCACGGGGAAGGGCAGGAAGACGAGCATC
Organism: uncultured Actinomycetes bacterium; assembly: GCA_963746895.1. Classification (GTDB taxonomy): domain Bacteria; phylum Actinomycetota; class Thermoleophilia; order Gaiellales; family Gaiellaceae; genus Palsa-739. The sequence continues at coordinate 46,945 of CAVVDI010000008.1, read as the reverse complement.
GCGACGACGAGGGCCTGCCACGTCGGCCCCCGGCGGGTCACGAGCGCCGACGCGCGCACGTAGGCGGCCGCGAACACCGGCGTGAAGGCCCAGAGGACGACCGTCTGCACGCCGACGCTCCGGTGCAGGCTCGCGAGGTCGACGCCGACGAACGCGACGCCGAGCGGCAGCACCGCCCAGAAGCGGTCGCCGTAGAGCCGGATCGACTCGGCGACGACTTGTCCCACCGTCCGCCGCTCGGGCGGCAGCGCCTCGGGCCGCGGACCGGCATGGCGGGGATAGGTCGGCCTGGCCACGACGGCGCAGGGTATCGTCGCCGCCCGGACCACGAGGAGGTGCTCTTCTTCCCGTACGGCGCGCCGCCGGTGCACGGGAACGCGGTCGTCCTCGACGCCGTCGAGGGTGCCCGGCGGCTGACGCGGCGTCACTCGGCGAGGTCGGCGAGCAGCCGGGGCACGGCGTCGGCGAGCGCGGCGAGGGCGTCGGGGATGCGCCACCGGCCGCGATCCGGATCGTCCGGGTCGTTCGAGACCGCGCGCAGCTCCACCGCGGGCACGCCGGCGAGCTGTGCGGCCCGGAGGACCCCGAAGCCCTCCATCGCCTCGACGTCACAGGCGCTGCACCCCCCGACGCGGGCGCAGGTCGCGATCGGGAGGACGAGCGCGTGCGGCAGCGCTGCGCGGGCCGCCGCGAGCAGCCGTGCGTCCGGGATCGACGCGTTCGATTCGCGGGAGCGTGAAGCCGGCGTCGATCAGGTCGCAGTAGACGGCCTCCGAGCCGAGCACGAGCGAGGCCGCTTCGATCCCGCGCCCGCCGGCGATGCCGATGTGCAGGAGCGCGTCCGGCCGCCGCTCCACCAGCGCCTTCGCCGTCTGCAGCGCCGCCTCGACCGGCCCGATCCCGCAGCAGAGCGTCTCCGCGCCGCGTACGAACTCCAGCTCCCGCTCGGTTGCTGCCACGACGAGCACCATGGCGGGGACGCTACTCGCTGCGTCGTGGCGCATCGCCGCCATATGGCCGTGACGCTCTCGTATCGGTGCTTCTCGTATCGGTGCTTCGGCATGCCGAAGCACCGATACGAGAGCGTGACGGTCGGGGGCCGGCGCGGCCGCTCAGGCCGGCGCGGGAGCGGCCATGCCGACGCGCTCGAAGACGAGCTCCCCGTCGCGTCCGTCGAGCCGCACGGTGTCGCCTTCGACGAAGTCGCCCTCGAGCAGCCGCAGGGCGAGCGGATTCTCCACGAGGCGCTGGATCGCGCGCTTCAGGGGCCGGGCGCCGTAGGCGGGGTCCCAGCCTGCTTCGGCGAGCGCCTCCTTCGCGGCGTCGGTGAGCTCGAGCCCGATCCCCCGCTCTGCCAGCCGGGCGCGCAGGCGCTCGAGCTGCAGCTCGACGATCTCGCCGATCTGCTCGCGCGAGAGCGGCGCGAACTCGACGATCTCGTCGATCCGGTTCAGGAACTCGGGCCGGAAGACGTCGCGCATCGCGTCGGCGCTGCGGAGGTTCGAGGTCATGATCAGGACGGTGTTGCGAAAGCCGACCGTGCGCCCGTGCCCGTCGGTCAGGCGGCCGTCGTCGAGCACCTGCAGGAGCACATCGAAGACCTCCGAGTGCGCCTTCTCGATCTCGTCCAGCAAGACGACGGAGTACGGCCGCCGCCGCACGGCCTCGGTCAACTGCCCTCCCTCGTCGTAGCCGACATAGCCGGGCGGCGCGCCGATCAGCCGCGCAACGGTGTGACGCTCCTGGTACTCGCTCATGTCGAGCCTGAGCATCGCGCGCTCGTCGTCGAACATGAACTCGGCGAGCGCCCGGGCCAGCTCGGTCTTGCCGACGCCGGTCGGGCCGAGGAAGACGAAGCTGCCGATCGGCCGGTTCGGGTCCTGGAGCCCGGTCCTGGCGCGCCGGAGCGCGTTCGCGACCGCCTCGACCGCCTGCTCCTGACCCACGACTCGCCGGTGGAGCCGCTCCTCCATGTGCACGAGCTTCTCCGTCTCGCCCTCGAGCAGCCGGTCGACCGGAATCCCGGTCCAGCGCCCAACCACGGCGGCGACGTCGTCCTCGTCGACCTCCTCCTTGACCATCGAGTCGACCTGCTCCGAGTCCCGCTCCTCGAGCTCCTTCTCGAGCGCGGGCAGCTCGCCGTAGCGGATCTCCGCGACGCGCTGCAGCTCCCCCTGCCGCTCGGCCCGCTCGGCCTCGCCGCGGAGCTCGTCGATCCGCTGCGTGATCTCGCCGATCCGGTCGAGCGCCTCCTTCTCGCGCGCCCAGCGCGCCGAGAGCGCGTCGCGCCGCTCCTTCGCCTCCGCGAGCTCCGCCTCGAGCGGCTCGCGCGCCCCCTCCGACTCGCCGGCCATAGCGGCCAGCTCGATCTCGAGCTGGGTCACGCGCCGGTTCGCCTCGTCGAGCTCGACCGGAGACGACTCGATCTCCATCTTCAGGCGCGAGGCGGCCTCGTCGACGAGGTCGATCGCCTTGTCGGGAAGCTGCCGGTCGGCGATGTAGCGGTCGGAGAGGACGGCGGCGGCGACGAGCGCGGCGTCGCGGATCCGCACCTTGTGGTGCGACTCGTACTTCTCCTTCAGGCCGCGCAGGATCGCGATCGTGTCCGCGACCGACGGCTCACCGACGAGGACGGGCTGGAAGCGCCGCTCGAGTGCCGCGTCCTTCTCGATGTGCTTGCGGTACTCGTCGAGCGTCGTTGCCCCGACACAGCGGAGCTCGCCGCGGGCGAGCATCGGCTTCAACAGGTTGGCGGCGTCGACCGCGCCTTCCGCCGCGCCCGCGCCGACGATCGTGTGCAGCTCGTCGATGAAGAGGATCAGCCGGCCCTCGGCGGCGGCGACCTCCGCGAGCACCGCCTTCAACCGCTCCTCGAACTCGCCGCGGTACTTCGCGCCGGCGAGCAGCCCGCCGATGTCGAGCACCCAGACGCGCTTGTCCTTCAGCGACTCGGGAACGTCGCCGGCGACGATCCGCTGCGCGAGCCCCTCGACGATGGCGGTCTTGCCGACCCCCGGCTCGCCGATCAGGACGGGGTTGTTCTTCGTCCGCCGCGAGAGCACCTGGATCACGCGCCGGATCTCCTCGTCCCGACCGATCACCGGATCGAGCTTGCCGCCCTCCGCCAGCTCGGTCAGGTCGCGCCCGAACTTGGCGAGCGCCTGGTAGGTGCCCTCCGGGTCGGCCGAGGTGACGCGGCGCCCGCCGGTGACCTCGGCGATCTTCGCGAGCAGCTCGTCGCGCGGGACGACGTCGAGCGCGAGCAGCAGGTGCTGGGCGGCGACGTAGTCGTCCTCCAGGCGCTTCGCCTCGTCGAAGGCCTGGTCGAGGAGACGCGAGAACTGTGCCGAGACCTGCGGCTGTTGCTGCGAGCCCTGGATCCGCGGCTTCTGCGCGAGGGCCGCCTGGGCCTGCGCGCGCAGCGCGTCGGGGTCGGCGACGAGCTCGCGCGGCAGCTCCTGGTCGAGAAGCGCGAGCAGCAGGTGTTCGGGGTAGAGCTCCGGGTTGCCGCCGCGCCGCGCCAGCTCCTGCGCGGCCGCGACCGCCTCCTGGGACTTGATCGTGAGCTTCGTGAAGTCCATCTATCTCCTGTCGGGGAGCCGCTCCTCGCGCACGACGACGAGGTCGCGCCGGTACTCCTTGTGCACCTTCTGCACCTCGTGCTTCAGCTGCGCCTGCAGGCGCTCGATCTGCGCGTGGGCCTTACGGAGCTCGTCCTCGAGCCGCAGCACCAGCTCGACGCCGGCGAGGTTGAGCCCCAGCTCCGAGGTGAGCCGCTGGATGATCCGCAGGCGCTCGATGTCGGCCTCGGAGTAGAGGCGCGTACCGCCCGGCGTGCGCTGCGGGCGCACGAGCCCCTTCGATTCGTAGATCCGCAGCGTCTGCGGATGCATGCTGACGAGCTCGGCCGCGACGCTGATCATGTAGATCGGCCGGTCGTTCATGCCCTGCTCCTCCGCCAGACGATCACGGTCGTGACGATCGCGAGCACCAGGAAGATCCCGATCCAGCCGCCGATCCGTGCCGCGGAGCTGACGCCGTTCCAGACGAACAACCAGAGGAAGGCCTTGCCGAGCACGCCCGCCTTGGCGAGGCCGATCCCGCCCGCGGCGACCCCGCCGCCGGCCGTCTTCAGGCCGAGCTTCTTGCTCTTCTCCTCCGCAGTCTCCGGCTCGGGCGCCTCGCGCGGGCCCTGCTTGAGCAGGTCGTCCTTCATCGTCAGCCGATCGCCTTCCCCAGCTCCTCCAGCAGCTGGCGTTCCTTCTTGTTGACGCGCTTCGGCACCTGGATCCGGACGCGCGCGAGCACGTCGCCCTTGCCCGAGCCCTGGAGCCGCGGCGCACCGCGACCCTTGATCCGCAGCAGCTTCCCGTCCTCCGAGCCCGCCGGGATCTTCAACGAGACGGCTCCCTCCGGGGTCGGCACCTCGACGCTGCCGCCGAGCGCGGCGGTCGGGAACGAGACCGGCACCTCGACGACGAGGTCGTCGCCGCGCCGTTCGTAGAGCGGCGACGCCGCCACGCGCGTGACCACGACGAGGTCGCCGGCGGGACCGCCGTGCGCCCCGGCTTCGCCCTTGCCCTTGAGCCGGATCTTCGTCCCGTCCTTGACGCCGGGCCTGATCTTGACCGTGTAGGTGCGCAGCCGCCGCTCGCGGCCGGAGCCCTTGCACTTCGGGCACGGCTGCTCGATCACCGTGCCGTTGCCGCGGCAGCGCGGGCACGGCTGCGAGAGCGCGAACAGTCCCTGGCTCTCGGCCTTGACGCCGCGGCCGTTGCACTCGGGGCAGATCACCGGCGCCGTCCCGGGCTGCGCGCCGGTCCCGCCGCACTCGGAGCAGGCGACGGTCAGCTCGACCGGCACCCTCGCCTCGGCACCGCGCAGCGAGTCCTCGAAGGAGAGGCTCACCTCGGTCTCCACGTCCGCGCCGCGCACCGCCTGGGAGCGCCTCCCACTGCGACCGCCGCGGGGCCCGCCGGCGCCGCCGCCGAAGATCCCGCCGAGGAAGTCGCCGAGGTCGCCGAGGTCGAAGTCGCCGAAGTCGACGTTCACCCCGCCGGGCCCTGCTCCCGGCCGGCCGTTCGCGCTGCCGAAGCGGTCGTACGCCTTTCGCTTCTCCTCGTCGGAGAGGACGTCGTACGCGTGCTGCACCTGCTTGAAGCGCTCCTCGGCGGCTGCGTCCCCCGGGTTCGCATCCGGGTGATGGGTGCGGGCGAGCTTCCGGTACGCCTTCTTGATCTCGTCCTGCGACGCGGTCTTCTTCACGCCGAGGGCGTCATACAGCGAGTCAGCCATCGCCCTCCGGCGGCGGCGCCGCTGCGACCACGACCCGTGCCGGGCGGACGACGCGCTCTCCGAGCCTGTACCCCTTCTGGACCACGTCGAGCACCGAGCCCTCCTCGGCCTCGGACGGCTGCGTCAGCAGCGCCTCGTGGACGTGCGGGTCGAACTTGCCGTCGGTCTCGATCGCCCGGACGCCGTGCCGCTCGAGCAGCGAGGCGAGCGAGCGGTGGACGAGCCGTACGCCCTCCTCGAGCTGGGCCTCCTCGTGCTCGGCCGCGGCGACGAGCGCCCGCTCGAGGTCGTCGAGGATCGGCAGCAGCTCGCCGATGATGCGCTCGTTGGCGAGCGTCACGTACTCCTGGCGCTCGCGGGCCGCGCGCTTCCTGAAGTTGTCGAACTCGGCCGCGAGCCGCAGCAGCCGATCCTCGAGAGCGGCGGCCGCGTCCTCGTCGGCCTCGACCGGCTCCTGTTCGTCGGTCGCGTTCTCGACCTGCTCCTCGCTCACGAGGTCTTCGCCTCCTCGTCGACGACCTCGTACTCGCCTTCCTCGACGACCTCGTCGTCGGAGCCGGCACCGCCGTCGCCGCCGCTCGCGCCGGCCTGCGCCTGCGCGGCCGCCTGGGCGTAGACCGCCTCGGCCAGCTTGTGCGAGGCCTCCTGGAGCGCCTCGGTCTTCGCGCGGATGTCGCCGAGGTCCTCGCCCTCGAGCGCCTGGCGCAGCTCCATGATCCGGCCCTCGATCGTCGAGGCCTCGGACTCCTCGAGCTTGTCGCGATGCTCCTTGAGCGAGCGCTCGGTCTGGTACGCGAGCGTCTCGGCCTGATTCTTCGCGTCGGCGACCTCGCGCAGCCGGTGCGCCTCGTCGGCGTGCGACTCGGCGTTCCGGATCATCTGCTGGACCTCGTCGTCGGAGAGGCCGGAGCCGCCCTCGATCTTGATCTGCTGCTGGTTCCCCGTGCCCATGTCCTTCGCGGTCACATGGATGATCCCGTTCGCGTCGATGTCGAACGCGACCTCGACCTGCGGCATGCCCCGTGGCGCCGGCGGGATGCCGACGAGCTGGAACTTGCCGAGCGTCTTGTTGTAGGCCGCCATCTCCGACTCGCCCTGGAGGACGTGAACCTCGACCGAGGGCTGGTTGTCCTCGGCGGTGGTGAAGACCTCCGCCTTCTTCGTCGGGATCGTGGTGTTGCGCTCGATCAGCTTCGTCATCACGCTGCCCTTCGTCTCGATCCCGAGCGAGAGCGGAGTGACGTCGAGCAGAAGGATGTCCTTCACCTCGCCCTTCAGGACACCGGCCTGCAGCGCGGCGCCGACCGCGACGACCTCGTCCGGGTTGACGCCCTTGTGCGGCTCCTTGCCGACGATCTGGCGGACCTTCTCCTGAACGGCGGGCATCCGGGTCATGCCGCCGACGAGCACGACGTGGTCGATCTTCGCCGCGTCGAGGCCCGCGTCGGTGAGCGACTGCTTCGTCGGGCCGACCGTCCGCTCGAGCAGGTCGGCGGTGATCTCCTCGAGCTTCGCCCGGGTGAGCTGCAGGTCGAGGTGCTTCGGGCCCTCCTGCGTCGCGGTGATGAACGGCAGGTTGATCTGCGTCGTCATCGTCGAGGAGAGCTCGACCTTCGCCTTCTCCGCCGCCTCGTACAGGCGCTGGAGCGCCATCCGGTCGGCGGCGAGGTCGATGCCCTGGTCCTTCTTGAACTCGGCGACCATCCAGTCGACGACCGCCTTGTCGAAGTTGTCGCCGCCGAGATGGTTGTCGCCGGCAGTGGACTTGACCTCGAAGACGCCGTCGCCGAGCTCGAGCACCGACACGTCGAACGTGCCGCCGCCGAGGTCGAACACGAGAATCGTCTGGTCGGACTCCTTGTCGAGCCCGTACGCGAGCGAGGCAGCGGTCGGCTCGTTGATGATGCGCAGGACGTTGAGCCCCGCGATCTTGCCGGCGTCCTTCGTCGCTTCCCGCTGCGCGTTGTTGAAGTAGGCGGGGACGGTGATCACCGCGTCGGCGACCGGCTCGCCGAGGTACGCCTCGGCATCGGCCTTCAGCTTCTGGAGGATCATGGCGCTGATCTCCGGCGGGGCGTACTGCTTGCCCTCGGCCGTGACGCGCACGTCGCCGTTCGGGCCCTCGTCGACCTCGTAGGGGACGATCGTCATCTCCTCGGTCACCTCGCCGAACTTGCGCCCCATGAAGCGCTTGATCGAGAAGACGGTGTTGGTGGGATTCGTCACCTGCTGCCGGCGCGCCGGGGCGCCGACGAGCCGCTGCCCGTCCTTCGTGAACGCGACGACGGACGGGGTGGTGCGCCCGCCCTCCGCGTTCGGGATCACGGTCGGCTCGCCGCCCTCGAGCACGGCCATGCACGAGTTCGTCGTACCCAGGTCGATGCCGATTGTCTTAGCCATGCGTGTTTCGTGCCTCCTCGTTGAGAAAATCTAAGTGCAGTTATAGCAGATACTTGGCCCGGAGCGCGCAGCTCGAGCGCCGACTCGCCGCCCCGGTCACGCGCTCGGAATCGCGATCCCGCCGATCGCGGCAAGGTCCCAGATCCGGTGTGCTACTATTCAACTGTACAGTTAATTAGTGGTAGATGAGAATGAGCCTTCCCCACCCGATCCCCGAGGAGCTCGTCGAGCTGATCGCCCGGCGCTTCCGAGCGATCGGCGAGCCGCTCCGGATTCGACTCCTCGACGCGCTGCGCGGGCACGAGGCGACCGTGAACGAGCTCGCCGACTCGGTCGACGCCTCGCAGCAGAACGTCTCCAAGCACCTGGCGGTGCTCGCCGATGCCGGGATCCTCGGTCGGCGCAAGGAGGGCAACCGCGTCTACTACCAGATCGCCGACGAGGGCGTGCTCGACCTCTGCGAGGAGGTCTGCGGCTCCGTGCAGCAGCAGCTCCGAGCGCTGTCCGTGCTCGTCGGAGGAGGAGTGACATCGTGAGCGTGAACATGAGCTCGTTCGACCGCAGGCTCCGCGGCATCCTGGCCGCGCCGGCCGCGCTGATCGTCGCCCTGATCCTCGGCGCCGGCTCGTTCGCGGGGATCGTGCTGCTCGTCGCCGCCGGGATCATGGCCGCCACGGCCGCGACCGGCGTCTGCCCCCTGTACCGCGTGTTCAACATCGACAGCCGCGGCCGCAGGCCGCTCACCCACTGATTCGGAGGAGAGAGAACATGATCGACGCAACCACCGAAAGCTTCGAGCAGGACGTGATCGAGCGGTCCCGCGACCTGCCGGTCGTCGTCGACTTCTGGGCCGCCTGGTGCGGGCCGTGTCGGGCGCTCGGGCCTGCGATCGAGAGCGAGGTCGGAAAGCGCGAGGGCCGGCTCGAGCTCGTGAAGGTCGACGTCGACGCCGAGGGGGCGCTCGCAGCCCGCTACGGCGTACAGAGCATTCCCACCGTGGCCGTCTTCCGCGACGGCGAGCCCGTCACCGGCTTCGTCGGCGCCTACCCCGTCCTCGACGATCGGGAAGTTCTTCGACGAGCTGCTCGAGAAGGAAGGAGCCACGGCATGAGGGCGAGCGCCCGGATGCTGCCGGGCACGCTGCGGAGCGACGTCAGCGTGCGCGGCGGCCGCTTCCGCCTCGTCACCGACGAGCCGGAGTCGGCCGGCGGCGAGAACACGGCGCTCGCTCCGCACGAGCTGCTCCCGGCCGCGCTCGCCTCGTGCGTCGCCACGACGCTCGTCATGTATGCGCGGACGAAGGAGTGGGAGCTCGGAGACGTCGAGGTCGACGTGAACTACGACCACCGCTCCACGCCGCGCCGCTTCGAGGTCGAGATCCGGCTCGGCGGCGACCTGAGCGAGGAGCAGCTGCAGCGGCTCGAGAAGGTCGCCGCCTCCTGCCCCGTTCGGCGCTCGATCGAGAGCGGCGTCGTCTTCGAGGAGCGGATCGCGACGCCGACGCCGACGGTCTAGCGGAAGGCGCCGATGAGCGTCGCCCCGGCCACGACGAGCAGGGCGCCGAGCGATGACGCGGCGCCCGATCAGCTCGTGGCGGCGGAGCAGCAGCAGCGAGAGGCCGACGCCCCAGAGCGACTCGGTCGCGACGAGCGGGGAGACGACGGTGACGCGGCCGCGGTAGTACGCCTCGAAGAGCGACACGTACGAGAGGCCGAACAGGACGCCGACGCCGAGGAAGGGCGAGGCGTCCCGCGGCCGGGGCACGCCGCGAAGCCGCGGCGCGAGCACGAGAGAGAGCAGGAGCGTCCCGCCGAGGAGCGAGGCGGCGGCCGCGACCGCGGGCGGCGTCGCCGTCCCCTCCGAAAGCCAGCGGACGAGGTTGTCGCGCGCCGAGAAGAGGATGGTGACGACGAACGCGTAGACGAGGCCGATCACGCGGACGTGCTGCGGCCGCCGGCGCTCGCGCGCGAGCTCGACGCCGCCCGCGACGATCAGGACCGCGCCGACGAGGAGCGGTACGTGCGCGGGCTCCCCGAGCAGGACGAGAGCGATCACGACCGAGACGAGCGGCGCCGACCCGAACATCACCGAGACCCGGGACGCGCCCGCCTCCCGGACCGCGAGCGTCACGAGCAGCTGCCCGAGCCCGGGCTGCAGCAGCCCGGCGAGCAGGAAGGGCCAGGCCCCGCCCGCGTGGACGCCCCGAGACGGGAGCTCGGCCGCGGCCGCGACGAGCGCGACGGCGAGCGCGCCGACGACCGTGGCGAGCGTCGCGAGGGCCGCGTCCGGGCTCCGCGCGAGCCCGAGCCGGAGGCCGACGCTCATCGCCCCGAAGAGCAGCGCCGAGACGAGGGCGAGCGCGATCGCGGCCACGGGCGCGGACGCTACCCCTCGGGCGGGGCCGCGCCGAGCGCATAGACTCGGCGCGATGGCCGCCGACCTCGCTGCGACCCTCGCCGAGGACGCCGCCGAGCGCTTCCTCCGCTACGTCCGGATCGACACCCAGTCCGACGCGGACAGCGAGACGTACCCGAGCACCGCGAAGCAGCTCGACCTGCTGCGGCTGCTCCGTGACGAGCTCGAGCAGCTGGGACTGGCGGATGCGGCGATCGACGGGCACGGCTACGTCACCGCCACGATCCCCGCCACCGTGGAGGGCGGGACGGCGGCGATCGCGTTCTTCGCGCACGTGGACACGGCCCGCGAGGCGAGCGGGGCCGACGTGCGTCCGCGGCGCTTCCGGTACGAGGGAGGCGAGATCCCGCTCGGCGACTCCGGCCAGGTGATCCGACCGGCCGAGTCGGAGGAGCTCGCGAAGCACTCCGGCCACGAGCTGATCGTCACCGACGGGTCGACGCTGCTCGGCGCCGACGACAAGGCCGGCATCGCCGAGATCATGGCCGCCGCCGCCTGGCTCGTCGCGCATCCCGACGTCCCGCACGGGCCGGTCAAGATCGCGTTCAACCCCGACGAGGAGATCGGCCGCGGCGTGACCCACTTCCCGGTCGACTCGTTCGGCGCCGTCGCGGCGTACACGGTCGACGGCTCGACCGCGGGCGAAGTGCAGTCCGAGACCTTCTCGGGCGCGCAGGTGCGGATGCGGATCCGCGGGCGCTCGATCCACCCCGGCTGGGCGAAGGGCGAGCTCGTGAACGCGATCAAGCTCGCGGCCGAGGTGATCGCGCGCCTGCCGCAGGACGGGCTCTCGCCGGAGACGACCGAGGGGCGCCAGGGGTTCGTCCACCCGTTCGTGATCCAGGGCGACTCCTCCGAGGTCGAGCTCCGCTTCATCGCCCGCGACTTCGAGAACGACCTCCTCGACGAGCACGTCGAGTACCTGCGCGGCATCGCCGAGGAGGTCGCGAGGACCGACGCGCGCTGCTCGATCGAGTTCCGATCGGAGATCCAGTACCGGAACATGCGCGACGAGCTGGCCCGCCACGCGGAGATCGTGGCGAACCTCGAGGAGGCCGTCCGCCGCGTGGGCCTCGAGCCGAGGCGCACGGCGATCCGCGGCGGAACCGACGGCTCCGCCCTGACGGAGATGGGGCTCCCGACCCCGAACATCTTCACCGGCGGCCACGACGCGCACAGCGAGCGCGAGTGGATCTGCGTCGAGGACATGGGCCTGGCGGCTGCCACGGTGGTCGAGCTGGCGCGGATCTGGGCCGAGTAGCGCGTGGCGAGCCGGCGTCGCCGGCCGAGCGCAGGCGCGAAGCATCGCCGGGCCGCACCCGTACCAAGTAACACTGTGTTACTAGCGTTCCCGATCGACCTCGACGAGGTGGGTACGCTCTCCCCGTGGATGCGCTGCTGGACAGGCTCGGCCGGCCGCTCGAGACGCTCCGGATCTCGATCACCGATCGCTGCAACTTCCGCTGCGTCTACTGCATGCCGAAGGAGGTCTTCGGCCGCGACCACGTCTTCCTCGAGCGCCGGGAGCTCCTCACCTTCGAGGAGATCGAGCGCCTCGCGCGCGTCTTCGCGAAACTCGGCGTGCGCACGATCCGGCTGACCGGAGGCGAGCCGCTCGTGCGCCGCAACGTCGAGCACCTCGTCGAGCTGCTGGCGGCGATCCCGGAGATCGAGCTGGCGTTGACGACGAACGGCGCCCTGCTCACGCAGAAGGCGGAGGCGCTCGCGCGGGCCGGCCTCGGGCGGGTCACGGTCAGCCTCGACTCGCTCGACGACGAGGCCTTCCGCGCGCTCAACGACGTCGACTTCCCGGTCGAGCGGGTGCTCGACGGCATCGACGCCGCCGCGGCGGCCGGACTGCCCGTGAAGGTGAACGCCGTCGTCAAGCGGGGCGTCAACGACGGGAGCGTCCTCGCGCTCGCCGAGCGCTTCCGCGGGAGCGGGCACACGCTCCGCTTCATCGAGTACATGGACGTCGGTCACACGAACGGCTGGCGGCTCGACGACGTCGTGCCCGCCGAGGAGATCGTCCGCCGGATCGACGCCGCCTGGCCCCTCGAAGCGGTACCGCCTGCCCGGCCGGACGAGACCGCCCGCCGCTGGCGCTACCGCGACGGGGCGGGCGAGGTCGGCGTGATCGCGTCGGTCACGCAGCCGTTCTGCGGCGGCTGCACGCGGGCCCGGCTCTCGGCGGAGGGCCGCCTCTACACGTGCCTGTTCGCCGTCCGCGGCCACGACCTGCGCGCGCCGCTTCGGCTCGGAGCCTCCGAGGAGGAGCTGGCCGAGACGCTCCGCGGGATCTGGCACGGCCGCGGGGACCGCTACTCGGAGCTGCGCACGAGCGAGACCGCCGCGCTGCCGAAGGTCGAGATGTCCTACATCGGCGGCTGAAGCGCCACCGGCCTCCGAGGTAGAATCGTCCTCGTGACCACGATGGTGGCAGCGGGCCGTCGCGTCTTGCCTCGCGGTTGGAAGGATCTCGGCGTCCAGCTCGTGATCTGGTTCGCCTTCTACTTCTCGTACCTCGGCGTGCGGAGCTTCGCCGACCGGAACCCGGCGGAGGCGTTCATGAACGGGTTCCGCGTGATCGATCTCGAGCAGCGGCTCACCCACCATCTCGTCGAGCAGACGGCGCAGCGGATCGCAGACTCGTCGCACCTGCTGCTCACCGCCGCCGCCTGGACGTACTGGAACTCCGAGTTCACGGCGATCGGGCTGGCGCTGCTCTGGGTCTACCTCCGCCGCCACGAGCGCTTCCCCCGCTTCCGGAACGCGATCCTGCTCGCGAACGTGCTCGGCCTGATCGGCTACGTCGTCGTGCCGACCGCTCCGCCCTGGATGTTCCCCGGCGAGGGATTCGTCGACGGCGTCAACCACTCGAGCGGGCTCGTCCATGCCCTCGCCAATCCCTATGCGGCGATGCCGAGCCTCCACGCGGCCGACGCGTTGATCGTCGGCGTCATGCTCTCGGCATCGTGCCGCAGCCGCTGGGCGAAGGGCCTCTGGGCGCTCTGGCCGGCCTGGGTCTGGTTCTGCGTGATGGCGACGGCGAATCACTTCCTCCTCGACGTCGTCGCCGGGATCGTCGTGGCGCTGCTGGCCCTCGGGATCGTCGCCTGGACGCCGCGGCTCGTCCGTCGCGGGCAGGGCTCGCCGGATACTGAGCCCATCGCAAACCTGCTATAGTCGCGGCATAGCAGGATTGCGATTGGACCTGCCTCGGACACGCCGCAAATGCTCACGACGAGAGAGATGCCGACCCTGCGTCGGGTGAAGCAGGGCTACACCGCCGGCGCCCGCTCGCTCGCGAGCCGCTCGGTGGTCGGCCTGGCCCGCACCCGCGTCACGCCGAACGCGCTGACCGTCTCCGGCGTCTCGCTCTGCCTTGCCGCCGCGGCGCTCGTCCCGTTCGAGAGCCGCAACGCAGCTGCTCTTCTACTGGCTCGGCGCCGGGCTCTTCGTCGTCGGCTCGGTGCTCGACATCCTGGACGGGGCACTCGCCCGCGCCGGCGGCAAGTCCACGCCGTTCGGCGCGTTCCTCGACTCGACCACCGACCGCGTCGGCGAAGGCGCGATGCTCGCCGCGATCGCGCTCGTCTTCGCGCGCAAGGGCAACGACACGGCCGTCGTGCTGACGGTCGCCGCCGTCGCCGGATCCTTTCTCGTGCCGTACACACGCGCCCGGGCAGAAGCGCTCGGCCTGCGGGGCGACGTCGGCCTCGGCTCCCGCGCCGAGCGTGTGGTGGTGATCACGGCCGGACTCGTCCTCGCGCCGTGGGGCGTGCTCCAGTGGGCGATCGCCCTGCTCGCCGCGACCGCCTGGGTCACCGTCGTCCAGCGCATCCTGCACGTCCGCAAGCAAATGATTCACGGAGGGAACGATGTCCACGAACGGTAATTCGAACGGGCTCGCCCGCCTCGACGACGGCAAGGTGCGCGTCGCCATCATCGGCGTCGGCAACTGCGCCAACTCGCTGCTCCAGGGCGTCGAGTACTACAAGGACGCGCCGGACGACCAGTTCGTCCCCGGCCTGATGCACGTCAACCTCGGCGGCTACCACATCCGCGACGTGGAGCTCACCGCCGCGTTCGACGTCGTCAAGGGCAAGGTGGGCGAGGACGTCGCCGACGCGATGTGGGCGCATCCGAACGACACGATCAAGTTCGCCGACGTCCCGAAGACCGGGATCAAGGTGTCGCGCGGGATGACGCACGACGGCCTCGGCAAGTACCTCTCCGAGATCGTCGAGAAGGCGCCCGGGGAGACCGCCGACGTCGTCGGCATCCTCCAGGAGACGAAGACCGACGTGGTCGTCAACTACCTGCCGGTCGGCTCCGAGGCGGCCACGAAGTGGTACGCGGAGCAGATCCTCGAGGCCGGCTGCGCCATGGTGAACTGCATGCCGGTCTTCATCGCCCGTGAGAACTACTGGCAGCAGCGATTCGAGGAGAGAGGGCTGCCGATCATCGGCGACGACATCAAGTCGCAGGTCGGCGCCACGATCACGCACCGCGTGCTCACCTCGCTCTTCCGCGAGCGCGGCGTCCATCTCGACAAGACGATGCAGCTGAACGTCGGCGGCAACTCGGACTTCCTCAACATGCTCGAGCGCGAGCGCCTCGAGTCGAAGAAGATCTCGAAGACGAACGCCGTCACGTCGATGCTCGACTACGACCTCGGCGCGAAGAACGTCCACGTCGGCCCGTCCGACTACGTGCCGTGGCTGACCGACCGCAAGTGGGCGTACATCCGCATGGAGGGCTCCGCGTTCGGCGACGTGCCGCTCAACGTCGAGTTGAAGCTCGAGGTCTGGGACTCGCCGAACTCCGCCGGGATCGTGATCGACGCCGTCCGGATGGCGAAGCTGGCCCTGAACAACGGCGTCGCCGGCTCGCTCGTCGGCCCGAGCTCCTACCTCATGAAGTCGCCGTCGCAGCAGATCGTCGACGACGAGGCCTACGAGCTCACCGAGCAGTTCATCGAGCAGAACCGCCGCCAGGCCCCGGCCGAGGCGCCCGCGGAGCAGACCGCGTAGCAGCCCCGCGACACGCGTCGCACGAGTTCGAGGGCCGGGGCGACCCGGCCCTCGGCGTCTCTCTACGGGATGCAGCTGAGCCAGACGGCCGGCTGCGGCTGGTACCTCGTCTCCTCGGAGAAGCGGATCGCCAGCGGCCCCTTCTCCTGGCCGTGGGAGCAGAGGAGCGGGTCGGTGCCGGGCTCGAGGACGAGGGCGACGTGGTGTCCGGGATCCGGCCCCCAGACGACGAGGTCGCCGGACTGCACCGCCGAGGCCGGGATCCGCTGCATGTGCCGGAGCATCGTCCCCGTGTAGCCCTGGCCGTCGTAGTCGAGCCCGTTCGGGTCGGGCGCGCCGGCCCACGCGTAGCAGAGCGTCGAGAAGCCCGAGCAGTCAGTGTCGAGCGGCAGGCGCCGCGCCTCGTGGATGGCGTCGATCGGACGCGACTGCTGGTAGTGGATCTAGGGCTCGTTCGCGATCGCCCAGCGCACGTTGTCGACGATCCGGTCGCGGAGGGTCGACGACGCCGCCGCAGCCTGCGCCCGCTCGTCCCGCCTGGCCTCGTACTCGGGCGGCAGCGGCTGACCCTGGAGGTAGCCGACGAGCAGCGCAGCGGAACTGCCGTCGCAGTGGGAATCCGGATAGCCGAGCGCCCACTTCGCCCGCTTCACCGCCGCCGCGGTCGCCGGGCCGAACTCGCCGTCGACCTCACCCGGATGGTACGGCGCCAGCAGCTCCTGGAGCGCCGCCACGTCAGGTCCCGTGAGCAGCGGATTCACGAGGTGCAGCGTCCGCGTCGCCGCGACTGCCGTCCCTCGCGCCGCCTGCGTCGTCGTCTCCGCCATGGGGGTTGCCCTCCTCCCCGCAGATCGGCCGCAGGCCGGTCCGGACCGTACGCCTGCGGCGGTGCCGATTCAAGTCCGCCCGCACTAGACTCGGCGGAGGGATGGGACTGCGCGTCGCCCTCGTCACGCCCTTCGCCTGGTCGCAGCCGCACGAGGTCAACGAGCACGTGGAGGGCCTCGCTCGGGAGCTGCGCAGGCGCGGGCACTCGGTCACGGTGCTGGCGCCGTCGAACAGCGCCCGCGAGCTGGCCGCCGGCCGGCGCGCGCTGCTCGAACCGGGGGAGCCGGAGTTCGTCGCCCTCGGCCCCGCCGTGCCGATCTCGCGGCGGAGCCGGATGGGCGTCCCGGTCGGCGTACGCGCGAGTCTCGCCCTCGCGCTCGGGCGCGGCCGGTTCGACGTCGTGCACGGCTTCGAGCCGGCGCTGCCGAGCCTCTCCTACCTCGCCCTGCGTGACGCGGACGCGCTCACGGCGGCGACCTTCTTCTCCGCCGACCGGCTCTCGTATCCGCCCGGCAGGGCCCAGCGGGAGAAGCTCCTGGCGCGGATCGACGCGCTCCTGGCCACCGGCGAGGGAGTCGCGGCGACAGCGCGGTCGCGGTTCCCGGGAACGTACGAGCTCGTGCCGGCGGGGATCGACGGCGAGCTCTTCTCGCCCGGCGTGAAGCAACGGCGCGTGGTGCTCGAGTGGCGCCAGGGCGAGCGGCCGCTGCTGCGGGCGCTGGCCCGCGAGCTGGCGGAGCATCCAGACTGGGATCTCGTGCTGCTGAGGACCCGCACCCCGTCGGCGCGGCCGCCGCGTCCGCGAGGGCTGCGCGGCCGCCTGCACGTGCGCACCGCCCTGGACGGCCCGGCGCGTGCGGAGCTCCTCCGCTCGGCGGCGGTCTTCGTTCCCGCCGCGGAGGGGCTGCCGCGCCTCGTGCACGAGGCGCAGGCGGCGGGGGTCGCGGTCGTCGCGCCGCCGGGACGAACGCTGCAGCCGGAGCTCGCAGTGGCGGAGGCTGCACGCCTGATCGAGGACGAGTCGTTCCGCGAGAGCCGCGCCGCCGAGGGGCTCGCGGCCGCGGAGGCCCAGAGCCTGGCTGCGCTCGCCGACCGGGTGGAGGAGGTCTACACGTCGATCTCGGGCCGCCGCCGCGCAGGCGCGTCCGCGACCGGCACCGCTCGAGGACCGCGACTGGATCGTCGCCGACCTCCACATGCACACGAGCTGGTCGCACGACTGCTCGATCGAGGTCGACGAGCTGCTCGACCTCGCGGAGGCGCAGGGCCTCGGCGCGATCGCGGTCACCGACCACAACGTTCTCGGCGGCGCCCTCGAGGCGTCGGCGCGGGCGCGCGGACGGAAGCTGATCGTCATCGCGGGCGAGGAGGTGAAGACGGACGGTCAGGGCGAGGTGATCGGGCTCTTCCTGAAGGAGGAGATCCCGCGTGGGATGTCGTTCGCGGAGACCGTCGCCGCGATCCGCGCGCAGGGCGGCCTCGTCTACGTCCCGCATCCGTTCGACCGGATGCACGCGATCCCGGAGCCTGCGACCCTGCACCGGCACCTGGCCGAGATCGACGTCTTCGAGGTCTACAACGCACGGCTGCTCTTCGAGGGCTACAACGACGAGGCGCTCCGTTTCGCGCGGAAGTACAACCTCACACCGGGCGCCGGCTCGGACGCGCACGTGCTCGCCGGCGTCGGCACCGGGGCCGTGCGCCTGCGCCGGTTCGACGGCCCGGAGGAGTTCCTGATCTCCCTCCGCAGCGCGGAAGTCCTCCGCCGGCCGAAGTCCCTCGTCTACCTCCAGGGCCTCAAGTGGGTGGCCCAGGCCAAGGAAAGGGTCCGCTGAGGGAGAACCATCCGTGGGGCTCCTTTGACCGTGGCCACTGACGAGATCTACGAGAAGTACCTGCAAAAGGCGATCACCGAGATCAACGCTCTCGGGGACGAGATCGCCCAGGCCGGGTTGGGCTCCCGCGTGCCCGTGGTCGGGTCCGGCCATCCGCTCGCCGACGTCTTCCTGCTCAAGCACACGCCGAAGGCCTCGGAGCTGCAGGAGGGCGTGGCCTTCTACGGCCGCGCCGGCAACGCGCTGCTCAAGTCGCTGCAGCGGCTCCGCGTCGACCCGATGGCGATCTACGGAACGAACTGCCTCAAGTTCGCCGACGGCGACGAGGAGGAGTCGCGGCCCTTCCTGCTCCGGGAGCTGCACATCGTGCAGCCGAAGCTCGTCGTCGCGATGGGCGAGCCGGCTCGCGAGTACCTGAACGCGACCGGCTTCCCGCTCGCGCGCGAGCTGGCTCCGAAGCCGGGGGAGCTGCAGGAGTTCACGCCGACGATCCAGGGGCTCGTGACGCCCGACATCGACGAGTCGCTCGACGAGCAGCCGGCCAAGA
Organism: uncultured Actinomycetes bacterium; assembly: GCA_963746895.1. GTDB lineage: Bacteria > Actinomycetota > Thermoleophilia > Gaiellales > Gaiellaceae > Palsa-739. The sequence goes on along the minus strand of CAVVDI010000008.1, from coordinate 28,589 downwards.
CCGCGTTCTGGAACGCCTTCAAGGCGCTCGGCGACTGGTGGAGCTCGACGCCTCCGTACTAGGCCGGTACCGGGTCGCGGCGTTCGTCGCGCTGGGTGCGGCGGTCGTCACGTGGTTCGTCGCCGCGCCGCACCTGTCGCCGGTCGGCCTGTGGCCGGCGGTGGCGATCGCGTCCGCCGCCGTGCTGCCGGGGACGCTGCTGCTCGTCCTCGTGGCACTCCCGCTCTGGACGCGGCGCTGGCTGCTCCCGGCCGCGGTCGCACTCGCGCTCGCGGCCTGGGGCTGCACCGAGGCGGGCTGGGGCCTGGCGGCGAACTTCGCGAAGCTCTGGGCGGCGACGTTCGCGGGCTGGGCGTTTCTCGGTCTCTTCGAAGAGCTCTCCTGGGTCGTGCTGATCGCGGTCGTGACCCCGGTCGTGGACGCCGTCTCGGTCTGGCGCGGCCCCACGCATGCGATCACCTCGCAGCACTTCGAGGTCTACACCGCCGTCGCGATCGCCTTCCTCGTCCCCGGCGGCGGAGCCGCCTACCTCGGACCGCCCGACGTCCTCTTCTACGCGCTCTTCCTCGCCGCGGCGCTGCGCTGGCGGCTGCGGCCCATCTCGACCTGGATCGGGATGACCGGCATGTACTCGCTGACGATCGTGATCGCGAACGCGGCCGCATGTCGGCGGACTGCCGGCGCTGCCGTTCCTCTCCTTCGGCTTCCTCGTCGCGAACGGCGACCTGCTCTGGCGGCGCCTGCGCCGGCGCCCGGCGTGAGCGCCGACGTCCTCGAGCGCGCTCACCCGGCGCGGCGCTCGAGCAGAGCGACGCACTCGACGTGCGGCGTGTGGGGGAACATGTCGACGGGGGTCACGCGCAGGAGCTCGTAGCCGTAGTCCTCGCGGAGCGTCTTCGCATCGCCGGCGAGGGTGGTCGGATTGCAGGAGACGTAGACGAGCCGCGGCGCCCCGATGGCGCCGAGCCGGCGCAGCGCCTTGCCCGCGAGGCCGGCGCGAGGCGGGTCGACGACGACGACGTCGGGCGGCCCGGAACGCTCGAGCAGCTCCTCGACGACCTGCCCGACGTTGCCCGCGAAGAAGGCCGCGTTCGTCGACCCCGTTCAGCTCGGCGTTCTCGAGCGCGCAGGCGACCGACTCCTCGGAGACCTCGATCCCCCAGACCGTCAGCGCGTCGCGAGCGAGCGTCAGCCCGATCGTCCCGATGCCGCAGTAGAGATCCCACACCGTCTCGCCGCCGCTCAGCTGCGCCGCGTCGCGCGTCAGCTCGTAGAGGCGCTCGGCCATGGCGGTGTTCGTCTGCAGGAACGCGTTCGGCCGGACGCGGAAGCGGAGGCCGCACAGCTCCTCCTCGATCCACTCCTCGCCCCAGAGCAGGCGGGTCGGGAGGTTCGTCACCTCGGCGGGTGTGTCGTTGATCGCCCAGTGGACCGCGCGGACCTCGGGGATGCGGCGCAGCACCTCGACGAGGTAGCCGGTCTCGAAGCGCTCGCCCTTCGCGGTCACGAGCTGGACGAACGCCTGGCCGGTGTTGCGGCCCTGACGGACGACGAGGTGGCGCAGGTAGCCGCTCTGGTCCTCCTGCGAGTACGCCTCCAACCCCTCCTCCCGCGCCCAGTCGCGGACGGCGTCGCGGATCCGGTTGCCGACGGCGTCGGTCAGCCAGCAGCGCTCGACCTCGAGCACCTCGTCCCAGCGGCCGGCGCGATGGAAGCCGAGCGCAGGGCCGTCGGGTGTGCTCGTGAACGAGTACTCGAGCTTGTTGCGGTAGTGGAAGATCTCGGGCTCGCAGGGGACGATCTCCTCGAGCGGCGGCTCGGAGATGCCGGCGAGCCGCTGGAGCGCGTCGCGCACCTGCATCTGCTTCTGCGCGAGCTGCGCCTCGTAGGCGAGGTCCTGGAAGCGGCAGCCGCCGCAGGCCGGATAGTGCGCGCAGGGCGCCTCGACGCGCTCGGGCCCGGGCCGCACGACCTCGGTCGCGAGCGCCTCCGCGTGGCTCCGCTTGACCTTCGTGACGCGCGCGCGCACGCGGTCGCCCGGCAGGCCGCGTCGGACGAAGACGACGAAGCCGTCGAGCCGCGCCACGCCGTTGCCGCCGTACGCGAGCGACTCGACGTCGAGCTCGAGCTCCTCACCCTTCGTCACCGGCGCGGCCATCGGGCCAGCGTAGCGGCGCCGGAGCCCGGCTCAGTGGTGGCGCAGGAGCAGGCCGCGCCGCCCGCCCGCGTAGACGAGCCACTTCTTGTAGGGCATCTCGCGGCGCGGTCGCACGGGCAGGAGCAGCGGCGGGCGGGGCTTCTGCGCGAAGTTGAAGTCGGCGAGGAGGTTGCCGAGGATCTTGGCGTTCTCGCGGACGCCGGGCCGGGGGTCAGGGCGGCCGTCGGTGCGCGGGTTCAGGCGCTGCCCGTGCAGAAAGTCGTCCTCGATGAACTTGAGGTAGGCGTCGAAGCTGAGCGTCTGGTGGTCGATGAAGCCCTGCTTCGCGTAGGGGCTGATGACGAGCGCCGGCACTCGCAGCCCGTAGCCCTGCGCGTCCACGTGCGGCGGCTTGACGTGGTCGTAGAAGCCGCCCCAGTCGTCCCAGGCGAGGAAGATCGCGGTCGAGCTCCAGTCCTTGCTGTGCATGATCGTGTTGATCACCCCGGTGACGTACGCCTGGCCGTCGGAGATGCGGCCGGGCGGGTGCTCGCTGACGTACTGGGCGGGCGCGATCCACGAGACGGACGGCAGGTTGCCCGTTCTGGCCGCCGTGTAGAAGCTGCCGAGCGGCGCGATGTCGCTCAGCTGCTTGTCCTGGCGCACGGTGTCGAAGAAGGGCAGCGGATTCCAGATCCCGGGCGTCTTCGCGTTCTGCTTCACCGGCGCGCAGAACATGGCGCTGTCCCCGCAGTCGGGCTGGTCGCCCTTCGCCACGTAGTAGCGCCAGCTGACGTGGTTCTTGTGGAGCAGATAGGTGAGATCCGTCCAGGCGTAGTCGGGCGGCGTGCCGGTCGTGTTGCCGGGGGCGTCGGGCGGAGGGCCGGGATCCTGCACCGCCTTGCTGCAGCTCGCCGGATCGCCCTTGCGCGTGCAGTGCGCCGACCAGCCGGAAACCATGTAGAGGTGGGCGGGCAGGCTCCAGGAGGTGTCCGACTGGAACATGTGGTCCTGGAGCACGAAATGCTTCGCGTAGTCCCAGTAGTTCGGGATCTCGCGCCAGTCGTGGTATCCCATCACGTCCGGTGACTTCGGCGCGAGCGAGCAGCCGGGCGCGTCCACGCCCTTGCTGCAGGCGAGGTAGCGCCCGTTGCGCGCCTGGCGGACGAAGCCGTTCATCGCCCCGCCGGCGATGTCCTTGATCGCGTCGCTGTGGTCGTGCGGGCCGCCCGCGTTGCGGTCGAACCTGTCGTGGTACGGCTTCATGCAGATGCCGGTCTTCGGATCGACGGAGCACACGGTCGGGACGCCGTGCTTCATCGGGATCCCGTCCGCGCCGGGATACGTCCCGAAGTAGGAGTCGAACGACCGGTTCTCCTGCATGATCACGACGACGTGGCGGATCTTGTGGATCCCCATGAACCCGACGGAGGCGTGAAGGAGGTGGCGCCTCCCCGGGAGCTCGCTCGACGCGAGGAGAAGCCCGACCAGGCAGGCCGCCGCAGCACCCGTGAGCAGGACCCGCCGCACACCGTCAGGTCTACCCGGCCACGTGTCGAGCCGCCATCCCGCCGGCGGACGATCCGCGGGGCGGCGGCGCCGCCCGCGCGGATGAGGCGGGGCTCATCCCGCCGATCCTCCACCCGTTCGCTTCGGCCGCGGCGACAATGAGGGTGATGCAGTGCCCGGAGACAGGAACGCCGCGTCGTGAGCACGCTGCATAGGATCCGGAGGATCGCCGACACGACGAAGACGGTCCGCGTCCTCGTCGCGGACGACCATCCGGTCTTCCGCGAGGGGATGGTGCGCGCTCTCGCAGCCAACCCGCTCGCCGAGGTCGTCGCCGAAGCCGGTGACGGCCGGGCCGCCCTCGCCGCGATCGTCGCCGAGCGCCCCGACGTGGCGCTGCTCGACTACCGGCTGCCGGGGCTCGACGGCATCGACATCGTCCGCGCCGTCGTCCGCGACGGCCTGCCGACGCGGGTCCTCATGCTCTCCGCGCACGACGAGAGCAGCGTCGTCTTCGACGCGCTCCAGGCGGGTGCAGCGGGATACCTCCTCAAGGAGGCGAGCCGGGACGAGATCGTCGCCGCCGTCTTCGCGGTCGCGCGCGGCGAGTCGGTCCTTCCCTCCGACGTCGCCGCCGGCCTCGTGGGCGAGATCCGCCTGCGCTCGCCGTCGGAGACGCCGGTCCTGACGGCGCGCGAGCGGGAGATCCTCCGGCTGATCGCCGACGGGAAGTCCTTCCCCGAGATCGCCGCGACGCTGTTCATCGGGGTCACGACCGTGAAGACGCACGCCCAGCACGTCTACGACAAGCTCGGCGTCTCCGACCGGGCCGCCGCGGTCGCCGAGGCGCTTCGCAGACATCTGATCGAGTAGCCTCGGCGCCGTGTCCGAGGAGGACATCCTCGCAGCGGGCGAACGCCGGGTCGCGTGGCTCAGGATCGCCGCCGTCGGCCTGATCGCAGCCGCCGAGCGACTTCCGCATCCCAATCCGAACGACGCGACGTTCGAGGTCGGCGTGGTGGTCGTCCTCTGCTACGCGATCGCCGCGCTCGCGTTCGCCTACAAGGGGCGCCTCGACCGCAGGTACGCGCTCGGGGCGACCGCGATCGACGTGCTCTCGATCACCGTCCTCGCGTACCTCTCCGGCGGCGCCTTCTCGGACGCCAGGCTCGCCTACTTCCTGATCCCGATCTCGGTCGCCTTCCGCTTCGGTTGGCAGATCACGTTGAGCGCCACGGCGCTCGTCGTCGCCGCCTACGACCTGCAGGCCGCGACCCATCCGGCTCGGCACGTGCGCCACGCGCTCGGGTTCGTGGCCGTCCAGAGCGGCTATCTCGCCTGGATCGGCACGGCAGCGGCGCTCTTCTCCGGCCTGCTCGCGACCCGGACGCAGGGGCTGATCCGGCTCGCGCGCGGGCGCAAGCAGCTGCTCGCCGAGGTGATGACCGCCGAGGAGCGGGAGCGGCGCGACCTGGCCGAGTCGCTCCACGACCACGCGATCCAGAGCCTGCTGGCCGCGCGGCAGGACCTCGAGGAGTCGCTTCGCCAGCGGCCGGACGAGGCGCTCGAGCGCGCCCGCTCGGCCCTCGCCGACAGCGTCGCCGACCTCCGCGGCGCGATCTTCGAGCTGCACCCCCACGTGCTCCAGCAGGCCGGTCTCGAGCCCGCGTTGAAGGCAGTCGCGGAACGCGCGAGCAGACGCGCCGGGTTCGATGTCGACCTCTACGTCGAGTACCCGCGCCGCCACCCCGGCGAGGCCGTGCTGCTCGGAGCTGCGCGCGAGCTCCTCGCCAACGTCGGCCGGCACGCGCAGGCATCGAAGGTGACGGTCACGCTGACCGAGGAGGACGACGCCACGGTGCTCACGATCGCCGACGACGGCGTCGGCTTCGGCTTCGACCCCGTCTCGCTCAACCGCTTCGTCTCCGCGGGGCACATCGGGCTCCTCTCGCAGCGGGAGCGACTCGAGGCGAGCGGCGGCAGGCTCGAGATCACCTCCACCCCGGGGGGCGGCACAGTGGTCGTCGCGCGGCTGCCGAGGGGAGAAGATCCGGCAGCCGCGCCCGACCTCGCGTTCACGCCGTGACCGTCAGGGCGTGGACTGCAGCCTCTCGGTCTACCGCGGCGGCGGCGCGACCGCCATCCTCCCGCCGGAGGATGCTCGGGTCGATCCCACTCGGCCCGACGGACGACGCGGGAGCCTGCGGCCCTACGAGAGCGCGGCCACGTAGACCTTGCGGTCACGCGGCCCGTCGAACTCGCAGAAGAAGATGCCCTGGTAGGTGCCGAGCGCGAGCCCGCCGTCCCGCAGCGGGATCAGCACCTGCGGCGCCGAGGCGAGCGACGCGCGCGCGTGCGACGGCGCGTTCGGCCCGTCCGCGTCCTCGTGCTTCCAGCCCCAGTCGTCGCCGACCAGCCGCTCGAAGGCGTTCTCGAGGTCGTCGACGAGCTCCGGGTCGATCCGCTCGTTGATCGCCACGCCGGCCGTCGTGTGCGGGACGTAGACGAGCGCGGCAGCGCCGTCGGCCCCGCCGAGCGCCTCGCGCACCCGATCGGTGATCTCGATCAGCTGCGTCCGCCGTTCGGTTCTCAGGGTGATCTCCCACACGGCGACTATCCTACGAGCCCGCATGCCCGGCCCGCTCAGCCAACGGGAGATCGACGCGCTCAGCGCCGACGCCGACCGCTTCATCGCCGAGGTCGACGAGGAGTCGTACCTCCACTTCGCCGGCATCAAGGAGTCGTACGACCTCGCGCCCATCTACGAGCGGCACGAACGGCTCACCACGCTCGAGACCGCGCTCGGGTTGCGCACCGCGGCCGCCGGCGACCTGCGCACCCGCGAGCTGTGGCGCTTCGCGAGCGAGCAGTACCTCGGCAACTTCGTCCGCGAGGAGGCCGAGCGGGTGGCGGAGCTCGAAGCGACGCTGACGGCGGAGGTCGACGGCGAGGTGATCCCCTACCGGATGCTGCGGCCGCGCCTGATGAACGAAGACGACCGGGGCGCCCGCGAACGGCTCGAGCTCGCGCGCAACCAGCTGACCGAGGAGCACCTGAACGGCCTCCACCTCCAGGCCGCGCGCGTCGTCCACCGCGAGACGGAGCGACTCGAGGCGCCCAGCTATACGGAGCTGTACCGCCGCTTCGGCTTTCCGCTCGACGACCTGGCCGAGCAGTGCCGCCGCTTCCTCGAATCGACCGAGCAGCTCTGGGAGGAGGCGGGCGACCGCTTCCTGCGCGGCCGGATCGGCCTGGGGCTCGACGAGGCGGAACGCTGGGACGTCGGCCGCGCCTGGCGCGGCGTCGCCTGGGACGACGCGTTTCCGGCCGACCGGATGCTGCCCGCCCTCGAGGCATCGCTCGCCGACCTCGGCGTCGACCTCCGCGCACAGGAGAACGTCGAGCTCGACCTCGCCGAGCGCCCGAACAAGGATCCGCGCGCCTTCTGCGTCCCGATCGAGATCCCGGGGCGGGTGATCCTCGTGATGAAGCCGCAGGGCGGGCCCGACGACTGGCGCGCCCTCTTCCACGAGGCGGGGCACACCGAGCACTTCGCGAACACGGCGGCGGGGCTCGCGATGGAGGAGAAGCGCCTCGGCGACAACGCCGTCACCGAGGGCTGGGCCATGCTGCTCGAGCACCTGACGATCGACCCGGTTTGGCTCGAGCGGCGGCTCGACTTCCCCCGCCCGTACGAGTTCGCGGCCGAGGGGGCGAGCCAGCTGCTCTGGCTCGTCCGCCGCTACTGCGCGAAGCTCCTCTACGAGGTCGAGTTCCACGCCGCGCCGGATGTGACGGCGATGCGGCCCCGCTACGTCGAGCTGCTCGCCGGCGCGCTCGAGGTGGCGCCCAGCGACACCGACTACCTCGCGGACATCGACGACGGCTTCTACGCCTCGCAGTACCTCCGCGCCTGGGCGTTCGAGGCGCAGCTGCGCTCGTACCTGCGGGAGAAGTTCGGGAATGCCTGGTTCTCCCGCCGCGACGCCGGCTCGCTCCTGCGCGAGCTCTGGGCCGAGGGCCAGAAGCACGACGCGGACGAGCTCCTGCGGGAGGTGAGCGGCGAGCCGCTCGAGCTCGAGGCGGTGGGCGACCGCATCCGCGAGGCGCTCGCCGCCGTCTGAACGCGAACGGCGGCCCGAGGGCCGCCGTTCCCGCCGAGCGTCCGTGTGCGGACGTTACTTCTTCTCGGCCTTCCCCTCGATCGTCGTGCGGCCGGAGTCGACGCCGATCTCGATCTTGCGCGGCTTCGGCTGCTCGGGCTTCGCGACGTGCACCTGCAGCACGCCGTGCTCGTAGTGCGCCCTGACGTCGGCGTCGGTGACGCCCTGCGGCAGGCCGATCGTCCGCGAGAAGGTGCCGAAGCGGCGCTCGTAGCGGAAGTAGCGCCCCGCCTCGACCTCCTGCTCACGCTCGCGCGTCGCGCTGATCGTCAGCGCGCCGTCCTCGAGCTCGACCGAGATCTTGTCCTCGGGGATCCCGGGCAGATCGAACGCGTACACGACTTCCTTCTCGTTCTCCCAGACGTCGGCGGTCGGGACCCAGCTCTGGGTCGAGCGCCCGTCGCCCTCGAGCAGGCCGTTCATGAAACGGCTCATCTCGTTCTGCAGCGCGGCGATCTCCCGGAACGGCTCCCAGCGAACAAGTGTGGCCATCAGGCCCTCCTTCTCGACATGCGTACCTGTTATAGATGCAAGAATAAAACTTCAGTGTTTCTTTGTCAAGTAATGACGGAGCGTACACTCCGCGCGTGCTGCCGCTGCGCGACAACGTGCCCACGCGGACGACGCCGTTCGTCACCTTCGGGCTGATCGCCGCCAACGGGCTCGTCTGGTTCTGGGAGCTCTCGCGGCCGGGCGTCGACGTTCACGTCTACCGGGACGGCTACTACCCCTGCGCGCTGCATGGCCCGTGCGCCGCCGGAGTCCATCCGCTGTCGTGGTGGCAGGGCGTCTTCACAGGGATGTTCATGCACGCGAGCTGGCAGCACATCGTCGGCAACATGCTCTTCCTCTGGATCTTCGGCAACAACGTCGAGGACGCGCTCGGCCATCTGCGCTTCCTCGTCTGGTACCTCGCGGCCGGTGTCGCCGCGATGGCGGCACAGACGGCGGTCACCTTCGCGTTCGCCGGCGTGCAGGCGGCGAGCGTGCCGAACATCGGCGCGAGCGGCGCGATCGCCGGGGTGCTCGGGGCGTACTTCGTCCTCCTCCCCCGCGCCCGCGTGCTGACCGTGATCTTCGTCGGGATCGTCCTGATCCGCGAGATCCAGGCGATCTGGTTCCTCGGCGTCTGGATCGGCCTGCAGGTCTGGACCGGCGGCGTCTCGCTCGTGCACCCGCAGGCCGGCGGCGGCGTCGCCTTCTTCGCCCACATCGGCGGCTTCGTCTTCGGGATCGTGACCGTGCTCCTGGTCGCGCGGAGGCGTCCGCGTGCACCCTCGCCGAGCTACCCGGTCTGGTGAGGTTCGAGGCGCACGTCGAGCGGGCGCTCGCCTCGCTGCCGCCGGAGTTGAGGGCGGCGGTGCGGAATCTCGAGATCTCCGTCGAGGACGAGCACCCCGACGACCCCGACCTGTTCGGCCTCTACGAGGGCGTGCCGCTGCCCGAGCGCGGCGACTGGGCCGGCGCGCTGCCCGACCGGATCCGCATCTTCCGCCTCCCGCTCGTGGAGTCGTTCCCGAACCCTGCCGAGCTCGAGGACGAGATCCGCATCACCGTCCTGCACGAGCTCGCGCACTACTTCGGAATCGACGAGGAGCGCCTCGACGAGCTCGGGTATTCCTGAACATCTGGTGACAGAGGGACTCGGGCGGAATGCCCGGGGCAGCTCGTCCGTTGACGACGATCATGAGCACTCTGAACGAGATCCACGAGGAGATCGAGCGCCTGAGCGAGCAGCGCACGGAGCTCTGGCACAGGCTCTCCGATCAGTACGACCCGGGGGTCCGAGAAGAGATCCGCGCGCTCGACGCGCGACTCGACCGGCTCTGGGACGAGCACCGCCTCCTCCGCGCCCGGCTCCGCTTCGGCGACCGCGAGTCGATCGTCGCGCGCGCCCGGGTCGAGGAGCGGCTCGAGCGGGCGGCCTAGCCGAGGCCGCGCGCCTGTCGTGCCCGTGAGGGACCGACAGGCGCGGCCCGGCGGCGGGCCGGCTCGCCCGCACCCGCTCTACACTGGCACTGCAAGGGGCGTTAGCTCAGCTGGGAGAGCGCCGGCTTTGCAAGCCGGAGGTCACCGGTTCGATCCCGGTACGCTCCACTGCTGAACTTGTCGTTGCGCAAACCTCGGGCGCGACGACGCGGTAGGTCGGGAGGATCTCCGACCTGCCGTTGACGCGGAGCTCCTTGATCAGCAGCCGCAGCAGCGCCTTGGTCTGCTCGGGCTCGCCGGCGGCGAGCGTCTCGCGGAGCCGGTCGACGACGCTGGCGAGCGCCTGCGGGTCGAAGCCCCCGGCCGGGTCCGCCAACTGGCCTGCGAGCGTGTGCTCCGGGTCGCGGAGCGTGTCGAGCTTGCTCTCGAGGTCGGCGAGCCGGGTCTTGAACTGGCCGGGCTCGAGGTCGCCGGACTCGAAGGCCGGGTAGTAGCGGTCGACGGCGCGCTCGGCGCGGCGGATCTCCTCTACGACCGTGTGCCGCTGTTCCGCGATCGCCGGCCGATTCGCCGCCTGCTCGTCGTAGGCGCGCTGCAGCGACTTGGCGAGGAGCTCACCGTTGCGGTACAGCCCGGCGAGCTGGGTGAAGACGGCGGCTTCGAGCTTGTCGCGGCTTAAGCGTTCGCCGTCGCAGGCCTTGCGGCCGAGCTTCTGCCGGCCCGAGCAGCCGTAGTAGTGGTAGAGGCCGCCGTTGCCCTTCGCGCTCATGCCGATGTAGGCGCGCTTGCAGCGGCCACAGCGGATCACGCCCGAGAGGAGGAACTCGGATCGGTTCCCGCGCCGCCGCGTGAGATCCTCGCCACGCTCCCGGAGCAGCAGTTGCGCTTGCTCGAAGGTGTCGTCGTCAACGATGGGCTCGTGCAGGCCGGGGTAGCTCTGGCCGCGCCAGTGGACGCGGCCGAGATAGGCCTCGTTCTTGAGCAGCCACTGCACCGTCGCGGGCTGCCAGCCACGAGCCGGAGCGAGAGCGCACTCAGCCGCGAGCAGCCGCGCGATCGACGTCGTGCCGAGCCTGTCGTGCGTGTAGAGCTGGAAGGCCCGGCGGACAACCGGCGCTTCGCGCTCGTCCGGGACAACGTCCTTGTCGGCGTTGCGACGATAGCCGAACGGCAGCTTCCCAGTCGCCCACCTGCCCTCCTTCGCCCGCCGCTCGAGGCCCGGTCGCGGCGGGCGGCCCTACCGTGACTAGCGGGGCTGCGCCGAGCTAGCAGCGGCGTGCAGGCTCCGATTGCGGCTGCCTGGCCGCCCGTTCTGGGAGTCGTCGGACCTCGTCGCGGGAAGGGTTCCGGAGGCCTGGGTGGCAGGGCGGTGGGCGGTATCGGTGGGTGTCGGCCTCAGCACGAGCGTCTCGGCTGGGGCGTGCGCGAGGATCCAGGTCAGGTCTTTCGGGCTGAAGCCGCCGCCGTTGCTGACCGGCGCCGGGGCGATGACGCGGTCGAAGCCCTCGACCGCCCACAGCCGCTGCAGCGCATGTGTCGGGGTGCGTCCCTTCTCGATCCGCGCGTCGACCGGGACGCCCGCGCGGTGGGCTGCGTGTTCGACCGCCTCCAGCCACGGCATGGCGACCCGGACCTCGTCGGCGAGCGGCGAGTCCTCGGCGTAGCGGAGCGGTACGAGCAGCAAGTAGGCCGGGACGAGCGTCGCGTCTTCCGCCTGCGCGATCCGGATCGCGGCATCGAGCACGGTGCGCTCCAACGTGCCGCCTGTGAACGGGATGAGGATCCGTCGCGCGCCCGGGCGCGGGCGGCGGAGCCGGTAGCCGCTGCGCACGACGAGGGTTCCGGCGAGCGCGGCCGAGAGTGCGGCGAGCGCGATGACCGCGACGATCACGGTGCGAGCCTGTCTCGGTCGGCGCGGTTGGCGACAACGCGGATGTCGAGGCCAGGCAGCTCCCGCACCATGCGCGAGAGGAGAGAGCCGCCGAGAATCTCGCGCCGGCGGGACTCGTCGGGTGTGCCGACGAAGATGTAGGTGGAGCCGCGCTGCGCTGCGACCCGTCGAACGGTCTCGACGAGGTCGTCGCCCTCCGCTTCGAGGAAGTGGACGCCGAGAACGCCGGCGAGGCGCCGCAGTGCGGCGAGCTGGGTCGACTCGTCGTGTGTCGGCCCGCGTCCGGTCGGTCGTACCCAGAGCGCATCCATGTCGCTGCCGAGGCGCTGCGCGGAGCGCCAGGCGCGGCGGAGGATGCGCTGCGACTTGGGCTGGGGCTCGACGAGCGCGAGCACGCGCTCCGACACCGCCTGCTGGCTGAGCGGCTCGAGCGTGCGGACGGCGCGGCGCGCCTCGACGTCCTCGGCGACCTCGCGCAAGGCGAGCTCCCGGAGGGCCGAGAGCTTGTCGGCGCGGAAGAAGTTCTCCAGGGCGATGCCGGCGCGATCCTTCGGGTAGACCTTTCCGGCGCGGAGCCGTTCCTGGAGCGCCTCGGGCGTGAGGTCGACGAGGATGACCTCGTCGGCGGCCTCGAGCACGCGGTCGGGGAACGTCTCGCGGACGCGAGTCTCGGTCAGTTCGAAGATCGCGTCGTTCAGGCTCTCGAGGTGCTGGACGTTGACGGTGGAGATGACGTCGACGCCGGCGGCGAGGACTTCCTCGATGTCCTGCCAGCGCTTCTCGTTGCGCATCCCCGACGCGTTGGTATGCGCGAGCTCGTCGATCAGCGCCAGTTCGGGCGCGCGCCGGATCACGGCGTCGACGTCCATCTCCTCGAGTGCGAGCGAGCCGTGCTGGGTGCGCAGGCGCGGTACGACCTCCAACCCCTCTGCGAGCGCGGAGGTCTCGGGACGGTCGTGCGGCTCGAGGTAGCCGATGACGACGTCGCCCCGCTCCTCCTGGGCATGACGCCCTTCCTGGAGCATGCGGTAGGTCTTACCGACGCCAGCGGCCATGCCGAGCAGGATCCGATAGTTGCCCCTGGCCGTCGGGTCACGCCCCGAGGAGGTTGTGGACGATCAGGTCGATCAGCTTGATCGCGACGAAGGGCAGGATCATGCCGCCGAGCCCGTAGATGCCGAGGTTGCGGCGAAGGAGCGCCGTGGCTCCGATCGCGCGGTAGCGGACGCCCTTGAGCGCGAGCGGGACGAGCGCGGGGATGACGAGCGCGTTGAAGACGATCGCCGAGACGATTGCGCTCTTTGGGTCGCCGAGGCGCATGACGTTGAGCGCGTCCAGTGGCCCGCGGGCGCCGGGGCGCGACGCGTAGGTGGTGGCGAAGATCGCAGGCAGGATCGCGAAGTACTTCGCGAGGTCGTTGGCGATCGAGAAGGTGGTGAGCGCGCCGCGGGTGATCAGGAGCTGCTTCCCGACCTCGACGATCTCGATCAGCTTGGTCGGGTTCGAGTCGAGGTCGACCATGTTGCCGGCCTCCTTGGCTGCGGTCGTGCCGGTGTTCATGGCGACGCCGACGTCGGACTGGGCGAGCGCAGGCGCGTCGTTGGTGCCGTCGCCGGTCATCGCGACCATCCGTCCCTGCTCCTGTTCCTCCTTGATCAGGGCCAGCTTCGCCTCGGGGGTGGCCTCGGCGAGGAAGTCGTCGACGCCGGCCTCCTGGGCGATCACGGCGGCGGTGACGCGGTTGTCGCCGGTGATCATCACGGTGCGGATCCCCATCTTGCGCAGCTCGTCGAAGCGCTCGCGCATGCCGCCCTTGACGACGTCCTTGAGGTGGACGACGCCGAGCGCGAAGTTGTCGCGGGCGACGACGAGCGGCGTGCCGCCCTGCTCGGCGACGCGCTGCACCGCGGCGTCGACGTCTGCGGGAGCGCGGCCGCCGTTCTCGGCGATGAACGCCTTGACCGCGTCGGCGGCGCCCTTGCGGATCATGTTGCCGTTGAGGTTGACGCCGCTCATCCTCGTCACCGCCGTGAAGGGCACGAACTCGTGCTCCCCGAGCTCGCGCTCACGCAGGTTGAAGCGTTCCTTGGCGAGCACGACGATCGAGCGGCCCTCAGGCGTCTCGTCGGCGAGCGAGGCGAGCTGGGCGACCTCCGCCAGCTCGCGCTCCTCGACGCCCGGGGCGGGGATGAACTCGGCCGCCTGCCGGTTGCCGAGCGTGATCGTGCCCGTCTTGTCGAGCAGGAGCACGTCGACGTCGCCGGAGGCCTCGACCGCGCGGCCGGACATGGCGAGGACGTTGCGCTGCACGAGCCGGTCCATGCCGGCGATGCCGATCGCCGAGAGCAGGGCGCCGATCGTGGTCGGGATCAGCGCCACGAGCAGCGCGATCAGCACGGTCTGCGAGAGGCTCGTGCCCGCGTAGAGCGCGAACGGCCGCAGCGTCACGACGGCGGCGACGAAGGTGACCGTCAGCCCGGCGAGCAGGATGTTGAGCGCGATCTCGTTCGGGGTCTTGCGCCGCTCCGCGCCCTCGACGAGCGCGATCATCCGGTCGAGGAACGAGCGGCCGGGCTCCTGGGTGACCTCGATCACGAGCCGGTCGGAGAGGAGCTTCGTGCCGCCGGTGACGGCGGAGCGGTCGCCGCCGGCCTCGCGGATGACGGGCGCGGACTCGCCGGTGATCGCGGACTCGTCGACCGAGCCGGCGCCCTGGATGATCTCGCCGTCGGCCGGGATGATCTCGCCGGCCTCGACGACGACGACGTCGCCGCGCTGCAGCTCCGGCGCCGGCACCTCCCGCCCTTCGAGGAGCCGGGCCGTGGTCGTCGTCCGCGTCGCGCGGAGCGCGTTCGCCTGCGCCTTGCCGCGTCCTTCGGCGATCGCCTCGGCGAAGTTCGCGAACAGCACGGTCAGCCAGAGCCAGACCGCGATCGTGCCGACGAACCAGAGCTCACCGTGCCGGCCCTGCGCGAGATCCTTGACGAAGCTGACGGTCGTGATCGCGCTGCCAAGCTCGACGATGAACATCACCGGGTTCCGCACCTGCACCCGCGGGTCGAGCTTCGGGAACGAGTCGCGGATCGCCGCGAGCGCCAGCTCACGTGAGAACATCCCTCCGCTCCGGCGCGCCATCACGTTCCCCGCTCCCGGTCGAGAGCGAGGTTCAGCTCGAGCACGTTCACCCCGGGCTCGCCGAGGAAGCCGATCGAGCGGCCGGCCGTGTTCTGCGCGACCAGCTTCCGCACGACCGCGAGGGGCAGGTGCCGGACCGCGGCGACGCGGCGCTCCTGCAGCCGGGCGTAGGCGGGCGAGATGTCCGGGTCGATCCCCGAGCCCGACGGCACGACCGCGTCGACCGGGATGTCGTGGATCGTCAGGCTCGGGTTGTACGGACGCTCGAGCTCGAGGATCGCGTGCGCGTTCCGGGCGACGAGCTTCGCGAGCGCGGGGCTCGTGGGCCCGAGGTTCGAGAAGGTCGTGCCGGCCGCGTTGTACGGCGGCGTGGTTGCGGACGGCCGCTCGTGGAAGTAGCGCCCCGAGGTGAAGCTCTGCGCGGCGAGCCTGGAGCCGATGACGCGACCGTTGCTCTGGATCAGGCTTCCGCTCGCCCGGCCGGGGAAGGCGACCGCGGCGAAGCCGGTCATGAGCGCCGGGTAGCCGAACCCGAGCACGACCGTGAAGACGACGACCGCGACGGCCGAGGCCGCGAACGCGCGCATCAGTGCATCAGCCCTTCGACCACCGGACCGAGCGTGAGCGCCGGAAGGATCATCAGACCCGCGGTGAGTGCGATCACGCCGAAGAGGAGCACGCCGAAGGTCGGGCCGTCGGTGCGGAAGGTGCCCGCCGAGAACGGCACCGTCTTCTTGGCCGCGAACGAGCCGCCGATCGCGAGTCCCGCCAGCAGCGGCACGAAGCGGCCGAAGTAGAGCGCGACGGTGCCGAGCGTGGTCGAGAAGTCGGTGGCGCCGTAGCCGGCGAACGCGCTGCCGTTGTTGTTCGACTGCGACGTGTAGGCGTAGAGCGCCTCCGAGAAGCCGTGCGGGCCGGAGTTGAACACCGATGCGAGCCCGGACTTGGTGACGACGGCCGCGGCCGTCATCACGAGCACCATCGTCGGGATGAACAGGGCGCCGAGCGCGGCGAGCTTCATCTCGCGCGCCTCGACCTTCTTGCCCAGCCATTCCGGCGTCCGCCCCACCATCAGGCCGGCGACGAAGACCGCGATCAGCACATAGAAGAACAGGCCGTAGAGGCCGGAACCGACGCCTCCCGGCTCGACCTCGCCGAGGAACATGTTCACGAGCGGCACCGAGCCGCCCGCGGGCGTGAATGCGTCGTGGCCGCCGTTGACCGAGCCGTTGGAGACGTCGGTCGTCGCCGTCGCCCAGAGCGCGGTGTTGGCGATCCCGAACCGGACCTCCTTGTCGGTCATGTTCCCGCCCGACTGGGAGGCGCTGCTGGTGAGGTTGACGCCCGAGGCGCGCAGCGCCTGCGAGCCGTGCTGCTCGGCGTTGTAGGCCACCACGACGCCGATCGCGAAGATCGCGAACACTGCCGCGTACAGGACCCAGGCGTGCCTGCGCGCGGCGGCCATCTTCCCGAACATCACGACCTGCGCGAACGGGATCAGGAGGATCGCGAGCAGCTCGAGAAAGTTCGACAGCCCGGTCGGGTTCTCGAAGGGGACGGCGGAGTTCGAGTTGTAGGCGCCGCCGCCGTTCGTCCCCAGCTGCTTGATCGCGATCTGCGACGCGAACGGGCCGCGCGCGATCGTCTGGTGGGCGCCCTGCAGTGTCGTCGCGGTCGCCGGGCCGTGGAAGGTCTGCACGACGCCTTGCGAGAGCAGGATCACCGCG
Organism: uncultured Actinomycetes bacterium; assembly: GCA_963746895.1. Taxonomy (GTDB): domain Bacteria; phylum Actinomycetota; class Thermoleophilia; order Gaiellales; family Gaiellaceae; genus Palsa-739. The sequence continues at coordinate 12,098 of CAVVDI010000008.1, read as the reverse complement.
AGCAGGAGCGAGAGCGGCAGCAGGATGTAGACGATCGAGCGGTAGAGGTCGCGCCAGAAGTTGCCGAGGCCGCCGCCGCTCGAGCGGCGCGCGATCCCGCGCACGACCGCCGCGAGCACCGCCATCCCGACGCCGGCCGAAACGAAGTTCTGCACCGCGAGCCCGGCCATCTGGCTGAGGTACGACATCGTCGTCTCGCCGCCGTAGTACTGCCAGTTCGTGTTCGTGACGAAGCTCGCGGTCGTGCTCAGCGCGATCTGCCACGGCACACCGGGAAGGTGCGCCGGATTCAGGAACAGGTGCCCCTGCAGCCGCAGCAGCGCGTAGAGGAAGGCTGAGAACGCCATCGTGAAGACGAGCACCGAGCGTGCGTACGCCTTCCAGTCCTGCTCGGAGGAGGCGTCGCGGCCGAGCAGACGCACGAAGCCGCGCTCGACGACGTCGCTCCGCTCGCGCGTGTAGACCCGCGCCATCCAGAGCCCGAGCGGGTACGAGAGCGCGACCAGCACGGCCGCGTAGAGGAGGATCTGACCCCAGCCCTGCGCGCCCATCTAGAGCCGCTCCCCGCGGAAGAGCGCGTAGGCGAGGTAGACGAGCACGGCGAGCGAGATCGCGAGCCCGAACGCGTCGCCGCCCGACACTAGACCCGCTCCAGCGCCCAGAGGAGCGCGAACATCGAGAGCAGGCAGGCCGCGGCGATGCCGATCGCAGCGATGTCTCCCATCGACGATCACGCTAGGACCGGCGCGCTGACGGCCGCCTGAGAATTCGGACGCCCGGCCTGAAGAAACCCTAAAGAGCCGGCTGCGCCCCGCCTGACGGGTCGACCAGGCGATAGCCGGCTCCCGGCTCCGTCAGGAGGTAGCGCGGGTGCGTCCGATCGGGCTCGAGCTTGCGCCGCAGCTGCGAGACGTTCACCTGCAAGAGGTTCGACGCGTCGCCGTATCCCGGGCCCCAGACTTCCTGCAGCAGCATCCGGTGCGTCAGCAGCTTCCCGAGGTTGAGCGCGAAGACGCGCAGCAGGTCGAACTGGTGCGGCGTCAGGTGCACCGGCTTCCCGGCCACGCTCACCGACCTCTTCGCCAGGTCGACGACGAGCTCTCCCAGCTCGACCACCGGCTCGCCCGACGGCGCCGTCCGCCGGAGCACCGCCCGCAGCCGCGCCAGCAGCTCGTCGATCCCGACCGGCTTGGTCACGTAGTCGTCTGCGCCCGCATCGAGTGCGGCCACCTTCTCCCGCTCCTCGCCCACCGCCGAGAGCACGATCACCGGCGCCGAGCTCCAGGTGCGGAACTCGCGGCACACCTCCGTCCCCGTCCCGTCCGGCAGCACCAGGTCGAGGATCACGGCCTCCGGTGGGCGCATCGCCGCCGCCGCCAAGGCTCCCTCGGCCGTCTCGGCCGTCTCGACCTCGTAGCCGGCACCGCGCAGGCTCGTCCGCAGCGCTCGCAGGATCTGCTGCTCGTCATCGACGACCAGCACGCGCGAGCCGCTCACGCCGGCACCTCCACCCGTGCCGGAGCGGCCGGCAGAGCCAGCACGAAGGTCGCCCCCTGGCCCTGGTGCGACTCGACCCAGACGCGCCCGCCGTTCGCCTCGGCAAAGCCGCGTGCGATCGCGAGCCCGAGCCCCGCCCCGCGAACATCGCCCGTGCGCGAACCGCGCTGGAAGGCCTCGAAGATCCGCTCGGCGTCTCCCGGCGGGATTCCGGGCCCACGATCGACGACGCGCACCAGCACGTCCGCCCCGGCCTCGCGCACCTGCACCCGCACCGGCTCCGACGCGGGCGAGTAGCGGAGCGCGTTCTCGACGAGATTCGCCAGCGCGCGCTCGGCCTGCAGCTGGTCGACGCGGACGAGCGGCGACTCGTCCTCGAGGAGCGACACCTCGACCCGACCGGCCGCCGCCTCGATCCCGTCCAGTGCCTGCAACACGAGATCGTCGATCGCCCAGACGCCGGGTTCCGGCTCCGCGGCGCCGGCCTGGAGCCGGGAGAGGTCGAGCAGGTTGCTCACGAGACGGTCGAGCCTGCCCGCCTCACCGAGGATCGTCTCCACAAGCTCTCGCCGATCGTCGCGATCGAGCGACAGCTCGCCGTGCGCAAGCGCACCGGCGGAGGTGAGAATCGCCATCAGCGGCGAGCGGAGGTCGTGACTCACCGCACGCAGGAGCGCCGTCTTCATCGCGTCGCTCCGCCTCAGCGCCTCCGCCTCTAAGGCCTCCCCCGCGAGCCGCTCGCGGTCGATCGCCACACCGAGTAGCGACGCGAGCGCCGGCAGCAGCCGCCTCCGCGCGCCGGCGCCACCCCGCCGCGGACGAGCGAGTCGGATCGTGCCCACACGCCTCTCGGCGACCGCCAGCGGGTACGCGCTTCCATCACTCGCACCGGCGGGCCCCAGCTCGATCGCCGCGCCCTCCACCTGCAACGCCCGGGCGGCCTCCGCGGCTATTCGCTCCAACTCGTCGCTCACACTCCCGTGCTCGAGCAACGAGGTCGCGATCCGCGCCAGGAGCGCGGACTCGCGCGCCTGACGCCGCGAGCGCGTCGCCAGCTGGCTGACGACGACCGCCGTGATCAAGAACACGAGCAACGCGAACCAGTTGCGCGAATCAGCAAGCGTGAACGTGTACAGCGGCGGAAGAAACAGGAAGTTGAAGGCGAGCATGCTCGCGACGGCGACGACGAGCCCATAGGCAAGCCCGAGGAAGACCGCGATCGGCAGAACCGCGAGCAGGTACAGCACAGCCAGGCTCAGCACCGGAATGTGCCCCTTCAGCAACTCGATCGCCCCGCTCACCACAGCGACCGCCGCAGCGCTCGCGAGTACGCCGAGCATGGCCTCACGCCAACCCGCAATGGCCGTCCGGGTCATCTCGCCCGACACGCTACTCCGCAGGCTCCTCTGACGTGGCGGGGCTCCTGCCACGTGACGGACAGAACGGCACCAAGCAGGTAGCCACGCAGGCGGCGCGTCGAGCTTGCTACTGAGCTAATCAGTGTTACTATGTACTGGTAGTCATCAGCACTGAGTAGTCGAAGGGAGCGGCCTGTGGGCAAGCAGATGACGGAGATGCTGAAGGGAACGCTGGAGGGGATCGTCCTCGCGATCCTGTCGGGCCGGGCTGCGTACGGCTACGAGATCACGGCGTGGCTGCGGGATCGGGGGTTCTCCGACATCGCCGAGGGCACGGTCTACGCGCTGCTGATCAGGGTCGAGCAGCGCGGCTACGTCGACGTGGAGAAGGTCCCGTCCGAGAAGGGGCCGCCGCGCAAGGTCTATTCCCTCAACGCTCAGGGACGGGACGTATCTCGAAGAGTTCTGGGGGACCTGGAGCTTCCTCGCAGAACGGCTCGAACAGCTCCGCGAAGGAGGTAGCTAGACATGGCCGCGAGGTGGATCGAATTGCTCACCGGGTCGCTCGATCAGAAGAAGCGGTACAAGCGGGACACGGCTCGCATCGAGGCTCTCCCCGAGCCTCATCGCACCGCCGCGAAGGCGCTGCAGCGATATCTCATGTATTCCGGGGGCTTCACCGACGGCGATACCGTCGTCAAGATGTTCGGCGACTTCGCCGACCTCTGGGAGCGTGCCGCTGCCGACGGCGCGCCCGTGCGGACGATCGTCGGTGACGACCCGGCCGAGTTCGCCGAGACGTTCGCCCAGGCGTACACCGGCAAGCGCTGGACGGACAGGGAACGCGCTCGCCTGACCAAGGCGATCGAGGATGCGGAGCGAGAGGAACGGGAATGAGCACCGACGCAGCCATCCGTGTTCGGGGTCTCGACAAGTCGTACAAGGAGCTGGAGGTGCTGCGCAGCGTGGGCTTCGACGTGGCGCGGGGCAGCATCTTCGCCCTGCTCGGCTCAAACGGGGCCGGCAAGACCACGGTCGTGAAGATCCTGTCCACGCTGCTCGAGGCCGACGCGGGGGCGGCCGCCGTCAACGGCTTCGACGTCGCCATGCAACCGGCGAGTGTGCGGGAGTCGATCAGCCTCACGGGACAGTTCGCGGCCGTCGACGACGTCCTGAGCGGGCGGGAGAACCTCGTGCTGGTCGCCCGGCTGCGCCACCTCGAGGATCCGGGCAGGATCGCGGACGATCTGCTCGAGCGTTTCTCGCTGAGCGATGCGGCCGCGCGGAGGGTGTCGACGTATTCGGGCGGCATGCGTCGCCGCCTCGACATCGCGATGAGCCTGATCGGGGATCCGCCGGTCATCTTCCTCGACGAGCCGACGACCGGGCTCGACCCCCGGGGGCGCATCGAGGTGTGGCAGGCCGTCAAGGAGCTCGCCGCGCACGGCACGACGGTGCTGCTGACGACGCAGTATCTGGACGAGGCCGAACAGCTCGCCGACCGGATCGCGATCCTCCACCGAGGTCGGATCGTCGTGAACGGGACCCTCGGCGAACTCAGGAAGCTGCTGCCCCCGGCCAAGGTCGAATACATCGAAAAGCAGCCGACCCTCGAGGACGTCTTCCTCGCCATCGTCGGTGACGACGGCAAGGACGGGAGAGCTGGCAATCGCCGCAGCGTCGGCACGGATGAGTAAAGGAACAACGATGAGCAAGCGTTTCTTCGGTGAGACCGCCGTCCTGCTGGGACGGTCCCTGCGCCACATCACGCGCAGCCCGGACACGATCATGACGACCACGATCACGCCGATCGCGATGCTGCTGCTGTTCGTCTATGTGTTCGGCGGCGCGATCAACGCAGGATCGGAGTCGTATGTGAACTACCTGCTGCCCGGCATCCTGCTGATCACGATTGCCTCGGGCGTCGCCTATACCGCATTCCGGCTCTTCCAGGACCTGCAGAGCGGCATCTTCGAACGATTCCAGTCGATGCCGATCGCACGCTCGTCCGTCCTGTGGGCACACGTGCTGACCTCGGTGGTCGCCAACCTGATCTCGCTCGCGGTCGTCGTGCTCGTCGCCCTCCTCATGGGCTTCCGCTCGGGGGCGGGAGTGCTGGCCTGGCTCGCGGTCGCGGGCATCCTGATCCTGTTCACCCTGATGTTGACGTGGATCGCCGTCATCCCCGGTCTCTCCGCGAAGTCCGCTGACGGCGTGAGCGCGTTCTCCTACCCGCTCATCTTCCTGCCGTTCATCAGCTCGGCATTCGTGCCCACCCACACCATGCCCGGCCCGGTGCGCGCCTTCGCCCAGCACCAGCCCGTGACCTCAATCGTCGACGCCATCCGCGACCTGTTCACACGGCAACCGGTGGGCACCGACATCTGGACCGCCCTCGCCTGGTGCCTGGGCATCCTCATCGTCGCCTACATGGTCGCCATGGTCACGTACCGCCGCACGTCTCCGAGAGGCTCGATGTGACGTAGCCTGCGGCGCTGGCTGCCGCCCCGGGCACGGCGCGAGGCCGTCTCGTCGGCCTGCGCGACATCGAGCCAGTTTCCGACCTCGCCGGTGTTCTCGAGCAGCACGAGCGGGCCGTCGATCGAGTTGACGGCGACGGCCATGCGGCCGTTGTTGTGTCGAAGTCCGCCACGGCGAGGCCGCGGCCTAGCGAACCGAGCGGTTGCTGCGGCCGGTGATGAGCCGTTCGCGGTCGAACAGACGCGAGACGACGCGCCATGCGACGACGTCGGCCGCGAGGAGCGCGAGTGCCAGTCCGATCGCAAGCGGGACCGACGGACTGAGGAGCTGGAACGAGATGAGCGAGGTGAAAGCGAGCAGCGGCAGCCCGGCGAGCGTGGCGAGCTGCTGGGCGACTCGAACGTCGCCGGCGCGGCTGGAGATGCCGATGCCGACCCAGATCGACCAGGCCGCGAGCAGCGGCGTGAAGAGAATCTGGGCAAGGAGTTGCGGCGTGTGCCAGACGACGCTGCTGACGACGTGCGCAGCGGCTACGCGGAGGCTGATGGCGGCGATGAAGTAGACGGTGTAGGCGATCGCGACCGCCGGCAGGAATGCCGCCAGCGCCTTCCCCAGCAGTAGCTCGGAGGCGGTCACGGGCGTGCCGAGCACCGGTTCGAGCGTCCCCTGGACGCGCTCCCCGATGACCGAATAGGCGGCGATCACCGGCGGGATCACGAGCGGGATGATCAGCATCAGCAGCGAGAGCGAGCCGACGGCGCTCCTGACCACTGCGCCGCCGGCCGACTCGGGTATGCGGAACAGCGTCACCATCGGCGTGATCAGGAAGACAAGCGGCAGCACCGCCATCGTCCCGACCACGAAGCGGTTGCGCCGGAACTCACGCACCTCTTTCCGCACGACTGCGTGGACGCGCGCGCCGCTCATCGCGTCGCCTCGACGTCCTCGTCGATCAATTCGAGGTAGACGTCCTCGAGCGAGTGGCGGACCTCCGCGATCGAGAGGACGTCGACGCCGGCCGCGACGAGCGCGCGCGTCACGGGGGGCGCCGCGCGTCGCGTGTCGGCGACCGTCAGCACGTATCCGCCGCGGTCGTCCTGGCGCCAGCTCTCGACGCCGTCGATCCCGAAGACAGCCTCCGGGGCGGCGAGCGGCGCTGCGGTGCGGACGACGAGAGTCTTCCTGAAGAGGCGATCGCGGAGCTCGTCCGGCCGTCCGAGCGTGCGCAGCCGGGTGTTGATGATCGCGACGCGATCGCACAGACGTTCGGCCTCCTCGAGCCGGTGCGTCGTGAGGAAGACGGTGACGCCCCGGTTGCGCAGCCCGTCGATCAGCTCGTGTACCTCCCGGCTCGCGACCGGGTCGAGACCCGAGGTCGGCTCGTCGAGGAAGACGATCGCCGGGTCGCTCAGCAACGCGCGCGCCAGGGCAACCCGCTGCTTGAGGCCCTTCGAGAGGCTGCTGCACGGATCGCCGGCCCGGGCTGTGAGGTTGACCGCCGCGAGCGCCTGCTCGATCCGTTCCCGAGGGCGCGGAAGCTCGTGCAGGCCGGCGAAGAACTCCAGGTTCTCGGCCACGGTCAGGCGCAGGTAGAGGCCGGCGCTCTCCGGCATCACCGTGATCCGCTTCCGGATCTCGACTCCGTTGGCAGGCCCGAGCCGCACACCCGCGACCGAGGCCGTCCCCGAGCTCGGCGCGATGAGGGTTCCGAGCATGCGGACGGTTGTCGTCTTGCCGGCGCCGTTCGGGCCCAGGAACCCGAACACCTCACCCGCCTCGACGCTGAAAGACAGGTCTTCGACCGCAACGCGGGGGCCAAAACGCTTCGTCAGGTGCTCCACCACCAATGCCGACCCGCCCGCCCCCGCGCCCCCGCCGCGATGCGCGGTGAGCGAGCGAAGCGCCTGCCGCTGCTCGGCGCCGCCGCCGAGAGACAGCTCAGCGTCGTCGTCGGCAACGGCGAGCTCCGGCCGCGACTCCTGCTCGAGTCGCCGGCTCCCACCCGTCGCGAGCGCGACGATCGCGTACGCGGCGAGGATCAGGATCAGGAGCGGGATCCGCTCCGGCGACGCCCGCAGCAGCGCGAATACCGCGACGGCACCGAAGGTCGCGAGCAGCGTGACGAGCCAGCCCTGCCAGCTGACCGGACGCCAGCCGAGGCCGACGCGCCGGCGGCGAAACCACGACCGAGGCCTCATCGCGTCAACGGAGCTCTGCGAGACGCCTCTCGATGAGCTTCTCGACGAGCGGCTTCGGCAGCAGCCGGTCGACCGGGAAGTGCAGCGCACTCCTGGTCATCGTGTACCCCGTCAGCTCGTCGGCGAGCCGCGGAAGGACGGAGCCGCTGAACGGCAGATAGCTCAGATGATCCTCGAACGCCGCACCGACTTCCTCCGCGGACATCGCCCGCCCAGTCTACCGGGGCTCTGCCTGCGAGCTGACGGCGCGCTCTCATCCTCACCGGCCTCTCCCCGCATCCCCTCCGCACCCGCCTGTTCCGACGCTTCCGCTCGTCCCGCGACGGGCGCGTCCGAGTGCCTGTAGAGCGACTCACAGGTGTCCGAGCAGGTCGTGGAGCGCGGCGGTGTAGCTGTCGAGGGCGGCCCGGCCGCGAGAGGTGAGGGTGAGGGTGGTGCGCGATGCGCGGCCGTTGCCGGTCTTTTCGATATGGATGTAGTCGGCGTCCTCGAGCTTGCGCAGATGCGTGATCAGGTTCCCCTGCGTCAGTCCGATCATCCGCTGGAGCTGCGGGAAGGAGAGCGTGTCGCCCTCCTTCAGGGCAGCGAGTGTGGCGATGATCCGCAGCCGCGCGGGGACGTGGATCAGCGGGTCGAGCTCCTCGACGGTCATCTGAGTCCTCTCACGCGCGGCGCTGCCGGAACAGGGCGGCGGTGGCGACGAGCAGCAGGCCGCAGAAGCCGACCGCGATCACGCCCCAGACGCCGGCAGGGCCGGCGAAGCAGGCGCTTGCTCCGAGCACCACCAGGGCCACCGCGAAGGCCGCCCGGGCCACCCTCCCCCGGGCGGCCTCGTACCCGGCGGCCGCCGCGCCGACGACGATCAGCGGGGCCGCGGCCGGCCAGATCCCGAACACGATCCCCCTGCTCGCGCCCGCATGGTCGAGCGCCCCCATGACGACGTAGACACCACAGATCCAGATCGCGGTGAACGTCACGCCCACGATCCAACGCCCTCGCGCTGCGCGTCCCGCAACGCCGCTCGTCGCACGCCCCAGCACGACGGCGTTGAGGACGGCCCAGGCGGCCAACGTCCCCAGTACCACCGCCCGCGCCCAACCGGCCGGAGCGTCGTACGGGTGCTGATGGCGCACCGACAACCAGACCACTCCGTACCAGACCAGCACCATCACCGCCGCCACGGGCGCGAGCCAGGCTGGGCTGAGCTCGAACCGGCGCTCCGCCTGCCGCCTCGTCTGCTCGAGCAGCGCCGCCGCCGCGCGCGGATCGAGCCGCACTTCCTCATCCGCCACGACGTTCTCGGCTGGTGTTTCCCACGGGTCGGGCTCGATGGACGGAGGGCTGAAGGTGTCGAATCGCTCACTCATCGTCACTCGCTTCCCTCTGAATTTCGTTTGCGATGCAAACCTAGCATAGTTTGTACAGCAAAGTCAACCCCGCCCGAAGACGCTCGCAGGGATGACTCCAATGAGCTGCGAACGCGGAAGCCCGGCCGACCGAGCGCGGCGTCAACCCGATCAGTCGGCTCGCGGCCGACCCGCGACGTCAAGCGGCCCGGCGGTCACGTGGTCTTGTGTAACCAGGATCCTCCTCCCCTTCGACGCCCGCTTTGCGCGTACGGAGGCGCGGAATAGAGTCGCGGGCGTGGATGCGGGTCAGGTCGCCGGTCTGCTCGTCCTGCTCGGCGTGGTGGGTGTTCTGACGGCGATCGTCGGCAGCGGGATCGAAGCGGGACCGGTCAAGTTCCCGTCGATTCCCGGTTCGAGGCAGACGCCGCTCGCGCTCGTGAGTGTTCTCGTCGTCGCGGGCGGGATCAGCTGGTGGGTCGTACAGCGGCAGGACGGCGGGAACGCGGCGACGGCCACCCTCACGAGCGGGACTCCGCCGACCGGGAGGCTGCGGGTCTCGCTGATTCCCGCGGCGAGCAGCGTGCGTGTCGGCGACCGCCTGTCGATCCGCGCCGAGGTCTACGACTCGCGGGGACAGCAGCTCGGGAGCGGCCAATGCCAGCTCGACTGGAGCGACTCGGCGTCGAACTGGACCGCGGCCACGCCCTGCGTCGCAACCGCGATCGAGCGCTCAGCGACCGGGCCGGGCGTCCATCGCGTCACCGCGAGGGCGCAAGGGCTCGGGGGGCTCCTCGCACAGGGCTCCGGATCGGTCGAGGTCACGGTCGGGAGCTGATTCGGCGCGCGTGTTCCCGAGCGCCCGGGGTGACGCGACCCCTTAGTGTCCTCTGATGGAGGTCACTGCTGAGGCCGCCCGTAGCTTCCTGGTCGCGCGGCACTTCCTCGCGCCCGCGCGGTCTCTCACGGGAGGCCTCGACGGGGTGCTCGAGGTCTTCCGGAGGTTCGGGTCGATCCAGTTCGACCCGAACGCGGTCGCCGGCCGTAACCACGACCTCGTGCTGCACGCGCGCGTCGCCGGCTACGAGCCCGCCTGGTGCGACGAGCTCTACGAACGCCGAGAGATCTTCGAGGCGACGAACAAGGCGCTGTCGTTCGTCCCGACGAGCGAGTTCCCCTGGTTCCGTCACGGCTGGGGCCGCAAGGGGCCCCGGTTCCACGCCGCCGCCCTCGCGGAGAACGCTGCGGCTGCCGAGCGCGTGCTCGAGCGGATCCGGGCGGAGGGGCCGCTGTCCTCGGCGGACTTCGAGCGGGAGAGCAGCCTGACGAAGGACTGGTTCGGGATGCCGGAGAACGCCGTGCGCGCCGTGCTCGAGGCGTACACCGTCACGGGCGTGATCGGCCTCGCACGGCGCGACGGCAACCTTCGCTACTACGACCTCCTCGAACGGCTGCTTCCGGCCGACCTGCTCGCACACGAGGTGCCGATGCGCGAGCAGCTCCGGCACAAGCTCCTGTCCCGGTACCGAGCCCACGGCCTGCTCGGCCCCGGCGGCGCCGGCGGCACCTTCGCCCGCATCGCCGACCCGCAGGAGCGCAACGAGCTGCGAAAGGAGCTGGTCGACCTCGGCGCGCTCGTGCCCGTCGAGGTCGAGGGTGTGCGCGGCAAGCGCCTCGTCCTCGCCGAGGAGATCGAGCTGCTGCAGGCCCCGCCGGAGCCGACCCCATCCGTCGCCTTCATCGGTCCGTTCGACTCGCTGCTGTGGGACACCGCCCTCCTCGCGAGCCTGTTCGACTTCGACTACGTGTGGGAGGGCTTCTTCCCGCCGGCAAGGCGCCGCTGGGGCTGGTACGTGCTGCCGATCCTCTTCGGCGACCGGCTCGTGGGCCGGATCGAGCCGCGCATCGACCGCGAGGCCGGTTGCGTGCAGGTGCTCGACGTCTGGTGGGAGAAGGGCTTCGCGCCGGGGCGCGCCGAGGGGTTCGTCGACGCGATGCGCGACGCGCTCCGCGCGTACCTGCGCTTCGCCGGCGCGGGCCGCCTCGATTGGGCCCCCCACCTCACAGCAGAGAAGCGGCTCTTCCTCGCCCGCCCGTGATCGAGACGAGTTGCGTACGAGTGTCGCGAGAGGTTCGACGCGGCCCAGCTGGACGCACGTCCCGACGAGGCGTTCGGCCACGGAATCGGTGGCGGCCGAGCTGGGCCGCTCGGCGCCGATGCCGACCAGCTGGTTGCGGCTGCCGCCGGTCACATGTGCGGGATGGTGCTTCTGGGCAGGTCTTCTCAATCCGTCGCTTGCCGGGCAACGCTAGGCGGCGCTGCCCCCGAGCGCGGGGCAGAGCTCTCGCGCCAGGTCCGAGCCCGTGTTGGGCGTGAACTTGACCACGTTGGAGTTCGAGTCGACGACGACCGCACCCGCATCGAGGACCACGAGCTTGCCGGTCGCGTCCCGGAGCTTGAGGAAGACCCCGACCTCCTTGAAGCTGCCGTCGAGGTAGTTGAAGGTGAAGTGGTAGGACTCAGATTCGTACACCGACATGCCGGTATCGAGGTTCGTGTCCGTTACCTGAAGCCTCTCGAGGACCTGCTCATGACCATCGCTCGAGATGGTGAAGGTGTCCGTTCCCGCGAACTCCATCTGAAGGGCGAAGTCACAGAACGACCCTGCGGGAAAGATGTAACTGCCTGACGTGCTGCTGGGACGGCTGTTCTCGCCGTCGGCGCGCTTGCCGGCACCGCGTCGGCCGACCCGCCGATCCTTCACGAGGTGAAGGCTCCCAATTTCGAGCCTCGGGTCGCGCTCCGGGGCTGCTCGTGCCGCACGCGAAATCGCCGCTGCTGCAGTCGCTGTTGCGACGTCCGCGTTCGCGGGCGACACTTCCTCCATGGGCACGCACGACGACCAGCCGCGGGCGCGGCAGGAACAGCAGCTCGCAGCCCTCGACGAGCTGAAGCGCCAGCTCCGCGAGCGGGCCGAGATCGTCGTCGCGCGCGAGCGCGAGCTGAACGAGATGCGCCGCGAGCTTGCGCGCCGGCTCGAGCACACGCAGCCGGCCGAAGCGCCGCCGGGCCGCGACGACGAGAGGATGCTCGCCGAACGGGAGCGGCGGCTGGCGGAGCGCGAGCGTGAGCTGGAGGCGGCGCTCGCCGCCGCGGCCCGGCGCGAGGACGAGGCCGAGGCCGAGCTCGCGCTCGCCCGGGCCGAGCGCGACCGGCT
>CAVVDI010000007.1:0-117620 GCA_963746895.1 uncultured Actinomycetes bacterium | reverse complement strand
GATGCTGGAGCGCTCGCCCCTCGGCCGCGGGAAGCCGCAGGCCGGAGCCTAGCGGCGCCCGATGCGCCCGCTCGATCCGCGGCTCCTCCGCGAGGCGCCGCCGGCCCGCCGCTTCCTGATCGCCTGCGTCGGCCTCGCGGTGGCGAGCGCGGTCGCGATCGTCGCCCAGGCGGCGCTGCTCGGGCACGTCGTCGCGGAGGCGTTCCTCTCCCGCCGCGGCCTCGGCGACCTGGCGCTGCCGCTCGTCGCGCTCGCCGCGGTCTCGGTCGTGCGCGGCGTGCTCGGGTGGGCCTTCGAGACGGGCGGCTCGCTCGCGGCGGCGGGAACGGTGGCCGCGCTGCGCCGGCGGGTGCTCGCGCACCTGGTCGCGGCGCGTCCGGGCGGCCTCGGCGAGCTCCGCGCCGGCGAGGTCGCGGCTGCCGCGGTCGACGGCGCCGAGGCGCTCGAGCCCTACTTCGCGAAGTTCCTGCCCCAGCTCGTGCTCGGCGCGGTCGTGCCTCCGGCGCTGCTCGTCTGGATCGGCTGGCACGACCTCACCTCGGCGCTCGTGCTCGCGGTCGCGCTGCCGACGATCCCGATCTTCGGGATCCTGATCGGGCGCAGCACCGAGCACGCGACGGAGAGGCGGCGGCGAACGCTCGCGCTCCTCTCGGCGCACTTCCTCGACGTGGTGCGCGGGCTGCCGACGCTGCGCGCCTACCGGCGCGGGCCTGCCCAGGCGGCGGCGATCGCGGAGCGCACCGACGACTTCCGGCGCGAGACGCTGGCGACCCTGCGGGTGGCGTTCCTCTCGGCGTTCGTGCTCGAGCTGGCGGCCTCGCTCGGGACGGCGCTCGTCGCGGTGGAGATCGGGATCCGGCTGGCGAACGGCGGCATCTCGCTCGACCCGGCGCTCGCCGTCCTCGTGCTCGCGCCCGAGCTGTTCCTGCCCTGGCGGAACGGCGCCGCCCAGTTCCACGCGAGCGCGGACGGGATCGCGGCGGCCCGGCGGCTGTTCGAGCTCGCCGACCTCGAGCCGGCGGTGGCGGCGCACGGAGACGGCGCGGCTCCCGACCCGGCGGTCGCGCCGCTGCGGCTGGAGGGCGTCGTCGCAGGCTACCCGGGACGCGGCCGCGTGCTCGACGGCGTCTCGCTCGAGCTCGCGCCCGGCGAGCGCGTCGCGGTCTTCGGCCCGAGCGGCGCGGGCAAGTCGACCCTGCTCTCGCTCCTGCTCCGCTTCCTCGACCCGGACGGCGGCCGGATCCTCGTCGGCGGCGAGGACGTCCTCGCGGCGGAGCCCGACGGCTGGCGGCGGCGGATCGCGTGGGTGCCGCAGCGGCCGCTGCTCGAGGCGGGCACGCTCGCGGACGCGGTGCGGCTCGGACGCTCCGACGCGAGCGACGCCGAGGTCGAGGCGGCGCTCGCGGCGGCCGGCCTCGCGCTCGGCGGCCACCTGCGCGTCGGGCCTGGCGGCGTCACGCTCTCGGCCGGCGAGACACGCCGTCTCGCACTCGCGCGCAGCCTCCTCCGCGGCGCGCCGCTGCTGCTCCTCGACGAGCCGACAGCGCACCTCGACGCGACCTCTGCGCGCGGCGTCCTCGACGCCCTGGCCGCGCTGCCGCGGACGACCTCGGTGCTCGTCGCCACTCACGATCCCGCGGTGCTCGGGGTCGTCGATCGCGCGCTCGAGCTGCGCGGCGGGCGGCTCGCGCCGCTGGCCGCCGAGGCGGTGGCGCTGTGAGCGCGCTGCTCCGCGTCCTGCGGCTCGCACGGCCGCTGCGACGGCGCTTCGCCCTCGCCCTCGCGCTCGCCGCGCTCGCGCTCGGAGCCGGCACGGCGCTGATGGCCTCGTCCGGGTACCTGATCTCGCGCGCCGCGCTGCGTCCCGAGATCCTCTCGCTGACGATGGTGATCGTCGGCGTCCGCTTCTTCGCGCTCGCGCGCGCGAGCCTCCGCTACCTCGAGCGGCTCGTCTCGCACGACGCCGCCTTCCGCTTCCTCGCCCGCGCCCGGGTCTCGTTCTACGAGCGGCTCGAGCCCCTTGTCCCGGGCGGGCTGCCGGGAACGCGGCCGGGCGAGCTGCTGAGCGGCTTCGTCGCCGACGTCGACGCGCTCCAGCACCTTCTCGTCCGCGTGCTCGGCCCGCCGCTCGCCGCGCTCGCGGTCGGTGCCGGCGCGGCACTGACGGCCGCGCTGCTCGTCCCGCAGGCCGGGCTCGCCCTGGCGCTCGCGCTCGTCGCCGGCGCCGTCGCGGTGCCGCTGCTCGCCGCCCGGATCGCCCGCAGCGCCGGGCGCCGCCGCCCGCACGAGCGCGCCGAGCTCGCGGACGGCACCGTCGAGCTGCTCGCGGGGCTGCCGGAGCTCGTCGCCTACGGCGCCGCCGAGGAGCGGCTCGCCCGGCTCGAGGAGTCCGACCGCCGGCTGCGGCGCTCCGTCGTCCGCGAAGCCCTCGCCGGCGGCGTCGGCGACGGCCTCGCGATCGCGCTGACGGGGCTCGCCGTCGTCGCCGTCCTCGTCGCGGCGATCCCGGCCGTCGACGCCGGACGGCTGAACGGCGTCTGGCTGGGGATGCTGGCGCTGCTGGCGCTGGCGAGCTTCGAGGGGGTGCGCAGCCTCCCGCTCGCCGCCCAGCACCTGGCCGGGACCGAGGCGGCGGCGAAGCGGCTGTTCGCGCTCGCCGACACCGAGCCGCCGGTGCGCGAGCCGGCCCAGCCCCGCCCGCTGGCCGGGCACGGGATCGTCCGGCTCGAAGGCGCCCGTCTCCGCCACCCCGGCGGCCCCTGGCTGCTCGACGGCGTCGACCTCGAGCTTCGGCCGGGGCGCCGCGTCGCGCTCACCGGGCCGAGCGGCGCCGGCAAGACGACGCTCGCCGAGGTGCTCGTCCGCTTCCGCGACCTCGACGGCGGCCGCGCCACGCTCGACGGCCACGACCTCCGCGAGTACGCGCAGGACGACGTGCGCCGCGTCGTCGTGCTCTGCGGGCAGGACGCGCACCTGTTCGCAACCACGATCCGCGAGAACGTCCGCCTCGCGCGGCCGGACGCGGGCGACGACGAGATCGCGGACGCTCTGCGTCGCGCCGGCGCGGGCGAATGGCTCGACTCGCTCCCCGACGGGCTCGGCACGGACGTCGGCGACGGCGGCGGGCTCGTCTCGGGCGGCCAGCGGCAGCGGATCGCGCTCGCCAGGGCGCTGCTCTCGGGCGCGCGGATCCTGATCCTCGACGAGCCGACGGCACACCTCGACGAGGCGACCGCGGCGGCGGTGCTCGACGACCTGCTGGCCGTCTCGGACGACGTCGGGATCCTGCTGATCACCCACTCCCCGCTGCGCCTCGAGCGCTTCGACGAGGTGCTCGAGCTCGCGGACGGGAGGCTCGTCCGGCAAGGATGAGCCCCGGCGAGGGCGAACCCCGGCGGCATGCGCCTCGCCGTCACGGCCCTCGTGCTCATGCTCCTGGCGGGTGCGCTCGGCGCGGCGGCGCTCGCGCTGCGCGACACGCGGAGCGCCGCCCCCGGGCCGCCGCGGACCACGGCGAGGCACGCCCTGCCGCGGCTCGAGACGGCACTGCCCACCTGGGTCGCGCCCGGCGCCCGCGTCCGCGTCGGCGGCTTCGCCCCCGCCTCGAAGCGTGTCCGCCTGCAGACCCGGACCGGCCGCACGCTCGCCGTCGCGACGAGCGGGCCGCGAGGCCGCTTCCTGCTCCGCTTCCGGGCCCCGGCCGCCGGCCGCTACCGGCTGCGCGTCCTCTCGGGAGGAGGGGCGACCGCCGCCGGCTCGCTGCTCGTCCGCCCGCTCGTGCTCGACGCCGTCGGCGACGTCACGTTCGGCGAGCAGGTCGGCCCGGCCGTGGCCGTACACGGCGGCGCCTACCCGTGGACGGGCGTCGCGAAGACGCTGCGTGCGGCCGACGTCACCGTCGGCAACCTCGAGACCTCGGTCAGCATGCGCGGCGTCGCGTCGGCCGGCAAGCAGTATTCCTTCCGCGGCCCGCCGCAGGCGCTGCCCGCGATGGGCGCGCTCGCCGGCTTCGACGTGCTCACGCTCGCGAACAACCACTCGGTCGACTACGGCTCCGAGGCGCTGCTGGACACGATCCGCTACGTGCGCGCCGCCGGGATCCGGACGATCGGCGCCGGCGCGAACGTCGACGCCGCGCGTCGGCCCGCCCTCGTCGAGGCGGGCGGGCTGAAGGTCGCGCTGCTCGGCTATTCGGACGTCAACCCGCTCGGCTTCCCCGCCACCGCCTGGACGCCCGGAACCGCCCGCGCCGACCCGGTCACGATCGCCGCCGACGTGCGGGCCGCGCGGCGGAGGGCCGACGTCGTCGTCTGCTTCTTCCACTGGGGAACCGAGCTGCAGCCGCAGCCGGACGCGGGCCAGCGCCGACTCGCCGCCGCCTGCCTCGACGCCGGCGCGCAGGTCGTGCTCGGCGCGCACCCGCACGTGCTCGGCCCGGTCGACCGCCCGGGGAAGCGGACGCTGGTCGCCTGGACGCTCGGCAACTTCGTCTTCCCCTCGTCGGGAGAGGCCGCGCGCAGCGGGATCCTGCAGGTGCGCCTCGGCGCCGACGGCGTCCGCGGCTACCGGCTGCTGCCGGTGCGCATCGACGGCTTCCGGCCGCAGCTCGCGCCGTAGAGCAGCGCGAGCCGGCCGAGCACCGCGGCCGCCGGGGCTATGGGCCTGCCGCGGCGTCGCCCTGGAGGACGACGTCGTCCGCGAGCCGGAAGCGCTCGTGGAGGACCTGCACCGCCCGCTCCAGCTCGTCCGCGCGGACGACGCAGGAGATGCGGATCGGCGAGGTCGAGATGATCTCGATGTTGATCCCCGCGTCGGCGAGCGACTCGAACATCGCCGCGGCCACGCCGGGGTGGCTGCGCATGCCGGCGCCGACGACCGTGACCTTGCCGATCTCCGGGTCGACGGCGAAGCCGCTCGCCTCGACCTGCTTCGCGAGCCCGTCGAGCACCGGCTCGGCCTGCGCCAGGTCGGCCTTCGGGAGCGTGAACGAGATGTCGGTGTGCCCGGCCGCGGAGACGTTCTGGACGATCATGTCGACGTGGATCCCGGCGTCGGCGAGCGGCCGGAACACGCGGCCCGCGACCCCCGGCCGGTCTGGCACGGCGAGCATCGTCACCTTCGCGTCGCCGGTGTCGCTCGCGATTCCCGAGACGATCGCCTGCTCCAGCATCTCCTCCTCCTTCACGACCCACGTGCCCTCGCCGTCCGCGAACGAGGAGCGGACATGGATGCGCACGCCGTGGTTGCGAGCGTACTCGACCGAACGCAGCGCCAGGACCTTGGCGCCGGACGCCGCGAGCTCGAGCATCTCCTCGTACGAGACGGACGCCAGCTTGCGCGCGTCGGGGACGATCCGCGGGTCGGCCGTGAAGACGCCCTCGACGTCGGTGAAGATCTCGCAGGCGCTCGCCTCGAGCGCGGCGGCGAGCGCGACCGCCGTCGTGTCGGAGCCGCCGCGCCCCAGGGTCGTCACGTCGCGGTCGGTCGAGACGCCCTGGAAGCCCGCGACGATCGCGATCCGGCCCGCGTCGAGCGCCTCCCGCAGCCGCTCCGTGCGCAGCTCGAGGATCTTCGCCTTGCCGTGGCGCGTGTCGGTGACGATGCCCGCCTGCGAGCCGGTGAGCGAGACCGCCTCGCGGCCGAGGTCGTGGATCGCCATCGCCAGCAGCGCGATCGAGATCCGCTCGCCGGCGGTGAGGAGCATGTCCAGCTCGCGCGGGTGCGGCAGCGGCGAGACCTGCCCCGCCAGCCCGATCAGCTCGTCGGTCGTCTTGCCCATGGCCGAGACGACGACGCAGACCTCGCTCGCGGCGGCCGCCGCAACCACGCGCTCTGCGACGCGGCGGATCCGCGCCGGCCCGTCGACCGAGCTGCCCCCGTACTTCTGGACGACGAGCGCCACGACCGTACGCTAGCCCCCTTCCCGGCACGGACCGGCGCTGTCGTCCGGGTTTACCCCGGGCGTGAGACGTTCGTCAGCCGCGACCGCGACCGTCGCCGTCCGACCGGGCTCCCGCAGACGGTGTAGAAGAGGCGTGCCGGCCCCGACGAGGAGGCGACATGCCAGAGGAGACGCTGCTCTACCGAACGCACGGCCCGGTCGCGACGATCACGCTCAACCGGCCCGACTCGCTGAACACGATCGTGCCGCCGATGCCCGACGAGCTCGAGGCGGCGGTCGACGCGGCCGTCGCCGACGAGGCGGTCAAGGTGATCGTGCTGCGCGGCGCCGGCCGCTCCTTCTGCGCCGGCTTCGACTTCGGCGCCGGCTTCCACCACTGGGACGAGCGGATCACGACCGGGGGCGAGTGGGATCCCGGCAAGGACTTCGCCTTCGCGACCTCGCCGACGCACGGTCCGGTGCCGAAGTTCATGAGCCTCTGGCGGGCGCCGAAGCCCGTGATCGCCCAGGTGCACGGCTGGTGCGTGGGCGGCGGCAGCGACCTCGCGCTCTGCGCCGACCTCGTGATCGCGAGCGAGGACGCGCGGATCGGCACGCCCTACTCGCGCCTCTGGGGCGCCTATCTGACCGGGATGTGGCTCTACCGGCTCGGCCTGACGCGGGCGAAGGAGTACGCGCTGACGGGCAGGCCGCTCACGGGGGTCGAGGCGGCGGAGGTGGGCCTGATCAACCGGGCCGTGCCCTTCGGGCGGCTCGAGGACGAGGTGCGCGCGGCCGCGGAGCAGCTGGCCGCGATCCCGTCCTCGCAGCTCGCGGCGATGAAGCTCGTCGTCAACCAGGCGTACGAGAACATGGGGCTCGCCTCGACGCAGACCCTTGGCCCGATCCTCGACGGGCTGATGCGCAACACGCCCGACGCGCGCCGCTTCGTCGAGCTCGCCGAGCGGGAGGGAGTCCGCGCCGCCGTCTCCGAGCGCGACGGCCCGTTCGGCGACTACAGCCGGGGCGACGGCCCCGATCCGGAGCACGTGATCGATCCGTAGCGCTGCCGATCTTCGAGGCTGCGGGCGGCAGTACGCGCGCGGCGTGACACGCTCGCGGTCGAGATCGGCTGAACGGCCCACCTACCGTCCGCCCGCCGGACGCGATACGGTCCCCCCATGGCCGACCAAGGCAACGGCGGCGAGTACGAAGACTGGTTCGACGAACCCGAACCGCCCCAGCAGCGACGCAGGCGGGGGCAGCGGCGTCCGGCGGAGGGCGAGCCGGCGGACGACCCCTGGGTCGCCCAGAGCTCGACCGAGCGCAGCGGGCCCCGGACGCAGCGCGAGCCGCTCGTCATCGGCGGGCGCACCGTCACCCAGACGCAGGCCGCGATCGTCGTCGGCTCCGCGATCGTCCTCCTGCTCGCCATCCTCGCGGCCGCGGGCGTCTTCAGCAGCGGCTCGAAGCAGACGACGCCGCCGGTGACCGTTCCGAGCACGAACCCGCCGGCGGTCACCCCGACGACGCCGACCACCCCGGTGACGACTCCGGCGACGGCGCAGGCGCCGGCGACGACGCTGAAGCCCGGCGCCAGCGGCGCCGAGGTGAAGAAGCTCCAGCGGGCGCTCACCGCGCTCGGCTACGCGCCCGGCAAGGCCGACGGGTCCTACGGCCCGACGACGAAGAAGGCGGTCACCGACTTCCAGACCGCGCAGGGCCTGACCGCCGACGGCATCGTCGGCCCGAAGACGCTCGCCGCGCTGCAGAAGGCGCTCGCCGGCGGCTGATCGCAGTCCGGCGCGTCGTTCCCTTCCACCGCTGCGCGGAGTAGCGTCGACCCATCACCCGCCTCGCCGTCGCCGTGCTCGTCTGCCTCGTCCTCCCGGCGACCGCCGCCGCCGGGGCGCCGCTCCGAGGGATCCGGACGCCGAGCGGGAACATCGAGTGCCTCCCCCTCCCCGGTCCTGCGCCCGTGCTCCACTGCACCGTCGCCGCCTCGAGCTACGCGGCGCGGCTCCAGAGCCGCTGCCTGCGCGTCGCAAGCGTCGACTGGCACGGCTTCGAGCTCGGGCGCTCGACGGCGGCGCGCGTCACGTGCTCGGGCGGCATCCTCCACAGCCCTGGCACGCAGCGACCGGTCTACCGCACGCTCGCCTACGGCGCCACCTGGCGCCGCGGCGGCTTCACCTGCTCGTCGGCCCGCACGGGCCTCACCTGCCGCACCGCGGCCGGGCACGGGCTCTTCCTCGCGCGCGAGTCCTGGCGCGCCTGGTAGCGGGGACGGCGCCGAGCCCGCTTCCGTACGATGGCGCGGTGGCAAGGGAGGGAGCTTTCGCCGACGTTCTGACGGCGAACGAGACCTACGCGGCCGGCTATGCGCTCGCCGGGCTGAGCGGCACCGCGGCGAGACGGCTCGCCGTGGTCACGTGCATCGACTCGCGGATCGAGCCCCTCTCGATGCTCGGCCTCGTTCCGGGAGACGCGAAGATCCTCCGCACCCCCGGCGCGCGCGTCACCCGCGACGTCCTCGATGCGCTCGTGCTCGCCTCGCACCTGCTCGGAGTCGCGCGCGTGATGGTGATCGCGCACACCGACTGCCGCATGGCCGGCCGCGAGGACGAGATCCACGCCGCCGTGCGCGAGGCGGGCGGCCCGGACACGCGCAGCCTCTTCCTGGCGACGGCGCAGGAGCAGGAGCCAGTGCTGCGGGAGGACGTCCAGCGCGTGCGCTCCTCGCCGTACCTCGACCGGGTCGAGGTCGGCGGCTTCGTCTACGACGTCGAGACCGGACGCGTCACCCCGGTCTGCTGAGCGGCTGCAGCGGGACGACGAGCTCGAAGCGGGCGCCGCGGCCGCCGCGCTCGTAGACGAGGTCGCCCCCGTGTGCGCGTGCGTACGCGCGAGCGATCGCGAGACCGAGACCGCTGCCCGACGCGCCGTCGCCGCGGGCGAAGCGCTCGAAGAGCCGCGGCAGCAGCTCCGCCGGGACCCCGGTGCCGGAGTCCTCGACCGAGATGCGCAGCTGCCGGTCGCGCTGCTCGGCCGCCAGGACGATCGGCGCGGTGCCGTAGCGGGCGGCGTTCACGAGCAGGTTGGTGACGACGCGCTCGATGATCGTTCTGTCGGCGACCGCGACCAGGTCGGGCGGGATGTCGAGACGGACCTCGGACGGGTCGGCGACGGCGCCGGCGGCGATCTCCTGCAGCGTGGTGCGCAGGCCGAGCGGCACCGGGTCGACCGAGATCGCGCCCCCGTCGAGTCGCGAGAGGTCGAGGAGCTCCTCGAGCAGCCGCCGCAGGCGGTCGGCCTGCTCGTAGCCGACCTGCAGCAGCTCGGCGCGCCGTTCGGGCGAGAGTTCGTCGCCCCGCCCGACGAGCGTCGCGAGCACGCCGTAGACCGACGTCGCCGGCGTGCGCAGCTCGTGCGAGGCGAGGGCGACGAAGTTCAGCTTCAGCTCGTCGAGCCGCAGGGTCTCCTCGTGCAGGCGCGCACGTGCGATCGCGAGGGCCACCCGCTCGGCGACGAACTGCAGCAGCTCGGTGTCGGCGGGCGTGAACCGGCGCTGCGTCAGCGAGCCGACGTGGAGGACGCCGATCGGGCGGCCGGCGACGAGCAGCGGCACGCCGAGCATCGACCTGAGCCCTTTCTCCCGCAGGAGCGGGTTGACGACGTCGGCGTGCTCGAGGTCGTCGAGGACGACGGGCCGCTCCTCGGCGACGATCCGGCCGGCGAAGCCGCGCCCGACCGGGACGCGGACTCCCTGCTCGACCTCCTCCTCGATCCCGACCGCGGCGCGCGCCAGCAACTCCGCGCGCTCCTCGTCGAGCAGCAGCACCGCGCACGTGTCGGTGGCGAGGATGGTGCGGATCCGCGGCAGCAGGACATCGAGCAGCTCGGCGAGGTCGAGATGGACGAGGGTCGCGTCGGTCAGCGCCTGCACGTTCTCGATGCGCAGGCGCGCGTTGCGCTCGGCCTCGAAGAGCCGCGCGTGCTCGATCGCGATGGCGGCGCGGTCGCCCGCGAGCTGCAGCAGCTCCACCTCGTCGGGACGGAAGCTGCGCTGGACGAGCGAGCCCACGTGCAGCACACCGAGGACGTGCGACCCGACGACCAGCGGCACCCCGACCATCGACCTGATCCCCTTCTCGTGCAGCAGCGGGTTGAGGACGTCGGCCCGATCGACGTCGTCGACGATCACGGGGCGCCGCTCGGCGGCGACGCGCCCTGCGAAGCCCCGCCCGAGCGGGATCCGTACGTCCGCCTCGACCTCCTCCTCGATCCCGACCGCCGCGCGGGCCACGAGCTCGTTCGTCGTCTCGTCGAGCAGGAGGATGGCGACCGTGTCGACCTCGAGGATCTCGCGCGTCCGCAGCAGCAGCGCCTCGAGCAGGTCGTCGAGCTGGAGGTGCGCGAGCGCGGCGTCGGTCAGTGCCTGGAGACGCCGCAGGCGCTCGGTGTCGGCAACCCCCCCGGGTTCCATTGCCGCATTGTGGCTGGTCTGCGGCGAGCGTGCGACGGGCGGCCTGGAGCGCAGGGGAAGCGATCCGGGCCGGCGGGCGAGCGACATCGCCGCCGGCGCCCGGCTCTCCCCACGCGGCTACACGGCGGCCTCCGCGGCGAGGAGCTCGTAGGAGCGCAGCCGCGCAGCGTGGTCGTGGACGCCGCACGCGAAGATCAGCTCGTCCGCCTGGGTCTCGTCGAGGAAGGCGCGGATGCCGTCGGCGACGGTGGCGGGCGAGCCGACGAAGGAGCGCTGCAGCATGTTCTCCACGTTCGCCTTCTCTTCCGCCGACCAGAACGCCTCGATGTCGTCGACCGGCGGCGGCAGCGGGCCGCGGCGACCGCGGAAGACGTTCGCGAACGCCTGCTGCAGCGAGGTGAACAGCCGCCGTGCAGCAGCGTCGTCGTCGGCCACGACGACGTTGGCGGCGACCATCGCGTAGGGGCGGTCGAGCTGGGCCGACGGCCGGAACCCCTCGCGGTAGGTCGCGAGCGCCGGCAGCAGCGCGGCGGGCGCGAAGTGCGACGCGAAGGCGTAGGGCAGTCCGAGCGCCGCCGCGAGCTGCGCGCCGTAGAGGCTCGAGCCGAGGATCCAGAGCGGCACGCGCGAGCCCTCGCCCGGAATCGCGTGCACCATCTGCCCGGGGTCCGGGTCGCGGAGCAGCGCCTGCAGCTCGAGCACGTCCTGCGGGAAGGTGTCGGCGCTCGACGCAGTGCGGCGCAGCGCGAGCAGGGTCAGCTGGTCGGTGCCGGGCGCCCGGCCGAGCCCGAGGTCGATCCGGCCGGGGTGGAGCGCCTCGAGCGTCCCGAACTGCTCGGCGATCACGAGCGGCGCGTGGTTCGGGAGCATGATCCCGCCCGCGCCGACCCGGATCGTCTTCGTGGCGGCGGCGACGTGCGCGATCACGACAGAGGTCGCGGCGCTCGCGATCCCGGATGCGTTGTGGTGCTCGGCGAGCCAGAAGCGCCGGTAGCCCCAGCGCTCGGCGTGCCGGGCCAGGTCGCCGGAGTTCGCCAGGGCCTCGCTCACCGTCGACCCCTCGACGACCGGCGCCAGGTCGAGGATCGAGAGCGGCGCCATCGTCGCGACGATACCTGCGGGTTCTCCCGACCCAGGGCGGGTGCGATGCGGGATCCTGCGGGTACCCGTGGCGACAGCTGCCGGCCTGTGCCTCTCGTTCGTGTCGGCAGTCGCCGTCAGCTGGGCGTACTCGCGCCAGCACGACGCCGTCGCGGAGATGCCGCGCTTCTCGCTGCGGCGGCCGCTGGAGTTCGTCCTGCTCCTGGCGCGGAGCGGCGACTGGCTGCTCGGCCTCGGCGTGGAGACGGCCGGCTGGCTCTTCTACCTGGCGGCGCTGCGGCTGGCGCCGCTCTCGCTCGTTCAGGGCGTCGGCGCCTCGGGGATCGCCGTCCTCGCCTTCGCCACCGCGCGCGGCCACCCGGGCCGCCTCGCCCGCGGCGAGCAGCTGGCCGTGCTCGCCGGCTTCACGGGGCTCCTGCTCGTCTCCCTCTCCCTCGTCGACACGACGCAGAGGGACCTGCTGCCGGCGCCCGCAACCGTCGCCGTCTGGCTCGCGGCGACGTTCGCCGGCGCCGCCCTGCTCGCGAGCTCGCGGCTGAGCATGGCACGAGCACCCGCACTGGGCCTCGCCTCCGGGCTGCTCTTCGCGGCCGGCGACATCTGCTCGAAGCTCGTCGTCTCCGGCCACCTCTGGATCGTCGCGGCGCTGCCTCTGCTCGCGGCCTACGTGGTCGGCACCGGGCTGCTGCAGTCGGCCTTCCAGCACGGAGATGCGCTCACCGGCGCCGGGCTCGCCGTGCTGGCGACGAACGCAGTCCCGATCGCGGCCGGCTTCGTGCTCTTCGACGAGCAGCTCCCGCACGGCGTCAAGGGCGTGCTCCAGCCGGCCGGCTTCGCGGCGCTCGTCGCAGGCGCGATCCTCCTGGCGCGCCGAAGGACACCGGCGACGCCCACCGCGGTGGTCGCGGGCGAGCCGCCGGACGAGGCCTGAGCGCTCCCCGGGCCGCGCCGCGTTCCACGAGAAACGGCGGGGCTACGCTCCCGAGCGCTCGATCAGCTCGATCCGGTAGCCGTCTAGGTGTCGGTGTTTCACTAGCACAGTGATATGGTGGCAGCCATGCGGGTTGCAGGCAGCCTAGCTCGGCTCGGAATAGGCCGCTGACCGTGCCCTTCGAGGTCACCTACGAGGGCAAACCGAAGCAGCGCGGCGATCTCCCACTGGACGCGTACGCGCGCCAGAGCCGCGTAGGCGGCCGGGTCGGCGACAGGGCGATCTCGATCGACGAGCAGATCGCGTCGTTTCACCGCTCAGTGCCGTCGGGCTACTACCTGCGGCGCATCTACGTCGAGCTCGACGAGTCCGGCGCGAACGAGCAGCGCGACGGATGGCTGGAGGTGCGCCGCCACATCCTCGACGGCAGCAGCAAAGGGACAATGGTCGTCCGGGTCGATCGGTTCAGCCGCGACGTCGCCTCCGGGGTCGAGGCCGCCGAAGAGCTCGTAGACGTTGGGGCGCGCTTCATCTCGGTGTACGAAAACTGCGACGTCTCGACGCCCGAAGGGAAATGGATGTTCACGAACCTCCTCGCGAACGCGGCTCTCCAGCTTGCCCAGATCGCGCGGAGCTGGAAGACCGCAATCGAGCATGCGCACGAGCGGGGCATCTACATCTCTGCCTGGCCACCGCAGGGCTACAACCGCGAGCACGGACGGCTGATCGTCGGCCCGCTCAAGCCCGCAGTCGTCGAGATCTTCACGCGCCGCGCCGCCGGTGACTCCTGGATCACGATCTGCGACGCTATGAACGCGAGCGAATGGCGGCCGGACTGGACGCCGCGGGCCGCACAGGTCGCCTACCAGCGGAACACGCTCTCGCTGCCGGTACGCCGTCAGGTCGACAAGCTCATCGACAAGCGACTGGAGGAGAAGGGAGTCGAGCGGTCGGCGTGGGAGGCCGGTCGCCGCGACGCGAAGGTCTCCGGTCTGTGGACCGAGATCACCACCCAACTCCAGAAGACCGAGGTGCGCCCGTACTGGACGCCGAACTCGATCCGCGAGATCGTCACCAACCCGGTCTACAAGGGCACGCTCGTCTACAAGGGCAAGCCGACGGAACGGCGTGGCCGCGTCAAGCAGCCCACCTTCCAGGTTGAGATCGACGACTTTTGCCCGGCGCTCGTGTCGAAGGAGCTGTGGGGTGCCGCAAACGGGGACGCTCGTCCTGCCGCTATCCGCGACGGCCGCACTGCCAACCAGGTCGCGTCGCGAGGTGTAGCGAGCTGCGAGAGCTGCGGGCGCATGCTCGTGATCGGTGCGACGACGATCAACGCCGGGAAGAAGCTCGGCCTTCGCGTTCCGATCCTGTACTGCCCTGGCCGCTCATCGAGTGGCATGTGCGCTGCGCGCCCAGCAATCCGCGGCATCGAGCTCGACACGTATCTGAAGGAGCGTTTCCGAGAGTGGCTGATGGCGCGCCGGGAAACGCCAGGCGCGGAAGCCGTCGCCGCGCAGGAACGACTCGTCGAAGCGAAAGCGGCGTTCGAGGACGCAGCGGCCGACTACCGCGACTACGCCATGCCCGCGACCAAGAAGGCGATCGACGACAACAAGCTCTGGCAGGAGGGTCTCGCGCAGGCAAAGGCGTTGATGAACGCCCGCAAAGCCGCCTACGAGCGCGAACAACGAGCGACCGACGCGGAGAGTCTCGGCGGGAGCGACGTGCTGGAGATGCTCGACGACTACACCCCCGTTGAGCTGCGTCGCATCTTCCAGGCAGCGTTCGAGGAGGTCCGCGTACGCAAGGCGATCCGGCTCGGGCCGCGCTCGCAGCCGCTGGAGCAGAGGATCAGCGTTCGCTTTCACGGCGGGTATGAGGTTCCGGCTGTTCCGGTCGCGGTCTAGGCCGCCCTACGGTCTGCGACGGCCATGCCAGCCGAGAGCTTCCGGTTTGTCTTGACGATGACCGCGCCGGGGTGACGGCGGCGCATGATCTCCGCGTGAGCGTTTCCGACCCGTGCGTATGCGAGGTCGGACTCCTCGATCATCTCCCTGCGGGCTGCGCCATTCATCGCTCTTACTAGAGGGTCAATCCGGTCCGCGACAGGCAGTTTCCGCGTAGTCCGAGCGAAGTTCACCCTTCCGAGGTAGTCGACCGAGCGCACCGGGACGTCGTGAGAGTGGTGGGTGGCTGCCGTCGCACTGCGACGGTGGGCGCATAGGGCCTGAAGACAGGTAGCGCGACGGCTCAGGCGTGCGAGCCGCCGAAAGCCCGTCGTCCGGTCGCCGAATGTTCCTCACGGGTCACCGGCGCGGGTCGTCGGTCTCAGTGACGGCCTGCGCCTGCGGGAAACCACGCTCAACCATGCGGCCGTAGTGGACGACACTCGGGAGATGCCGAACTGGTGCGCGAACCGGCTCACCGTCACCGGCGCCGACGAGGATCTGCGGCGGCTGATGGACGCGGCGACCGGCATCGACCACGAGCGGCGGCCCCTGCCGTTCTCGTTCGAAGCGATCCGGCCCACGCCGCCGAAGTTCCTCGACGGACCCGTGCACGCGGACGAAGCCCGCGAGCTCTTCGACGGGTACCTCTGCCTCTACGACGTTGACCGAGCAGCCGCCGACGAGCTCCAAAGAGGCAGCCCAACCCTTAGTCTGATGATCTCCCGGCTCCCGCATGAAGAGGACATCGAGAAGCTGTTCGAGTGGGATGCCAACGACTGGCGCCAAGAGAGCTGGGGCACCAGCTCGGACATCTACTGGGACAGCCTCAACGTGCTCGACGACGGAAGCGAGGGCACCTGGAGCCTCTCGTTCTGGACCGCTTGGCGTCCGCCGATCGCGCTCGTCGACACCCTCGCGCAGCGCTTCCCGCCGCTCGCCTTCGAGCTCCTCTACTCAGAAAGCGACGGCGGCTGGTTCGTTGGCGAGGTCACCTGGGCCAAAGGTGCCCGCCGCGAAACCTGTGAGGTGACCGACAAAGAGCAGGCCGTCGCGCTCCTCGCAAAACACCGCTGGGAAGCCGAACTCAGCGCCTGGACAGAAGGAGACGACTGAGCCCTCCAAACGGCGCGGGCTCAAACCCCAGGCCGGAAGGCGACGCTGCCGGAGAACATGGCGCTTGACCAGGGGGCGGCTGTCCTCGTCCTCCGAGGCTGTTAGCGTTCTCGACGCACCACCACCACGCTGCACCGAAGACGCGTCTAGCAGGGGGCCGCTGTGGGGCGGCCTTCTGCGTTCATGGCGAGATTCGGAGCGTGACCTGTGAGTC
The DNA here is from genome assembly GCA_963746895.1 of uncultured Actinomycetes bacterium. Taxonomy (GTDB): domain Bacteria; phylum Actinomycetota; class Thermoleophilia; order Gaiellales; family Gaiellaceae; genus Palsa-739. The sequence goes on along the minus strand of CAVVDI010000007.1, from coordinate 101,942 downwards.
GCCGGTCGCGAAGCTAGAGCGGAGGATCGTCCGCCTCTTCTGCGGCCCAGGGAGCGAAGGCGCGAGAGCCGAACCGCCCGAGATCTTCGCCTTCGCCGAGGAACTGGTCGTAACCTGTGAGGCCGCGTGACTTCGCAGCGTCCGCGGCAGACGGATCGAGGCCGAGCTCGCTCCGTCTGACCTGGGCGGCGAGCTGCTCGCCCGCTGCGCACGCGTCGTCTCGGTTCTCGTTCTTGCGCCGCGGGTCAGCCATGAGCGCAGGCTAGCGGGTATGCCGAGCCGGGATACGCTGCGCGAACGAGCGAGTGGCGCGGCCGCTACGACGGGAGGCAGGCAAGAGCGCTTCAACCCTATCGTGGCCTCTGGGTCGCCCCTCGATCGGGACGACGGCGAAGGCGCTGGCCGCTCGTGCGAGAGCGGGAGGCGGTCGTCGCATGGCTGCACAAGGCACGAGCAGCTCTCCGGCGGAATGTTCCGGGTCCCACGGATGGCCGAGGAAGCCGAGGCCAGCGCCGTCGCCCCGGCCGACCGCGCCGAGGCGCAGACGCTGGTCGCTAGAGGGGCAGTTCGCTGCGGAAGACCTCGGGCCAGTAGCGGTAGAGGACGCGGGCCTGGTCGAGGATCAGGTCGGTGACGCGGTCGAGGCGCACGCGCGCCGCCCGCGCTGTTGCGGTTGGTCTTGTACTTGTGGCTGCGGAGGATCCGTTTGACCTTGACGCGGATGGCGGCCTCGGTCGCCTCCTGGTCGGCCCAGTCGATCGTCAGGTCGGCCTTGATCGAGCGGACGAGCGTGCGTGCGAGCTCGGCTAGCTCAGGGTCGGCCTGCCAGTCGTCTGCCCGACCCGCGAGCGCGTCGTAGAAGGCGACTTCCTCAGGTCGAGAGGCCGAGCTGCTCGTTCCGGCGCCGGGCCTCGCGCATCTCTTTGGCGAGCTCGACCAGCTTCTCGATCACCGCAGTACCGACGATCTGGCGGGCCTCGTAGCGGGCGAGCACGTCGTGCAGCTTGTCGCTGAAGAGCTTCCCCTGCATCGCGTTCGCTTGCGTACGGACGCGGATCTCGTCGCTGAGGATCTTCTTCAGCAGCTCGATCCCGATCACCGGTTCGGCGAGGCCTTTGCTGATCTTGTCGAGGAACTCGTCGGAGAGGATCGAGATCTCCGGCCGCTCCTCCCCAGCCAGCTCGAACACGTCGACGACCTCCCCGGCGGCGAGTCCCTCGGACATGAACTGCTTGACCGTCTGCTGCGCCTCCGGGGATGCCTGCCCCTCCGGGCGGTGTGTGCTTCATCACCGCCTCGGCGACCGCGGCGAAGAAGGCGATGTCGTCGGCGAGAGCGATCCCGGCCTCGTTGGCGCGCAGCAGCTTGAACAGGCGCTTGAGGACGCCGTACTCCTTCAGGTAGCGCTTCTTCTCGTCCTCGTCGGCGAGACCACGCGCGCCCAGGCGCGGTGCAGCACGTTCAGCTGCTCGGTCGGACTCATCGTGTCCCGCTGCCGGAAGGGGATGTCGAAGAAGAAGTCGCAAAGGATCTCGTGCTTTTCGCGCAGCCGCTTCACGGCGACGCCGATCGGGATCAGCGTGTCCTTGACGTCGCTGGCTGCTGTAGGCGGCGAGCGATTCTTCAGGTCGTCGCCGATCCCGATGTAGTCGACGACGAGGCCGCCCGCCTTGTCGCCGAAAGACCCGGTTGACGCGCGCGATCGCCTGAAGCAGGCCGTGGTCGCGCATCGGCTTGTCGACGTAGAGCGTGTACAGCGAGGGAACGTCGAAGCCGGTCAGCCACATGTCACGGACAACGACGACCTTGAGCGGGTGCTCGTCGTCTTTGAAGTCCTCCTCGACCTGCTCGGTCTCGCGCTTCGAGCGCCGCCACTTCGAGATCATCGGGTCGTCGGTCGCCGAGGCGCTGATCACGCAGGTGACCGCCTCCTCGCCGAGCCGCTCCTTCAGCAGCTCGGTCAGCTCGGCGGCGATCCGCTGGCTCATCGCGACCACCATCGCCTTGCCGCCGACCTTCGCGGCCCCTGCCTTGTAGTGCTCGGCGACGTCATCAGCGAGCCGGACGAGCCGGTCGTGGGTGCCGACGGCCTTCTCCAGCTTCGCCCAGGCGCGGACGAGCTTCGCCGCCGCCTCGTCCTCCTCACCCGAGAGCGTCTCCTCGACCTCATCGACCAAGTCCTCGTCCTTGACCCCGAGCGGGATGCGCCGGTTCTCGTAGTAGATCGGGACGGTCGCGCCGTCCTCCTGGGCGCGCTCCATCCGGTAGACGGAGACGTAGTCACCGAAGACGAGGCTTGTCGAGCGGTCGGCCTTCTCGATCGGCGTCCCGGTGAAGCCGATCCGGGTCGCGTTCGGCAGCGCAAGCTGGATGTTCTGGGCGAGACTGGCTGTACTGCGAGCGGTGCGCCTCGTCGGTCATCACGATCAGGTTCCGGCGCAGGGAGATCGCCGGCATCATGCGTCTCGCCCTTGCGCGGCTGGAACTTCTGGATCGTCGTGAAGACGATGTCGTCGGCCGGGGTCTGGAGCAGCGTGTGCAGATCGTCGATCGTGTCCGCCTGCTTGACCGCCGGGGCAAGCCGCCGCTGCGCCAGGAACGTCTTCCCGAGCTGGCCGTCGAGCGCAGTCCGGTCGGTGACGGCGACGACGGTCGGGTTCTCGAAGCGCGGGATCGAGCCGGAGCTTGCCGACGTAGAAGACCATCGCGTAGCTCTTGCCGGAGCCCTGCGTGTGCCAGACCACCCCGGCGCGGCCGTCCTCCTGCATCGCCTCCAAGGTCGACTCGACCGCCCGGTTGACCGCGTCCACCTGGTGGTACTTCGCCGCGACCTTCACCGTCCTGGCCCCGCTCGGTCTGCTCGAAGATCACGAAGTTGCGGATCAGGTCGAGATAGCGGGCAGGCTCGAAGACGTCGTGAACGAGGACGTCGAGCTGCGTCCGACCCTCCTCAGCGTCCCGATCCATCAGCCGCCACTCGGCATAGTGCTCCGGAGGCGTCGTGATCGTCCCCAGCCGGGCGGCGAAGACGTCCGAGACGGCGACGAGCTCGACGAAGCGGTACAGCTTCGGGATCGTCGCGACGTAGTGAGCAACCTGCTTCGCCGCCTTCTCCGCCGTCGCCTGCTGATCGGCGGGGTTCTTCAGCTCGATCTGCCCGAGCGGCAGCCCGTTGATGAATAACAGCACGTCCGGTCGGCGGTTCTTCTGCCCGACGATGATCGTGAACTGGTTGACAGCGGCGAACTCGTTCCGCTCCGGATGCTCGAAATCGACCAGCGTCACCCGGTAGTCCTGCTCCTGACCGTCCTCCAACACCACCACCGAGACGCCGTTCGTCAGCATCTCGTGGAATCTCAAGTGGTCTAGGATCGGCTCCGGCGAGTCTGTTGAGCGGACAGCGTCGATCACGAGCTCGATCGCCGAGCGCGGCGTCTCCGGGTTCAGCCTGACCAACGCCGAGCGCAGCCGGTCGACGAGAACGACCTCGTCCCAGGTAGTGCGTTCCTGCGCCAGCGAGTCTGGCGCGATCGAGGGACCATGCAAGTACTCCCAACCCAGCCCGCGCAGCCATTCGAGCGTGGGCTCTTCGGCATAGGAGCCTTCGTCGATCCGGCTGCTGGTCATGGTGCAGGCGACAGTTTTGGTTCCTCTGGAAATGACGCTATGTGCTCGCCGCATACGTCCCGCGAGCCTCGTCCAGCCACTAGCCGTCTTAGCAACCAGTCGCGGACGAGAGCGAGACGTGTTGACTCATCCTCCGTCAGCCAGCAAAGGGCGATGAGGGGCTCGATCATCCGGTTGAACTCGTTGAGTCTCTCGCCTTCTGGCACCGGGCAAGGAAAGTCGAGGACAGCGTCCTGCGGCAGCGCCGCGACGGTCGTCCCTGACGCGAATGTCTCAGCTCGGTCGCGGAAGGCTTGCGTCTGAAGCCCGAAGTAGACGGCGAGACGGTACGGCTCCTCTCCGACCGCGAACTTGACGGCAAAGAGATGATGTGAGTACAGCGCTTTCTGGAGTCCCCGTGGTACGAGGAGAGGTTGGCCGAGAATCTCACGCCTCTGGGTGAGATCGGTGTTCGCGACTAGGAGATCGCCTTCCGTCACCTCGTGACGCTCCCGATGGTCACCGCTGTAGAACTTCAAGCCTCGGCGATCGCACCAGCCAGTGGTCGAGAAGTTCGCCAGATTGAGCATCGCAAGCCCGCCAGACAAGACAAGACCGCTCCCTTTGTACGAAAGACCCCTTTCCAGGCATGCGATCTCGCCGACGCGTAGCCGTACCGGAGCGTTGGCCCGATAGATCACCCGGCCGTAGGCCAGCAAGTTCGCCCTCAGCCGATCATTGTGAGCGATCTTCTTATCAAGCGCGTCCGCTGCGTGAACGATGGCATCCCGTTCGACGCTTCTGTTCGGAACCGGAAAGTTGAGGAAGTCCTCGCGCGGCAGAGCGAGCGTGGTAACTCCGATCGCATGGGACATGCAGTACTCGCGGTACTCCGGGGTACGAAGTAACCAATAGATGTAGTCCGCCTGCGCCTGATCGGAGCAGATCAGTTTGACGGTGTCCTGAGTAAGACGACCTGCTGAGATGCCGTGAGGCACGCGTGCAACAGCGCCCAACAGATTCCCGCTCTGCGTGACGTCCTTCAGAGACACGTAGATGTCGCCCGGACCAAGGGTGATCTCGGCGGGGCTGTCACCCCCGTACGTCTTGAGAGCGTCACTGCGGAACCCTCCGCCAGGGTTGATGGAAGAGAGACCAAGCAGGACGGGACCGTCTTCGTGCAATCGGCCGCTCTTGTAGGTCGTCCCGCGCCTAAGCGTCACGAACTCTCGCAGCGACCGAGAGCTGTCAGCCTTCATATCCCAAGCGCCTCAGCGCTGTCCTGACTTCTGCGGTGAGGCGATCGCTCTCGGCGAAATCGCGAGCGAGTTGAGCGACAGCCTCAGCCATCACCTCGGAGCTGGCACCGTCATCCTCCTCCAACTCCGCGGCTCCGACGTATCGACCTGGCGTAAGAGCGAAGTTAGCTCGCTCTATCTCAGCAAGCGGTACCGATCGGCAGAACCCCGCTTGATCTGCGTACTCGCCCGATCCTGGCTGCCCACGCCACGCTTGATAGGTGCTGGCGAGGCGAAGGACCTCCTCGTCTGCAAGTTCGATCTGCGTGCGGCTGATCTTCTGGCCAAAGCCCCGTGCCTCCAGAAACAGCGTATGGCCTCGGCGGTCACCCTCATCGGCAGAGGCTTTATTTCGATCGAGAAACCAGATGCAGACCGGAATCGCTGTTGTGAAGAAGAGCTGCGGGGGCAGTGCGACGACGCAGTCAACGAGATCGTCGCGGACGATCGCCTCGCGTATCTCGCCTTCGCCGTTCTGTTTCGACGTCAAAGAACCATTCGACATCACGAAACCAGCCCGCCCGTCGGGGCCGAGGTGGTGGATGAAGTGCTGAATCCAGGCGTAGTTCGCGTTGCTGGTCGGGCGGCAGCCCGTAGACCCAGCGCGGGTCTTTCGCAACCTGCGCCGCGCCCCACTTTTTCAGGTTGAACGGCGGATTCGCCATGACGAAGTCGGCCTTGAGGCTGGGGAACTTGTCGTCGAGGAGGCTGTCGCCGAGCCGGATGTCGGCGCCGACGCCGTGGATCGCGAGGTTCATCTTCGCGATCCGCCACGTTGCCTGGTTGTTCTCCTGGCCGAGGATCGAGAGCTGCCGGGCGCGGCCGCCGTGCGCCTCGACAAACTGGGCGCTCTGAATGAAGAGGCCGCCGGAGCCGCTTGCGGGATCGAGGACGCGCCCCTCGAACGGCTGGAGCATCTCGACGAGCGTCTTGGTGACCGACTGCGGCGTGTAGAACTCGCCGCCGCGGTGGCCCTCGGCGCGGGCGAACGACTTGATGAAGTACTCGTAGGTGCGGCCGAGGATGTCGCGCTGCTGCGCCTCGTCCTCGTCGAAGCCGATCTTGGCGACCGTCGAGACGAGCGCGCCGAGCTTCTCGGGCTGAATCGGGGCACGGCCGTAGATCTTGGGCAGGACGCCGCGAAGCTGCTCAGGGTTGTCGCGCTCGATTTCGTCGAGCGCCTGGTCGATCCGCTGGGCGATGTTCGGCTGCGACGCCGCCTTCAGGATCTCGCCGAAGCGGGCGTCTTCGGGCACCCAGAAGACGTTCTCGGAGATGTACTCGTCGCGGTCTTCGAGGATCTGTGCCCGTACCTCGTCGTCATCGGTGAAGTAGTCGCTCTCCGGGTCGCGAGTCCAGAGGTCGAGCTCGTGGCGGCGGCGCTCGAAGGCGTCGGAGATGTACTTGAGGAAGAGGAGGCCGAGGGTGAGGTGTTTGTACTCGGACGACTCGACGCTGCCGCGTAGGCGGTCAGCCGCCTCGAAGAGCGTCTTCGCGAAGGGCAGGTCATGGTTCCCGTTGGGGGTGGTGTCGCGGGCAGACATGTGCGCAATCCAGGGCCGGGCACGAGGAGCGCCGAGTTCTTTTCAGACTTGCACACCGGGTCAACAGGTGTCCACAGAGGCCGTGCACGGACGCGCGCGGCAACTCGCCTCCCGCACTCGTTGTGCTACGCGGCAGGGGCGTCGCGTATGGTCGCGAATCAACGCGGATGGTGCAGTTCACGATCACCCACTTCACCGGCGAGGGTTGGCCGCACGTCGCGATCGCGGGGGTCGCTGACCCGATGAAGCCGCAGGGCAGACCGAAGCCTGCCCTACGGCTCATCAAGGGCGGCGCGAGCTAGGCCGCCTGCGCAGCAGCAGCCGGGCGCGTGGAGAAGGCGAGGTACCAATCCTCGCGCGTCTCGCCGTCGATCGACAGGCGCCACTCGTACCGGCCGCCGGGAGCGATGCCCGGCTGAGGTCCGAGGTTGATTGCGACGTGCGCGTCGATCGGCGTGCCCGGCGTCACCCCGGGAGCCGGGCTGACCTGGAAGTTGCCCTCGATGAAGAACGGCTTGACGCCCTCGGGCGTCTCGACCTCGACCGGCTGCCCGTCGGCGTCGATCAGGTCGAAGCGGACCGCGTGATCGACGTTGATGCCGTGCCATGGCACCTTGATGTCGAGGACGATTGCGAACGGCCGCGGGTCAGGGCCGGTCACAGACCAGCCACCGCCGCAGATGAACAGCTTGCCGCCGACGGCCTGCGCATGGTCGGCGAGCATCAGAGAGACCTTCATCAGGTCACCACCACCTTTCGATTCCGGCGTGTGGGCGCCGTGGTCGATTTGCCGCCCCGACGGCGGCAAGTGGCAACCGATGCTAAACACACGGTCGGACGCGTTGGCAACACCGGATCGGGCACGGGGACATCTCACGTCGCGGCGGGGACACTACGCGACCGTCCCCGCCCTGACGGGTCAGATTCAGGTGACCATCAGCGCGAGCGGCTCCGTCCGCCTGGGTTATGAAGAGGGGCCGTGTCTACGGCCCCTCTTCATAACTACTCGCCTGTCGCGACTCGCGCATTGTGCTGTCGCGAGCGTTGAAACGAGGTGTCGCTGTTCAGGTGGGAAGGGCGGCACGTCCTCGACGACGGTAGCGCCGAGGGAGGCCGCGACCGGCCCTTTGCAAGCCAGCGTGCAAATAACGTCGGCCTCGCATCTCGGTCGTGGTCCCCGAGACGGAGCCGGTCTAGGTACGAGCCCCCGGCGGCTGTAGCTCGTAGCGTCCCGTCTTGGGAGCGCCGACGAAGACGACGCCCCGCTCGCTGAGGCTCGCGAGGTCGCGCATGGCCGTCCGTCGACGAACTCACCGGCGAGCTCGTTGAGGCGCTCTCGTCGCGGACGCTGCTGCTGGCCGCGAACACGCTCGCCGCCGCCGGGGACGCGCTGATGGTCGAGGGCCGGGTCGCGCCCGCCCAGCTCGGCGCCTGCTCGCTCAACAGCTGGGAGGCGCTGGAGGAGGCTTTCTCGGAGGCCCATCCCGAGCTCGGCATCGCCCTCAAGAACGAACCTGAAGCGGACGGGTAGATGCGCGACGCCGACCGCGCGCCGCCGCCTCCGCAGGGTGAACTGGACGCCGAAACCGGCAACGGCGAAAAGAAGCTGTCGGCACACGACCGGGTCCTACCGTGATCAAGAACCGGCGGAGGACAACGCTCTCGCCGCCCCACCACGACGACTCGGAGGCCGACATGAAGAACGCCAACAACACCAACGACCGGAACTGTCCCTCGGACATCCGCACGCAGAAGTGGGACCCGACCGGAAACGCGATCGTCTACATGCGGCTCGCGCGCCCCGAGAGCTACGAGGCGATCACAGCTGAGGCGCACAGGATCGCGGAGCGCGCCGCGGCAAACGGCGTTCAGCCTCGGCTGCTGATCACTGCCACGGGCAGCGGCGTCCGTCACCTGGACGAGCGTGACGATCTCGCGCTGCTGTTGGAGCACGCCTCGTCTGACTGGTGCGAGTGGATCGTGACCAGCAGGTTCGACCGGATCTCCCGGTCGACGTCCGTGCTCGCGCCGTTTCTCGACCGCATCGCGAAGCATGGCAGCAAGCTCGTCGCGCTCGACGACGGCGTCACCTTCGACACCGATGAGGAATCTCCGGAGCGGCAGTTCGTCCGGCAGATGCTTGCCGCCTGTGAGGCCGAGTCGCGCCGCACGATGCTGGCACGGATGCAGCGTGGCAAGAAGATCCGTTCAGAGCGCCGGAACGAGCGTGGCTGAGTTCGGCCGCGAGTCCTATACCGCGCCGACCTCCGCGACGGCTCCGTCGAGGAGGTCGGCGCGTGCTTTCGCGCCGCTGTCCCCTGAGACTGTGCTGCCACAAACGGTGCGGCTGGCCCACCGCTTGGGGACGATCGTGCGGGCTGCGCCTAAGATCTGGGCGCTTTCACGTCCCACAAGAGGAGCACTGCCATGGCGCGCAAGACGATTTTCGTATCGGATCTCACCGGCAAAGAGATCAACGAAAAGGACGCGACGACGGTGACGATCCGCTACTCGGATGCTCGGCGCGGACAGGTCGTGCTCGACGTGAATGCGAGCGAGGTCGAAGAGTTCGCGGCCAAGGGCACCAAGCAGGCGCGCCGCGGGCGCAAGCCGAAGCCGCAGGCGTAGGCGCCGAAGGCCTTGAGCGTGGTGCTTCCACGTACGTAAGCGGGCGACCTACGAGATCACGGTCGTGCGTCGGCTCCAGCCGGGCCAGCGCGCGTGCGCGGTCAGCACGCCGCCTGAACGCTTCGGCGCAAGAATCATGAACGCAAAGCAGAAGCCCCCAGGTTGGTAACAGCGGAGGCTCCCCCGCTACAAAGCGCCACGGTTCCTGGCAGCTAGGAGGTGGCCCAGGAGTTCTCGGTCTTGAGGACGGTCGCGGCATAGACCTCGAAGACTGCGGCGAGCCTGTCGTCGTCGATCTCGACGACCCGGAATCCCATCTCCTCCACCCGTTGGCACTGCGCCCGGAAGTGCTCCATGAACTCGGGGTTGGCACAGTTGGCGGCGCGGGTCGCGGCTCGGACGCCGCCCGCGTCGGAGAAGCTGGCGAGCGCGAGCCGGTAGGCATAGGTGCCTTCGTTGTGGCGGGCGTGGGTGTGGGCCGCGCGCCGGGTGCGGAAGTTCGAGTAGCCGCGCCCCTTTGCTAGCCTGCCACGTTTGCTGACAAGGATTGCTCCATGTCAGCAAACGTGGCGGGCGCGCGTACCCGGCCGGGCTGCGCCGCCTACGAGGCGCGCACGCCGGGCACGACCTCATTCCTCTCCCATGAGCCGGGGACATGGCCGTTTGGGCCATCTAGCTGCGGCCGAGGAAGCGGGGTAGCCTCGCAGCGGGCCGGGAGCCACGGGAGCGTCTTCGGCGCGCAAACGGCGTTCGCCTCGCCCTCCCGGCCCGGGATCAACCTGTCCCGCCGCCCCGCCGATAGAGCTCTCGTGGGAGTCCACGATCGCGACTGGTACCGGCAGCCGCCGCACTCGCGCACAGCCCGCGACAACACGGGCGCCATCATCTTGGCCGTTGTCGTGGGCGCGCTCCTCCTCGCGGCGGGCGCGCGTCACCTGCTCCGCGGCAACCAGCCCACCTTCGAGGGCGAGCACCGCAGCCTGATCGGCGACACGAAAGTCTCGCTCCTGCCCGGGCTACCCGCGCTGACCATCCACGGAAGCTCGCTCTACTTCCCCCACGACCAGTGGACGGCTTATCTCGCCCCCGAGCAGGTCTGCCCCGGCGGCGAGCGTACCGACCTGCCGCTCGACCAGCAGGCAACGACGATGGCCTGCCTCGTGGATTACGCCCGACGCGAACGCGGACTCCAGCCGCTGACGATCGTGGCGCTCCTCAACGGCTCCTCGGTCACGAAGGCAGACAGGGTCGTGCGCTGCCGCCAGTTCGCCCATGACGCCTGCAACCAAGATCCCGCTGCCGACGCTCGCGCCGCCGGGTATCAGGGAGCCTTCGGCGAGAACCTCTACATCGCCGACGGACGCTGGGGCGCACCCCGAGTCGCCCTCGACGGCTGGCTCAACTCCCCCGGCCACCGCGAGAACCTCTTCCGGCCAGAGTGGCGCACCGAGGGCCTCGCCGTCCGGTCGCTCAGCAGCTTCGGCGACTACCACGACGCCGAACTCTGGGTGCAGGAGTTCGGCACCGGCTGATCCATCGCGGAGCCGAAGGCTCGGCAGATCGACCGTCGAACTCCGCAAGAGATGGATGAGCGCGAGCGCATCTGGACGCGTCGCTTCGACGTACCCGTCCTGATCGCGGCCTTGCTCGTGATCCCGGTGATCACGATCGAGCAGACCGCCCACGACCGGACCTGGCGCCACGCGGCCGCCGCGCTCAACTGGGTGATCTGGGTCGTCTTTCTCGCCGAGTTCCTCGTCCTCCTCTGGACGACCGGCGACCGCGGCCGCTGGCTCCGCACGCACCCGCTGGAGGTTGCGATCGTCGTCCTGACGCCGCCGTTTCTCCCGTCGAGCCTCCAGACCGCCCGCCTCTTCCGGCTGCTCCGCCTGCTCCGCCTGCTCCGCCTCGTCCAGGTTGGGAAGCGGCTCTTCACTCTCGATGGTCTGAAGTGGGCGGCCGTCCTCGCTGGCATGACCGCACTCGGTGGTGGCGCCGCGTTCGCCGCAGCGGAGGGCCGCCAGACCTCCACCTGGGATGGCGTCTGGTGGGCGATCTCCACGATGACGACGGTCGGCTACGGCGACATGTACCCGCACACGAACCTCGGCCGCGTAATCGCCATCCTGGTGATGATCATCGGGATCGGCTTCGGCAGCCTGCTCGTCGCCGCGCTCGCCGAGCGCTTCGTCCGCGGTGAGGTCGCCGAGGGGACAGCCGAAGTCGAGACAGAGCTTCATCTCGCTGAGGCAGACCTGCTCTCGGAGCTCGCCGCGGTGCAGGCGCGCCTCCAGAGGATCGAGGCGGCGCTGCGAGGGCGTCCAGCCGAGACCTCTCCGTAGCTCCGCAGCAGCCCGAGCTGACATCCGTGGCGCAGGCACGGGCAAGCTCGCACTTCTTCAGCGGCGGAGGAAGCCCCTGAGTCCGCGCGCGATCGCTGCGGCCGCCTTCTGCCTGAACGTGGCGCTCTCCAGCAGCGCGGCGTCGGTGCCGTTGCGCATGTTGCCGGTCTCGATGAACACCTTCGGCACGTGCGAGAGGTTGAGGCCACCGAGGTCGGATCGTTCGTCCAGTCCGGCCGAGCCGAGGTAGGTGGACTCGGGCATGCCGGTCGCGCGGTAGGCATCGCGGACTGCGAGAGCGAGCCGTCGGTCGTTCGCGGCTAGGCCCGTCGAAATCAGCCCCGCCTCAGGCGGCGGGTAGATGAGGTGGAAACCGCGGCCGCTTGCGGGTCCGCCGTCGGCGTGGATCGAGATCGCGGCGTCGGCGTGGGCGCGGTTTCCGATCGCGGCGCGCTCGGTGATGCACGGCCCCCAGCCGGTGTTGGTGGTGCGGGTGAGGACGACACGCGCGCCCTCGGCGCGCAGGATCTTCGCGAGGCGGAGGCTTACGTCGAACGTGAAGGCAGCCTCGGTGTAGCCATCGTTGGTCTCGGTACCCGTGGTATCGCACGCCTTGCGCAACGTTCCGGCGTCGACGAGGCGGTTGATCTCTGCGGTGTGCAGGTAGTTGCGCCCGTTGTGGCCGGGGTCAATCGCGATCGTCTTGCCGCTGAGCGGCGCGACAGCCGCGCTTCTTGTCGTGCGGGTCTTGCTCGTAGTTGTGACCGTGCTGGCCGTTGGCTCGTTCGCTTTCGATCCGGCGACGACTGTTCGAGCGGGCAGCGTCTGCGCCGTCCGTCTCTCCTGGCCGGACGCTGTGGCGTCGTGTCCGCTTCCTGCGGAGGCTCCGGTTAGCGCGACGATGAGATAGGCGCTCGCCCCGACGAGGACGAGCGCCGCGAGCGCGGCGAACCGCCGCTGCCGCCTGACCCGGGCGAGCTCAGCCCTGCGGCGCTCCACTCGCTCACCCTCGCCCGCCCTCTCCGGCATCGTCTAGTAGGCGACGTCCAGCGGCGAGAGCCCGAGCAAGCGGCTCCGCACCCCGTTGTAGGTCTTCAGGAACTGGCTCTTCGCCGCCGAGGCGCGCTGGCTGAGCTGGATGTTCCGCTGCCAGGCCGCGTTCGCGCCCGCATCGTCGCCGTTCAGCTTCGCCTTCACCCACGCCTCGACGGCGAGATCGTCGGAGATCGAGGCCACCAGAGAAGCCTTCAGAAGCTGAGCCGAGCGCGCGAAGGGGTCTGGCGCCTGCACGGACTGGACATTCGCAAGCAGATTGCGGCGCTGGTCGATGATCGAGTTGATCGCGCCAACCGCGGAGGCGTAATCGGAGGCGCCCGAGTTGACGCCGTTGATCAGATCGCCGAGATCGCTGCGCGTCCGAGCCGAGTCGACCAGGGCGGTATCGACCGCGTCCGCGTAGCTGGCCGGACTGATCCCGCTCCCGCTCCCGCTCGCGCTCGCGCTCGCCGGAGCCTGACCGATGCCGTTGCCGCAGACCGGCCGGGCAGAAGGCTGCGGCGCCGCCGCCCACGCCTTCAAAAGCGGGGCCGCCACATCGGCGCTAACCGCGAAGGCGATCCCGTTCGCAGCGTTGGTGCCGAGATCAACGAGGCCGACCACCTTGCCGCTCTCAATCGAGAGCAATGGGCCGCCGCTGTTGCCGGGATTTACGGCGGCGTCGGTCTGGACGAGATGGCGGCGCTTGACGCCGTCGATCGGGATCACCCGGTCGAAGCCGCTCACCGAGCCGCGAGTGACCGTCAACGGCAGCCCAAGCGGGAAGCCGAGCGCGCCGACGTCCTCGCCCAGCTTCGGCGCACTCGCCGAGAACCCGAACGCGTAGCCGGAGATGGGCGTCTTCGTCTGAAGGAGGGCGAGGTCGCGATCACGGTCAGCGCCAACCACGTGCGCACTCGTCAGCGTCTTGCCGTCGCGCTTGAGCGTGATCTGCAAGGCGCCATCGACGACATGCTCGACGGTCGCGACGAGGTTCGGGCGGAGCAGGATGCCGGTGCCGACCGCCTTGCCGCTACAGGTCTGCGCCTCGATCCGGATCACGCCGCTCTTCACCTGGGCGATCTCGTCGGAGAAGCTGCCGCCGCTGCTGGCGGCTGAGACCGGCTTGGCAGGTGCTCCGCCGCATCCCGCCAAGAGCGCAGCGAACGCGGCAGCAGCAACCGCAGTTGCGAGGATGCGACGTCGCATCAGCCGCTCGGCGCGACCCCGTAGACCTTCTTGAACAGCCGCTCCCAGTTCGAGGAGATCTGCTGGCGAGCTGCCCTTAGGGTCATCTGACCGGAACAGACGAGCGCGTGCACCTTGTTTTCCAGCTTGTCCTTGACCCGGAAGCCGGGTGCGCTGGCGGGCAGCACCGCTTTCTCGGGGTAGAGGTTGGCGATGTCGTTCGAGCCTCCGAGTTCGAGGGCGGTGATGTGGTCGATTTCTAGCGTCTGCCCGTAGTGCTTGGCGACAAGGCCGTACTCGCGCTCGACCGCGAACTTCTCCGACTCGGGCACGTGCCTGACCGAGCTCGTACGGAAGCTCGACGAGCAGATCACCCGCTTGGTCAGCTTGCTGTAGTAGGCGCCCGGCGAGCAGCGTCGATCGGGCAGCGCAGCCAGCGTGCAGCCGCTCGTCCTCGTCCGCGGCTTCAGCAACACCGTCTTGCCGACCTCGACCGGGGCAGACGGGGAGGGGCTCTTCTGGGTTGTGCCGCCGCCCGTCGAGCCGCCCCCGTCCAGCCAGCTCCGGACGCCACCATGGTGCGAGCACGTCCCGGAGCGGTGCGTCGAGAAGCTGTAGCTGCCGTCCCGGCACTGCGCAGTCGCACCAGGCGGAGGCGACGCCCCCGCCGCCCCAGCCGCAAGGACAGCGACCACGCCAGCGGCCAGCACACCAACCAGAACCCGACGCATCAACTCAGCCATCCCAACACCGGCACGCTCTCGATCATGGCGAGACCACGACGGAAGTCAAATGTCTCCGCGCTGCGGCGAGTGCGCGGACATGTCCGGTCAGGCCATCTTGTCCCGGAGATCTCACTGGCGTACGGTCCAGCAGAGCCGGAGCAGGCGGCGGGTACAGCACCGTGACCGCGGCACAGGCGTTAGCGAGGCCGCCCTCCGGCTCATGCTTCCTCCCGCGCGGCTCCGCTGGTCTGTTGCTGGTTGTCAAATCTCCGTGACCCGTCGTAGGGTTATGTGCAGGCGACCGGGGAAGGTGGGCTATGCGGCAGCGGGGGCAGGGCGTGCATTGGTGGCTGCTCGGGAGCGCGGCGCTTGCGCTCGTGGGCGCGTTCGGGCCGTGGCTGCGCGTGCTCGGCCAGTCGGTCGGCGGCACCGACGGCTCCAACGACGGCTGGCTCGTCGTCGCGGCAGCAGGGATCGGGGCGCTTCTCTACTACCTGAACCGTGCGCACAGGATCGCCGGGATGTGGGGGCTGCTGGGCGGGATCGCGGGAACGGCCGTCACTCTCTACGACCGCTCGAACGTGCAGAACGCGATCGACCAGGGCGGCACCTTGGCGGCCGGGCTCGTCCAGGTCGGCTGGGGCCTGAACCTCGCCCTCGCCGCCTCGGTCTCGCTGGCGATCGCCGGGGCGGTCTCCTGGTACAGCGCGCGCCCGGGCGCCCAGCCGGAGCCTCTCTCCTCAGAGCCACCGCCCGCCGCGGCGCCCTCGCCGCCGAGCATGCCGCCGCCCGCAGCGCCGACGCCGCCGCCGGAGTAGCGGGTGTCCTTCGGCCTGCTCGTCCTACTCGTCGTCGTCGGCACGACGATCTGGGTCGGCGTCGATGCCTCCAAGCGCGACTGGGGCGAGGGCATGGGCAGCGGCGGCTGGGTGATCTTCTGCATCCTGCTCTGGATCGTCGGCTTCCCCGTCTACCTGGCGAAGCGAGGCAAGGCTCCGCTGAAAGAAGTGCTCCCTGCCAGCCCGAGCGGGGGCCTGCTTGCGCCCTCCCCGGAGAGCTCGCCCGAGGCGCAGGTGGCCTACTACCGGGAGTGTCCGCACTGTCGCGAGCCGATGCGCCGCGACGCCGAGATCTGCCCGGCCTGTCGCGAGCCCTCGACGGCCTGGCGCTTCCACGAGGGCCGCTGGTGGTTTCGCGCCAGCGAGGCCGAGCCCTGGCGCTGGCTGGACGAAGCACAGGGAACCTGGATCGCCCTCGAAGCAGCGCCGAGCGCAGCCTCGGAGTCGCCCTGATCGCCGTCTCCCCCAGGAGAGCGGCGAGGGTGGCTGCACTCGCGCTTGCAGCCGCGGCCGCGCTCGCAGGTTGCGGCGGCGCCAGCACGGTCACTGTCACCGTCACCGCTTCACCGAAGCTGCCGCCCGCACCGATCGGACGAGGCGTCCCGAGCAACTACCGCGCCACCCAGGTCTGGCATGTCGATCTCAGCGGCGACTCGGTGCCGGAGGTCGTGGTCGCCTCCGTCGGGCCGCCGGTCACCTCGTTCAACTTCCACTCCGCCGACCTGCGCGTTCTGGAGTGGGACGCGCTCGCCCACCGCTGGAGCGTCGCCTTCGACGCGCAGAAGGTCGTCCCGCGGGAGAGCTACGGCGAGCCGGGCGTCTCGAATAGCGGTCCCGGCGTCTACGCGGGCGGGTTCGCCGCCGGGCAGCAGACGCCGCCCCTGCTCGACCCGAAGGCCGACGTCACCCTCGGTAGCGTCCGCTTCGGCGCGCTCCTGCCCGGCCAGCGCAAACAGCTCCTCTTCTCCGCCTTCTCGAACTACGGCGGCTCCGGCGTCCCGGGAGTGCTCGCCGTGATCGACTTCAAAGGCGGGGTCGCCAACCTGATCTACAGCTGGAGCGGCGAGGGCCTCGACGCCTGGAAGGTCGTGGACGGCCGCCTCCAGGCTCGCGCCGCCTACTGGACGCCCGCCGACCCGCACTGCTGCGCTCTGCGCGACTACCGCTTCACGATCGCCCCGGTGCGGGGCTACCTGACCGAAACGAGCGACGAGCGGCCCTGGCTCGGCGTGACCGTCCGCAAGCTCAACGGGCAGGCGATGGATCCGGGGCCGCTCCAGGTGCTCTCATTCGCGGATCAGGCGCCCGCTCGCGGCGCCCTGCGTGTCGGCGACGTCTTGCTGGACGTACTGAACGCACCGCCGCCGCCGCCGCACGCGGACTCCTCCGCGACCAGCACGATCTTCGGCAAGCTCAACCTGCTCAACGCCGGGCAGACCGCGAAGCTGCTGGTCGAGCGCGGCGGAGCCCGGATCACCGTCGCCGTCAAGCTGGGCTCGATGAAGGACTGCTACGCCGTGCCGCTGCCCGACAACGACTACACGGTCGAGGCGCTCTAGGAACCGGCGCGGGCTGCGACGAGCTCGTCGAGCAGACGGACGGCTTCCTGCACCCAGGCCGGGTAGAGGGCCGCCTCGAAGTCGGGATGGGTCGCGACGGCGACCAGTTCGGCGAAGGTCTCGGTGCGGTAGCCGCCGTAGACGTTGTCGCCGTAGCGGGCTTCCCGTTCGGGTTCGACAGCGCGGATTGGTGCGCCTGGAGGCCATCGCTGACGGATGGCTCGCACTACCCTTGCCCGATGGCCGATAGCGGGAGCGACGCGGCCGAGCTCGACTTCGAGCAGGTCGTCCAGGACAGCCTCGACGCGCTGCCAGCGGAGCTGCGCCAGGCGATGTCGAACGTCACGATCGTCGTCGAAGCTGAGCCGCCCGCGGGCGCCCCTCTCCTCGGCCTCTACCAGGGCGTACCCCTGACACGCCGCACGAGCGGATACACCGGCGCCATACCGGACAAGATCACCATCTTCCGCGGCCCGCTCGAACGCCACTTCGGGACAAGCCCCGCCCGGCTCCGCGACCAGATCAGGCACGTCGTCTGGCACGAGATCGCCCACCACTTCGGCATCAGCGACGAACGCCTCGTCGAACTCGGCCGCTACTAGCCGAGCTGGCAACGCCCGCAGGAAGCGAAGCCGCAGCCGGTGCTAGCTTCGCTGAGTGCCTACACCCCGACTGATCACCGAACGGATCGAGCTGAGGCCGCTGCCCGCACTGGCAGCTGCGGCCCTGCCCGAGGATCGAGAGGAAGCGTCTCGCACTCTGGGTGCGACGCTGGCTACGGCGTGGCCGCAGGCCGATCTTCTCGATGTGCTCCGCCTCCAAGCCGCCGCGTCGCCGGAAACCGAGTGCTTCGGCGTCTGGGTGATGATCGAGCGCGGCAGCATCGGCTTTATGCAGCCAGTCGTTGACCTCGAAGTCGGCGATCCGCAACGTCGGCAGAAAGCCGTGGTCGGGCGGGAGGACGTCGGAGAGGGCGTCGCGGAAAGCGCGCTGGCGGTGGCGGCCGCCTTCGCCGGGGAAGAGCGGCGGCTTCGGCGCGCCCCAGCCGCCGCCTTCGAGTCGTGTCTTCTGTTTCGAGTGCTCGATCCAGACGTCAGCAGGGAACGCGAGCGGGACGCGGGCGGTGTAGAAGCCCAGTGTCGCGGCCCGGTAGTGGTTGAAGTGCTGGCTCTCGTCGACCTCCAGGATGCGCGGCGGCTCTACCGGCCGGTGCAAGACGGCATCGACCTCGCGCCGCTCAACCGGCCGCATCACCTCCGGTAGCACCATGCCACCGGTCAGGTCGGCGTAGATCTCCTGCACGAGCGGCCAGCGCTCACCGCACTCGGCCTTGCCGGGGCGGACGAGCCAGGCGGGAATTCCGACCAGTTCGGCGTCGAGGATCTCGCGGACGAGCGCGACGACTGCTCGTTCGAGCTCGCGCGCCACGGCTAGTCGCGCGGGAAGAAGCCGCGTTCACCGTCGCGGGCGACGCTCATCCAACGATGCTAACCAGGAGGGCGTCAGCGGTCGCCACGGGTGCAGCCGACGCCCGGCTCAGCGCCGGTAGCGAGCACCACGCCACCCCGCGACCAGACGACGATCAGCGGATGGGCGATGTCGATTCCGACTTGGTCTGGGACCGAGTCGATAAACACCTGACCGCAGATCTCGTAGCCGGTCGCGTACTGGCCGTCTGAGAGGTTGGTGTAGACATCGACGCGGCGCCCGTCCCGATACGCCTTGACGATCCGGCGCGGGTAGGTGAAGGAGGTCTGGAAGAGATCGTTCTCGCCGAGTGCGACACAGCCGGAGTGAGGGCTATCGAGACGGCAGCCCTTCGGCTCGGAACCGGAGACGTCGCCCGTTCTCGCCGCTTGTTGGTCACCGGAGCTGCCGCTGCCGCAGCCAGCGAGCACAGCCAGGAGAACGGTGAGCAGTGCCAGCGCGGCCAGCAGGAGCAGACGGCCGATCCCCATGCCCTTATCCTTACAGGGCCTTGACGCGAGGTGCCGGGGCACCACGTCAGTTGTCGGCGTAGAAGCGGAACGTGAATCTCGCGCCTCCGCCTGCGCAGGACCATGCCGTATGGCCGTGGCCCTCGCTGGTCTTCACGCACTTGAAGCCCCCCTGTCCGCGGACTGCCTCACTCACCTCTGCGAGGCGGCGCGCCTCCTTGCACGTGATGCCTCAAACGCTGACGTCGCCGACCCCAACCACGTGCGTGCGGGGGCAGACGACGAGCTGCGATCCGGACCGGCTCGGAGGCATCAGGCAGCCCTGCGCTCGCACCAAAGTGCGCGGCCCGACCCTCATCACCGCGTGTAGAAACGCCACGAATCTCGCGCACGCACCACCGAGTCCGGACGCTACCGACCACGACGGAAGGGCTGCGTCAGCGTGTTGGTCGAACCTTGGAGCGGCAATAGAGCAAGTGGGCTATGCCGATGTCTCCAGTAGGTCGAGACTCGGGCCTCGGGACGCTCCAACCAGGCCGCGAATCTCGATGGGAGTCCCGCTCGGGCGTTCGGGAGCCAGCGGCGTCTCATCTACGAGGGTGATGGAATCTCACGCCGTGAGCGGCGCGCTGGGCTCAGCCAGCGACGGTAGACAACTTCTGCCTGTTCTATCCCGGGTGCCAAGAAGGCGTGCTTGCCGAGCCGCCGCCACTTCGAGGAGATGAACTGTTCTTCGTCGTCATCGTGATCCCATTCCCATCCGACGAGACCCACGACACGACCGAATACCGCTAGCGCATCGCCGTCACTCCAGGCCCACAGACTGATCGTGTAGGGATCGTCGCTCGGCGGGTCAAGACGCCAGTCAACCTCATCGACACCCTCGATTCCCGTCAGCGTCGCCGCCGCGCGCTCGGCAATCGCGCTCGCCTCGGCCTCGTCCGTGGCGTTCGTGGTCACGTGGAAAAGAACGTCATCACGCCACCGGTCTCGTCCGGGATCGAGCGGCCTCGTGGCCGAGGCGCCGTCGTGGTCAAGGTCGAGGATTCTGCCGGTTGCTGCTAGCGCCGCCTCGGGGAATTCGTAGAGGTCGCCCAGTGATTCGACCCAGACGCTAATGACCCAACCGCCGCGGTACGGGGTAGCGCCCTGGACGATGACTTCCTGGCCAACGACCGTCGCCGCATCGAACGGCTCGTCCGGCAAATCGCGCTCGCGACCGGTCACGGCGACGACGCGGACGACCTCGTGAGGCACGAACTTCGGTGGAGTCTCCACACGCAGATTGTCGCCGCCAGCCACGACCCCTCTGATGCCTCACGCGAGGGACATCACGGAAGCGTGGCGATAGTAGAGCGGGCATAGAACCGCCGTTTGCTTCCCGCCTGCATGCGCGGACAATCGCCATGCCGCGGGTGTGTCGCGAACCTCGACTCCACTGGAGCCATCGGCATAGCCCGTTAGAGCAAAATCGAACGGCGAGGCGCCAGATTCAAGCCAAAACACGAGCGGAGGCCCACCGCCACGGTAGACGATGCAGAGAAATCGCTGAAACTTCCAGCGATACGCGGCCTGCGGCGTGGAAACCTCGGGAGTCGTGCCGTTCGGGCGCACATAGTCCGCTGGAACCTTCAGGAAGCGATGCCGACCTACTCCAGCACAACCGACGTTCCACGAGGGAACGATCGGAACGCTCCACAGCTGTACGGCGAAGCTAGCACGTGCTTGCGTCCACCACCACCACGCAGCTGGACTGCCACCGCGTGCGACCGCCGCCTCTGGAAGCACGAGCCCAAGCAGGAGGAGAGCACCAGCGAGGCGGAGACGCATCATGGCCTATCGTCACATGAAACACCATGAGCCGCGCAGCGCCAGCGCGGCGCCTGACCGGGCCGTCCGCACGCTGACAACCGTCGCCAGGACGGCTGAGACGAGCGGGCTCGAACTGCGCACGTGACTACCAACGATTTACCGCAAGCGAGAGATCCCCACTGCTCGCCTGCACCCACGCAGGTCTCGGAGACGCGGTTACGCTGGAGCGCTATCACCGCGAGCCGTAGCTCGCGAACCTGCCGGATACGCTCCGCTCATGCCCGACAATCGCGACGAGTGGCAGCAGGCGATGTTGAACGCCGACGTGCTCTTTCAGCCGCTCGCGCCGCCTGTCGCCTGCCCGCGCTGCCTGCGTCCGCTAGAGGAGGAGAAACGTCGCTGGGGGACCTGTTGGCAGTGCGGGCACGAACATCCGCAGACGCTGCCGACAGTCTCGGCCGTCACCTACGGCGCCACCGGCACCAGGCCCTGGAACTTCTACGTGGCGACGAAATTCGAGAACGACACACCCGAGCACCTGACGTCTTTCATCACCGGCATCGCTGCGACGCTCTCGCTCCTCGTCGAGCGCGACCACCCCGACTTCTCCGACGGTGACGAACGGCACGTCGTCGTACCTCTTCCGTCGAGCAGCGGGCTGATCAGCCGCTGCCTCACCGCGATCGCCGACAACGACTGGCCGACCCTCCAGGTGGCAGACGCCTTGACGGCGGCAGATCGGCCCAAGCAGACCGGGCAGAACATGGACGCGCGGCGGCAGGCGGCAGCCGGGAAATACACCGCCTCAGCAACCGCCGCTGCTGAGCACGTATTGCTGCTCGACGACGCCTACACGAGCGGCTACAGCCTGCATGACGCCGCGAGGGCCGTCTCCCAGGCAGGTGCCCTGTCCGTCGGCGGCGTGGTCTACATTCGACGGATCTATCCAGATGCAATGGCCCTCTACCGGGAAGAGAAGGGGGAGTGACCGCCACGTCCGAGCTCAGGAGAGACTCCGATCTAGTCGCGCTCCTGGCCGCGTGCGAGGCCGCACAACTGGCACACCTGCCCTGGTGGCAGGTCGCACGTACCGCCGCTCGCCTCGGCTCCGCCGTCGATCTGCTCGCCGAGCCCTGGGAGCCTGTGGACCGCTGGGAGCACGATGTCGCTGCCGCGCTCGCCCACCACCTGCCCGCCGACGCGCTCCCACGCTGGCAGACAGCCCTGGACGGGTGGCGCGACGCAGAGCCGAGGCTGGCGTTCGTGACGATCGTCAACTCGGACTACCCGGCGAACCTCCGCGTCGTCTTCAACCCGCCCCCATTCCTGGTCATCCGAGGTGAGCTCACTGACACCGACATCCGCGGAGTCGCAATCGTCGGCACACGCAAGCCGACCGACGAAGGCAGACGCCGCGCTCGCCGCCTCGGCCGCGAACTCGCCGAGGCGGGCATCACGGTCTTCTCCGGCCTGGCCGCAGGCATCGACGGAGAAGCGCACACCGGAGCGCTCGAAGCAGGCGGACGGACGGTCGCAGTGATCGGGCATGGGCTCCTACGCCCGCTCTACCCGAAGGAGCACCGCGCTCTTGGCGAGACGATCGCTGCGAGCGGCGCACTGGTGTCCCAGTTCCGGCCCGACACCCCACCGACAAAGGCGACGTTCCCGATGCGAAACGTCACGATGTCAGGGCTCAGCCAGGGAACGGTCGTTGTCGAAGCGTCGCGCACAAGCGGCGCGCGAATGCAAGCACGGATCGCAGCAGAACAGGGAAAGCGCGTCTGGCTACTACGTAGCCTGCTCGACGAGTTCGACTGGGCGCGTGAGTTCACAGAGCGCTATCGCACCCACGTACGCGTCGTCGAGTCCGTCAGCGACGTCCTCGACGAGCTACTCGACGCCGACGCCGTAGAAGCCGCTGCCGATGCGGGCCTACCCCCAGTCTCCTCCGCGGAGGAATCACGTCGCGGAGAACCCGAGCCCGAGCAGGTCGTGCTTCTCCTCTAGTCGCTCAGCCTGCGTTGGCTCTGGCGGTGACGCAGGATCGGCGCTCTCCGAGCCGCCCGCCGAAACCGCGACATCGCGAACTCTGCAAGAAGATCATGTGAAGCGCGTGCGCACCCTACGGTCATCGTCCGGCCATCGAGCCGGGTTCGAAGGCACCGCATCCGGAAGCGGACGGCCCTCAAAAAGGGGCGGCCCCGAAAAGAGGCCGCCCCTTTCTCTTCGCTAGAGCAGTGCGCGCAACGCGTCGGCAGCCCGCGGCGACGGAAGAGCACGCGAGGCAGTCACCGGCGAGGTCGAGCTCCGCGGGACCTAGAGACCGCTCGGTCGCGGGGCCGGAACGGCGAGGCTCCATGACCACACCCAAACGTAAGCGAGAGAGCACGAGCACAGCTGATACTGGCGGTACCTACACTCGGAGGATGCCGGGGCGGGTTGAGTCTGAGTTCGTCGGCGAAGCCCGGTCGCCTCGGCCAGACAGGGCGAGCAGGTGACGGTCGGGCCGGTGTGCGCGGACGCAATCGCTTCGACGGCGACCGCTGACGATCGAGTGGAGGCAGAGATGAGGGTGTACATCTGGTGCGACGGCGCCGCCATGCCGAACGGCGGTCCCGCCGGGGCAGGGTACGTCGTCGCAGGCGGCGTGCACCTGCTCGGCTCGGAAGCGCTCGGCGATGCGACGAACAACGTCGCCGAGTACACGGCGGTTCGGAACGCGCTGCGGGCCGCAGCCGACGCGGGCGCGACGTCGGCTCACGTGCGGGTCGACTCGCCGGTGGTCTTCGGCCATCTCTCTGGAGCATCGCGTGCGCGGGCCGAGCACCTGATCCAGCTCAAGGAGGAGGTCGAAGCGCAGGTGGCCCGGTATCCGGGCCGGGTCACGTTCGCTCGGATTCCCAGGGAGCGGAACGGCGTTGCCGACGAGCTGGCGAAGGACGGCGCCCGGGCCTCGAAGGCGCTGAGCGCCGATCGGCGGCGATAGGTTCCGGGTCGAGTGCACGACCGTCGGCGAGCGGGTCGACGTGCAGGTGGAGCGGCAGATCAGATGGCGCTATAACAGGCAGCTCGACGAATCCTGATCGCCGACGGGTAACCAACACCGGCGCGAGAGCCGGTCGGAAGAGGCGGCGCAGGCTCCACGAACCCTCTCCTGGATGGGAGGGCTCACCTCCTAGAGTTCGGAGCCCGCCAGAAGTGACGCTCCTCGTCGGCGACGACCTCCGCCATCAGCGCGGGCGCGGCGTCGAGGAACGGCTTCAGGTCCACGCCCTCGCGACCCGCGGCGAGCCCCAACAGCGACTCCTCGCGCTCGTCCCTACGCGCACTCCCCTCGTGCGACGGCTGCTCGTCGGCAACCAGCTCTGGGGGCGCCCCAGCGACGTCCTCGGCGATCCTCTCTCGGCTGCCCCGGCCGCCAGGTCGACGCAGCCTCGGCTCATGGTCGGCCATCCCCGCCAGCGTACAGCGGCGCTTTGCTGTCCACGGGGCAGCCACGGCGGAACCTCGTTCGCAGGCTGAACGCTCGACAAGCCGGGAATTACCTCCCTCCGGCTTCTGTGTGGGGCGACGGCTAGACGGAGCCGGGCCGCGGCTACAGAAGGCGCAGGCGTATGAGCGCCTCCAGCCGCTCACGCCTCGATGTCGTGAGAGGCAGGAGCCTGGTCTCGTAGGCGATCGCGACGAGGTGGGGCGGCGTCTTGGCGTCGAGCACGCGGCGGAGTGCCACCCGTTCGTGCTCGACCGTCGAGGCGGAGATGTCGAGCACCCGCGCGCTCTCGGCGGCGGTGAGGCCGCGAGCGAGCAGGGCGAGAACATCTTTCTGCCGGTAGGGCAGCGACCCGTCGCTGTCATCGTCGCTCAACACATTGTGACGGTAGGAACGGCGCGCGACTCGGAAAGGTGTCCGTAAACACCATGGAAGAGGGTTTTCTATAGACCGATCGGGCGATCCCGGCCGCGCAACAAGCGGAACGGAACCACCTATCCGGCCGATCTTTCCGGGCGAGGCGGCGCCGATGAACAAGGTGTCATGGCCCGCCAGCACCCCCACCAGCCCGACGACGGCCGGAGCGCCTCGAAGACGCCAGGCGAAGACCGCACCCGGCCTGTGCGCGGCCCCTACGGTCGCGCCGTGAACGGCGAGAGACGGCCCTCGGACGGCGAGCGGGTCGACCCGGCGTCGACGTCCCCCGCCAAGGACGCAAATGCGTCAGGGATTTACGCCAATGATTCGTTGGCGGATAAAACCCGCAACCCGGCCATTCCCTCTCCGAATCTCGTGTTTCCGGCCGCTCTGGTGGCACCCTCCGCACTGGCCGCATATGGCACGGATACAGGCGTTGCGGGAGCTTGCAACAACCAGCAGTTGTCAAAGCAAATCACGGTCGAGTTTTTCTACGATGAGGACGTTCTTCCTGAGCTTTCTACCGCTGCATTCTACCTCGAACAAAGCGACGATGATATGCGGTTTATCCCGGCGGTAGGCTCCGCCACGACACGCGAGCGCGTCTGCTTCACCGCGGGCGGCGAGGACTATCTCGCCCACTACCTGCGCGACTGCGAGCTGACCCAGAAGCTGATCGCGTGGGAAGCTCGGTGGAATCGCGAGATGCGCGATCTGACGAAGGGCACTGTCGACCGCCAGCAGCAGCTCTTGCTCCGCTTCTTTGCCAACCCGTGCATTCCCGATCCGGTGCTGGGCCTGCGCCCGCCGACCGCGCGGGAGGTACTCGAACCGCACCTCGGCCGCGTCATCGTCCTGCGCGCGCGGGAGGCGTTGGCCGACTTCCCGACCGGGGTCATGATCGACTTCCTCAACGCCGTTCGCCGCTTCGCCCGTTTCGTTAGCGAGAACGGCGCCGCCCTCCCCTCCGGAGAGAACGTGGCCCTCCTCTGGGGGCGGCTCGCCTGCCCGATCGACGATCGCGACATTCCGAAGCGGAAGCCGAAGCGGGGCGTGCTGCTGCCCTCGATCGAGCTCATGGACGCAATCTACGACGCGATCGTCGACTGGGCCGAACGCCAGCGCAAGCAGGTCACCGCTTGGCGGACGGCGGCACTTGTGATCGTCTGCTTCGAGTCCGGGTTGCGCGGGGTCGAGGCCCGGGGCGCGTCCCTCTCCGACCAGGTGTTCGACCGCAGCGGGAGATTCGACGCCTTGCCGAACCGGCTCGCGATCCATGGCGCCAAGGGCGGGCCTGATCGCCTCGTCGAGGTGGACCGGTACGGGTTCGAGTTCCTCCGCTTCTGGCTGGAGGAGTGGCGGCCGCGGCTCGTCGGCGACGACCTCTTCGGCCCAGTCTTCCCCTCCTCGACCGGGCAGCACAGGCCGATCGGTTCGTCGTCCTTGACGGAGACAGCGAGGCCGCTGTTCGAGAACCTCAAGCGGCTCGGCCTCCTGCACGAGTCGTTCAGCTTCCATGCGACCCGCAAGACGTACACGACCCACTTCCTGGAGAAGGACGGCCTGGCAGTCGGTCGGCTGCTCGACCAGTGCGGCTGGTCGAGCCCGGCCCAGCTTCCTGTGTACGTCCTGCCGAGCGCGAACACGGTCGCGGACCAGCGCCGCCAGTTCAGCCGCACCCTCGGCCGGAGGAGTGGCCGCTGATGACCGAGTTCCACTCCTTCGCCTCCGCGCGCGCCCCCTTCGACCAGAAGACCCACGGAGAGCGCTCGCTCGTCGACGACCACGGCCAGTGGAGTCCAGGCAGCTTGATCGTCCGCGTGGGCGGGCGTTCTCTCTCGTCCTCGCGCTACGTGCGTCCGAGCGAGGGTCGGATCCCGCAGCTCCGGCGCGGGTTCACCCGTACGCTCGGGGAGAGACGGGCGGGCTGATGACGATCCGGTACCGCTTCCCCGCCTGGGCGCGCGAGAACATCGGCTCCAATCGGCCGTCCGAGGTCAAGCGCTGGTTCGCCGAACGCCGCGCCGACTACACGACCGAGTTCTGGCGGAAGGCGCTGCGCCGCAAGCCTTCCCCGAGCATCGTGCTCGCGACCTGGGGAGAGATCTGCGACGCCGCCGGAGTGCCGCTTTCCGCCTTTTTCGAGATCGAGCCCTCGCCGACGCCTCCGCCCATTCGCCGCCGCCCTCGGCGCCGGGCCGCCCCGGTGCAACCGCCGCCGCGCCCGCGGCCGCCGCGCCCCGGCGACTCCCTCCGGAGAACGCATGCCTGACGCGAGCGTCAACGCGCGGGCTGCCGCGATCGTTTGCGCGACCACGGACCGGGTCTCCGAGCTCAAGGCGGAGCTGATCCGCCGCTACGCCACCAGCGTCCACCTGAACGGCACCCGCGGCGTCCAAGAGGAGGAGCTCGGTTACCTGCGCGAGCTGTGTCGCCTGATCGAAGGCAGCGACTTTGAGGAGGTCAGCTACCAGAGCCTCGCCGCGCTCGGCGCGCTACCGGCGCCGAGCGGCACAGCCGCCAGACGCCGTCGCCGCGTCATCGGTCGCCTGATCCGGCTGCTCCAGCACTCGGGAGAACTTCCGACGTCTCCCGAGCTCGCGGCGAGCAGGGCGATCGAGGCGATCATCTTCGAGACTCCCGAGGGTGGACGCGGCACCTTGCGGCGCTGGCTGGCGCGGCGGCGGCGGAAGCTCGGTTGGCACGAGCTCCGCTGGGAGGCCAAGCGCCTGAGCGACCTGGAAGCGACGATCGTCGCCCATCCCGGCGCCGACGACGCCGAGCTGACCACCCGCTGGCTCCTCGCGAGTGTTCGCTCAATCGTCAACTGCGGCTGCCCGCCTATCACCCGCAGAAGCGACCCCTCGGTCTGCACCTGCTGCGGCGCAACGAGCGCAAGCCATGGCACTCGCCCCTCGCCGAACGAGGCGAATCAGCGGAAGCTGCGCGCTCTCGCACGGCGCTACCTCCAGTTTCGGCGCCTGCCCACGCCGACCCGGAGCCTCACATGAACCGCGTCCGCCACCACGCCGACGCTGAAATCGACGGCCTGCTCGCCTGGTGCGTAACCCACGCGCAGACGCGGCCAGGCGAGGTCGTGGCGATCGGTCTCGCCTACGTGCACGGGCTGAACGAACGCCAGATCGCGGCGGCCACGCTCGCCAAGAACGACGGGTGGGTCACTATCGAGTTCCCGCTCGCGCGCCGCAGTGCCGAGATCGTCGCCGCGAAGCGCGCCGATCTCGTTCTCGACGAGCCCGCCTGGCTCGCTCAGGCGGCAGTCGCGCTCGCAGCCGAGGCGGAACGGCTCGGCCCCGGGAAGCTCCTCTACCGGAGGCGGCGGCGCGTGGACATACCGCTCGGCCCCGGCTTCGTGCGCGGCCTTGTCGCCGAGGCGGCACGCGCCGCCTGCGGCACGCGGATGAGCTGCAAGACGCTCAACCAGAGCCGGATCGCCGCCGTCCGCCGGGTGGGCCTTCCCTTCGCGCTCTTCGGCAGCGGCTACGCCGACTCCTGGGCGGCGCGGCTCACCGCGGCCGAGCTCGCCCTCCGCCTACCCCGGAGGATCGCGTGAACCGCCGCAATCCCGTGATCGTCTGCGACCACGGCGAGGCCCGCTCCGGCATCCCCGAGCGGCTGAGGGAGCGGGACGCGCTCGTCGAGATGCGCCAGCTCGGTTGCGGCGACTACCTCGTCTCCGCTGCCTTCGCCTTGGAGCGCAAGGCACCGCGCGACCTAGCCGACTCCCTGCTCAGCGGCAAGCTGCTCGCCCAACTCGTCGCCCTCGCGGACACCTTCGAGTACGGCGCCCTCCTGATCGAGGGCGACGACTGGTCAGGCGACCGGAAGCTGCGCTCGCCGCTTCTCGGCTCCCTCTACCACTGGGTGTCGCTGCGGCCCAACCTCACCGTCATCTACAGCCCGTCCACGGCGTGGACGACCCGGCTCCTGCTCGACCTCGCCCGGCGCGAGCAGTTCGATCGGATCGTCGCCCCTGGCGCCGTCACTCCTCCGCGCCGGGCTGTGCGGCGCCCGCGCGACCTCCTGCTCGGGTTCCCCGGTGTCGGCGAGGCGAACGCGGACAAGCTCCTTGCCCGCTTCGGCTCGGTTCAGGCGGTTGTCCAGGCAAGCCGCGACGAGCTCGTCACGACGATCGGCCCCCAACGTGGCAGCAAGCTCCACGACCTGCTCATCCGGAGCGTCTGAACCGTTGGTCAGCGGCCACATCCGGCGGCTGCCACGCCCGAAGTGCAGCGGAGGGGAAAGCGCCTGTCGCGGCCCCAAGGCGTTCCTACTGTCCTGTCATGACAGCGGCGTCGGACAGGAAGACACTGGATCAAAGCACCTGCGGCGGCGCAATTCGGCCCTACCGTTGCGGAACAGTCGCTGCATTCACCAACGGGATGCTCGGAGACCTCGTCCCCGCGTTCGCCTCGCCGGTGATGGCGACCGGTTAGGGAGGGTCGCTACCGCCAGTACGTCCCGCCTCGCGCCCAACGCCTCGCCGTACATCGTCGCGCGGGACGGATCGGGACGCCCCCCCTACAGTGGCGACATGGGCAGTCAGGCCAAGTGGGCGCGGCAGGCGACTGGGCGCACGCTCCGCGAGCACCTGTGGTGGCACGTCGCGATCACGATAACCATCCTGGTCATCGTCGAGCTGCTGTGGCTCGGCCTGCACGCGAAGTGGACGCACGAGCTCGCAGCGAACGCACTGGTGGCGCTCGGGCTCACCGCCGCCGCAACCGTTGTCCTCGCGATCCTCCTCTTCTTCCGGAACCTGCTGTGGGCACGCGACCAGATGCTGATCGAGCAGCTCCAACCGGAGCCGGAGGCGGCAGCGGAGGAGCGACGTCGTGTTCGCGACCTGCGCGCGTGGGTCGGGATGCTTACGTAGGAGGTTGCCGACGTCGCGGTGCGAATCCAGCGCATACGAACCGACCGCCGCTACTGGGACCGGACGTAGAGGCGCTTGTGCGTCCGCTCATCGCGGCACCCTGATCGCGTGAGGCAGTGGCTGATCACCGGCATCCCCGGCACCGGCAAGACGAGCGTCGGCGACTACCTCGCGGCCGAGCACGACTTCGAGCAGCCGCCGACGCTGATGCGCTTCCTCGGCCGCGGCGAGCAGGGCCTGCGCAGCGAACTCGACGCGCTCGCAGCCAAGGGCCGCGACGTCGTCGTGAGCTGGGGCTTCATGCCGCGAGAGCAGCTCCCGGTCGTTCTCTTCCTCCGCGACGTCGGGTTCGAGTGGATCTGGTTCGACGGCAACCGGGAGGCGGCAAGGCGCACCTTCCTCGACCGCGGCACCGTGCCCGAGCACCTGCTCGACGCGCAGTTGATGCGGATCGCTCGGCACATCGACCTCGATCGGCTCCAGCCGCGCCTGCTGAACAGCTTCGACGACCGAGGTGAGTTTCGTCCGCTCGCCGAGATCGCCGCCGAACTCGGCAGTCGCCGATGAGCTGGGCGCTGCTCGTCGCCGTTCTCGCGCTCTTCTTCACGGTCGCGTCGTTCTGGTGGATCAATGCTCGCCGCGGCAGGTTGCAAGTGGGGCGGCCTGGCGCGTACGCGTTCGCGAACAGGGTGCGACTGCGACTGCCGCTCGCCTTCTACAACTCGGGCGCGCGGGCGCTGATCGTCACCGACCTCCAGGCCGTCCTGGTCGATGATCCGGAGCAGCCGCCGCTGCGCTGGATCGCGACGATTTCGCAGCTCCGGCCGGAGAGCGCGAACGAGCGCGACTTCGCGACGCCGTTCTCAGTCCCCGGTCGAGGTACGCAGGAGCTCGTGATCGAGCTCGGCCACAACCACGGCTGGTCGCCCGAGCTCGGTTCCAGGCACCGCATGCGCTTGCAGGCGAGGCTCCACGACCGCGGCGACGACTGGCAGACCCTCGCCGAGTTCGACTGGTATGCGCCACCGCCCGGAGCCGAGCTGGGCCGCTACATCACCTACCGCAACGCGCCAGCGGACGAGCTGTAGCGACGCGCGTTCATGACGGGGCCGGAACGGCGATGTACGCATCAGGCACCGTCGAGCTCTGGTAGCGGCCACGCCCATCCCGCCACGTCATCCGGCACGACCACGCACCATGTGGATAAGGGAGCGTGACCTCGACCTGCTCCTGGCTGTTCGGGCGAACGTTGCCGACGATGATCGGCTCGCTCCAGTCCTCACCCGCCTCATCGACGAGCTGCAAGCGCAGGTCTCCCGCCTCGTGCGGCCCGTTGTTCAGGACAGCAGAGTCGTAGCTCACCCACTCGCCGTGCGGCGGCGCGTGTATGCCTGGCATGAGCACCGGCCACGCCTTCTTCGCCGCCGCCTCGTCCGCAGCCCGCTGCTGATCGACCATGCCCTCTTCAGCCACGAGGCTGACAGCGTGGGCGCCGCGGCCGGTTCGGTCGTTCGCCTCGCCGACAACGTTGAAGTCGCCGAACTCGAACCCGCCCTCGGGCTCGTCGAGCCCCGCCAGTGACAGCAGGCGCACCATCTGCACGCCGACCTCGACAACCGGGATCACCTCCGTCGTCGGCGCCACCTCGTTCCTCCACGTCGGCTTGAGCCGAAGGTCGATGGCGGGGCCGAGCCCGACGTTCTTCAGCCAGACGTGCAGGGCGGGCACGGTCACCCGCCCGGACGGATCGAGCATCACAGGGTTCACCTCGACGGGACGCGCGACGATGATCGGCCGGTCGCGCGCTCGTTGATCCTCAACGGTCGCATCAGCAAGGCGGATGGTCGCGCGCACGTCGCCGCTCGTCGTCCAGGCGAGCGCCCCAGTGAAACCGGCGAGCAGCACCGTCCCGATCGCGGTTCCGGCCACGGCTGCAAGCGACCAGGCGAAGTGGTGAAAGCTGACCCCGTGCGGCGCGCCCACGTACCCGATCAGGACCGAGACTGCGAGAGCGACGACCACGAGCGCGCCGATCCACTTCCTCAGCCGCTGCGCCGTCAGGACGCCGTAGTCGTCGCGCACCGCAGGCGGCTGACTGTTCGGCATGGCGGACCGCTACCAGCGGGCGACGTAAATAGGGACGGTCGTCGCGTGCGTCGCCTTCAGAGACGGCAGGTACAGGATCGTCCACAGCGAGGCGTGCTGGTTCGGGCTCCCCAGCAGCCACGCTTGGTTGGAGCAGGCGTAGTTCAGCCGTAGCCCGGCCACGGTGCCGGTCGCGCCCTGCGCGAAGCTGCACGTGACGCGGTGCGGAAGCACGACCTCTGAAGGATCGGACTTGCTCGTGTTCAGGGGCGGATCGGCGTACGCGCGCGGCAGCGGCTTGGCGAGATTCATCCGGATCACGCCCCTGCCGCTCGGGCAGGCGACCCAGGTGGCCGGGCCGGAGAAGCACGGGTCGTGGATGTAGTTCCCGCTCATGCACCGCCACGCATCCGACCGACGGGCGCCCTCGGAGCCGGTCCAGCACGAGCCGGAGATGGTCTTCACGACCTTGATCCCATGCGTGAGCTGGCCGTCGATGGTGAAGGGCGTGTAGACAACGATCTTCGTGCGGGTCGGCGTGCGCGCAGGCGAGGCCGCCGCAGTCGTCCCGACGGCAACGGCGAGGGAAGCGATCAGGGCGCAGACGCGCATCGAGCCCCGATCGTACGACCGCGGCCCGAGGGCGACAACACGCCGCGGCTCAGCAAGGACGAGCCTAGAAGTAGGGGCCTCATCCGCTTCAGAAACTCCTGCATCGGCGGCGCCGTCCACTGACCGAGCACACGCTGTGGGCACACGTACTCGTGGGCCTCGAAGACCATGTTCGCCTGAGCTTGCTGCATCAGCGACTTGGCGCCGCCATCGTCCAGCACGTACAGAACCCGCAGGTGGCGGACTGGCAAGACCGCGTTCTCGCGAAGCTGCCCACCGAGGACGTCGCGCCGGGCTCGCCTCGTCCCGCCCCGGCCTTGCAGGGTGACCGTCCCGTCAAGCCAAGGCGTGCGCATGTCCACCATCAGCGCAGTCGTACGAGCCGCGTACCGCGCGCGCTTGTCGTTGAGGTTCTGGCCCGAGCCGCACACCTCGACGACGATGCAGTCAGCGTAGACGGCGACGGTCGATGTGTCGTCGCGCGCGATTCCGAGCGTCAGCCAGAGGCCGTCCGGCTGCGTGTGGAAGGCACGACTTCCCGGAAGCACAAGGCGCGGCGCGCGCCTGCTGCCATCGGCTGGCTGGGCTCGCAACCACCACACGGCTGTTTTCGCTGGCGACCACAGCCGGGTCGTATTCGGCCACTGCCGAAGAAGCGCCTTTGCCTGGCTGTCGCTGAGAGGCACGAACGCAGGATGGCGCGATCGCCGGACGGGCGGT
Source organism: uncultured Actinomycetes bacterium (assembly GCA_963746895.1). Classification (GTDB taxonomy): domain Bacteria; phylum Actinomycetota; class Thermoleophilia; order Gaiellales; family Gaiellaceae; genus Palsa-739. The sequence goes on along the minus strand of CAVVDI010000007.1, from coordinate 69,208 downwards.
TGCCGCCGGGTCGAGGGGCAGGGCAGCTAGCTGCTACCCGAACGGGTCGCTTCCGGCAGGGAGTGTCACCTCGAACATCGGCCAGTAGAGATCGAGCGTCACCTGCCGCGCCTCCTCAGCAAGGCGTCTCGCGGACACACGAGCCAGCGATCGAGTTCTCGAAAATGACGCGCTTGCCTTCTCGGCGGCGCCCCACACGCCCGCAGAAGAACCGCATCGTGACCAGCCGCAAGGCGCTGGTCGGCGCCGCCAGAGCATGGTGGGTATCACCGGCGGCTTGCGTATGGCCGAAGAGTGGCTGGCGCTCACCGAGTTCGACTGGATCGCTACGCCGCCCGGCGCCGATGCCCGGCACTTCATCACCTAGCGCAACGCGCGGCCGGAGAACCTCAACTGCCGGTGGTGCCGATGCTGCCGAGGCCGCGAGCTACGCGACCGCGCTCTCGCCGCTCTTCCGCAGCGGCTCGGGCACGAATTCCGCGTGGCGCTTGCGCAGGTAGCCGACGCCGTCGTCGTGGGTGGCCTGCACGTTCAGCGCCCGCTGGAAGAACTTCATCCGGTGCTCGGCATCTTCGATCACCTCGCCCCAGGTCTTCACCCACACCTGCATGTCGATGTCCTCGGCCTCGTAGACGAGCCCGAACGGACGGTCTCGCTGCTTGCGCTCGCGGTCTCCGTCCTTCGCGACGTCGGTGGAGACGACCCAGAATTGCCAGCGTGTCTTCGTGTCGGCGAAACGCGGGTCCTCGGCGACGGCGTGCGCGTAGCTCTTCACCTGGCCGATCTCGGTCATGCCGATGTTCACCCTCGGTGCCTTCAGCTCGACGACCAGGTGCTCGCGCAGCTTCTCGCGCCGCTCGATCACGCGCGAGAGCATCAGATCGACGATCCCGGTCGTGCCGTCCTGCCGTAGCACCACCTTTGGGGCGAGCTCGTCGCGGCCCAGCAGCTTCACGTGCCGCTTCAGCACCGTCGTCAGCGACTCATCGTCGGCGGTGAGTGCGTATTCCTCGCCGAAGATCCAGGTCTCGGCCGCGATCATGCGGTGAAGCTGCGTCCGCTCCTTGACGAGGCGGCGCAGCTCGGGATCGAAGACGAGCGCCTCCAGTCCCTTCAGCCAGTCGAGCCGGTTCGTCACCTGCCGGGTCGCGGTGATCATGTCGGTCAGCGTCGTCCGGTCGAGCAAATCGACGAGCTCCGCCCGCTTCTGCTCCGGCAGGTCGAGAACGCCCTCGATGATCCGGCGCAGCGCACTCGGGTCGCTGACAGCGTTCCGCAGGAGCCCCAGCGAGAGCTTCTTCGCGCGCGCGTCGGCGATGTCGATCGCGGGCGCGGCCGTCGTCGCGACGAGATCGAAGAGCGCCCGCTCCGCCCTCTCCACTTCCGCCTCCGGCTCGGGCTCGGCGTCGTACGGGTAGACGCCCTCCTCCTTCCAGCGCTCGATCGTCTCCCGCTCCTGCTCGCGCGTACGGTCGTTGAAGTAGTCGCGAGCCGCCGCCCGCGCGGCGTCGAGGACGGTGGTCAGGTCGGGGTCGAACTCGGCGACGGAGAGCAGATCGGCGCGCTCGCGGAAGCCCGCCCAGCGGACGTAGACGGTGAACTTGAAGCCCGGCGCGTGGAAGCGTGCGTGCGTGTCGGCGAGCGTGAAGCCGTCCTCGTCGCAGAGCAGCATCGCCCGGTCGACCGGCTTACGCCACTCGATGATCGTCAGCTTGGCCTCGCCGAGGCCATCCGGCAGCGGTAGGTCCTGGTCGTGGCGGCGCTCCTGCAACTCCGCCAGGTCGAGTTTGGCGCCGTCGACGGTCAGCGTGATCGGGTACATCGCGAGGTAGAGGGCGAGCTCCGTGGTCGCGAGCCGCTCGCGCGCCGTCTCCTCGGCGAGCGTGGCGACTCCTTCGGCGACTGGCGTGATCGCAACCGTCGTTCCGACCTTCGCGCCCGCCGGTGCCGGGGCGGAGTCGATCTCGAACTCGTTCGGTCGCTCCCGGTGTCCGACGATCTCGGTGCGGGTGAGCGTGCCGCCGTCTTCGCTCGCGATCGACGTCCAGGTGATCTCGTCTCCGAGGCCGTAGGCGGCCCATCGGCCCTGTCCGTTTCGGCCGTGCAGCAGCCTGGCCTCGTTCTTCGAGCGCTCGGCCAGGTGCTTCCACGAGCTGCCGAGGCAACCGAAGTTCTCGATCGCGTCCTTCTCCGTCATCCCGTGGCCGTCGTCCACGACGCGGATGCCGCTCACTCCGCCGAGCACGTTGCGGTCGAAGACGACGTCGATCCGGTGCGCGTCCGCGTCAAGCGAGTTCCAGACGAGCTCGGCCAGAGCGCGCGCGGGGTTGGCGGCGAGGCGCTCGAAGTGCTTCGGATCGACGGTGACCGAGATGGTCTGCACGGCAGCCAGTCTCGCAGCCGCCCCGGCGGGACGCGAACGTGCCGGATGCTCGCCGCATCCGACGCGAGAGCCCGACCGGCCGCCGATGTCGACCTACCCTCGGAAGTGTGATGCGCGATGCCGAGCCCCGCTACTTCGCCAACCAGCCACCCGCGTGGATGCCGCATGAGGCGACGCTGCTCTGGATCGAGCTGCGCGACATGCCCGACCAGACCGAGCTCGCCCTGCCGGAACGGCGGGCGGCGGCGCGCCGCCAGCGTCCGGCACTCCCGCTGACGCTCGCCGCAACGCTCGTGCTGCTCACCTTCGCCGTCCTGCTCTTGAGCGCACGCCACGCGCAGCCTCTGCTGCCGCTGTAGAGAGGAAGAGACAGCTCGGCCGCCGCCGCCCCTAGAGCGGCGCTCAGGAACTCGGTGGCTCGGGGCGGCGTCCCCACCGACGCCAGCCGCCCTCGTCGTACTCCAGCGAATGGCGGTGCAACGCCAGCGCCTCCTTCCGGTCGCGCTGCTCCTCGGCGACCACGCGACGCTCGAACCGTTGCTGACGGATCACCAACAGCGTGCTGACGGCGAGCGCAATGATCGACACAACGAGCGCGGCTGTCGCGACCACGCGTCCTACTCGTCCTTCGTGTCGTGCATGAGACTCACGAGCGCGCGATCCGGCACGACGTGGTCGTAGCGTGTCACCAACTCGTTGAGCGCCGCGAGGTCGCCGCCTTCGAGCGTCAGGCTGATCGTGTTGGCATACGTCCAGAAGGCGAAGCCGAGCGCGAGTCCTACGAGATCGGTGGAAGGCTTCAGGTTGAAGGTCGTGCCGCCATCCTCCTCGACCTGCACGCCGATGCTCAACGACCGCGAGGAGTGGTGCATCAATGTGTTGTTGCTCTGGTGGATGATGTCATGCATGCGGTGGAGGCGCTTCCGCTCCTCCTCGGTCTCCCACATCGTCTCGACCACCTTCACCATCATCGGGATCGAGCGGCCCGTCCAGCCGCCGCTCCTGAACAGGCGGCCCATCCGGTGTCGTCGCTTCCCGTCCCAGTCCGGCGGCGTCATCGAGTGGGTTAGCTCGTTGCGCTTGTAGATGGCGATCCGGCGTAGCTTCACGTACTCCTCGTGCCATCGCATCAGCCGGTGCGACCGGCTCGGGTAGCGCGCGGCCCAGTGTGCGTACACCATGTCTTCGAACAGCGTGCGGTTGAGCATCGAGGCTTGTTGTCCGTAGCCGAGGCGACAGAGATGCACGGCGACGAGGAACGAGCGGGCTGACCGCGCGAGCGTCCAGATCAAGACCGGCGAGCCGCCCTGGCCGACGGGCCGGTGGTCACGCGAGAAAGCATCGAGGGCGTCGCACGCCTCGAAGCTCTCTGCGAACTGCTGCATGATTTGCGGCTGAGCCTCCATCGCCATCAGCGTGAACGGTGACATGTCAGGCAGATGCCAACTTCGGCCGGAGCGGCTCCGCTTCAACCGCCACAACACGGCGCATCGGATCACGGCTGCGCAGCGGACGGAGGCGAACGCTCTCAGCGGGCTCATGCTCGGGTCGTCGCTGCTACGCGCGGATCGACCACTGAGTCGAGTTCAGCGAGCAATGCCAGCCCCGGCGGTGCCGTACGATCACGCGCATGAGCCGCTACCTGCACACGATGGTCAGGATCACCGACCCCGAGAAAAGCCGCGCCTTCTACGAAGCCCTCGGCATGGAGTATCGCCGCGACATGGACATCGTCCGGAACGGCGAACGCGAGGCGACCAACTACTTCTTCGGCTACCCCGGCCAGGAGGAGGAGCTGGAGCTGACCCTCAACCACGACGGGCGCACCTACGAGCTCGGCACCGGCTATGGCCATATCGCCATCGGCGTGGACGATCTCGACGCCACGCTCGCTCGCCTCAAGGAGCAGGGGATCGAGCCCGAACGGGAGCCCTACCGAGTCCGCGAAGGTGGCAGCCGCCTGTGCTTTGTGCGCGATCCCGACTCGTACAGAGTCGAGATCATCGAGCGCAGCTAGACGGAGCGCGCCCACTCGCTTTACGCTCGGCGTGTGGACGCACAAGCAGAAGCCGAAGAAGACGCGCGAGCCGCCCCCCGGTCGGGTGGGCCTGCTGTTCGCGCCCTTCCGGGCCTCCTGATCAGTCCGGGGTACGGCCGCGTCTTCTCCGCTGCCGTCGTCGCGCTAGCGGTGAGTACGGGCACCGTGGTCGGGAGCGTCGGCTGGCATAGCTTCTGGACCGGTCTGACGGCGATCAAGACCGACCGCTCCAGCTACGACCTTCTGCTCGCCACAGTCATGGGCGGCGACGCTGTCATGCTCGCCCTCTGGTTCACCGTGGTCGTCACGATCAGGCGCGGCCCGAGCGAGCTGTTCACGGACTGGGGCATCATCGGCCCGGCGACGCTGATGTTCTTCTGCTGCGGTCAGCTTGGCGCCGACGCGTGGGGCTTCCAGCCGCCACGCTGGGGGCTACCCGCCGTCGCCGTCATCGGGCTGTACGCGCTGTGGGGCTACCTGCATCTCGCGAACCGGACTCTCCGAGCGCTCGCCGAAGACTCCTGACGGCGTTGTAAGCCGCCATCCCCCAGAAGAGCTAGTGAAGCAACTAGACCTATCCGGGTCGCGCAAGAAGCAAAGGCGGCTCCCGCCGTCGCGGACGGTGTACGGCGCCCGTTCCGGCTCGATGCCCAGCTCCGCGAGCCCCGCGAGCGTGCCGTCGAGATCGTCGACGCCCAGCGCGACATGGCCGTAGCCGGTGCCGAGCTCGTAGGTGCGGCCGTCGTGGTTGAAGGTCAGTTCCAGCTCTTCATCCTGGCCCTGATACCCGAAGAAGTAGTTGGTCGCCTCCTTCACACCGTCACGAACGATGTCCATGTCGCGACGGAGCTCCATCCCGAGCGCCTCGTAGAAAGCGCGACTCCGCTCCGGATTCGTAATACGCACCATCGTGTGCAGATACCGGTTCATGGCCGGGATCGTACGGGCATCCGCCGGCGCGGCGCCGCACCTCGTCCTCTTCGAGAAGTCGGCGGACTTGAAGCGCTGGTGGTAGGTTCTGAGAGCGCGGGGCCCAAGCCATCGGCGCCGCACGTCGGATTCACGGCGCCACGACAGCCGGCGCCGTAGGAGTCCACCCGCAAACAGCGTGGGTTGGAGCAGTCGTGTCGGCTGATCGCAAGCGTCGCGGTCGGCGTCGAAGCTCAACCCGCGGAGGAGCCGATGGTGAAGATTCGCGTTGTCGTTCCGGGCGTGTCGCGTTCGCCCGGACTGATGCGACGCCTCGTCGAGGGTCGGCTCGTCGCTCGGAGGGAAGGTCGCGGGTGTCCGCCGTACGGCCGTCCGGTCGAGCGTTCCGTCTGCCGGAGATGCGCCGGCGGCGGGAGCTGAGCTCGTGGTCGTTGCGGTCTCGCAGGATTCCCGAGGGAGGTAGCTATGAAGGCGCTCGTCTACCACGGCCCCGGCCAGCGTGCCTGGGAGGACGTTCCCGATCCGCACGTGCAAGACGCAAGCGACGTGATCGTGAAGGTGACGACGACGACGATCTGCGGCACCGACCTGCACATCCTGAAGGGCGACGTTCCTGCGGTCACCGACGGCCGCATCCTCGGCCACGAGGGCGTCGGGATCGTCACCGAGAAGGGCGACGCGGTGTCGACGGTCGACGTCGGCGACCGTGTGCTCGTCTCCTGCATCACGTCCTGCGGGCGCTGCCGCTACTGCAAGGAGGCCCGCTACGGGCTCTGCACCGGGGGTGGCGGCTGGATTCTCGGCCATCTGATCGACGGCGTGCAGGCCGAGTACGCGCGCGTCCCGTTCGCCGACACCTCCGTGTACAAGCTCCCGGACTCCCTCACCGACGAGCAGGTGCTGTTCCTCGCCGACATTCTCCCGACCGCCTACGAGGTGGGCGTGATCGCAGGCGGTGTGCAGCCCGGCGACACCGTCGCGATCGTCGGCGCCGGGCCGGTCGGCCTGGCGGCGATCATGACCGCGAAGCTGCTGACGCCGGGGAAGATCGTCGCCATCGACCTCGCCGACAGCCGACTCGCACGGGCAACCGAGTTCGGTGCCGACCTGACCGTCAACAACAGCAGCGAGGACGCGGTTGCCAGGGTCATGGAGCTGACCGACGGCCTCGGCGCCGACGTCGCGATCGAGGCGGTCGGGATTCCCGCCACCTTCGAGCTGTGCACCGAGCTGGTGCGTCCCGGCGGCCATGTCGCCAACGTCGGCGTCCACGGCGCCCCGGCGACCCTGCACCTCGAGAAGCTGTGGATTCACGGCCTCACGCTGACGATGAGCCTCGTCGACACCTCGACGACCGCGCGCCTGCTGAAGCTGATCGCGGAAGGCAGGCTCGACCCGCTGCCGTTCGCGACCCACCGCTTCCCGCTCGACGAGGTCATGGCCGCCTACGACACGTTCGCCGCCGCCGCCGAGACGGACGCGTTGAAGGTCGTCCTGGATGCAGGACCGGTCGCGCTCGACGGAACTCTCGTCGGCGCGGCCGCGGGGGAGGCGAGCGCCGCTTCCGCGTAGCGGGGCGCGCCGACCCATGTCCCGGCGGGCGGCCCCTCCTCCCTACCCGCCGGGTCGGCAGCAGCCGCGTGGGCGAAGCGGGCCGCCGCTTCGCCCACACGCGGTCGGCCGGACCGCCGCGCTGCCGGTCGCGTGTCGAGGGGTGACGAGTGTCCAGGCGGTTCTCGGCGCCGACGCAAGTCCGACGAGTCGTCAGCTCATGCCCGCGAGCGCGCGGGCTGAGAGGCCTGATCGCCGGTGCCTGACCACGCGCCCTGAGGTGGCATGCTCCCGGGGTTGCTCGAAGGACCCGCATGAGGCGGACCCCGGCGCTTCTTCCGACGGACAGCCGGCCGGAGCGGGATCCGCTGACGAGGATCGCGGCCTCGGCTGCACCGGTCGTGCTCGAGGGCCGGTATCGGCTGCTGCTGCGGGCGCTCTGGCAGCTCCGACACTCGCGGAGGACGCGCTGGGGCCTGGGTCTCGGCTCGGCTGCAGTCATGCTCGCCCTCGCGTTCCTGGCTGTCCGTCACTTTGCGACCACGTCGTGGCCGCTCTCGCGCGGCCGGCCAGGCTTGCTCGTGGCGGCCGGGCTGCTGCTTCTCCTCGCCCAGGCGCTCAAGGCACTGGGGTGGGCGAGGCTGTTCACGAGACGCGAGCGTCCCTCACCGCTCGCGCTTCTCGCCGGCAACGGCGGCGCGGCGCTGATCGGGGTCGTCCTTCCCGGCCGCTTCGACGATGCGATGCGGATCGCGGTCGTACGCCGCTACCCGGGTTGTCCTGCCGGCCTGCGGGCGATCAGCCTCTCGCTCGTGATGCTCGGGCTGATCGACAGCGCCGCGCTGACGCCGCTCGCCGCCGTCGCCGCCGCCTTTCCGGAAGCCGCGATCGCTGCGCGTGCCGCGCTCGCGCTCGTGGCGGCCGCCGGGGTCGCGGCCGCCGCCGTGATCGTGGCCCTGCCACAGCTCGCCGCAGGCAGACGCGCCCTGCGCTTCCGGCTCGGCCGCTGGTTGAGCCCGCGCACGACGTCGCTGGGCCGGGCAGCGCAGGCGTGGGCGTTCGTCTTCGGCTGCTGGCTCGTCCGCGGAGTGGCGTTCTTCATCCTCCTCGGCACGCTCGGACTCGGTTACTCGTTCCCGCTCGCGCTCCTGTTTCTCTGCGCCGGCGCCGCAGCCGCTGCGCTCCCGATCGGGCCGGCGGGGGCGGCCACCCAGGCGGGCGCCGGAACCGCCGCCCTCGCCGCGGCGGGTGTCGGAACGTCGCAGGCGCTGGCCGCCTCGGTCTCCGTCGGCGCCCTTGGCGTCTTCTCCGGAGCAGCCGTCCTGCTCTTCGCCCTTGCCTGGCGCACCGCCCAGACGCTGCTCTCCGCCCGGACCACGGCGGAATAGCGTCGCACCACGGATCTCGCGTCAAGAGGGAGCCGCCCTCGCCGACGCGGAGGGGTCTCGTGCGGGCCGTCGTGCGTGAGCTCCAACCCCTCGTCCCTTGCGGCGGCCGGACGCCCGTGATTTCCTGCCTACCTTGGCTCTGATCGGAGGTGTCCGCGAGTCGCGTGTCCGCGTTCAAGGCGCAGGGCCGGGACGCGCTCCGCTTCTACACGCGCACCAGGACGGTCGCGATCGGCTTCGTCGAGCAGCCGTGACGGAGGCGCGGATCGGGGTCGTCGGCGCCGGGATCATCGGCCTCGCGGTGGCGCGGCGGCTCGCCGAGCTGCGCCCCGACGCGACGGTGACGGTGCTGGAGAAGGAGCACGACCTGGCGCTCCACCAGACCGGCCGCAACAGCGGCGTCGTCCACGCCGGCATCTACTACGCGCCGGGCTCGCTCAAGGCGGAGCTCTGCCGGCGCGGCGTCGGCCTGCTGCGCGCCTACGTCGAGGGGCGCGGGCTCCCGTACGAGGAGTGCGGCAAGCTCGTCGTCGCGCTCGACGAGGGCGAGCTCGACCGGCTGCGGGAGCTCGAGCGCCGAGCGAGGGGCGAACGGCGTTCCCGGCATGCGCTGGCTCGAGGGGGAGGCGCTGCGCGAGATCGAGCCGCACGCGCTCGGCGTCGCGGGCCTCCACTCGCCGACGACGGCGATCACCGACTATCGCGCCGTCGCGCGCGCGTTCGCGGCGGACGTCGAGGCCGCGGGCGGTTCGATCGTCTTCGACGCCCGCGTGGAGGCGATCCGCGTCGCGGGTGCGAGCGTCCGCGTCGTCGCGCGCGGCGACGAGCGCGAGTTCGACCGGCTCGTCGTCTGCGCGGGGCTCCAGTCCGACCGCCTCGCGCGCCGTGCCGGCGACGACCGGGAGCCGACGATCGTCCCGTTCCGCGGCGAGTACTACCGGCTCGCCGCCGGACGCGAGTCGCTCGTGCGCGGCCTCCTCTATCCGGTTCCCGACCCGAACTACCCGTTCCTCGGCGTCCACTTCACCCGACGGGTCGGCGGCGGCGTCGACGTCGGGCCGAACGCCGTGCTCGCGCTCGCGCGCGAGGGCTATCGCCGCCGCGACATCCGGCTGGCCGACGTCGCCGAGACGCTCCGCTCGGCCGGCTTCCGCGCGCTCGCCCGTCAAGCACTGGCGGATGGGCGTCCACGAGCTGCGCGGCTCGCTCTCGCGGCGCGCGTTCGCCGCCGAGGCGCGCCGCTACGTGGCCGAGGTCACCGCCGCGGACCTCGTCCCCGCCCCCGCCGGCGTGCGCGCGCAGGCGCTCGACCCGGACGGCTCGCTCGTCGACGACTTCCGGATCAACCGCATCGGCCCGGTGACCGCGGTCCGGAACGCGCCCTCGCCCGGCGCGACCTCGAGCATGGCGATCGCCGAGCACATCGTCGCCGGCGCACTTGCCGACTGACCGCTCCCGGTCGCGACAACACGTTCCGCCCGCAGGGTGCGCGCAGACTCAGGCCGCCTCGAACGGAGCCCGTGCGTCGGCCGCGTCTCAGCTCGCGGAGCTGGACGCGGGGCGCCGGGCGAGTTTCGCCGCCTGGCGCTCGGGAGGGATCCTGACGACCCGCCACGCCAGCCCGCAGGACTCGAGCGCTCGGATCAGCCAGCCGCCGGGGTCGATCTCGCCGGCGCGCAGGCCGTGGAACGCCGAGGAGGGGAAGGCGTGGTGGTTGTTGTGCCACGACTCGCCGAAGGACAGCCAGGAGAGCCACCACACGTTGCGCGATTCGTCCCGCACCGCGAACCGTCGCCGTCCCCAGTAGTGGCAGATCGAGTTGATCGACCAGGTGACGTGGTGCAGCAGGAGAACGCGAACGGCGCCGCCCCACACGAGCCCGGCGCCGAAGCCGTACCAGCCGCCGATCCAGGCCCATCCGACGAGGGCCGGCACGAGCAGCGACAGGCCGACGATCGGCACGAACAGCTGCCCGATCAGGCGCAGACCGCGGTCCTCGAGGAGGTCCTTGGCGTAGCGGTCGCGGTCGGCGGCCGCCTCGCTGTCGAACAGCCAGCCGGTATGGGCATGCCAGAGGCCCTTGAGGCCCTCGACGAAGCCGTCGCCGTAGTCGGCGTGCGGGCTGTGCGGATCGCCGCTTCGGTCCGAGAACTGGTGGTGCTTGCGGTGGTTCGCGACCCAGCTGACGACGCTCCCTTCGACCGCCGCCTCGCCGAGGACCGCGAACGCGTACCGGACGGCGCGATAGGTCTGGAAGGAACGGTGCGTGAACAGCCGGTGATAGCCGACCGTGATGCCGAGCCCCGAGAGCACGTAGCCGACGAACAGGATCGTCAGCTCGCGCCACCCCACCATTCGATCCCACAACAAGACGATCGCGACGGCCAAACCGACCAGCGGCAGCGTCGTCCCGGCCAGATTGGCGGCGAGGCGGAGCCGGCTCTCGCCGCTCCCGCGACGATGCACCCTCTCGCTTCCCGCCTCGGCGACCACCCGGAACAGGCTACCGACAGCGCGCTTCCGACCCGGACGCCACGCAGGGCCGCTAGACCGCCGCGGGCCCGATCGCCCGAGCAGGCGTGCGGCGGCGCGGAGGAGCCGGTCGATGTCGTCGTCGTCGTTGTAGAAGTGCGTCGAGACGCGGATGCCGCCCACGTGCGACGTGTAGCGCATGGCGACGTAGATCCGCTCGTCGAGCAGCGCCTCCAGGAAGGCCTCGTTCTCGGCCGGGTCATCCGAGACCTCGAAGGTCGTGATCCCCGACCGCGCCTCACGTTCCGGGCGGCTGACGACGCGGACGCCGAGCCGCGGCAGCTCCTCGTGCAGGCGGCCGGCGAGCGCGAGCACACGCTCCTCGATCGCCGCGATCCCCAGCGCGTTCACGAGCTCGAGCGAAGCGCCCAGGCCGACGGCGCCCGGATAGTTCGCTGTGCCGTTGACCTCGAGGCTCTTCGCGGTGGTCGGGAAGTCGTAGATTCGGACGGGCGTGCTCTGCGGGGTGGCGAAGTAGCGGCCCCAGCCGCCGTCGGGTGCGTCCAGGCCGAGGTAGCCCCACGACGGCATGCGGAGCCGAGGCAGCGTCGAGCGACGGACGTAGAGCAGCCCGCAGCCGAACGGGGCGTTCAGCCACTTGTGGCCGCCGGCGACGACGACGTCGGCCGCGACATCCTTCACGTCGAGCCGCGTCGCGCCGAGCTGCTGGATCGCGTCGACCACGAGCAGCGCGTCGTGCGCGCGGCAGAGGTCGGCGAGCGCGTGCAGGTCGACCGCGTATCCGTTCGTCCACTGCACCGAGCTCACGACGACCGCGCGCGTGCGGTCGTCGACCAGCTCCGCGAAGGCGCCCACCGGCACGGCGCCCTCGCGGTTGCGCACGACGCGCACCTCGTCGATCGCGTCGCGCTCGGCGAGCTTCAGCCAGGGGATCGCGACCTGGAGGAACTCGAGGTCGCAGATGACGACGTTGTCGTGGGGCTCGAACGGGATCGCGGCGGCGATCACGTTCAGCCCGTGGGTCGTGCTCTCGACGAGGGCGATCTCGTCCTCGTCGGCGCCCAGCAGACGCGCTCCTTCGCGCACGGCGGTGCCGCGCGCCCGGTCGAGCGCGATGTGATGCGTCGAGGCGTCGCGGTCGGGGCACAGCAGCGCCTGCTCGAGGAACCCCTCGATCGCGACCTTCGATTCGATCGGCGCGAGCCCGACGCAGGCCGCGTCCAGAAACACCTTGTCCGCCAGGCCGGGGAAGTGCCGCTTCGCGTCGCGGACGTCCATGGCGTCGAGTATGCGAGCGGCGGCGAATCCGGCATCGGTAGGAATCCCCGTCCGTCGGCCAGGCACGCGTCGGCCCGCCCCGTCGGGCCTGCGCGAGAATCCCGGATGCGCGCGTGACCTGGAGGGTCCAGACTGCCGGTGTTGTCGACCGGAAGGAGCAGACGATGACCGCGACGGCAGCGGGTGTGGCAGGCCCGGAGTACGCGGCGAGGCGCGAAGAGCTGCTCGCCGTGTTGACCAGGGCCCACTCGATGGAGATCGAGACGGTCATGAGCTACATCGCCAACTCGGTCGACCTCGACGGCCTGCGCGCACGGGAGATCGAGGAGGCGCTCGAAGCCGACGTCGCCGAGAAGCTCGCGCACGAGCGGCCTGCCTGACCTCGGAGCTGTGGAGTCGCCAAGGCCGCAGAGCGCGTCTGTCCTCCGCCTCCCGGAGGGGATCGAGGCCTGCCTGTTCGATCTCGACGGCATCCTGACCACGACCGTGAAGCTGCACGCCGAGGCCTGGAAGGCGACCTTCGACGAGCTCCTGCGCCGACGCGCCGAGCGGACGGGCGAGGACATCCCGCCGTTCGACGACCGCGTCGACTACCAGGCGTACGTGGACGGCAAGTACCGCAGCGACGGCGTCCGCAGCTTCCTCGGCTCGCGCGGCATCCAGCTGCCCGAGGGCGACCCCGGCGACGACCCGGACGCCGACACGGTCGTCGCCCTCGGCAACCGCAAGAACGAGATGTTTCTCTCCCTGCTCCGGGAGCGGGGGATCGACACCTATCCCGGCTCGGTCCGGTTCGCGCGGCTTGCCTGCGCATCCGGGCTGCGGACGGCGGTCGTCTCGGCCAGCCACAATTGCCAGGCGGTGCTGCAGGCAGCCGGGATCGAAGACCTCTTCGAGGTGCGAGTCGACGGGCTCACCCTCGACGCCGAGAACCTCTCCGGCAAGCCCGCTCCCGACTCGTTCCTCGCCGCGGCGCGGAAGCTGGGGGTGGAGCCGCGGCATGCAGCCGTGTTCGAGGACGCCCGCGCGGGCGTCGCGGCGGGCCGCGCAGGCGGCTTCGGCTTCGTCGTGGGCGTCGACCGGGGCGGAAACGCCGAGGCGCTCGCCGCCGCGGGAGCCCATACCGTCGTCTCCGATCTCGCGGAGCTCCTCGCGTGATCCCGCCCGCAGCTCTCGCGGTCGAGCCGTGGTCCGTGCGCGAGACGGAGCTCGACCTCGACGTGCTCGCCCAGACGGAGTCGCTGTTCGCGCTCGCGAACGGCCACATCGGCCTGCGCGGGAACCTCGACGAGGGCGACCCGTACGCGCTGCCGGGCACCTACCTCAACTCGTTCTACGAGGTTCGCCCTCTGCCCTACGCCGAGCCCGGCTACGGGTTCCCCGAATCGGGCCAGTCGATCGTCAACGCCACCGACGGCAAGCTGATCCGCCTCCTCGTCGACGACGAGCCGCTCGACGTCCGCTACGGGCGGCTGCTCTCCCACGAGCGTGTGCTCGACCTGCGGGCCGGGACGCTCGACCGCCGCGCCGACTGGCGCTCGCCGGCGGGAAGCGGCGTGCGCGTCCACTCGACCCGGCTCGTCTCCTTCGTCCAGCGCTCGGTCGCCGTCGTACGCTACGAGGTCGAGCCGCTCGACCGACCGCTGCGCGTGGTCGTCCAGTCGGAGCTCGTCGCGAACCAGCCGGCGCCGCCGCGCTCCAACGATCCGCGCGCGGCGGCCGCGCTCGAGTCGCCGCTGGTCGCCGAGGAGCGCTTCGACCATGAGGAGCGCATCGTGCTCGTCCACTCCACCCGGGTCAGCGGCCTCGCCATGGCGGCCGGCATCGATCATCTGATCTCCGGGCCTGACCGCACCGAGACCGCCACCGACAGCCGCGCCGATCTGGGCCGCGTGACCGTCGCCGCCGACCTCGCGCCCGGCGACCGCCTCACGATCGTCAAGTTCCTCGCCTATGCCTGGTCGAGCCAGCGCAGCCACCCCGCGCTCCGCGACGAGGTCGTCGCCGCCCTCACCGAAGCTCGCCACACCGGCTGGGACGGCCTGGCGACCGGTCAGCGCGCCTACCTGGACGAGTTCTGGGAGCGGGCCGACGTCGAGCTCGACGGTGACATCGAGCTCCAGCAGGCCGTCCGCTTCGCGATCTACCACACCCTGCAGGCGTCCGCCCGGGCGGAGCAACGGGCGATCCCGGCCAAGGGGCTCACGGGCCCCGGCTACGACGGCCACACCTTCTGGGACACGGAGCGGTTCGTCCTCCCCGTGCTGACCTACACCGCTCCGCGAGCCGCCGCCGACGCCCTCCGCTGGCGCCATTCCACCCTCGGCCTCGCCCGCGAGCGCGCCCGTCAGCTCGGTCACGCCGGGGCGGCCTTCCCCTGGCGGACGATCCGCGGCCAGGAATGCTCCGGCTACTGGCCCGCCGGCACCGCCGCCTTCCACATCGGCGCCGACATCGCCGACGCCGTCATCCGCTACCAGGATGCCACCGGCGACCAGGACTTCGAGTACGAGGTCGGGTTGGAGCTGCTCGTCGAGACCGCCCGCTTCTGGCGCTCGCTCGGACACCACGACCAGCACGGACGCTTCCGCATCGACGGCGTGACCGGCCCCGACGAGTACAGCGCGATCGCCGACAACAACGTCTACACCAACCTGCTCGCTCGACGAAACCTGCGTGCGGCGGCCGAGGCCGTCGCCCACCATCCCCGTCACGCGGCCGCCCTCGGCGCAGACATGGAGGAGGCGGCGTCCTGGAGGGATGCCGCCGACGACATCGTCGTCCCGTGGGACGACAACCTGGGCATCCACCCGCAATCGGAAGGGTTCACCAGCCACCAGCACTGGGACTTCTCCGGCACCCGACCCGACCAGTATCCGCTGCTGCTCCACTTCGCCTACTTCGAGCTCTACCGCCGACAGGTCGTCAAGCAGCCCGACCTCGTGCTCGCCCTGCACGTCTGCGGCGACGCCTTCACCGACGAGGAGAAGGCCCGTGACTTCGCCTACTACGAAGCCATCACCGTCCGCGACTCCTCCCTCTCGGCCGCCACCCAGGCGGTGATCGCCGCCGAGGTCGGGCACCTCGAGCTCGCGTACGACTACTTCGCCGAGACCGCGCTCACCGACCTGCACGACCTCGCCCACAACACCCGCGACGGCCTCCACATCGCCTCGCTCGCCGGCGCCTGGGTCGCCGCCGTCGCCGGCTTCGGCGGCATGCGCGACCACGGCGGCCTCCTCGCCTTCGCTCCCCGCCTTCCCGCCCGCCTCGACCGCCTCGCCTTCCGCCTCCTCTTCCGCGGCCGCTGCCTGAAGGTCGAAGCCACGAAGGACGAAGCACGCTACGCGCTCCTCGAGGGCGACCCGCTGGAGATCACCCACCACGGCGAGACGATCACCGCATCGCGCGACGACGTCGTGAGACGGCCGATCCCCGCAGCGCCCGACCTCGGCCCGCCACCCTCGCAGCCGCAGGGCCGAGTCCCCGCCCGCCGGGGCACCGACGGCCGTCCGCCCGCCGCCGGGCCCGAGAGCTGAGGCCCCCGGGACGCCGGGCGACGGACGCGGATCCGCCGATCGGCGAGCCGGCTCAGCGGAGGCCGGAGGCGCTCTTGCGCAACCGCTTCCAGGCGGCGGGGAGCCGCTCCGTCGTGCCGGCGCGCCGCCGCGTCTCGCGCTCGGCGAGCCGGCCGGCGACGAAGGCCGCCGCCGTCCGCCCGTCGCCGACGGTCGAGCGGCGCAGGTGCTCCTCGGCGACGAGCGCGTCCTGATGGGCGCCGAGCAGGTCCTGCAGGGCGGCCGCGTCGGCGAGGAAGCGGCGGCGGGCATCGCCGTCGGGGACGGACAGCTCGGCGGCGTAGCGGGCGCGCTTCACGGTGATGCGCAGCCGGTGGAGCGCCTCGTCCCCCGGCTCGGCGCCGAGGCGCTCCACGGCCCGGACCAGGGAGTCGAACTCCTTTCGGGCCACGCGCTTCGAGAGGGACGCGCTCGACGCCCGGGCCGAGCTTCGGCGGCTGGCGGAGCCGGCCGAGCAGGACCTGGTAGCGCTCCCCGCCGAGGACGCCGAGCAGCCGCTGCCGCGCCGCTGCCCGCTCGCGCTCGAGCGCGGCGATCAGCGCGGCGGCGCCGGAGCGGTCCGCGTCGTCGAGCCGGTCGAGCTCGCGACGCACGCCGGCGACGAGGACGTCCAGGTCGCGCACCGGACCGGTGGCCGCCCCGAGCTCGGCCAGCAGCGCGGCGAGGGAGGCACGCCAGTCGCGGTCGAGGTGGCGGCGGGTCGCCCGTAGCACCGCCCGCGCGCGCCGGGCAGCGACCCGATGCTTGTGCAGGTTCTCCGGGTCCTCGCCGAGCCGGGTGCCGGGATCGTGGGCGAGCAGCTCCCGGCGCTGCTCCTGCAGCACCTCCCGCAGCCGCCTCGCGCCCGGGTCGTCACTCAGCGGAGGCGCCGGCACGAGCTGCTTCGAGGCGACGATGCCGCCGACGAGCGACAGGATCTCGGCCGGAAGCGCCAGCCCGTCCGTCCCGTCCGACCACGACTCGACGCACTCGCCGCGCGGCAGGGTCAGCCGCCACATCATCCCGGCCTCGAGCGGCAGCCGTGCGATCCGGACGCCGGCCCGCTCGAGGTCGCGGTCGGGCGTGTCGTACTCCTGGACGGCCGACAGCTCCCGCTCGGCGCGCAGCCAGTTCTCCTCGTCGGTCCCGGCCTCCGGCCCCCGGGAGATCGCGAACGCGAGCGCGCGTACGGGGTCGTGTCCGGAAGACGTCACGACTCCTATTCGCACACGGGGGCACCGCCTCCTCCCGGCCCGGCGGGCATCTAGGGGTCGAGCAGGCCGCGCAGCTCCCCGGGAACGCCGATCCGCAGCACCTCGCGCAGGTCGTCGGACGTGTCGAGGTCGGTCGCGAGGCCGGGCCGGTCGACGATCACGGCCCGCAGCCCGGCCTCCTCGGCCAGCCGCACATGCTCCGCCGCGCTCCCCGCGACGCCGAAGCAGGTGAGGATCGCGCCCCCCGGACGCAGCAGCACCGCGTTCGTGCCCGCGTCGCGCGCGCGGGCGATCGCCAGCCCCCGGGGCGGCGCGGCCGCGACGAGCGCCTCCACGTCGTCGCTCGTCACCAGCGGCAGGTCGGCGGAGAGGATCAGCACGTCCTCCGACAGCACCGCCTCCCGGGTCGCGGCGGCCAGGGCCTCGTTCCAGGGCAGCCCGCGGTCGTCGAACCAGGCGATCCCGTGCGCGGCGGCGATCTCGGCGCTGCGCCGGTCGGAGGAGACGAGCACCAGCCTCCCGACCGACGAGGCCCGCGCCGCCTCGGCGAGCGTCCGGTCGACGAGCGCCCGCATCAGGCGGGCGCGCGCAGCCGCGTCGAGCCGGTCGCCGAGCCGCGACTTCGCCCGGTCGAGGCGCTTGAGCGGGACGAGGACGTCGGTCACGGCACCTGCGGCACGGCGCCCCGACGGAGAAGGCGCGCGGCGCCGGCCGCGAGCGCGACCCCGCCGGTGATCAACACGAGCCCGGCGAGCTTCTGCAGCGTGAGCGCCTCGCCGAGGAAGACGAAGCCGTAGAAGAGCGCGAACGCCGGCAGCAGGTACGCGACGAGCACCGAGCGCGCCGACCCGTAGAGCCGGATCATCCGGTAGGAGAGGATCTGCGCGATCGCCGTCCCGAGCAGGCCGAGAGCCACCGCCGAGCCGAGCGGCTTCCAGCCGGGCATGCCGCCGGGCGGGGTCGCGGCCGCGAGCGGAAGCAGCAGCAGGAACGCGATGCTCATCGACGCCGCCGCGAGCACCGGCCCGCCGACCGACATGCGCCGCCCCGCGTAGAGATTCGCCGCCGCATACGAGACCGAGGCGAGCACGATCGCGCCGGTGCCCGCCGCCCCGCGCCAGCCGCCCTGCGGGTGCACGCCGCCGAGGATCGCCACTCCGCCGAGCCCGAGCAGGACGCCGACCAGCCGCAGCCCGGTCGAGCGCTCGCTCGGGACGAACAGGATCGCGAGCGGGACGACGAAGATCGGCACCGACGAGTTCGCGACCGCCGCCGTCCCGGAGTCGACGTACTTCTCGCCCCACGCGATCAGGGTGAACGGAACCGCCGCGTTGAGCACGCCGAGCACGAGCCCCTCGCGCCAGCCGCGGCGGAGCGCTGCCCAGCCGTAGCGCCGCACCGCGAAGGTGACGAGGATCGGCGCCGCGAACAGCAGCCGCACCTCGATCAGCATCGCCGGCGAGAGGTCGCGGACGCCGACGCGGATGAACAGGTACGACGACCCCCAGATCGCGGCGAGCACGAGCAGGAGGAAGGCGTAGCGTCGACCCACCGCCGCAGGCTACCGCGGCATCAGACCTCGGACGGCACGGTGCGGCGGAAGCGCTCCGGCCGCAGCGCGCCGGTGCCGAGCCCGACCCCCGCGAGCACGAGCGCGAGCGCGCCGAAGGCCGACGGGGCGAAGCGCTCGCCGAGGAAGACCGCGCCGTAGGCGAGGGCGATCGGCGGGATCAGATAGGTGACGAGCGTCGCGTAGGCGGCCCCGGCATCCCGGATCAGGGCGA
The DNA here is from genome assembly GCA_963746895.1 of uncultured Actinomycetes bacterium. Classification (GTDB taxonomy): domain Bacteria; phylum Actinomycetota; class Thermoleophilia; order Gaiellales; family Gaiellaceae; genus Palsa-739. The sequence goes on along the minus strand of CAVVDI010000007.1, from coordinate 50,592 downwards.
AGAAGAGCAGGTACGCGAACGCCGTCCCCGCCACCCCGAGCACGAGCACCGCGCCGACCGTCTTCCAGGCCACCATCGCGTGCGGCGCCTGCGCGATCCCGACCGGCGCGGACGCGAGCGCCGAGACGCCCGTCGAGGCGAGCGCGACGACGAGCGGCGGCGTGCGCGGCAGGTGCCGGCGCGCGAGCAGCGTGCCGACCGCGTAGCAGAGCGCCATCCCGACGACGGCGAGCGCGGCGAGCACCTTCCCGTGCGGCTGCGCGCCGACGAGGAGCGCGACGCCGACGAAGCCGATCGCGAGCCCGAGCAGCCGCAGCCCGGTGACGCGCGACTCGCGGAAGAACCCGAACGCGATCACCGCGTTGAAGATCGGCACCGCCGCCTGGATGATCGACGCGAGCCCCGAGTCGAGCCGCGTCTCGCCCCACGAGAGGAGCCAGAACGGCAGCGCGGTGTTCACGAGAGCGACGACGACGAGCGGCCGCCACGCGCGCCGCAGCTCCGCGAGGGTCCGCCGCGCCCCGAGCGAGACGAGCGCGACCGCGGCCAGCGCGAGCGCCGCCGAGCCGAGCCGGCCCATGATCAGCGTCGCCGGGGCGAGCTCCCGCACCGCGACCTTGATGAACATGAACGACGCGCCCCAGAGGAGCGCGAGCGCGGCGAGCATGACGGGGTTCCGGCGCATCCTCTGCTGGAACGCAACGCGCGGCGCCCCTGTGAGATTCCGCACGCCGGGCCCGGCTACACTGGGGCACCTGAGCGAGCTCGCAGAACAGCCGCTCCATCGCGCCCTGGGTCTGACCGACCCGGAGGCGGCACGAATCCGGGAGCTGCTCGGCCGCGACCCGAACCACTTCGAGCTCGCCGTCTTCTCCCTGCTCTGGTCGGAGCACTGCGGCTACAAGCACTCGGCGCCGCTGCTGAAGCGGCTGCCCTCGGCGGGCGAGCGCGTGCTCGGCGGGCCGGGCGGGAACGCAGGCGTGCTCGATCTCGGCGACGGCACGGCGGTCACGTTCAAGGTCGAGTCGCACAACCACCCGTCCGCGGTCGAGCCGTTCCAGGGCGCCGCCACCGGGATCGGCGGCATCCTCCGCGACGTGATCGCGATGGGCGCGCGGCCGATCGCGCTGCTCGACGGGCTCTGGTTCGCCGCGCCCGACTTCCACTTCTGGCAGGCCGTCTCGGGAATCGGCCACTACGGCAACTGCGTCGGCGTCCCGACCGTCGGCGGCGCCACGGTCTTCGACCCGGCCTACGCCGGCAACTGCCTCGTCAACGCGATGTGCGTCGGCATCCTCGACCCGGCCCGCCTGCGGTCGGCGAAGGCGAGCGGCCCGGGCAACGTCGATCGTCCTCTACGGCGCGACCACCGGCCGCGACGGGATCGGCGGCGCGTCGGTGCTCGCGAGCCAGGAGCTCGGCGAGGACGACGCGGACAAGCGCCCCTCGGTGCAGGTCGGCGACCCGTTCACCGGCAAGAAGCTGATCGAGGTCTCGGTCGAGCTCGTCGAGTCGGGGCTCGTCGAGTCGCTCCAGGACTGCGGCGCGGCAGGCCTCGCGTCCGCGCTCTCGGAGATGGCGTCCGACGGCGCCGGGCTCGACGTCCAGCTCGACCGGGTGCCGCTGCGCGAGGAGGGCATGGAGCCGTGGGAGATCATGATCTCGGAGTCGCAGGAGCGGATGGTCGCCGTCGTCCGCCCGCAGATGCTCGACGCGGTGCAGGCGGTGTGCCGGCGCTGGGAGCTGCCGTGCACCGCGATCGGCGAGGTCACCTCGAGCGGCGACCTGCGCGCGCTGCACGACGGCGAGGTCGTCGGCTCGATCCCGGCGCGGCTGCTCACCGACGAGTGCCCACGCTACGAGGTCGAGCAGCGGGAAGAACGGCGCCGCCCCCACCCCGAGGCGGGCAGGGCGCGGATCGACGTGCGCGAGGTGATCGAGCAGTACGACCACCTCGTCGGCTCGCGCACCGTCCGTCGTCCCGGCCTCGACGCCGCCGTGCTCCGCCTGCGACCGTCCCTGCGCGGGCTCGCGATCGCGCTGCAGGGCCCGGCGCCGGGCGAGATGGACGCCTTCCGGGCCGGCGTGCAGGCCGCCCTCGGCGCGGCCCGCAACGTCGCCTGCGCCGGCGGCGAGCCGCTCGGGCTGACGGACTGCCTCAACTTCGGCAACCCCGAGAAGCCCGGGATCGCGCACGAGCTGGCGCGGGCGATCGAGGGGATCTCCCTGGCGGCCGAGGCGCTCGGGATCCCGGTCGTCTCCGGCAACGTCTCGCTCTACAACGACTCGAACGGCGTCTCGATCCCGCCCACGCCGGTCGTCGGCTGCGTCGGGCTCGTCGACGACGTGCGCTCGGTGCCCGGGGCCTGGGAGAGCGGCGACGCGGTGCTGCTCGCGACGTCGCCCGACGGTGGGCTCGCCGCCGAGGCGGCGCTGATCCGCTTCCTCTGGAAGGCTGCGCCGGTGCTGACGCTCTGCCACGACATCGGTCGCGAAGGCATCGGCGCCGCGCTCGCCGAGGCCGCCGCGTGGAGCGGCGCGGAGGCCGAGATCGAGATCCCGGAAGGCTACGACGGCCGCCGCGGCGGCGCGATCCTCGCGTGCCCGGCGCGCGACCTGCCCCGCCTCGGCTCGCGCGGCTTCGTCAGGATCGGGACGGTGGCCTAGCCGTGTGCGGCGTCTTCGGCGTCTACGCCCCCGACCGCGACGTCGCGCGGCTCACGTACTTCGGCCTCTTCGCGCTCCAGCACCGCGGCCAGGAATCGGCCGGGATCGCGGTCTCGGAGCACGGCCGGCTGACGGCGCTGCGCGACCTCGGGCTCGTGACGCAGGTCTTCGACGAGCAGAAGCTCCACGGCCTCCGCGGCCAGGTCGCGATCGGCCACACGCGCTACTCGACGACGGGCTCCTCGCAGTGGGCGAACGCGCAGCCGCTGGTGCAGCACGGGGCCGTCCGCACGGTCGCGCTCGGCCACAACGGGAACCTCGTCAACGTCAGCGAGCTCCGCGACGAGCTGCGGGCCGAGGGCATCACGCTGCGAACGACCTCCGACAGCGAGCTGATCGCGGCGCTGATCGCGAACGACCCCGACCCGCTCGAGCAGGCCGCTGCGCGCGCGATGCGGCGGCTCGACGGCGCGTACTCGGTCGTCGCCCTCTCGGAGGGGCGGCTGGTCGCCTTCCGCGACCCGCACGGCTTCCGTCCGCTCGTGCTCGGCCGGATCCACGCCGGCAGCGTCGGCGGCCGAGCCGCCGGCGCCCGGCAGGGAGACCTGGTCGCCTCCGACGGCTCGGAAGCCTGGGTGGTCGCCTCCGAGACGTGTGCTCTCGACCTCGTCGGCGCCGAGATGGTGCGCGAGGTCGAGCCGGGCGAGGTCGTCGTCGCCGACGCGGGCGGGCTCCGTTCCGTGCAGGCGCTCGAGCCCGCCGCGCGCGGAGCGCTCTGCATCTGGGAGTTCTTCTACCTCGCGCGCCCCGACACGACGCTCGAGGGCGTCGAGGTGCACGGCGCGCGGGTGCGGATGGGCGAACGCCTCGCGGCCGAGTCGCCGGTCGAGGCCGACCTCGTGCTGCCGATCCCGGATTCCGGCACGCCGGCGGCCATCGGCTTCGCGCGAGGGCTCGGCCTCCCCTTCAGCGAGGGGCTGATCAAGAACCGCTACGTCCAGCGCACGTTCATCCAGCCCGACCAGGAGCTGCGCCGCCAGGGGATCCGGCTCAAGTACCACCCGGTCGCGGAGGTCGCGGGCAAGCGCGTCGTCGCCGTCGACGACTCGATCGTGCGCGGCAACACGACGCGGGAGATCGTGCGCATGCTCTTCGACGCCGGCGCGGCCGAGGTGCACCTGCGCATCTCCTCCCCGCCGGTGATCGGCCAGTGCTTCTACGGGATCGATCTCGCCGACCCGGAGGAGATGGTCGCGGCGGGGCGCTCGGTCGAGAGGTGCGCGAGCAGCTCGGCGCGACCTCGCTCGCATACCTCTCGCACGACGGGCTCGTCGAGGCGACGAGGCGGCCCGCCTCGCCCTCTGCCGGGCCTGCCTCACCGGCGACTACCCGACCGAGGTGCCGGTCGAGCACGCGAAGCTCCGCTTCGAGCCCGTCGGCGGCTGAGCGCGACACGCGTCTCGGCGGGCTCGCCGCCGATCCGGACGTCGTCGCGCGCCCGCAGGAGGATGCCGCCGACGCCGGTGACGCGCTCCATCCCGTCCCCTCGTACCATGCCGCGCCGTGCAGCTCTTCCACTACCACCTGGTGACGAGCCGCGTCCGCGAGGTCGAGGCCCGCTACATCGGCAAGCTCGCCTTCCACCTCGTCGCCCGCCACGGCCGGATCGGCGAGGACCTGACCTCCCACGAGCCGGGCGTCTCCTGGGACGAGCTCGACGGGATGAGCTTCAAGCTGCGCCTGACCGAGCTCGAGCGCGGCGCCGTCAACGTCGTCGTCCAACCGGGGCAATGGCCGCTGCCCCGCGTCGACCATCTCGGGCTCGCGCTCGACGAGGACGAGTTCGAGGAGGCGCTCGAGCGCGCCGAGCGGGCGGAGCTCCGCGTCCAGGAGCACGGCGGCCGGCGCACCTTCGTCTCGACGAACGCCGGGTACCGGCTGGAGCTGCACCCGCCGCGCGACTGGATCGACGACCTGCTCGCCCGGGAAGGCCGGCTGCGGCTGTCGGAGCTGCACCTGAAGGCTGACGACCCCGACACGAAGGCGACCGCGCTCGCCGACATCCTCGGTGTCGAGCGGCTCGGCGGCGACGTCGAGGTCGGGACCACGCTCGTGCGGTTCGTCGAGGGCGGCCCGCAGGGCCGGCCGGAGCTGTACGGCGAGCTGTTCCTCTGACGCGGACGCGTCGCCGGAACGGCCGTCGGGTCGCCGCCGTAGACTCGACTCCTTGGGCGAGGACGCGCGCACCTACGACGCCGCCGGGGTCTCGCTCGACACCGCGAACGCCGTCGTCGAGCGTCTGCGCGCAGCCGTCGAGTCGACCGGCGCCACCGGCTTCGGGCACTTCGCCGGCCTCTACCCCCTGGACGAGCGCCGCCTGCTGGCGGCCACGACCGACAGCGTGGGCTCGAAGCTGCTGCTCCACCGCCGCGCCGGCACGCTCCGCTGGGGCGGGATGGACCTCGCCGCCCACTGCGTCAACGACGTCCTCTGCGCCGGGGCGGAGCCGCTCTTCCTGCTCGACTACGTGGCCGCGAACCGGATCGAGCTGGAGCAGGTCGCCGAGCTGGTGGAGGGCGCCGCCGAGGTCTGCCGCGCGGCCGGCTGCATGCTGATCGGCGGCGAGACCGCGGAGCTGCCCGGCGTCTACCGGGAGCGGGAGCTCGACTTCGCGGGCACGTGCGTCGGGATCGTCGAACGCGCCGACGTGATCGACGGCACTCGCTGCGCGCCCGGCGACCTCGTCGTCGCCCTGCCCTCGAGCGGCATCCACACGAACGGCTTCTCCCTCGTCCGCGCGCTCGTCGGCGACGGCGACTTCGACGCGGAGCTGCTGCTCGCGCCGCACCGCCTCTACGTCGAGGAGGTGCGAGCGCTTCGCTCCGGCGCGGACGTGAAGGCGCTCGCGCACGTCACCGGCGGCGGCATCCTCGGCAACCTCGGCCGCGTGCTCCCGGCCGGGGTCGAGGCGCGGCTCGACTGGGACGCGTGGGAGCGGCCGCCCGTCTTCGCCTGGCTCGCGGAGCAGGGCGTCGCCGAGGACGAGCTGCGGCGCGTCTTCAATCTCGGCGTCGGCATGTGCGCGGTCGTCCCGGAGGCGCCCACGGGAGCGACCGTGATCGGCGAGCTGGGAGCGGCGTGATCGGCGTGCTCGTCAGCGGCGGCGGCACGAACCTCCAGGCGCTCCTCGACGCCGGGCTGCCCGTCGTCGCGGTCGCGAGCAACCGGGCCGACGCCCCGGCGCTCGCCCGCGCCGGCTCGATCCCGACGGCGTCGTTCGAGCTCGCCGGCCACCCGGACCGCGCCGCGCGCGACGCCGCGATGGCCGACTGGCTCGAGGAGCACGGCGTCCGCCTCGTCGTCCTCGCCGGCTACATGCACATCCTCACGCCCGCCTTCCTCGAGCGCTTCCCGGGCGGGGTCGTGAACGTCCACCCCTCGCTGCTGCCGCGGTTCCCCGGCGCCCACGCGGTCGAGGAGCAGCTCGCGGCCGGGGTCGCCGAGTCCGGCGCGACGGTTCATCTCGTCGACGAGGGCGTCGACTCCGGCCCGGTGCTCGCGCAGGAGCGCGTCCCCGTCCTCCCCGGCGACACGCCCGACACGCTCCACGAGCGGATCAGGGCCGTCGAGCATAGGCTCCTCCCGGAGGTGGTGAGGGAGCTGTGCGCGCGCTGATCTCGACGTGGGACAAGACGGGCCTCGACGTCTTCGCACAGGGCCTGCACGAGCTCGGCTGGTCGCTCGTCGCGAGCGGGGGCACGGCGGCGGCGATCGAGGAGCTCGGCATCCCGGTCGAGCACGTCGACGCGATCACCGCGTCGCCCGAGATGCTGGGCGGCCGCGTCAAGACGCTCCATCCGCGGATCCACGCCGGGATCCTCGCCCGCCGCGACGAGGCCGGCGACCTCGACACGCTCGAGGAGCACGAGATCGAGCCGTTCGACCTCGTCTGCGTCAACCTCTACCCCTTCGAGCGGGTCGCGGCGAAGAAAGGCGTGACCGAGGCCGAGGCGGTGGAGATGATCGACATCGGCGGCCCCTCGATGCTGCGGGGCGCGGCCAAGAACTTCGCCCACGTCGCTCCGGTCTGCCGTCCCGACCAGTACGGCTTCGTCCTCGACGAGCTGCGCGAGACCGGCGCGCTGTCGCCGGAGACCCGCCGCCGGCTCGCCGCCGAGGCCTTCGCGACGAGCGCCGCCTACGAGGCGGCGATCGCGAGCTGGTTCAACGGGCGCGAGGACTTCCCCGACTCGCTCGTGCTCCCGCTCGAGAAGGTGCTCGACCTCTCCTACGGCGAGAACCCGCACCAGCGCGCCGCCTACTACGCCGAGCGGGGCCGGCGCCGCCACCTCCTCTCCCGCGTCGAGCAGGTGCACGGGAAGGCCCTCTCCTTCAACAACCTCAACGACCTCTCGGGCGCGCGGCTGCTCGCGCGCGAGTTCGCGCTGCCGGCCTGCGTGATCGTCAAGCACGCGAACCCCTGCGGCGCCGCGATCGGCGCCACGATCGAGGAGGCGTACGACAAGGCGCTCGCCTCCGACCCGACCTCGGCCTACGGCGGCATCGTCGTGCTCAACCGCCCGGTGGACGACGAGCTCGGCGAGCGGCTCGCCGAGCAATTCGTCGAGGTGCTGTTCGCGCCGGGCTATTCGGACGGCGCGCTGGCGGCGCTGCGGCGCAAGCAGAACGTCCGCATCCTCGTCGACCGGGAGCGCCGTGCCACCGAACCGGGCGAGCGGCACTACAAGCGCGTGCTCGGCGGCCTGCTCGTCCAGGACATGGACGCCGAGATCGAGGAGCGGGACGGCTGGGAGGTCGTCGCGGGCTCCGTCTCGGAGCCGCAGTGGGGCGATCTCGTCTTCGCCTGGCGCGTCTGCAAGCACGTCTCGTCCAACGCGATCGTGCTCGCAAAGGACCTCGCGACCATCGGGATCGGCGCCGGCCAGACGAGCCGGGTCGACGCGGTGCGGATCGCGGTCGAGAAGGCGGGCGCGTTCGGGCACGACCCCGCGGGCTCGGCGCTGGCCTCCGACGCGTTCTTCCCCTTCCCCGACGGGCCTCGGATCGCGCTCGACGCCGGCGCCGCGGCGATCGTCCAGCCGGGAGGCTCCCGCCGCGACCAGGACGTGGTCGACGCGGTCGAGAAGGCGGGCGCAGCGATGGTCTTCACCGGGCGGCGGCACTTCCGGCACTAGAGGCTTGATGCGCATTGCGACCTGTCCCGCGTGGCCGCGACGCCGAAGCCTTCTGGTGACATCACGGGAGCCTCCACATCAGCTAGGAAATACACCGCTCCTCTGTCACGTTCTCGGACGGAGAGATGCGAAGGGAGGAGAACCGATGACCGAACCCGACCCCAGGCGCTGGCAGGCGCTCGCGCTCGTCTGCGTCGCCTTCTTCATGACCGTGCTCGACGTCTCGATCGTCAACGTCGCGCTGCCCTCGATCAAGACCGCCCTGTCCGTGTCGGACACGAGCCTGCAGTGGATCCTGGTGGCGTACACGATCACGTTCGGCGGCTTCCTGCTGCTCGGGGGCCGCGCCGCCGACCTGCTCGGGCGGCGGCGGATGTTCGTCGTCGGCCTCGTCCTCTTCTCCGCTGCGTCGCTCGCCTGCGGGCTGGCGGGCTCCATCGGCGTGCTGATCGCCGCGCGGACGGTGCAGGGCCTCGGCGCCGCGATCGTGTCGCCGGCCACGCTGTCGATCATCACGACGACCTTCGAGGAGGGCGCGGAGCGGAACAAGGCGCTCGGAATCTGGGGTGCGATGGGCGGCAGCGGCGCGGCCGCGGGCGTCCTCTTCGGCGGCATCCTCACGAAGTACGCCGGCTGGGAGTGGATCTTCTTCGTCAACGTCCCCGTCGGCGCGCTCGTCCTGGCGCTGACCCCCGGCGTCGTGCGCGAGAGCCGCGCCGCCGGCCTGCGGCGGTTCGACGCCGCCGGGGCGGCGACCGTCACCAGCGGCCTCGCGCTGCTCGTCTACGCGATCTCGAAGGCGCCGGACGTCGGCTGGGCGACGGGGCGGACGGTCGGCCTGCTCGCCGCGTCGGGCGTGCTCCTGGCCGCCTTCGCGGCGATCGAGGCGCGCCACGAGGAGCCGCTCGTGCCGTTCCGGATCTTCCGGACGAAGACGCTCGCCGGGGCGAACGCGGCCGGGATCCTGCTCGGCGCCGTCGTGTTCGCGAACTTCTTCATCCTCACGCTCTACGTCCAGCAGGTGCTCGGCTACTCGGCGCTGAAGACGGGGCTGACCTTCCTCGCGACGGCGGGCACGGTCATCCCGGTGGCCGGGCTCTCGCAGGCCCTCGTGACGCGGATCGGCGTGCGGCCGGTGATGACCGTCGGCCTGGCGCTGATCATGGGCGGGATGCTCTGGTACGCGCAGGTCCCGGTTCACGGCGCGTTCGCGGCCGACCTGCTCCCGGGCTACCTGATGGTCGGCGTCGGGATGGCGTTCGCGTTCATCCCGGTCTCGATCGCCGCGCTCGCAGGCGTCGAGTCGCACGAGGCCGGCCTCGCGTCGGGACTGATCAACACCTCGCAGCAGATCGGCGGAGCCCTCGGCGTCGCGATCTGCTCGACGGTCGCCTTCACCCACGTGAAGACGCTGCTCGCGTCGGGACACTCCCAGCCCGAGGCGCTGACGAGCGGCTTCTCGCTCGCCTTCTGGGTGCTGGCCGGCATCGCCGCGGCCGCGGTCGTCGCGAGCTTCGCCCTCGTCCGCTCGAGCGAGGTCGCGGTCGGCGACGTGGAGCCGGTGGAGGTCTTCGGCTAGACGGGCTCTGCCGGTGCGGGCGCTCAGGCGTCCGCACCGGCACAATCTCCGCGTGAAGACGCTCGTCGACGAGCTGTCCGGGAACACGCCGCTCGGGCGTGCGGCGGCGGTGCTCGCCATCGTGGTCGGCCTCTTCCTGGTCGCCTGGGTCACGAGCAAGGTGTTCACCCGGTTCGCGGTCTTCCTGATCGACCGCAGCGACGGTCGGCGCGCCGAAGGCGTGTCCGACACGAGCGCGATGGCGGGCATCAGGCAGCGCGAGACCGCCATCTCCCTGATCGACACGAGCGTCCGCTATCTCGTCTTCTCGATCGCGATCGTCCTCTCGCTCGCGACGATCGCCGGCGCGCAACGCCTCCAGACCGTCGTCGGGGCGTCGTTCCTCGCGATCATCATCGCCTTCGCGGCGCAGCGCTTCCTGATGGACGTGATCGCCGGGCTGCTGATGTTCTTCGAGGGCTGGTTCCGGATCGGAGACACGGTCGCGATCGACACGTTGCAGGTGCGCGGCGTCGTCGAGTCGGCCTCCCTCCGCACGCTCACGATCCGCAGCGTCACGGGCGAGATCGTCCACATCCCGAATTCGCAGCTGACGGCGCTGAAGGTGATCCCGCGCGGCTACCGCGAGGTCGAGGTCGAGTTCTTCGCGAGCGAGCTCGCCGCCGGTCGCGCGCTCGTCCGGCAGGTGGCCCGGCTCGTCCCGGTCGGCCCGACGCGGTTCATCCGCCGGCCGTCGATCGAGGACACCGAGAGCCTCGACGAGTTCCTCTTCCGGATCACGGCCCGCTGTGCGGTGGCGGTGGGCCGGGAGTGGCTGGCGGACGACTTCCTTCCCGCGCTGCTGCGCGAGCGCGCGGCGCCCGGTCTGCTCCTGCACGGCCCGATCGTCACCTACGTCGACGAGCAGGCGTTCCGGAGCTTCTCCCGGGCGCTACCCGCCTCGCGCGCGCCCGCGACGGGTCCCGCCGCCCACCGAGGACGACAGGTGGGAGGACGACCTCCCGCCGGGCGGCCTCGCCTGAGGTGGGTCCCCGCTCCGCGACTCTGCTCTAGGCTTCGCGCGATGCCGCGGCAGTACCCCACCGTTCTCGACCTCGTCGGAGGCACGCCGATCGTCCGGCTCGATCGCCTCTCGCCGCCGGGCGGCGCGCGCATCCTCGCGAAGCTCGAGTTCCTCAACCCCGGCGGGTCGGTGAAGGACCGGATCGGGATGGCGATGATCGAGGCGGCGGAGCGCGACGGGAAGCTGAAGCCGGGCGGCACGATCGTCGAGCCCACCTCCGGCAACACCGGTGTCGGCCTGGCGATCGCGGCGGCGCGCAAGGGCTACCGCTGCATCTTCGTGATGCCGGACAAGATGAGCCAGGAGAAGATCTCGATGCTGCGCGCGTACGGCGCCGAGGTCGTGATCACGCCGACGGCGGTCGACCACCACTCGCCGGAGTCCTACTACTCGGTCTCGTCGCGGCTCGCGGAGGAGATCCCCGGCGGCTTCAAGCCCGACCAGTACTCGAACATGGCGAACCCGCAGGCCCACTACGACGTGACCGCACCGGAGCTCTTCGAGCAGACGGGCGGGGAGCTCGACGCGATCGTCATCTCCGTCGGGACCGGCGGCACGATCTCGGGCGTCGGCCGCTGGTTCCAGGAGCACAAGCCGGACGTGCGGATCGTCGGCGTCGACCCGGAGGGCTCGATCTACACCGCCGAGGACGAGTCGCAGCTGCACCCGTATCTCGTGGAGGGCATCGGCAAGGACACCTGGCCGGAGACCATCGACCTCGACGTCGTCGAGGAGTGGATCCGGGTCAGCGACCGCGACTCCTTCCTCACCGCGCGGCGGCTCGCGCGCGAGGAGGGCATCCTCGCCGGCGGTTCCGCGGGCTCGACTCTCTGGGCCGCGATCGAGGTCGCGGGGAGGCTGGGGCCGGAGGCGACCGTCCTCGCCTTCATCCCGGACTCGGGACGCTCGTACATGTCGAAGTTCTACGACGACAACTGGATGCTCGAGCACGGGTTCGTCGAACGGCAGGCGGCGCTGCCGACGGTGGAGGAGGTGCTGCACGCGAAGCACGGCGGCGACCTGCCGCAGCTCGTCACGATCTCCGCCCACGCGAAGGTCGGCGAGGGGATCGACACGATGCAGCGCTACGGGATCTCGCAGCTCCCGGTCGTCCGCAACGGCGAGTGCGAGTCGCTCGCGGACGTGATCGGGTCGCTGCAGGACCGGGCGCTGCTCGAGCGCGTCTTCGGCAACCCGGACGCGGTGCACGAGGACGTCGCCGCGGCGATGCAGCCGCCGCTCGCGGCGGTCGAGGCGTCGGCCGGCCTCGACGACGTCTTCGCGACCCTGAGCGGCGGCACCAACGCCGTCGTCGTCGCCCGCGAGGGCAAGCCGGTCGGCGTGCTCACCCGCTCCGATCTGCTCGAGTTCCTCGCGCATCGCCGCTAGTAGGGGCAGCGCGCACACCGGCGACCCGCGCCGGAATCGCAGGTTCCGCGCGGGCCCTAGTGCGGCCGCGAGCCGTTCCGCTTCGCGTGCTCGCCGAGGCGGCGAGCGGCGAGGAGGGACTCGCGTGCGCCGTCGAGCAGCTCGCGGAGCCGCTTGCGGCGGACTCGCTCGGAGCGCAGCTCGAGCAGCTCCAGCTTCGCCTCGGGCGGCAGCTCGACCCGGGCGGCGACGGCGAACGAGAGCTGCCGCGCCTCCGCGTCGGGCTCCTCGGTCTCCGCCTCGGCCCCTGCTGCGGCCGCGAGGGCGCGGAACGACTCCGCGAGCCGCTCCGCGGACTCCGGGTCCGGCGCGGCCCCGTCGTCGTCGAGCAGCTCGACCTCGGCCGTCGTGAAGGCGCGGCCGCGCGTCAGCCGTTCGACGCGGAAGCGCTCGCCGCCGCGGACGAGCACGTTCAGCCGGCCGTCGTCGAAGCGCTCGAGCACCTCGGCGACCCGCGCCCGCGTCCCGACCTCGCGCACGCCGTCCTCGTCGGCGAAGACGAGGCCGAACTCGCGGTCGAGCTCGACGCACTCGCCGATCAGCTCCTTGTAGCGCTCCTCGAAGACGTGGAGCGGGACGACCTCCGTCGGCAGGAGCACGATCCCGAGCGGGAACAGGCCGATCTCCTCCATCCCCCGCAGGGTACGCCGCCTCGCCTACCATGCGCGTCGTGGCCGTCGAGCGCCTGGAGTCGCTGCTGCGGGACGCGTTCCCTGACGCGTCCGAGCTGCGCGTGGACGACCGCACAGGCGGCGGCGACCACTTCCAGGTGACCGTCGCGAGCCCGCGCCTCGAGGGGCTCTCGCTGCTCGACCAGCATCGCCTCGTCAACGAGGCGCTCGCCGAGCCGCTGCGCGACGGCACCATCCACGAGCTGAGGATCAAGACGAGGGGAACCCCATGAGCGAACTGTCCAGCCGGATCAAGAACGTGATCGAGAACGAGCCAGTCGCCCTGTTCATGAAGGGCACGCCGCAGTTCGTCATGTGCGGCAACAGCGGCCGCGCGCTCGAGGCGCTGCGCGGGGCCGGCGCGCCGGTGACGGCCGTGGACATCCTCCCCGACCCGTCGATCCGCAGGGAGCTGCAGCAGCTGTCGGGCTGGCCGACGATCCCGCAGGTCTTCGTCGGCGGGGAGCTCGTCGGCGGCGCCGACATCGCGCAGGAGCTGGCGGAGAGCGGCGAGCTGGCGCAGCTGCTCGAGCAGAAGCTCGGCGCGGGTTACCGCGACGGCGCCGAGGAGCACGTCGTCGACGTGCTCGGAGGGACGCGGGCCTAGCGCGCCGGCGGCGCTACTTCGCGCCCTGGACGATGAAGGCGACGAGGTCGGCGAGCTGGCTCTTCGAGAGCTGCTTGCCGTAGGTCTGCGGCATCACACCGCTCGGGTAGCCGGGCGACACGAACGCGTTCGGGCTCACGATCGACTGCTCGACGAACGCCGCGAGATCCATGTTCGCCGTCTTCGCGTCCGCGGCCGGCGCGCTGCCGAGGTTGGGCCCGACGGCGCCGCTCGTGCCGGCGGGCGCGTACGTGTGGCAGCTGCCGCAGTTGGAGGAGACGAAGACCGCCTTGCCGAGCTTCGCGTCTCCGGCCGCCGCCGCGGTGGTCGTCGCGGCTGCGGTGGTCGCGGCCGAGGTCGTCGCCTCGGCGGTCGTCGCGGCGGCCGTCGTCGTCACGGTCACCGTCGTCGTGCTCGCCTGCGTCACCGTGCGGGTGGCGGCGGCGCTGCTCTTGCCCCCGCCGAGCGAGGTGTAGTGGCCGACCGCCCAGCCGGCGAACCCGACCGGGAGGAGGAGGAGCGCGAACAGCACCCAGGTGACGACCTCTCCCGCCGAGACCCAGGGATTCCGCCGTCTGCGCGTCGCCACGCCGGAACGCTAGCCGCTCGCCGCGCCGGCGCGTCGCACTCCGGCCCAGCGCCAGCCGATGGCCGGGAACTCGCCCGCCTCCGTCAGCGCCGCCTCGGCGGTCTCGCTCGCCGGGTCGCCGAGCCAGCGGTGGAGATACGGCACCCACTCGAGCGTCGTCTCGTCCCAGCGTGCGCGCAGGGCTTCGAGCAGCGTCCGGTGCGGATGGAGGTCGGGATGCCCCTCGCGCCATGCGTCGAGCGACGGCGGCCCCGGCGGCTCGGCGCCGGCCTCGACGAGGCGCCGGTACCGGGCCTCGTACCACGCCTGGGCCGGCGCGTCGATCAGGTCGCGGGCGAACTCGTCGACGAGCAGGAGCGGCGCGAGCTCCGCCAGCCGGTCGAGCCCCTCGCCGAGCGGGTGCACGTGGTGGAGGACGCGACCGGCGACGACCGCCTCGATCCCAAGTAACACAGTGTCACTTGGGTCGATGTCCTGGTAGCGCGCACGGACGAATCGCTCTCCCTCGGGCGCGGCCGGGTCGACGCCGACCGCGTCGTGGCCCGCCTCGACGAGCGCCGCGACGAGGCCGCCCTCGCGGCCGCAACCGACCTCGAGCACCCGACACGGCGACGCCGGCAACTGGTTCAGTACGAAGTCGATGAAGGCCGCCACGACCGTCAGCCTCGCAGAGATCCGCCGCCGCGTGACGGGCGCACAGGGCTACGCCGTTCGGGCGCGTGCCGGGAGCCCCGCCGAGGTCGTCGCCGCGATCCAGCCGCGCCGGCTGCGTCCAGCTCGACTCGATCTCCACCGTCGAGCGGGCGCACCGGATCGCGCTCGGCGCCCGCGTCGGCGACTATCCGGAGCCGGCGGTGTCGCGGCTGCTCCGCGGCGGAACCGTCTTCGAATACTGGGCGCACGAGGCCTGCCTGCTCCCGGTCGAGGACTATCCGTGGCACCGCTGGCGGATGGCGCGCTACGCCGAGACCCACCCCTGGCACGGCGACGTGCTCGGACGCGAGCCGCAGCTCACCGAGCGGGTGCTCGCGGAGATCCGGGAGCGCGGCCCGCTCGCCTCTCGCCACTTCGAGGGGACGGGCTCGGGGACGATGTGGAACTGGAAGCCCGCGAAGGTCGTGCTCGAAGCGCTCTACTCGGCGGGCCGGCTCGCGATCGCCGGCCGCGACGGGTTCCAGCGCCTCTACGACCTGCCCGAGCGCGTCCTCCCGGACGGGGTGCTCGGCCGGCCGGTCCCCGGCGAGGACGAGTTCGTCCGCTGGGCGACGCTCCGGGGCGTCGAGGCGCGCGGCGCCCTGACCGAGTCGGCGGTCGCCGAGATGTGGCGCCTCCGCGGCGGCGGGGCGCGCGTGCGCCCCCACGCCGACGCGCTCGTCGCCGCGGGGCGCCTCGTGCGGGCCGCCGTCGAGGACGGCAAGGCGCCCGTGCTGCTCCCCGCCGCGCGCGAGCCGGACGAGGGCGCGGTGCCGCCGGCCGCTCTGCTCTCCCCCTTCGACAACCTGCTCTGGGACCGCGCCTTCCTCGAGCGGGTGTTCGGCTTCCGGCACGTGATCGAGGTCTACAAGCGCGAGCACGAGCGCGTCTTCGGCTACTACGTCCTGCCCCTGCTGCGGCGCGACCGGCTCGTCGGCCGCGCCGACGTCAAGCACGACCGCGCAGCAGGCGTGCTGCGGGTGAAGGCGTTCCACCCGGAGCCCGGCGCCCGCGGCCGCCTCGAGGACGCGCTCGACACGGCGCTCGCGCGGCTGGCCCGCGTCGTCGGCGCGGAGCGGGTGGAGCGGTGAAGCCCGTGCCCGTCACGGTGGAGGAGGCCCGCCGGATCGCGGTGCGCGCGCAGCTGCTCGACGGAAGCGCGAGCGGCGTGCTGGAGACCGTCCGCCGGCTCGGCTTCCTCCAGCTCGACCCGATCTCGACGGTCGCGCCGCCGCAGCAGCTCGTGCTCTGGAGCCGGCTCGGCCGCTTCGATCCCGCCGAGCTCGACCGGCTGCTCTGGGAGGAGCGGAAGCTCGTCGAGTGGCGCGCGTTCGTCTATCCGGCCGAGGACCTGCCGCTGCTGCGGGCGCGGATGCGGCGGAGTGCACGCTCGTCGGGGAACCACGCGGACGACCGCTTCATCCGCGAGAACCGCGCGTTCCGCCGCCACGTCCTCCGCGTGCTGGAGGCGCGCGGGCCGCTGCTCTCGCGCGACATCGATGACCACCGCTCGATGCGGCGCGAGGGCCACGAGTGGTGGGGCGCCCGGAAGATGGGGCTGATGCTCGAGATCCTCGCCGCGCGCGGCGAGGTCGCGGTCGTCGGCCGCCGCGGCAAGCAGCGGCTCTGGGACCTCGCCGAGCGGTGGTACCCCGAGACCGAGACGATCCCGTGGCCGACGGCGCAGAAGCTCCTCGACGAGAGGCGCTTCCGCGCGCTCGGCGTCCGCCTCGTCAGGGGAGCGCTCGTCGCGCACCCCGACGCGGAGGACGGCCTCGTGCCGGACCGGGTCACGTTCCTCTCCCCCTTCGACCGCCTGATCCACGACCGCGACCGCGCTCACGTGCTCTGGGACTTCTTCTACCGCCTCGAGATGTACGTGCCGAAGGCGAAGCGCGAGTACGGCTACTACGTGCTGCCGATCCTCCGCGGCGACCGGCTCGTCGGCCGGATCGAGCCCGTCTTCGACCGGCAGGAGCGCGTGCTGCGGGTGAACGGCCTCTGGTGGGAGCCGGGCGTGCTGCGCGGCGGAAGGCGCGGCCGCCTGCGGCGGCCGGAGCCGGTGCCGCTCGAGGAGCCGCTCGCCGAGCTCGGCCGCTTCCTCGGCGCGGAGCGGATCGAGCTCGGGCCGTTACGATCGACCTGATGGACTTCGAGACCCGTGCGATCCACGTCGGCCAGGAGCCGGATCCGGCGACCGGCGCGATCATCACGCCGATCTACCAGACGTCGACCTTCGTGCAGGACGCCGTCGGCGAGCACCGGGGCTACGACTACTCGCGCGTCGCGAACCCGACCCGGCACGCGCTCGAGACGGCGCTCGCCTCGCTCGAGTCGGCGGAGCACGGGATCGCCTACTCCTCCGGGCTCGGCGCGACGACGACGCTCATGCACCTGCTGAACCCGGGCGATCGCGTCGTCCTGATCGCGGACGTCTACGGCGGCGTCTACCGGATGACCTCGCAGGTCTACGAGCCGAAGGGCTACCGCTTCCACTACCTGCCGGCGGACGAGTTCCCGAACCTCGGCGAGCACCTGGACTCCTCGACGCGGATGGTCTGGATCGAGTCGCCCTCGAACCCGCTGCTGAACGTCGTCGACATCCGGGCGGCGGCCGACGCGACGCACGCCGCCGGGGCGCTGCTCGTCGTCGACAACACGTTCGCGACGCCCTACCTGCAGCGCCCGCTCGAGCTCGGCGCCGACGTGGTCGTCCACTCGACGACGAAGTACCTCGGCGGCCACTCGGATGTCGTCGGCGGCTTTGCGGCGACGAACGACCCGACCGTGGCGGAGCGGCTGCGCTTCCTGCAGAAGTCGCTCGGCGCGGTGCCGGGGCCGTTCGACTCGTGGCTCGTCCTGCGCGGGCTGAAGACGCTCGCGCTGCGGATGCGCAAGCACTGCGAGAACGCGGCGACGATCGCGGCGGTGCTCGAGCGGCACCCCCGCGTCGAGCGCGTCCTCTACCCCGGCCTGCCGTCGCACCCCGGCCACCGGATCGCCGCGCAGCAGATGCGCGACTTCGGCGGCATGGTCTCCTTCCTCGCGGAGTCGCCCGAGGAGGCGGCGGCGCTCGCCGGCCGGACGAAGCTCTTCCAGCTCGCCGAGTCGCTGGGCGGCGTCGAGAGCCTGATCGAGGTGCCGGCGCGGATGACGCACGCCGCCACCGCCGACGCGCCCTTCGCCGCGCCGCCGAGCCTGATCCGCCTCTCGGTCGGGATCGAGTCGGCCGAGGACCTCGTCGCCGACCTCGAGCAGGCGCTCGTGCCGGCCGCGGCCCGCGCCTGATGGACCGCACGGTCGTCCTCGTCGAGATCCCGGCGGGCTCGCGGAACAAGTACGAGTGGAACGACGAGCTCGGCGGCATCGTGCTCGACCGGCGGCTGTTCACCGCGATGGCGTACCCGGCCGATTACGGCTTCGTCGAGGGCACGCTCGCCGACGACGGCGACCCGCTCGACGCGCTCGTCCTCACCGCCGACCCGACGTTCCCCGGCTGCCGGATCCGCGTGCGCCCGATCGGCGTCTTCCACATGTCCGACGAGAAGGGCCCCGACGAGAAGCTCCTCTGCGTCCCGCTCGGCGACCCGTCCTTCGAGCGGATCCGCGACGTGCACGACGTCAACGCGGAGCTCCGCGACGAGATCGAGCACTTCTTCCAGCGCTACAAGGACCTCGAGCCGTCGAAGCGGACGGACACGCGCGGCTGGGGGAACCGCCACGAGGCGGAGCAGATCCTCGCCGCCGCGCGCGAGCGGGGCGGGGCGTAGCCGATGGCCGCGCCCGAGCCGATCGACCTCCTCCACCTCGGCCGCGAGCGCGTGATCGCGAGCTACCTGGTCGACACCGAGGACGGCCCGGCGCTCGTCGACTGCGGGGCTGCGACGACGGTCGACGCGCTGAAGGCCGGCCTCGGCGCGCACGGTCTCGCGCTCACCGACATCCGCCACCTGCTGCTCAGCCACATCCACCTCGACCACGCGGGCGCGGCGGGCGTGCTCGTGCGCGAGCACCCCGGCCTGCGCGTCCACGTCTCGGAGATCGGAGCGCCGCACCTCGTCGACCCTTCCCGCCTCGAGCGCAGCGCGCGGCGGCTCTACGGCGAGAGCTTCGACGGGCTCTGGGGAGAGCTCGCGCCCGTTCCCGAGCCGAACGTCGAGGTCGTGGGCGAGCGGGTGGCGGGCCTCGACTGCTTCCCGTCGCCGGGTCACGCCTCGCACCACGTCTGCTACCTCGACCGGGACGGGACGCTCTACGCGGGCGACGCGGCCGGCGTCCGCATCCAGCCGGCGCGCACGGTCGTACCGCCGACGCCGCCTCCCGACGTCGACGTCGAGGCCTGGGAGCGGACGCTGGACGAGATCGAGCGCCGCGACCCCGACCGGCTCGCGCTGATCCACTTCGGCGTCGCCGAGGATCCGGGCCGGCATCTCGCCGAGCTGCGCCTGACGCTGCTCGACTGGGCCGAGTCCGTCGAGGGCGGCGCGAGCGAGGAGGAGTTCGTGGCGTACGCGCGCGCGGAGCTCGGCGACTCGGGCGACGACGTGCCGACGTACGACCAGGCGATGCCGTTCTGGCAGTCGTACGCGGGCCTCAAGCGCTGGGCCGACCAGCGCGCCGAGGCGCGCGGCGGCGGCTGATGCCGGCGCTCACGTCCCTGCCGGAGCCGGGGCGGCGACGGCCTCGTCGAGCGGCTCGGTCTCGAGCAGCCAGAGCGGCCCGTCGCCGCACTCGACCCGGCGGGCGCCGTCCCGCTCCTCGAGCGCGGTCGCGAGCACGCGCACCGGCTCTCCGTCGAGCTCGAGGAGCGCACCGGGCGGGCCGTCGTCGGCCATGAGCGCGTAGCGCCAGGCCCAGGCGAGGCGGTGCACCTCGGAGGCGGGTCGCGAGAGGTCGAGCCAGACGTCGTCGGCGCTGAAGAACGTCTGGTAGTCGCCGCCCTCCTGCACCGTCCCCTCCTCGCCGGCGGCGAGCGCCGCGAGCGCGTCGGCGAACGTCCGCATCACGAGCGGCCCCATCCGCTCGTAGAAGTCGTCGGGCGGCTCGTAGCCGTCGAGCGGGAAGCGCGCCTGCGCGAGCAGGGCGCCCGTGTCGAGCTCGGCGTCCATCCGGTGGAAGGTGACCCCGATCTCCTCGTCGCCCTCGCGGATCGCCCATGCGACGGGGATCGGGCCGCGCCGGCGGGGCAGCAGCGACGGATGGGCGTTGATCCAGCCGAGCGGCGGCACCGCGAGCGCGTCCGGCGGGATCTTCCAGGGGAAGCCGAGGCAGACGACGAGGTCGGGGCGAACGGCCTCCAGCAGCGGCGCGATCCGGTCGCGGCGGGACGGGAGCAGCACGTCGAGCCCCTCGGGCGCGCCGGCGACGAGGCCGCCGACATCTCCCATCGGGCCGTAGCGCCGCGGCGAGCTCCGCACCGTGAGCAGGGCGACCGGCTCATGACCCGCCTCGCGGAGCACCGCGTCGAAGCCGAGAGCGACGGGCAGGACGCGCGTCACGAGCGCCACCCGCCAGGACGGCCGCGGCGCAGGGCTCACGTCTCGCGGTGGATCCGGGCCCCGGAGGCCTGGTTACGCGCCTTGACGACGATCTCGTCGACGTTCACGTGCCACGGCCGCGTCAGCGCCCAGAGCACGCAGTCCGCGACGTCCTCCGCGCTCATCGCGTCGACGCCCGCGTAGACCGCGGCGGCCTGCTCGGCGTCGCCCTTGAAGCGAACGAGCGAGAACTCCGTCTCGACGAGGCCGGCGTCGACGGTCGTGATCCGGATCGGGCGGCCGAGCAGGTCCTCGCGCAGCGCGTAGGTGAAGCCGCGCTCGGCGAACTTCGCCGCGACGTACGTGGCGCCGCCGGGGTAGGCGGCGCGGCCCGCCACCGAGCCCATGTTGACGATGTGGCCCCAGTCGCCGAAGTGCGGCAGGCAGAGCCGCGTCATCCGGACGAGGCCCGCGACGTTGACGCCGAAGACGGTCGCCTCGTCCTCCTCGGTGGAGTCGTCGATCGGCGCACGGCCGAGCGCGAGGCCCGCGTTGTTGAAGAGGATGTCGAGCCCGCCGAGCCGGTCGACCGCCTCGGCGACGAAGCGCTCGCAGCTCGCCGGGTCGGTGACGTCGAGCGGCAGGGCGACCTCGGTCTCGAGGCGCTCGACGCGGCGGGCGCCGCCCGCGACCAGCACGCCGGCCTCGGCGAGGGCGCGGGCAGTCGCGCGGCCGATCCCGGACGAGGCGCCCGTCACGATCGCGGTCTTCCCGGTGAGGTCGAGCACGGCCATCGCGGCCGACTCTATCGAGCGATCCGCCGCCTCACCTGGGTCTGCTGCGCCGGGAGCGGGACGGACGGAACGGGCCGAGCTGCGCGAGCACGGCGGTCGCGTCGACGAACGCGAAGGTCTCGGCGAGGCCGACCATCGTGGCATGGCTGCTCCACGGCCAGTCCTCCGGCCGGTCGGCGAGCCCGGCCACCACCGGGTTGAGGGCGAGATAGGAGACGACGCCGAGCAGGTCGGCGCCGGACTCGAGCCGGCGCGACCAGTAGCGCTCGCGGACGAGCGCCCCGACGCGGCCGTGGCGGGCGTTGTAGTCCTTGCCGTACTCGCCTGTCAGCCGCTGCATTCCGACGGGAAGCGATTCGTCGGGCACGTCGAGGACGAGGTGGACGTGCGTCGGCAGCTCGCAGACGGCGATGCACGTCCAGTCGAAGCGGTCGAGCGTCGCGACGAGGCGGCGCGTCCAGGTCAGGTGGTCGACGTCGTCGCGGAAGTAGAGCTCCGGGCTGACCGCTCCGACGACGACGTGCCGCAACCCGGGCGCGACGTCGCGCGGCCGCTGTCTGCGACGGCGTTGCTCCATCACCCGACGATCGCCTCCCGCACGGCTGCGCGCAAGATGTCCGTTCGGGCGCGGGGCGTCTCCGCTGGACACGTCCGCTGCCAGGCACGGGACGTGTCCAGCGCGGACATGTCCGCCCAGCAACGTGTCTCGGCGCCGGGATTCCGGGCGCCGACCCCGCGCTCCACCTTGACCTGCCGAGCCACGTCCGGTGCCTGGCACCGGACGTGGCTCGGCAGGATCAGGCCGTGTCGCGGGCGGCGGCCCACGCGCTGCCGAGGGCGAGACGTTCGGGCGGCGTCGGATGGCTGAACACGCAGGAGGTACGCCAGCCGCGGCGGCGCCAGGTCGGCGAGGTTCCGGCGCGCGAGCTCGACGTGCGCCCGCTCGAACGCCTCCGCGTCCCCGGTCAGCTCGAGCGAGCAGCGGTCGGCGGCCCGCTCCCAGCGCCGCGAGAGCGCGGCGCCCGCCGGCATCGCGGCGAGCTCCAGCGCGGTCACCAGGAGCAGCGCCGCCGGCAGCTCGCGCGGCGAGGCGACGGACCTGCCAAGCACGGCCCAGAGGACCGCGACCGCGCCGACCGCTCCCGCCATCCCGAGCAGCGTGAACTTCGCCAGGTGACGGGCGCGCCGGTGGCCGAGCTCGTGCGCGACGACGAGCCTGATCTCCCGCGCGCCCGCCGCCTCGAGCAGCGTGTCGAAGAGCACGACGCGGCGCGTCCGCCCGAGCCCCGAGACGTAGGCGTTCAGCTTCGTCGTGCGGCGGCTCGCATCGGCGACGAGCACATCCCGTATCGGCACGCCGGCCCGCTCCGCGAGCGCGCGCAGCTCGTCCGCGAGGCCCGCGTCCGCGAGCGGCGCGAAGCGGTTGAAGAGCGGCTCGAGCACGACCGGCGCCACGAACGAGAGCAGCAGCACCGCGAGCGCGAGGGCCGCCCCGGCCGGGAGCGCCCACCACTCCGGCAGCGCCCGCGCCAGCGCGACCGTCGCCGACCACGCCCCCGCCGAGAGGGAGAGCGAGACCGCAAGCCCCTTCGCCCTGTCGCCGACCCAGCCGCCGAGCGACTGGGTCGAGAAGCCCCACCGCCGCTCTCGCAGCCAGCCGCGCCAGCCGGCCAGGGGGAGGCGCACGAGCGTCGAGACGCAGACGACGAGCGCCGCGTAGGCCGCGGCGGCGGCGACGGGCGGGAGCGAGTCGACGAGGCCGAACAGCGTCCGTCCCGGCCATGCCCAGGCGAGCGCCGCGAGCACGGCGGCGCCGAGCGTCAGATCCGCGAGGAGCGCGAGATAGAGCGGCCGGTGGTACGAGGCCGACCGCCGGACCTCCGCATGAGAGAAGTCTAAGGAGTCGTCCATCGGGGACGGGGAACGGCGAAGTCCCCGGCTACACTCCTCAACCAGATGGCGATGGTCGAGGTCGGCGGCGCACTGCGCTCGAGCGAGGAGTCGGTGGCGCTCGCCTCCCAGCTGCGCCGGCTGGCGCGCGTCGCGACGATCGTCGCGCTCCTGACGAGCCCGGCCGCGTACTTCTGGTTCCACCACCAGGTCGGGCTCGGCGTCTGGGCCTCGCTCGGCGCGACCGCCGGCGTCGTGATCGGCTTCCGCGGCTTCGTCGACCTCGTCGTCCGCCGTCTGATCCCCTGGCCGAGCCTGTTCGGCACCGAGGAGACGCGGCTGCGCGAGGAGGACATCGTCAACCGCCGCCGCGCCTGGACCTGGCGCTTCTTCTTCCGGGTCGGCGTCTTCTTCACCGGGCTGATCACGCTCGTCTGGCTCGCGCGGGTCGCGAAGAACAAACCGGATGCCACGTGGCCCGGCGCGGCGACGTCGATCCTCTCGGGCATCAACCACGTGATCTCGACGCCCGGGCTGTGGATCCAGATCGTCTTCGTCGGGTTCCTGTTCATCTCGAACTTCCTGATCTTCATGGGCCCGATGATGTTGATGGGAATCTCGCAGATCCGCGGCTACGAGCCCGGCGACGCCGAGTGGGGCGTCAAGCTCGACCACGTCCGCGGCCAGGCCGAGGCGAAGGAGGACGTGCGCCGCATCGTCACGCTCTGGCAGTCGGGCGAGGCGTTCGAGCGCGCGGGCGGCAAGCGCGAGCGCGGGCTGCTCTTCCTCGGCGCGCCGGGCACCGGCAAGACGATGCTCGCCAAGGCGATCGCGACCGGCTTCAACTCGCCCTTCGTCTCGATCCCGGGCTCCGGCTTCGCGCAGACGTTCATCGGCATCGACGCGCTGATCGTCCGCTTCCTCGCGCGCAAGGCGAAGAAGCTCGCCCGCAAGTGGGGCGGCCAGTGCATCGTCTTCATCGACGAGATCGACGCGGTCGGGATGCGCCGCCAGGCGCTCGCCGGGGGTCAGACCTTCAGTCCGCTCGGCGACGACCTGCCGCTCTACGGGCCGTTCGGCGCGCTCAACCCGAGCGGCGACCTGATCGTCGAGACGCGCGGCTGGCGCGAGCGGATGTTCGAGCAGCGCGCGCCCGAGCGCACCTCGCCGTATCCCGGCTGGGCGCAGCGGATCGGCAACCTCGTCAACCAGGGGGTCTTCCCCGGGATGATGGGCGGCGGCATGGGCCAGCTGGCCCTGAACCAGCTGCTCGTCGTGATGGACGGCATCGACAACCCGCCGTTCATGCGCCGGTTCACGACGAACAAGGTCAACTCGTTCCTCGATGCGGTCTACGTCGTGCCGCGTCGCCTCGGCCGGGTCAGCCTCCGCCTGCGCCCGCCGCGTCCGCTCGGCGCGCAGATCTACTTCATCGGGGCCACGAACGTCCCGATCGAGAACCTCGACCCGGCCCTCACGCGCCCGGGCCGGATGGGGCGTCACGTCTGGTTCCGCACCCCGACCAAGGACGACCGCAAGGACATCTTCGACCTCTACCTCGAGCGCGTCGCGCACGACGCCGAGCTCGACGCGCCGGAGCGGCGCGACGAGATCGCGCGGATCACGAACGGGTACTCGCCGGCGATGATCGAGCAGATCTGCTCGATGGCGCTGACGAACGCGCACCACGAGGGGCAGCTCGCGTTCACCTGGACGCATCTCGTCGACGCGATGACCGCGATCGAGTCGGGCACGGCGGTCGGCGTCCGCTACGTCGAGCACGAGACGCGCGCGGTCGCGATCCACGAGGCGGGCCACGCCGCGTGCGCGCACGTCTACCGGCCCGACCTCGAGTCGAGCAGGCTGTCGATCAGGATGCGCGGCGGCTCGCTCGGCCACCACCAGGCGTTCCAGAAGGAGGAGCGCTTCAGCCAGTGGCACAGCGAGGCGATGGGCGACCTCGTGCACGTGCTCGGCGCGATGGCCGCCGAGTTCGTCTTCTACGGCGAGACCTCGAGCGGCGTCGGCGGCGACCTCCAGTACGCGACCTCCCGCGTCGCGACGATGGTCGGAGCGGCCGGCATGGGCCCGCAGCGCGTCGAGCTGAACGCGGTCACGTTCGCAGACGAGAGCGAGGAGCAGACGCGCGAGCGGATCATGAAGCGCTTCGAGCAGGTCGGATCGCAGCTGATGAACCGGACGCGCGGCGCCGCGCAGCAGGGCGACCCGATCGCATCGGTGCTGAGCGATCCACGCAAGCGGGCGCTCGCGGCCCAGATCCTCGGCCAGTCGTTCCTCACCGCTGTGGCGTTCGTGCGCGAGAACCGGGCGGCGGTCGAACGGGTCGCGGACATCGTGATCGAGCGGCAGGAGCTCTACGGCGACGAGCTCGTGCGCCTGCTCGACGCACAGGGCCTTCGCAAGCCGGAGATCGACTGGATGGAGGAGCAGGCGTGGCCGCAGATGTGACCGGCGACGCCGGGCCGCTGCTGCCGCCGCAGCCGGGCACCGACCTCGTGCACGAGCCCGGCGGGCCTCCGTCGCAGGAGCGGCCGCGGCCGCACCAGGTCCGCTTCCTGCTCGTCTACGGTCTGCTCGCCCTGGCGTTCGGCGCCGGGGTCGCCGGAGCGGTCGTGTTCGCGAGCCGCAGCATCAGCCCGGCTCCGGCGTGGTCGGCGTGGAAGCCGAGCGGCGGCGGTCTCGGCGCGGCGCGGCAGATCGCCGAGCACGTCGCCCCGGCCTACCGCCTGCCGGGCGGAACGCAGATCGTCGACGTGATCGCGAAGGCGCCGTCGGTGTCGCCGGGCAAGCAGACCATCCCGATCCACTACCTGGCCGTGCGCGGCACCGGGGGCGCCGGCGACCAGATCTTCGACGTCTCCTCGTCGAACAGCGTGATGTTCTCGCTGTGCGGCCTCGGGCCCTCGTGCTCGATCGCCACCGGGACGGCGTCGGTCGCGCGGGGCCGGCTCGTGCGGCGGGAGATCCTCGAGCTCGCTCTCTACGCGTTCAGGTACGTGCACGGGATCGACAACGTCATCGCATTCATGCCGCCGAAGCCGGGCTCGGCGCCGCAGTACGTCATCTACCTCCGCCGCGCCGACCTGGCGCCGCAGCTCGGCGAGCCGCTCGCACGGACGCTCACGCCGAAGACGCCCCTGCCGAACACGATCCCGGCAGCCGAGGTGCGGGCGGTCGACGCGACGACGGGCACGCGCGTCTACTCGTTCAGCCTCTCGCAGGCCCAGCAGGGTGACGCGATCCTCGTGCTCGCCCCGGCCTAGGAACGGCGACGGGCTCCCCGGCGCGCTCACGCCTGCGCCGCTCGCGGGCCGCGTGTGGGAGACGGGCGGCCGCCGGGCGATCACCCTCCGCGCGACGGAGCCGGGCCTCCTCACCTGCCCGGCCCCCGCGCATCTGTAGCCTGGTTCCGCCTCGCCCCCATCGACTAGCGGTCAAGGTCACGGCCCTTTCAAGGCCGTAGCGCGGGTTCGAATCCCGCTGGGGGCACCTGGGCCGCCCGCCGCAGTCGGACGCGGACGATCTCGAACGCGCCACGGCAGCGGGTCATCGGCTAGCGTCCCGCGCATGGCCGATCCGGACGCACGCGACGACACGCCGGCCCCGAAGGAGGTTCACAAGCCGCCGGCAGGTGCCGAGACGGCCGGCACGTGGACCGGCGCCGGCGGTGCGCTCGACTACACGGCGAGCGCGAACTGGCTGATCCTGCGCAAGAAGGAGAAGCCCGCAGCCGAGATCTTCTCCGTCTCGTACGTCGCCCGGGCCCGGGACGCCGACCGGCCGGTGATGTTCGTCTTCAACGGCGGCCCGGGCGCGTCGTCGGCCTTCCTCCATCTCGGCGCCGTGGGGCCGCAGCGCGTCGCCTTCCCTCCCGACGGCTCGCTGCCGCAGATGCCGCCGCGGCTCGTGCAGAACGACGAGTCGTGGCTCGCCTTCGCCGACCTCGTCTTCGTCGACCCGGTCGGGACGGGCTTCAGCCGTGTGATCGAGGACGACGGCAAGAAGAAGGACGGCCCGGCGAAGGACGAGGACGCGAAGTCGGGCGGCGACGCGACCGAGTACTTCGGGCAGAAGCGCGACCTCGAGTCGCTCTGCGAGTTCATCGGCCGCTGGCTCTCGGCACACGACCGCTGGGGCTCGCCGGTCTTCATCGCCGGCGAGAGCTACGGCGGCTACCGCGTCGGCCGGCTCGTGAAGATGCTGCAGGAGAGCGCCGGCGTCGGGCTCAGCGGCGCGATCCTCATCTCGCCGGCGCTCGAGCTCGCGGCGCTCTCCCCGAGCGACTACGACGTCGTCGGCTGGATCGACCTCCTGCCGACGATGGCCGCCGCGGCCGTCCACCACGGGCGCTCCCGCGCCTTCGCGGCCGGGACTCCGCTCGCCGATGTGCAGCGCGAGGCGGAGGAGTTCGCGACCGGTGACTACGCCTCCTTCCTCGCCCGCGGAGCGGCGCTCGCCCCCGCCGAGCGCGAGCGGGTCCTCGGCCGGCTCGCAGAGCTCGTCGGCCTCTCCGCCGAGCTCGTCACGCGCGCCGAGGGCCGGATCACGCCGCGGACGTTCGCCCGCGAGCTGCTCCGCGACGAGCGGAAGGTGCTCGGCCTCTACGACGCGACCGTCACCGCCGGTGACCCGTTCCCCGACCGGGACTCGTTCGGCGGCCCCGACCCGACCCTCTCGGGAATCACGCCCGCCTACACCACGGCGATCAACCGGCAGCTCCGCTCCGAGCTCGGGGTCGAAACGGAGCGCGAGTACCTGCTGCTCAGCCTCGAGGTGAACAACGCCTGGAAGGAGGACACCGAGCAGCACTTCTTCGCCCTGCCCCCGGGCGCCACCGACGACTTCCGGTACGGGATGTCGCTCAACCCGCACCTGAAGGCGTTCGTCACGCACGGGCGATACGACCTCGTGACCCCGTACTTCGCGAGCGACCGGCTGCGGAACCTGATGCGCCTCGACCCGGACACGGCAGGGCGCCTGACCGTCCGTCATTTCGGCGGCGGGCACATGTTCTACGCCTGGGAGGCGAGCCGGCGGGAGTTCACGAAGGCGATCGCGGCCTTCGTGGCAGACGCAACGACCTCGTAGCGCTCCCTCGCCGCCTCTTGAAGAGATCGTGGCGATCGTCCAAAATCCCTTCCCCACCAAGACCCGGCCGCAGGAGGTCTCCGCGATGAAGCTCGTCCGCCGTCCCGCTCGTTCTCGCGCACACAGAGTCTCGCGGGCCATCCCCGTTCTCTCGGTCGCAGCCCTACTGGCCGTCTGCTGCAGCAGCACCTCGATCGCCGCGGCGGCACGCTCGTCGACACAGGTCGCTCCGCGGCACCTCGCGGCAAAGCCGAAGCCGAAGAAGACGCCGAAGCGGAAGCGACATCCGCTCGTCGGCAAGTGGTCGGGAACCTACAGCGGCGCCTTCACGGGCAACTTCAAGCTTCACTGGACGCAGACGGGCTCGAGGCTGACCGGATCGATCACGCTCTCGTACCCGAGCGGCACCTACAGCGTCAGCGGCAGCGTGCGGGGCACCACGCTCTCGTTTGGCGCCGTCGGCGCGGGCGCCACCTATACGGGCACCTGGTCGGGGAAGGCGATGTCCGGCCACTACAAGACCCCGCAGGGCGGCGGCACCTGGAGCGCCACCAAGACCGCCTGACCGCTGCCGCCGACGCGGCCCCGCTCAAGCGACGAGCCGCTCCGCGAGCGCCGAGTGGCGGCGCCGCCCCTCGCCCCGAGAAACCGCGGTCGCGAGGGCGCGGCGCTCGCCGACGAGCACGCAGAGCCGCTGTGCGCGCGTGACCGCCGTGTAGAGCAGCGGCCGTGACAGCATCACCTGGTACTGCATCGACCAGGGGGCGACGACGGCGGGGAACTGAGAGCCCTGCGATCGATGGACGGTCAGAGCCCACGCGAGCTCGTAGGTCTCGAGCGCCGCCGCGGGCACGACGATCTCGCGCTCGCCCTCGTCGAGCGAGAGCGTCGCCTCGCCCTCCTCCTCGTCCCAGCCGAGCACGAACGCGACCTCGCCGTTCATCACCTCGCGCTCGGGCGTGTAGTCGTTGCGGGTCTGGACGACCCGGGAGCCGACGCGGAGCCCCGCTCGCGGGAGCACGACCGGCCGCTCACCGGGGTTCAGCCGCCGCTCCAGCTCGGTGTTCAGCTCGACGAGGCCGACGGGACCGCGGCGCATCGGCACGAGCGTCATCACCTCGGTGCGCGGGTCGAAGCCCTGCCGTGGCAGCGCCTCGCACACGAGCTCGACGACCGCCTCGCGCAGCGTCTCGGGCCCGCTCCGGGAGACGAAGAAGAAGTCCTCGTCGAGCTCGGAGTCGCCGAGCTCGGCGCGGGCCTGATCGAGCGAGAGGAACGGCAGCTCGCCGCGGTTGATCCGGCGCGCGCTGCGCACGATCAGCGACCGTGCAGCCTGACGATAGATCGCCGTGAGGTGGACGCGCGGGACGGCCTCGCTCTCGACGAGGTCGGCGAGGACGCGGCCGGGGCCGATCGGCGGCAGCTGATCGGTGTCGCCGACGAGCAGGACGTGGCAGTCGCCGGCCGCGCGGAAGAGCGCATCTGCGAGCTCGAGCGAGAGCATCGACGCCTCGTCCACGATCACGAGCTCGACGTCGTTCGAGAGCGGGTCGTCCTCGTCGCGGAGGAAGCGGTCCTCCTTCGGCGAGTAGCCGAGCGCGCGATGGATCGTCATCGCGTCGTGGCCGGTCAGGTCGCGCATCCGCCGCGCCGCCTTACCGGTCGGCGCGCAGAGGAGGACGCGGATGCGGGCCCGGCGGGCCGCGTCGACGAGCACGCGCTGGGTGTGCGTCTTGCCCGCGCCCGGCAGGCCGGTGAGCAGGACGAGCGGGCGCGTGCGGACGAGCTCGACGACGGCCCACTGCTCGGCGGAGACGTCGATGCCGTCCGGACGGGCCGGCGGCTCGAACAGCTCCGAGTCGGCCGCAGACGCCCGCGCCCCGAGCGCGGCTGCCAGCCGGCACTCGGTCTCCCAGAGCTCGGCGAGGTACGCGCGCTCTCCCGCGAGGACGACCTCGTCCTCGCGGACGAGGCGGTGGAGCGCCGACTCGAGCGGCTCGGGGTCGGGCACCTCGAGCAGGCGGGCCGCGGCGGGCCAGAGCTCGCCGAGCGGCAGGAAGACGTTGCCGTCGGCGCTCGTCTCGCCGAGGACGAACAACAGCCCCGCGCGCAGCCGCTGCGGCGCGTCGAGCTCGATCCCGAGCGAGCGGGCGATCCGGTCGGCGACGCGGAAGCCGATCCGCGGCAGCTCCGTCAGCCGGTACGGGTCCTCGCGCAGGACGGCGACGACGTCCTCGCCGTACGCGCGCACGAGCCGCGCCGCGAGGCCTGCGCCGATCCCGTGCGCGAAGAGGAACGCCTCGACCTCGCGGATCGTCGCCACCTCGCGCCAGGCGGCGATCGCGCGCTCGACTGCGCGCCGGGAGATCGCGCGGCCGGCCTTCGTCCGCACCTCGCGCAGCCGCTCCGGATCGCGGTCGAGCTCTGCGAAGACGTGCTCGACGCCGAAGTGCTCGACGATCGCGCCGGCGAACGTGGGGCCGACCCCCGGCACGCGCCGCCGCAACCAGAGCGCGACGCCCTCGGCCGAGACCGGGAGCGCCGAGCGGAACGACTCGACCGCGAACTGCCAGCCGTAGCGCGGATGCTGTTCGTAGCCCCCGGCGACGACGAGGCCGTCTCCGGGGGAGACGTGGCCGAGGGCGCCGCGGAGCGTCAGCCGCTCGCCCTCCCCCTCGCCGAGGGTCGCCGACCAGATCGCGAACTCGCCGTCCGGCGAGACCCAGCGCGGCCCGGACGCGGACAGCGTGACTGCCAGCTCGCTCGCGTCCGGGTCGGCGGGGTGGCGATCCTCGTCGAGCGTCCACACCCCGCCGAGGCTACCCGGGCCGGCGCAGAGACTCCAGCAACGCGGGCGCAGATCGCCCGGCTGCCGCTACGCTCGGCCGATGACCAGGATCGAGAAGTCCGAGCAGGAGTGGCGCGCCGAGCTGTCGCCCGAGCAGTACCGCGTGCTGCGCGAAAAGGGCACCGAGGCGCCGTTCAGCGGCGAGTACGACCACGTCTTCGAGCCGGGCACCTACCGCTGCGCCGGCTGTGGGGCCGAGCTGTTCGAGTCCGACGCGAAGTACGACTCCGGCTGCGGCTGGCCCGCCTTCCACTCGCCCGCCTCCGGCGACGCGATCGAGGAGGAGACCGACGCGAGTCACGGGATGGTGCGCACCGAAGTGCTGTGCTCGAGCTGCGGCGGCCACCTCGGCCACGTCTTCCCCGACGGGCCGCACCCGACCGGGCTCCGCTACTGCATCAACTCCGCCGCGCTGGCGCTCGACGAGAAGTAGAGCTCCGGGGCGGCCGCCCGCTCGGGTCGACCGGGCGCTACGGTTCCGTCCACGCGGGCGGTTAGCTCAGCTGGGAGAGCACCTGCTTTACACGCAGGGGGTCGGCGGTTCGAACCCGTCACCGCCCACTCTTTCGAACGTTGCGAGCGACCCAACCGTTCGCACACGCTTCCCGCAAGCTCGGAGGCCGCCGGCGAGGAACCGCCCGCCGCGACTCCATCGGCCGCAAACCAGCCGCGACGACGCGCGCACGACGTCTCCCTCCACCCAGCCGGTGCTTCGGCATGCCGAAGCACCGTCACGAGAGTGGGGAAGCGGCGTCACGAGAGTGCGCCGGGTGTTCCACCTCCGCCGCCGGCGGCAAGGCCGCTCGGTCGTCGACCCGATCCGCAGCGACTCCGAGGCGATCGGCGCCACCCCGCCCACCGACGAAGTCGAGTGTCGCACCGAAGAACAGCAGCCTCGCGGCGGGCAGGCGCGTGCGAGGATGCACGAATGGACGCAGCCCAGGTGAGCCTGCTCCGCTGGCTGCGCAGGCAGCTGCGGGAGCCGATCCCGATCCGGGAGCATCTCGAGGCGGCGGTGGAGAACGACGACCCGCGCGAGGCCCGCCGGCTGGTGTCGACCTTCCCCTTCAGCGAGGCGCAGCGCCGGAACATCGAGCAGCTGCTCGACGCCTGGGAGCGCCAGCACGGGACCTAGAAACGGGGCTGCCGCTTCTCGCGGACGGCCGCGACGCCCTCGCGGACGTCGGGGCCGGTCAGGTCGAGGAACTCGAGGGCGAGCGAGGCGTCGAAGATCGGCCCGGCCGACCGGAGCCAGTCGTTGAGCGCGAGCTTCGTGTGCGAGATCGCCGCGCGCGACCCGGAGGCGAGGCGCTGCGCAACCGCGAGCGCCCGCTGCTCCAGCTCCTCCTCGGGGACGCAGAGCGAGACGAGGCCGATCCGCTCGGCCTCGACGCCGTCCAGGGGCTCGCAGAGGAGCAAGTGGTACTTCGCCTTCGCCATCCCGCAGAGCAGCGGCCAGACGATCGCGGCGTGGTCGCCGGCGGCGACACCGAGCTTCGTGTGCCCATCCACGATCCGTGCGCTCGGGGTCGCGATCGAGACGTCGGCGAGCAGCCCGACCACGAGCCCCGCCCCGACGGCGGGGCCGGTCATCGCGGACACGATCGGCGTCGGGCAGGCGAGCAGGTTGTAGACGAGGTCGCGTGCCTCGTGGAAGACGCGACGCCGCGTCTCCGGGTCGTCGGCGATCGCGAGCACGAGGTCGAGGTCGCCGCCGGAGCTGAAGGCCCCGTCCGCGCCGCGGACGACGACCGCCCGCGTCTCCTCGTCGCGGCCGATCGCCTGCCAGACCCGCGCCAGCTCCCCGTGCATGTCCGCGTCGACCGCGTTCAACCGCCCGGGGTTCCGCAGCGTCAGACGCAGGATCCCTTCGGCGGGACGGTCGAGCTCGAGCGCCGGAAACTCGCTCTGGTACGGGTACGCCACGAGCGGATCGTACGCGGAGCGGTCGCCGGTCGCGGATCCGGGGGTTCAGTCCTCCGCTCCGACGACCGAGATATCTCCGGTGCACCTCGCACGCCGCACGTCGCTCGCCGGGCTGCCCTGGGCAGTCGCCGCGCTGGCGGTTGCCGCCTGTGGAGCGCTGACCAGGATCGGCGCGGACTCGCGCTGGCTGGCGGCGCTCGGCGGCGTGATCGTGCGCACGGGGCACGTGCCGTCCGGCGTCCCCTACGCGACCGCGGCGTCGGGGGCGTGGCAGAACGTCCCGGTGCTGGGCGAGCTGATCTTCTACGGGCTCGAGCACGGCCTCGGCGACCACGGCCTGATCCTCGCCCAGGTCGCCGCCGTCGCCGTGGCGCTCGCCGCGATCGCCCGCGACGCGCCCTCGGGCGGCGGGATCGTGCTCCTGCTCGTCCCGGTCGCCGCACTCGACTCGTTCGTCGTCGTCCGGTCGCAGCTCTTCTCCCTCGCCCTCTTCCCGCTGCTGGCGCTGCTGCTGCGAAGCGAGTCGCGGACTCCCTCACGGCGGATCTGGCTGCTCGTGCCGCTCGTCGCGCTGTGGTCGAACCTGCACGGCGCCGTCCTCGTCGGGCTCGCCGTCGCAGGCGTCTACCTCCTGGTCGACCGCGCTGCGAACCGACCGGCGCGTCGCGGTCGCAGTGCTCGCAGCCTCCGGGGCGGCGGCGCTCGCCACTCCGGCCGGCTTCGGGACGATCGCGTACTACCGCGGCGTGCTCGGGAACGCGTGGGCCTCGTCGCACCAGGGCCTCTGGGCGCCGCCGTCGCTCCACCACCCGCTCGACATCCTCTTCGCGCTCTCCGCGCTCGCGCTCGTTCTCCTCGCGGTCGGCGGGCGGCCGCGGCTCTGGGAGTACGTCGCCGGCGCCGGGCTCGCCGTCTCGGCGGCGACGGCCGCCCGGAACGAGGTCTGGCTCGTGCTGTTCATCGCACCGGCCGCAATGCGCGGGCTCCGCCGGGCGCGGATGCCGCGCCCTCCCGTTCGGCTCGCGCTCGCCCTCGTCCCGCTCGCCGCCGCCGCGATGGTCACCGCGCTCGCCTGGGCGAGCCCCTCCCGGAACGAGCTCGGAGCGAGCGCGAGCCTGCGCTCGCAGGCGATCGCCGCCGCCGGGGGGACGCCGATCCTCGCCGACCCGTTCGACGCGGAGCAGCTCGCGCTGGCGGGCGCGAAGGTCGTGATCGGCAACCCGATCGACGCGTTCCGCCTGCGCGAGCAGCTGCTCTACATGCACTGGCTCCAGGGCGAAGGCGTCGCCGCCTCGAGCCTCGCCCCGGCGTCGCACGTCGTGCTCGTGTCGCGGGCCCTGCCGGTCTCGCGACAGCTCGCCCGCGACCCCTCCTTCTGCCGGGAGGCCGCCGACCGCCTCGCCGTCCTCTACGTCCGCTGCCGGCGACCCGCGGCGCGCTAGCTCGTCGGCGTGTACGTCGGCTCGACCGACACCGCCGCCGTCGTCGCCTGCGCGGCCGGGACGGCCGAGGAAGCCGATGGCGGCCGAGAAGAACGAGCGAGTTCCGGGCGGCAGCGAGGCGAACACGAAGCCGGTGCCGCCGCCGACGATCTTCCCGGTGCTGTCGAAGAGGACGATCGAGAGCTTCGCATTGGTCAGCTTCGCTCCGACCTCGTCGTTGACGATCTCGCCGTCCACGCTGCCGACCCAGTCCGGGTCGTACGGACTCGGCACGATGTGGACGTTCTCGACCGCGGGCTCGTGCAGCTCGTGCTTCACGTGCGAACCCGCCTGCACGACGATCTCCAGCCGGCTGATCGGCGCGAGCGTCGGCACGTGGACGGTCCCGCCGACGTTGAAGAGGGACGCGGCGCCGACGAGCGGCATGGTTCGGTCGTCGCCGTGGCGAGAACGTTCCCGGCCGCGTCGATCGCGTTCACGAGTACGGTGACGCCCTTCGCGTCCTGCGTCTCCGAGGGGTTCTCGACCTGGATGCCGTAGCTGACGGTACTGCCCGGGGCTGACGAAGTCGGGCCGCTGCGACCAGCCGCTGCCACTGACGGCGAGCTTCGAGAGACGGCGGTGCTGCCGACGACGACGAAGTTGCGGGCGAGGCGACCGGCCTTCCCGCACGCGACACGCGGCGTGCGCCGCGCCCGCGGGCACGGTCGTCGCGACGTCCCACGTCCAGGAGACGCGGCCCTTGACCGGTTTCGCCTTCGCGAGCCCGGCCTGCCGCGAGCCGTCGACGTACCGGACGGCGAGCGTGCAACGCGCCTTCGCCGACCGGACGAGGACGCGTGATCGCGGCCGCGCGGCCCTGGTAGGCGCGCTGCGGGACGAACCCGAAGCGCAGCGTCCACCCGGCGCGGGCGCCTGCGCCGGGCGCGAGCGCCAGCGTGCCGCCGATCGCGGCGACGACGATCGTTGCGAGAGCCCTGCGCTTCATGCCGTTCTCCTCCTCTCAGGCTGCGGGCAGCTCCGGGCGCGAGCCGAGCTGCTTCGCCCACCAGTCCGAGTCGTCGATGAAGTGCGTCTGCAGCTCCGCGACGTACGTGGAGAGCTGCGTCTCGCGCGTGGCGAGCCGCTGCTCGCGATCGTCGCCTGCGCGCTCGCGCTGCTCCAGCCGCTGCTCGCGGATCTCGTGCTCGGCCAGCAGCGAGGCTTCACGCCGGTCGACGTCGGACTCGCGCGTCGCCAGCTCCTCCAGGCGCTGCGTCAGCAGCTCGTCGCGCTCGTCCGTGCGCCGCTCCTTCTCCTCGATCCGGCGAAGCGACGCCTCGGCGAGCTCCTCGACCTTGGCCAGGCGCTCCTCGCGGGCCGCGAGCTCGCGCTCGCGCTCCTGCAGCCGCCTCTGGGCCAGCTCGTCGATCGGCGCGGGCGCCGTGATCTCCCGCTCGTTCTGGGCGCGGCGGAGCGCGGCTTCGCGGTGGCCGAGCTCGGCCTCGCGCGCGAGGAGCTCCGTCTCGCGCGCCTCGAGGTCGCGCACCGGAGCGGCTGCGTGCTCGGCGAGCTCGTGCTCGCGCGCGGCGATGCCGCGCTCGAGCTCGGCGAGCCGCTCGCGCTCCCGCCGCAGCTCGTCCTCGGACGCCTCCCGCTGCGCCGCCAGCTCGGACTGCGCAGTCGCGAGGGCCTGCTCGGCCTCCGCGAACGTCCGGCGGCCCTCGTCGAGCTGGCGCGAGACGGCCTCGGCCGCCTGCTCGTGCTCGACCGCCCGCTCCTCGATCGCCCTGGCGCGCTCCTCCAGCTCGTGCTCGCGCGCGACGGCGGCGCGCTCGCGCTCGGCGAGGCCTTCCGCCTGCAGCGCCAGCTCGGCCGCCGCCTCCACGCGCTGCTCGTCCGTCTCCTTCAGCTCCTTGGCGCGGTGCACGAGCGCCTGCTCGCGCTCGGACACCCGTCGCGGCCGTCTGCTCGAGCGCCGAGCGCTCGCGCTCGAGCGCGCCGTGGCGGGCGTCGAACTCCGCCAGCCGCTCGTCGAGCAGCTGTTCGCGCGCCTGCAGCTCCGAATCGCGCTCGTCGAGCCGGAGCGCGCGCGCATCCAGCTCCCCGTCGCGGACCGCCGCATCCTGCTCGAGCCGAAGCTCGCGCGCCGACGACTCGAGCTGGGCGCCGAGCCGGCCGCGGAGCTCCTTCTCCCGAGCGAGCGACGCGTCGAGCTCCGCGCGAACCTCCGCAAGCGGCGCGTCCTCCGCGGGGGGCGGCGCGGCAGCGGCGATCGCCTCGCCCGGCGAGCGCGGAGCCCACGCCTCGGCGTGCGCGGCCCTCGCCGCGAGCTGCGCGCGCAGGCCGGTGCCGAAGCCCTGCTCCTGCGGCTCGTCCACGCGGTCCTCGGCGGTCGCCATGCTCAGAACCCGAACAGCTTCCCGAGACTGAGCATTGCCGGCCCGAGCACGACGATGAACATCGCCGGGAAGATGAAGAGGACGGTCGGGAAGAGCATCTTGATCGGCGCCTTCATCGCGCGTTCCTCGGCCGCCGCCTGACGCTTGAGACGGGTGTCCGCGGCCTGGACGCGGAGCATCCGGCCGAGCGAGGTGCCGAGCTGGTCGGCCTGGACGATCGCGCGCACGAAGCCCGCCACCTCCGGCGTGCCGGCGCGCTCCGCGAGCTTCTTCAGCGCTTCCGAGCGGCTCTCGCCGATCCGCATCTCGCCGAGCGCGAGCTCGAACTCGCGGGAGAGCGGCCCGTTCATGTGCTCGGTCAGCTTGGCGACGGCGGCGTCGAAGCCGAGGCCGGCCTCCACGCTCACCGCGAGCAGGTCGAGTGCGTCGGGAAGGTCGGCGACGAGCTCGGCCTTGCGCCGGCTGGCCCGCCCGCCGACGAACACGGTCGGCAGGACGAAGCCGATCCCGCCCAGCGCCGGCCGCGAAGCTGAACGTCATCAGCGGCGAGGCTGAGGCGCCGAAGAGGAGGCCGACGACGACGCCGAGGCCGCCGCCGAACGCCTTTGCGGCGAGGAATCCCTGCGGCGAGGTCTCGAGCATCCCGGCCGAGGCGAGGAGGGCCGACACCGACTCGAGGGTCTGCCGCGGGCTGAGCCGGAGCACACCGCCCGCGAGCCAGGTCACGAGCGGCCGGACCACCCGCTCGCTGAAGCGGGGCCTTTCTCGCGTGGCCGCGACACGGACGCTGCCGTAGGTGGAGGCGGCGCGGAGCCGCTCGCGCCGGGCCCGGGCGGGCATCGTCGCGACGTTCGCGACGGCGAGCAGCGATCCCGAGAGGCAGATGGCGGCGAGAACGAGGAGCATCGGCATCACCCCTTGAAGGAGACGATCTTCTGGAGGACGGCCGCGCCGATCGCCATCATCACGAACCCGAGCACGAGCAGCACGTGGCCCGGCGCCCGAGTGCAGGAGCGGCGCGAGGTACTGGGCGTTGAGCACCGAGATCGCCCCCGCGATCAGGAACGGCAGACCGACGAGCGTGTACGCGGACATCCGCCCCATCGCCGTCAGCGAGCGGATCTTGCGCGCGAACTGCTGCCGCTGGCGGACGGTGTCCGCGACCATGTCGAAGAGGCTCGCGAGCGAGCCGCCGACCTGCCGCTGGATCGTCACCGCGGTGATCGCGAACTCGAAGTTCTCGGAGCCGACACGGTCGGCCATCTCGGCGAGCGCGTCGTCCATCTGGCGTCCTAGCCCGGTCT
The DNA here is from genome assembly GCA_963746895.1 of uncultured Actinomycetes bacterium. Taxonomy (GTDB): domain Bacteria; phylum Actinomycetota; class Thermoleophilia; order Gaiellales; family Gaiellaceae; genus Palsa-739. Next base: position 12,929 of record CAVVDI010000007.1, on the reverse strand, counting down.
CGGTGAGGACGCGCTTGAGCTCGTCGGCCGCCGGGGGGTGCCCCTCGTCGACGACCGCCTGCAGCCCCTGCTTGAACGAGTGCCCGGCCTTGAGCGAGGCCGCGATCGTGATCAGGATGTCGGGCAGCTGGTCCTCGAAGGCGCGGAGCCGCTTCCGCATCCGCTGCCAGGCGAACCCGAACGGGAGCAGCGCGCCGACGACCATCGCCAGCAGGATCAGGATCGGCGCCGAAGCCGGCGATCGCCGCGAGCACCCCGAGCCCGATCCCGGCGCCGGCCATCAGGTAGAGGAACTCGGCTGCGCGCAGCGGCGTCTCGCCCCGGTCGAGCATCGACTGGAGCGACTTCCACTGGCGCAGGTGGCCGAGCACCCGCTCGGTCGTGCGCAGCAGCGCTGCGAAGCCCGCGAGCCGCTGCTCGCGCTGGCGGCGGCGTGCGTGCGGGACGCCGCCCGTGTGCGCGGCAAGCTGCGCGGCGAGCTTCGAGCCGCGGCGCGAGGCGACGAGCAGGAGCGCGGCTCCGATCACGAGCAGCCCGATGAGCCCGACGAAGACGACGAGCCCGCCGGTGCCGAAGGCCGCGGAGGGCAGCGAGGACCCGGCGGCGCCCCCGGTCACGTCGCCGCTCTGCGCCGCGATGACCGTCGACGCGGTCGCGGCTCCCGCTCCCGCTGCCGCGGCACGCAGCCGCACCTGGTCGCCCGGCCTCGATGCCGTGACGTAGGAGAGCTGCCACGTGTGACCGAGCCGGACGGCGATCGAGCGGTAGACGTCGGCGAGGACCGCAGTCGAGGCGGCGCCGTAGAAGTGGCCTCCGGTGGCGCTCGCCAGCTGACGGAGGGGCGCCGGGTCGAAGCCGGCACCCCGGAGCGCGATCGGATAGACGGCGACGCCCGCCGCCCGCGCGTCCGCGATCGCGGAGTCGAGCGTCGAGCGGCTCGAGACGTCGCGGCCGTCGGTGAGCACGATCACGACCCGCCCGTGCAGCGGGCTCGCGCGCAGCTTCTGCACCGAGAGCTCGATCGCGTCGTAGAGCGCCGTGCCCTCGGCGCGCGCGAGGTCGACGCTCCGCAGCGCCGAGGCGGCGTCGATGGTCGCAGCGGAGAGTCCGCCGAGCGCGATCGCGTGCGGCCCGAACTCGACGATCGCGACCTGGTCGGCGGCCGGCTTGGCGGCGACGAACGCGCGCGCGCCGGCGACCGCGTCGGCGAGCGGCCTGCCCGCCATCGAGCGGGAGTCGTCCACGGCGAGCACGACCGCCTTGGCCCGGCCGAGGTTGCGCGCGACGAGCCCGGTCACCGGCACTCCGTTCTCCCAGAGCCGGGGCACCACGCCGGGTCCGGCGCTCGAGACGAGCGTGGCTCGGACGGTCGGGTACGCGCTCACGTTGACGCCGGTGAGCTGCACGCTCGCCCCGGCCGGCGGCGCCGCCGCCACGACCAGGAACGCAGCGGCGGCGCAGGCGGTGAGGCTCCATCGGATCACGCGGACCCTCCGAAGACAGGTCCGTTGCGGACCTCCCGCATCGCCGGGCCGGGCTCATCCTCGGGCGTGAAGAAGCTCGGCGCCAGGACGACTCCGCCCGTCGCGAGCTTGTCGAGGAACTGTGGCTTCAGCCCGGTGCCGCGAAGTGGTGTCAGCAGCCGGCTCCGTGGCCGCCCTGCGACCCGGACCCCTCCTCCGGAGGGCCGCGCCGCGAACAGGTCCTGCAGGGTGATCACGTCCGACTCCATGCGCAGCACCTCGGTCACGTGGGTGACGCGCCGGCTGCCGTCGACGAGGCGGGTGATCTGGACGAGCACGTCGAACGCGCTCGAGATCTGCTCGCGGATCGCGCGCAGCGGCAGGTCGACCCCGGCGGTGAGCACGAGCGTCTCGAGCCGGCTGAGCGCGTCGCGCGGCGAGTTCGCGTGGATCGTCGTCAGCGAGCCCTCGTGACCCGTGTTCATCGCCTGGAGCATGTCGAGCGTCTCGGCGCCGCGGACCTCGCCGACGATGATCCGGTCGGGGCGCATGCGCAGGGCGTTGCGGACGAGCTCGCGGATCCGCACCTCGCCCTGCCCCTCGATGTTCGGCGGCCTCGACTCGAGCGTGATCACGTGGTCCTGCTGCAGCTGCAGCTCGGCCGCGTCCTCGATCGTCACGATCCGCTCGTCCACGGGGACGTAGGCGGACATCGCGTTCAGCATCGTCGTCTTGCCGGTGCCGGTGCCGCCCGAGATGAGCACGTTGAGCTTCCCCTTCACGCACGCCGCGAGGAACTGCGCGGCACGCGGCGAGACCGACCCGAAGGTGATCAGGTCGTCCATCGTGTACGGATCGCGCGAGAACTTCCGGATCGTCAGCGTCGGCCCGCGCAGCGAGAGCGGCGGGATGATCGCGTTCACGCGGGATCCGTCCGGCAGGCGCGCGTCGACCATCGGCGAGGCCTCGTCGATGCGCCGCCCGACCTGCGACACGATCTTGTCGATGATCCGCAGCAGGTGGGCGTCGTCGGCGAACGCGGCCGGCGTCCGCTCGAGCTTGCCGGCCCGCTCGCAGTAGATGCGGTCGTGTCCGTTGACCATCACCTCGGTGACGGAGTCGTCGCGGAGCAGCGGCTCGATCGGGCCGTAGCCGAGGATGTCGTCGGTGATCTCGCGCACGATCTGCCGCCGCTCGTCGCGCGTGAGCGGCGTCCGGTCGAGCAGGAGCTGCTCGGTCACGGCGCGCAGCACCCGCTCGTGGAGGTCCTCGGTCATCTCCTGCTTGAACAGCTCGACGCCGACCGTGGCGATCACCGCGTGGTGTACGCGGGTCTTCAGCTCGGCGTACGGGTCGACCGTCGCCGAGGAGCGCGCCCGCGGCTCGCGCTGGGCGGCGACGGCGACGGGGGCGTCCGGATCCGCGAGGGCGGTGGCGCCGTTCGTCTCGATCTTGCTGAGGCGGTCGTGGAGGCCCATCGCCTACGCCTTCGCGACCTGGCGGAAGAGCCGCCGCTTCGCCGGCTCCGACTGCTTCGGGAGCAGCGCCTTCGCGAGCCCGGCGATCGCGCGCCCGAACTCGCCCTTCTCGTCGGCGACGACGACCGGCTTGCCGAGGTTGACGCTCAGCGGCACCCCGCGGTCGGAGGGCAGCGGATAGGCCTTCATCCCGAGGGCCCGCTCGACGTCGGTCTGCTTCATGCCGACCTTCGAGTCGGCCCGGTTGAGGACGAGCCGGATCCGGTCGCGCGGGAACGAGAGCAGCTCGAGCGTCTGCTGCGAGAGCTTGACGTTCTTCAGCGTCGGGACGTCGAGCCCGCAGAGCAGGACGAGCTCGTCGGTGCGGTCGAGCGTCGAGAGCATCGGCCCGTGGAAGAAGGGCGAGGTGTCGACGACGATCACGTCGAACGACGCGCGCGCGACCTCGAGCAGACGTCCCACCTTCGCCTCGGTGACGAGCTCGGCGTCCTCCGGGCGCAGGGGCGCCGGCAGGAGCTCGAGCCCCGTCGGATGGTGCGTCGTGTAGCCGGCGAGCTTCTCCGAGTCGAGCTCGCCCGGCGCGACCACGAGGTCGAAGATCGTCTTCTCCGGCTCGACGCCGAGCATGATCGCCGCGTCGCCGAACTGGAGGTCGAGGTCGAGGAGCAGCGTCTTCTTGCCCTCCTGCCTGGCCATCACCGCCGCGAGGTTGGTGGCGACGACCGACTTGCCGGTGCCGCCCTTCGGCGAGAACACCGTGATGATCGTCCCCTGGCGCCCGCGGATGTCGTCGCCCCCGCGCACCGCGCCGTGCGCCGCCTTGCGCAGCGCGAACACGACGTTCTCGGGCAGCTGCGGCAGCAGCAGCACGTCGGCCACGTCCGCCTCGAGCGCCTCGTCGAGCAGGCGCGAGGCCTCGCCCGAGGCGAGCAGGACGAGCGCGGCGCGCGTGTGCTCGCGGATCGCCGCGACGTCGTCCGCGGGGAGCGCCGAGGCCCGCGTTGCGTGGAGAACGACCTGCAGGTGCCCCCCGGCCAGGGCGGGGGCGGCCTCGGCGATCGACTCGCTCGCGCCCACGAAGTCGAGCTCGGGATGGGCCTCGAGCGCGGCCCGCAGCGTCTCGGCACCGTCGCAGGCTCCGGTCATGAACACGCGCAGCTGCCGGCGGCCGTTGCCGTCCTGTTGCGTGCTCATGGCGTGCCTCCCGCCTTGAGCCCGTTGATGAAGCGCGTCTTCTGGGCAGGGCCGAGGCCGTCGAGCAGCACGGAGTCGCTCGACTCGACGTTCTCCGGGCTGTCGGTCGCGTCGGTCACCGGCCGGAGCTGGAGCGCCCAGCCGCCGTCGGTCGACGAGTTCGGATCGGCGTTCTTGACGACGTAGTAGAGCTTCGACGCCTGCGCGTCCGTGACTGCGAGCATGACCGAGTACTTCTGGGTCGGGCCGAGATCGGCCTTCGTCCCGTTGACCGTGGGCGCCCGCAGGACGAGCAGGTTGCGCAGCACGACCCGGTCGTAGTGGCGGATCCCGCCCGTGGTGGTGGATTCGACCCTCAGGTTCCCGAGCACGTCGACGTGGTCGCCCGCGCGGAGCGTGCCGGCCAGGATCTGGTTCGGATCGGCAGCCACCTGGATCGCGCGGAGATTGCCCTTCAGCTGCGCGCGCACGCCGAGCTCGGTGGCGCCGCCGAAGCGGCGGGTCGAGACCTGCTCGCCCGCGAGCACCTCGCCGGTCGTCACGAGCCGCGCGATCTGGTCGGGGTTCGAGATCGCACCCGGAACGAGCGCGGTACGCGGCACCGACTCCTGCTTCAGCATGTGCCCGGAGACGATCGCGGAGCCTGCAGTGCCGGCGGGGATGTCGGTCGAGGCGACGAGCACGCCGACCGACTGCTGCCCGCTCTGGACGTGCTTGCGGTAGTTCGTCACGTAGAGCGCGGTGAGAATCGCGGCGAGCAACCCGAGCGCCACCGCGATCACCACGTTCCTGAGCTGGTACGTCATCGCCTTCCTCGTCTCGTTTGCGGATCACCTGGTTTGATCGGACGACGGCGTTCGCCTGGTTCGAGCCGGATGCTCACTCCACTCGCTCCGTCGTCGTGCTTGTGAGGTTCCCGGCATGGATCACCCAGCCGAGCAGCGAAATCGAATAGGGATAGGTGGCGGTCACGGTCACCGTGGAACCGGCCTGCCACGTCGAGCTGACCGCGACTCCCAGATTGGACTGGTTGAGGTTCACGGCCGAGTCACGGACAGCGGTGGTCGCTGACGCGATCGGGTCGGGCTCCTGACGTGAGACGGCCGCTGTGCGCGCGCCGGCGCGGACGGCGTCCGTCAGCGTCACCGAGTTGTTGAAGATGATCCCGAACTGGGCGATCCCGAGCAGGAGCACGACGAGGATCGGCAACACGACGGCGAACTCCGTCATGGCCTGGCCCCGTTCGCCCCTGATCTTGATTCGTCCGTTCATGTGTCCTCCGGGCGCCGGCTCGGGCGGGGCGAGACCGCCCCGCCCGACTCCGGCTATCAGGGCAGGAGACCTGCCACGACGTTGGCCACTGCGGGGACGTTCGCCCCGAGGTCGGCGAAGAGGAAGGCGGCCGACCCGGCGGGGCCTGCGAGCACGGATGCGTGCTCGGGCATCGTCGGTCCGACCTCGCGGAGCGGCGAGCGACTCGCGCGATTGGCGCTACGGCACATCCTGTTTCCCCCAATCCGACCTTGGAACTCGTGTCCCGCTGCGGCAGCGGGCATACCTACAGCAGACCCGTCACGCTGTTGATCGCGCCGGTGATCCCGCCCGAGAGAGCGGTGAACGCGCCGACGGCGAGGACGGTGATCACGGCGAGAACGACGCCGTACTCCGCCATCGTCTGGCCGTCCTCCTTGCGCAGATTCAGGCGCACGAAGGCGAGCCAATCGGAAATGGTCATTGTGGAATTCACCTCCTTTGCGGTGCTCTGCCGTCCCGCCGCCGGGCTGGCGCTTTCCCAAGACCGGTGCAACGACCCCGTGGTACGACCGACTGCCTCCCGCACTTCCGCCACGCGCGAACCCCTTCCCTGTCGCTGGCGTGGCCGAGACGCCGTCTGATCGATGGCCCGAATATCGCCCGGAGCCGTGAAGTCGCGAATACCTCGTCTCAGTGATTCGAGGCGGCTCTCCCCGGATCGGGTGAGCAGCCTCGCCCGCCGCGGGCGAATGCCGATATCGTCGTGATCCACCCGCTGGATAGACCGAAAGGACCGTGGAAAGTGGCAGCAATCATTTCGATAGCCACGAGCGACGGCGTCGTCGTCTGCGAGCGGTGCACCGTCGCGACGAATTCCCTGACGCGCATGCGCGGGCTGCTCGGCCGCGCGAGCCTCCCACCCGGAGAGGGCATCCTGCTCCGCCCGGCGTCCTCGGTCCACACCGGCTTCATGCGCTTTCCGATCGACGTGGTCTTCCTCGACCGAGACCTGAACGTCCTGCGCGTCGTGCCCGATCTGCGCCCCTGGCGTGCGGCCGGCCGCCGCCGGGCAAGAGCGGTGCTCGAGCTCGCCGCGGGCGAGTGCGCGGCCCGAGGCCTGAACGAGGGCGACCGGCTGACACTCTCCTCCTGAGCGGGGCACGCGCGCTACGCTCGCCGCGCGAGGGCCGGTAGCTCAGTCGGTAGAGCAGGGGACTTTTAATCCCAAGGTCGCTGGTTCGATCCCAGCCCGGCCCATCACGAAACTCCTGCAAATCGGGCAACTCGCAGTCGTGCCCGATGCCTTGACGGTGGTGTGCGCGTACGAGATGACGTAAACTTTCGGCTCCGCACGCGACCGAAGGAGCAGAAACGGCCTCTCTTCAGGCTCGTCACTCGAGAAAATGCGGGCTCGGCCGTCCCTGGACGACGTTCGCTGACGCAGCGCCCGGCAGAGGTTGCACCTGCAAGCCGGGCCCCATGTACCACATCGTCCAGAACGTGAACGGGCGTCTCGTGCGTGAGCCGGCGGGCCACAACCGGAAGGATGCCGAGCGCCAGCTGCGGACGGTGCAGGTGGCCGTGGACGAGCACACGTACATCCCACCGGAGAACGTTCGCTTCGAGGACTGGTGCGACCGCTGGCTCTCCGAGCTCCGTCGCGAAGAGACGACGCGCCGGACCTACGCGTCCTCGCTTCAGTACGCCAAGAAGGCGATCGGCAACAAGCCGCTCCGGAAGATCACGACGACGGACGTCCGTCTCTTCCTCGAGTACGTCGAGCGCACGAACCGCGACCGAGAGCCTCCCCGTAAGGTCTCGCCGACCACGCTCGCCAAGCACCTGCGCCACCTCGGCGCGTGCCTTCAGGCCGCTAAGACAGAACGGCTGATTGCCGAGAACCCGGTCCGGCTGCTGGCGCCGAGCGCGAAGCCGAAGGCCACGAAGAAGCGGCCGAGCTACTTCACCGACGATGAGCTGAAGAAGCTGTGGCCCGAGCTGGCTCGCGAGCTGCGGATCTCGTACCTCTGTCGCATCGCGGTCGCCACCGGAATGCGACTCGGAGAGCTCGCGGCGTTGCGCTGGGGCGACGTGAGCCTCGCGGATGCGGAGGTGCTCGTCTCCCGCACGTACGCGCCCGGCCTTGGCGAAAAGGCGACGAAGAGCGGCGAGCCGCGGACGGTCGACCTGACACCGCAGGCGAAGAAGCTGTTCCAGGAATGGGAGCGGAGGGCGAAGGGGTCGGCGCTCGTCTTCGAGTCGGAGACGGGCGGACATATCGAGGGCGCTCGCGTGCTCAAGGCTCTCTACGCAGCCATGACGCGCGCTGGCATCCAGCGAGTCGGAGAGCGGGGTGGCAAGCGGACGTTCCACTCGTTCCGCAATACGTTCGCCCGGATCGCGCTGGAGGGCGGGGCCCAGCTGACGTGGGTCCAGGCGCAGCTTGGTCATTCGACGATCACGCTGACGCGCGACGTCTACGGCGCCTGGTCACGCCGCGCAGAGAAGTTCGAAGCGAAGCGCCTCGACGGCGCCTTCACCCTGTAGGTACCCGCGGTGTCACGACGCGACCGCCTTGCGGCAGGTCGACGATTTCGAGCGGCGAGCCGTTCTCCCACGCCTCGAGCTCGTCGGCGCGAAAGAGGCAACGCCTGCATCCGGGTAAGCGGCGGTGCGGAATCGCATTCGTACGCGTCAGCTCATGGACCGTCCGTCTCGAGCAGCGCAGCCGCTCGGCCACTTCCTCGACCAGCAGGTAGCGACGACTCGTCGACTTGTCACGACCTGCCACGAAACGGGTATCGGTGACTGCACCGGCCGTCACTATCGCTCCATCACCGGGCCGCCGCGGCCTCGTCGATCGGAGCGGTCCCAGAACCGGGCTCGGAAGGCCCGTTCGACAGCGTCTCTCGAGTAGCCGCATCGCTCGGCGACTTGACGAATGGCGTCTTCCTGCTCGAGGGCATAGCGAGGTGGCAGGGTCCCCAGCCAGCTGCCGGCGCGCGCGAGCGCGGCGCGACGTCGTCCCGCTTCGCTGTGCGGCGTGATCCCGTTGACGAACTCGCGGGCACGCCAACTGACCGCGCAGTCTGCCTCGGCGACGAGGGTGCGCGAAGCTCGTCACGCCGTGCTCTTGCACGAACGCGTCGGGATCCTTCGAGTCGCCGAGCCGTTCGGGATCGAGCACGCGAAGCGTGGGTGCGTCCGTCAGACGGGTGATCCGTTCGACCGCTCGTGCGGTGCCGTCGCGGCCTGACGCGTCGTTGTCCAGGGCGAGTACGACCGAGTCGATCCCGAGGCGTCCGAACCGCCGCAACGCCTCGGGCTGCACGCGCGCGCCGCCGATCGCGGCGACTGACGGAAAGCCTTTGGAGCGGAGGTGGTGGACGTCGATCAGACCCTCGACGAGCGTGATCTCGCGGCGATCGTCGGCCGGCAAGCGAAGGATGTCGGAGAGTCCGTACGGCGGCAGGCCGGAGCGGCTTGCACCGCGGAGGTAGAGGTAGCGCGACGAGGCGTCCGTGTCTTGGAGTGCGCGCGCCCAGAGGGTTCCGATCCGGCCGCGTTCGTCGCGCCACGCACCACAGAGTCTGCCCGGCCAGCGGCCGTCGGCAAGCACGCCGGACTGCGCGATCTCGAGCTCGGTGTAACCGGCAGCCTCGAGCGCGCTCTTCGTCAGCAGCTCGCCGGGAACCACCCCGAGGTCGACCTGCTCGATCTCGTCCGCTGGAAAGCCACGGCGCACGAGGTAGGAGCGCGCTGCGACACCCGCCTCGCTCCGAAGCTCCGCGCGCGACAGCCGGAAGAAGTCCTCCAGGAGCTCCTGCCTGCGGTCGCGCGGCTGCGCGCGCTCGATGGGTGAGCTATCGACTCCAGCTCTGTCGGCGAGCTCCCGCACAACCGACCGGAAGGCGTCGCCACGGGGAACCTCGCCCCCGTTGACGTACGCAGTCCAGGGCACCGGCTCGCCGCCGTGGACGAGGAATCCCGGCGGCGCGGCTCCGTGTGCGACCACGCGGTCGGCCCGGACGCCGAGCACTCGATGCGTCATCTCCTGGTTGGTGGCAACCCAGCCGCGTGGATCCTGCTTCCAGCCGAACTCGGGGAAGGCGGCGTCGAGTCGAGCGGCGAGCGCAGGCAGCACGACCTCGCTGTAGAAGTCCCCGACGCGCTGCGACGCTGCTGCCACCGAACCTCCTCGACGCTCCTCGCTCACCGTACCAAATATGAGTTGCACCGTGCAAGTGAGTTGACGGCCCTGTACAGCTCTCTGTTCGTCCTCTATCTGTGCCGCGGAGCCTTTCCTGCACCTGGCCCGTCGCGTAAGCTCAGGCCGTGCGCGGCGCAGATCCGATCCGGGAAGCGAGGATGCGAGCCGGGCTGACGCAGGACGAGCTGTCCGAGCTCAGCGGCCGACCGCGGTCGCTGATCGCCCGCTGGGAACAGGGCGAGGTCTCCCCGAGCATCGACAACTTCCTCGAGGTGATCGAAGCCTGCGGGTTCACCATCCCGCTCCTCCTGGCCGAGCTCGACACATCGCTCGACGGGCGCCTCGACAAGAACCGCCACCTCTCGCCGGAGCGACGCGCCGCCCGCCTGCTGAAGGAGCTCGATAAGGCCGGGGATGGCTGAGCGGCGTCCGAGCTTCGATCCGTACGGGATCCTGCAGGCGCTCGAGCGGCATCGGGTCAAGTACGTCCTGATCGGCGGCTTCGCCCGCGTCCTCCGAGGGACGGAAGAGCTCACCCGTGGCGTCGACATCGTCCCCGCGCCGCGCAGCGACAACCTGCGCCGGCTCGACGACGCGCTGCAGGAGATAGGGGCGCGACGCGCGGATGGGCAGCAACTCGACCGCTTCGAGACCGCGACGGTCGACCAGCCGCTGATCGAGCTCGTGACCGAGCACGGCGAGCTGAAGATCGTGCCGACACCAGAGGGCACGCGAGGCTACGACGACCTGCGGCGCGGCGCCCACCGCGAGCCGCTCGGCGAGGGCGTCCGCTCCGACGTCGCCTCGATCGGCGACCTCGCGCGGATGTCCAGCGCGCTCGGCAGCGAGCGACACCTGGAACACGTGCGCCAGCTGCGCCGCCTGTGCGCGCTCGAGCGCGGCCGCGGCCGCGTCATCGAACGCTAGTGGGCCGCCGCCTTGTCATGCAGCAGGGCTGCACGTCGTCGAGCTCAGCAAGGCAGAGCCGGAGGCAATCGCCGTCCGCGCGGGCATGACTGCGAACACGACGAGGCCCCGCCCCCACCAACTCGTCGCCGGCGGCTAGCTCGAGTAGGGCGAGGGATAGGCGCCGGTAGGCCGCCGTATACCAAGCGACGATGAAGCAGCCGCCCTCGCTTGTGGAACAGTTCGTTGCAGCGTCATGAGCAGTGACCGTCAGCGCCAGATCGAGGACGCCCTCTACGAGAAGTGGAAGGGCTGGATCGAGCGGATCTACAGCGAGACGGTGACCTTGTTCTCCTACAGGTCGTTCTACCGCGGCCTCGGCGAGATCACGCAGAACAACCCGAACATCCCGCCGTCGTCGTTTTTCGACGCGCTCGGCTCGTGGTACGCGACCACGCAGTCGATCGCCGTCCGGCGCCAGACGGATCTCGACACGCAGGCGGTGTCGGTTGCGCGGCTGCTCTCGAACATGGCTGCCAACCCGTCAGTGATGACCCGCTCGAGACACATCTCCCATGTACGACGACGAGGACCACTGGCAGAGGAGGGCGAACGCCACCCTCGACAAGTACGCCGGCGAGGGCGCCGACACGATCGCGCCGGAGCGGTACCAGGCTGACCACGACGAGTTCCTCGAGATCGCGCAGCCGATCAAGGACTACGTCGACCGGATGGTCGCCCACAACGACCAGCGCGAGCTGACCGACCTCCCCACCTACGAAGATCTGAACGCGGCGATCGACCGGCTCGAGTGGCTGCTGAACAAGTACATGGTGCTGCTGAAGGCAACCGGCGTGCCGAGCGCCGACCCGGTGCACCAGGCCGACTGGAAGGCTACGTTCCGGGTCGCTTGGCTCCAGGAGTAGGCGGCCGCGCGACCGCAGCTCTGACGTTGCTGTACGTCCTGCTGCGCAAGCATCATTCGTGGTGCGATGTCCATCACCCTGACCATCCTCGGCGAGCCTCGGACGCTTTCGGCCGAAGAGCTCGAACCGGAGACCTCGCCCCACACGGGCAAGGCCCTTCGCCATTTGCAGGTGTCCGCGACTGCGGCTCCCGAGCTCGACGATGAGCTGAGGAAGGCTCTGCAGGCAGCTCGTGAGCCTGACGCCGCACTTGAGGCTGACGACGGCACGCGCTGGGTGGTCGTCGGCAGCTCGTCGTCGTACACGTCAGGCGGCGGGCCGTCGCATCACTCATTCGAGCTTCGGGAGGCTGAGCTGCTCAACCCGGAATCTCTGTCGTTCCTCGGTCTCTCGATCAAGCCGCTGCGGTACCACGAGGAAGCCGATTCTGATGGGCAGATCACGATCAAGCTCCGCTGCAATCTGAACGAAGGCGACTCCGCCCGTTTCGAGGAGGTCGTTGCTGCCGCCGTCTCCGACGACGCGGAGCCGTACTTCGAGGTCGTGCGCCATGGTGTCGAAGACACGCCGCTCCGAGCCCGCTTCGGGCGCTGCTTCTGGGAACCGCAGGACGATGGCCGCGCGCACCTGATCCATCTCGTCTCCGAGCATGGAGACACGTCAAAGTTTCGGGGATGGTCAGAGCCCGAACTCGGGAACCTCAAGCGGCTCGCCACCGCCACGTCGGACATCGTCGAGGCACTCCTCGACGAGTTGACCGCCGCCGGCGCCCTCGACGGAGAAGCGGCGGCGCGCGTCCGGCAACATGGCGCCGACGCCCTCCTCCGGCGCTGGCGTGAATTCGATCGTGTGTCGGACATCGACGCATGGTGGCACTGACACGGCGCGGAGCCGCGGTACCGCGCTAGCGAGGGGCCCGTCGGCCTAGGCGAACCGTCAATGTCGTTCCTCTTCCATCCTGACCGCGTCGCGCGGCTGCTCGCCGTTCTCCCCTCGCTGGCGAAGAACCTGCCTGCCCCCGAGAACGAAGGGCGCCCATCAGACGTCTTCCAGGGCTGGCGGATCACCGACAGGGCGCTTTACCGCCTGCTCGCGAACCCGCACTACCCGCACCTGCGGGAAGGCCTCCGCGCGATCGACAACGACATCCGCGCCGGGATGAGCCTGAAGGAGCTGCGCAACGAGGTTGATCGCGGCAACTTCGGCTCCTTCCTCGCCGAGGCGCTCGTCGCAGATCACTTTCTGCAGCGCGGTCTCACCGTTTCGCGCGGCGGGAAGACTGGGAAGCCTGACCTCGAGATCGGCGCCGGCGACTTCACCGCCACGGTGGAGGTCTACAGCCCGCGCAACTGGCAAGCGCGCGGGGACTGGCTCGGGCACGTAATCGACGCGCTGAAAAACGCGGACATCCCGTATGAGTACGCCGCCAGCGTCTCGGTGAGCACGGCCATGCCAATGCACTCCGACGATGTCGAGGCCATCATCAACGAGACCGGCG
>CAVVDI010000006.1:0-32107 GCA_963746895.1 uncultured Actinomycetes bacterium | reverse complement strand
TCGCGCTCGCGCTGACGGCGAGACCGACCGGACTCGGACGGCTCGGAGGCGCGTTCGTGATCGCCTCCTACCTGGGGTTCGTCGCGACGGTCACGGCCGGCGTCGCCTGAAGCGTCACACCAATCCCCGGCCCATATCCCAGGGACGCCTGCCCGACGATGCGACGCCCCGGTTTAGCGACCGAGACTCGTGGGACACCCATACGGCTCGGTCGGTCTGGAGGCCGAGCTGCATGAAGCTGAAAGGGCAACCCGAAGGAAACGGAGCGTGACCGAATGATCCTGCTAATCGTGCTGGCTCTGCTCGCAATCGTGGCGTTCGGAGTGGGCTTCACCGTTCACTGGCTGTTCGTCGTGGCCGTCGTGGCCGCGCTGATCTGGGTGATCAGCCTCTTCCTCGGCGCCACAGGTGGTCGCTCGCGCGGCGCCTGGTGGTGAGGTCGCACGCCGCGGCAGCGAGACAACGGGAATTCGAGAGAGGAGACAACCTTGGGATTCGGTTTCAGCCTGGTCTTGACGGCGGCCGGCGCGATCCTCGCGTGGGCAGTCAACGCCTCGAGTTCGGCATTCAACATTCACGCCATCGGCTACATCCTGCTCGCAGTCGGGATCGTCGGTCTGCTGCTGTCCCTCGCGTTCTGGTCCACGTGGGGCGGGCCTGCGTACTTCTACCGGGGCCGGCGGACCACCGTCGACCCGTCGTCCGCTTCCCGGGTCACCGAGGAGCAGACGCACTCGTACTAGTCTCGGCGGCGGCGGTGCGTCCCGTTCTTCCGCCGCGCCGTCGCCCCTTCCGCAAGAGTCCCGGCCGGTGCATTCCGGCCGGGATTCTGGCGGAGCATCATTCGCGAGGAGGGCGAGCGACGTCATCCTCGGCGTGACGCGCTGAGGAGCGATGGTCGCTCCGTCGTGTACGCTCCGTCTTGACGTGCTACATCAGCAGTCCTTCGGACTGAAGAGGACGGTCGGCGCGTCCGCCTCGGCCGGGTCGGCGCCGCGCACGACCACGTCCACGACGGTGACGACGAGCGAGGCGATCGGGACCGAGAGCAGCACGTAGAAGGGGCCGATCAGGATGCCGACCACCGAGACCGACACGAGGACGAGCAGCGGCGGAAGGCCGACGGCGCCCCCGAGGAAGCGCGGGGAGATGATGTAGTCCTGGAGGAGGCGAAGCGCGAGCAGCGCCCCGGCGGCGAAGGCGGCGGTGTGCCACGACACGGTGAGACCGGCGCCCGCCGCCAGCACGATCGCCGCGAACGGGCCCACGACCGGCACGATCTCGAGGAAGCCGGTCGCGATCCCGATCAGCAGCCAGTACGGCTCGTCGACCCCGAGGAAGATCAGCGACGCGACCGTCGAGACGAACGTGATCATCAGGATCTGCCCGCGTATGAACGCGCCGAGCTTCTTCTCGATCAGGTGCCAGGTGTCGCGGAGCTTCTTACGGTGGGGCCGCGGGACCAGGCTCGCGATGACGCCGACGGCGCGGTCGCCCTCATACACCCAGTAGGCGGCGGCAGCGAGCGTGAACAGGATCCCGACCAGCACCCTCATCGCCTCTTCGCCGATCGAGAGGGCCGGATGGACGAGGGTGCCCGCCGCGGGAAGGTGATGGAGGCGCTTGGCGAGCTCGTTCAGGAGCTTTTCCTTCACCCCGCCACCCGTGTGTGCCTCCGGCTCGATCGCGAGCGCCGCCTGCACCTCGTTCGTCAGCTGCGGGACCGCCAACCCGAGGAAGAGCGCGAGCAAGCCGAGCAGGACGACGTAGTGCAGCAGGATCCCGACCACGCGTGGAACGTGCCGGGCGGCGAGCCACTCGACGCCGGGCCGCATGGCCGCGGAGATCGTGATCGCGGTCAGCAGAAGCGCGACGATCAGCTTGAGCTTCCAGAGGGCGAGCGCGGCGATGATCGTGCCGCCGACGACGAGCGTCGTCTCGAACGCGCGCCGCGCACTCGACGTCGTCTCGACGGTCGTCTCGGTTGAAGGCCCTTCGGTCTCGATCACTCGCCCTCCAATGCAGGCTCGTGCGACGCCGGAGCGTATTGCGCCACCGCGCTTTCGAGCAGGAGGGCGTGCACGAACGCCTGCGGGAGGTTCCCACGCAGCTGCCTCTGCTGGACGTCGAACTCCTCCGACAGGAGGCCCGGCGGGCCGCAAGCCGCGCGGTTGCGCTCGAACCACCGTCCCGCGGCGACCCCGTCGCCCTGCTGGGCGTACGCGAGCGACAGGATGAAACCGCAGAGCAGAAAGGCTCCTTCGGCCTCGCCCAGCGGCCGTGCGCCGTGCCGGTACCGGTAGGCGTAGCCGTCCTCGGTCAGCTCCTCCTCGACCGCCCTCAGCGTGGCGAGCGAGCGGGGGTCGTCGGGCGGGATCGCCCCGCGCAGCGCCGGCAGGAGCAGCGCCGCGTCGACGCGCTCGTCTTCCGGCGACCGCTGCCAGCGGCCCGAACGGTGTTGCGCGCGCGCCGAGGTGTCGGCGACGATCGTGTCCGCGAGCGCGAGCCAGCGCGCCGCCTGCTCGCCGCCCGGGCCGCGGCCGGCGATCGCGCGGAGGCCCGCGGCGCAGATCAGGCGGCTGTGCGTCCACTCGTCCGGGTCGAGCTCCCAGATCCCGGCGTCGGGCTCACGCCAGCGCGCCTCGATCGTCTCGGCGGCGACCTCGGCGGCGCGCCAGGCATCCGCGTCGAGCCGGTCGTGGCCGGCCGCCGCTGCGAAGAGCAGGAGCGCCTCGCCGAATGCGTCGAGCTGGAACTGCGAGTGCACCCAGTTGCCGATGACGTCGCTGCCGCCCGGGTATCCGGGGAGATCGAGGCGGCGCTCGTCGGGGACGCGGCCACCGGCTGTCGTGTACGCCGGCATCAGCCCGGGGCCGTCGGCCAGCAGACGGTCGCGAACGAAGCGCACGGCGTCGTCCAGCAGCGGATGCGGGCCGCACTTCGCGACGGCCTGGCCGACGTAGGACTGGTCGCGGATCCAGACGTAGCGGTAGTCGAAGTTGCGCCCGTTCCGGGCCCGCTCCGGCAGCGCCATCGTGGCCGCGGCGACCATCCCCCCGCCGGCGCTCGTCAGGCCCGAGAGCACCGCGTAGGCGTGCCGGGCGTCGCGCGGCGCGATCGTCTCCTCGAGCGCCGGGACGCGCTCCCGCCACGACGCTTCGGTCGCCGACCAGGCGGCGTCCGGGTCGGGAGCCGAGTCGCACCCGGCGCCGAGAACGAGGACGAAGTCGCTGGTGGCCGCCCGGCTCCAGCTCCAGCTCGAGCAGGAGCTTCTTCCCACCGTGGCGGTCCGCTGCCGCTTTCGCGTCGGCTCCGCCCGTCCAGCAGAGCTCGATGTCGCCGACCCGGCCGCGCCAGGCGCCGTCGTCGTCCCGCCGAGGCGAGCGCAGCGGCGTCTCGCCGAAACGGCCGCGCGGACCGAGCTGCACGGCGACCCGGGCCGTCCCCTCGCGGGCGAGCACGCGCCGGAGCACGACGGCGCGGTCCCGGCGGCTCGGGAGAGCGAGCGCCTCGCGGCATTCGACGATCGCGTTCTCCTCGGTGACCCAGCGGCTACGCCAGATCAGGCTCGCGGGCTCGTAGTAGCCGCCCCAGACGTAGCGGTCGCGCGGCGCGATCGAGTAGACGCCGCCCCCGCCGACGAGCGCCGGAGAAGAAGCCGTCGTCGGCCCAGCCGGGGAAGCACATCCACGCGAAGTCGCCGCGCGGCCCGACGAGGATCCCGCGCTCGCCGTCGGCGAGGAGCGCGTACTCCCTGAGCGCGTGGGGCGCGGTCTGCGCGAGCTCTGCCGCGGCCGGGCGCGCGGCCGCCATCAGCGGGCCGCCCGTGCGAGCCCGGCCGCGAGGGCCGCGGCCCCGGTCAGCACGCCGGCGATCAGCGACCGGTGCGTGGTCGCCCAGAGCTGGTAGCTCCGGCCGCGCGCCTGCGCGTCGAACATGCCGTGCGCGGCGGCCTCTTCGGGCACCGGCTCGAAGAGGTTGTCGGGCCGCCCGTTCACGGGCATGTCCTCGATCTGCTGCGAGGAGAACCCCGTGCGGGCGAGGTAGAGGTCGGCGACCCGCGGCGCGAGCTTGTTGCCGACGATCGCCTTGACCGCCCCGCCGCCGACCTCGAGCTCGCGCCGGCGGTGATGCGCGGCCCAGTACACGGCCTCGGCCGGCACCTCCGGCTGGTAGATCGGCGGTACGGGCTGCGGATGGTCGGGCAGCCGCGTGCGGCACCAGTTGAACTGCGGCGTGTTCACCGCCGGCAGCTGCACCATCGTGATCCAGACGTTCGATCGGTCGTGCATCAGCTCTGTGCGCACCGAGTCGGTGAAGCCGCGCATCCCGAACTTCGCGCCGCAGTAGGCGGACTGGAGCGGGATCGCCCGGTACGAGAGCGCCGAGCCGACCTGCACGACCGTGCCGCGGTCGCGCGGCACCATCCGCCTCAGCGCCGCCATCGTCCCGTAGACGGCGCCGAGGTAGGTGACCTCGGTCGCCCGCTTGTATTCGTCGGGCTGGATGTCGAGGAAGCGCGCGAACACGGTCGCCATGGCGTCGTTCACCCAGACGTCGATCGGCCCGAACTCCTGCTCGACCTTCTCGGCGGCCGCCTCGACCTGCTCGTGGTCGGCGACGTCCGTGGGCACGACGAGCGCCTTGCCGCCGAACGACTCGACCTCCTCGCGGGCGCCTTCGAGCCCCTGCTCGCCGCGGGCGAGCAGCCCGACGTGGGCGCCGCGCTTCGCGAAGGCATGGGCGATTGCCCGGCCGACGCCGCCCGAGGCGCCCGTGACGACCACCACCTCTGGTTTCCCGTTGCTGCTGCTCACGTGCTCGTTCCTTTCTGTCGGTGTCCTGGCCGCGGTGCCGCCGGCAGCGTGTCCCGCTCAGCCGTGCGACTCGGCCGGGGCGTATCTGGCTCCGCGAGAGGCGCCGGATCCGTCCCGCGGCCTGCGCGGCCGCGAGCGCGCTCTGGAAGCGCCCGGGGCCCCACCGGCGCGCGCCGACGCGGCGGGCGAGCTCCTGGCGCTCCAACGGGCCTTCGGCCTCGACCGCCGAGACGACCGCGTCGATCTCGCGGTCGAGCAGGTCGGCCGGCGCGCGCCGCGAGTGCAGCGCCGTCCCGACCATCCCCGGCGAGTAGAAGGTCTCCCCTCGCCCCGGCCCGGGCCGGTAGCGGCGGCCTCGCGGAGCCTCGTTCCGGTCGCGGCGCTCCTGCTCGGTTGCGTCTTCCTGAGCGCCCGGAGCCTGCTTCTCCTCGGCGTCCTCGGCGGTCAGCGGCTTCGCGATGTCCTCGAGCTGGGCGTTCTCGGCGCGGACGCCGAGGAAGAGCTCGGCGATTCCTCCGAGCGCCATCACGCCGGCTCCGATGAGGAACGCGAGCATGACCATGTTGCGGTCCTTCGTCGCGATCAGGTGGCCGAAGAGGAGCGGGCCGATGATGCCGCCGAGCCCGGTGCCCACCGCGTAGAAGAAGGCGATCGCGAGCGCGCGCGTCTCCATCGGGAACACCTCGCTGACGGTCAGGTAGGCCGCGCTCGCCCCGGCCGAGGCCAGGAAGAACGTCGCGAAGACGAACGCCTCGAACGCCCAGGCAGAGCTGAGCGCGTGTCCGACGAAGAGCAGCGCGAGCGCCACGGCGACGGCGGCCGACCCGAGATACGTGCCCGCGATCAGCGGGATGCGGCCGACCGTGTCGAACAGGCGGCCGAGCAGCAGCGGCCCGAGGAAGTTCCCGACCGCGAAGAGGACGATGAAGACGGGGACGAAGCTCGAGGACACGCCGTAGAAACCGGTGAAGAGCGTGCCGAGGTTGAAGGTGACGCCGTTGTAGAGGAACGCCTGGCCGACGAAGAGCGCGAGGCCGAGGACGGCGCGCTTCGGGTAGAGCTCGAACGCGGTGCGGGCGATCATCCGGAAGGGAATCGACTCGCGCTGGCGCACCTCGATCGTGTCGTCGACCTCGTCGAGGTCCTCGCCGGTCTCCTGCTCGACCGACTCCTCGATGCCGCGCACGATCCGCTCGGCCTCCTCCTCGCGACCGTGGATGAACAGCCAGCGCGGGCTCTCGGGGACGTTGCGGCGCACGAGCATGATCGAGAGCGCCAGCACCCCGCCGAGCGCGAACGTCACGCGCCAGCCGATGTCCTTCGGGAACACCGAGCTGAGGAAGAAGAGTGCGGCACCTGCGCCGGCTGCCGACCCGACCCAGTAGGAGCCGTTGATGATCAGATCGACCCGTCCGCGCACGCGCGCCGGGATCAGCTCGTCGATCGCCGAGTTGATCGCCGAGTACTCGCCGCCGATCCCGGCGCCGGTGAAGAACCGGCACAGGAAGAAGTACCAGGGCGTCCAGGCGAACGGCGGTCGCGATTGTCGCGGCGAAGTAGACGGCGAGCGTGATCGTGAAGAGCCGCTTCCGGCCGAAGCGGTCGGTGAGCTGGCCGAAGACGAGGGCGCCGACGCAGGCGCCGGCCACGTAGATCGCGGCAGCCGTGCCGATCGAGCCCGCGCCGAGTGAGATGCCGCTGCCCTTCTCCGTCAGGCGCGACGCGATCGAGCCGACGATCGTCACCTCGAGCCCGTCGAGGATCCAGACGGTGCCGAGGCCGCCGATCACGAGCCAGTGGAAACGCGACCAGGGGAGCCGGTCGAGCCGGCCCGGGATGGCGGTCTCGATCGTCCCGGTCTCGACCGTCTCGGCGTCGAGCGCTCATGTCGTTCGCGTGCCCAATTTCCCGGCAATTACTCGTAAGCTCGCTCCCGATTGCTCCGCTGCCGCCTCATCGGGCACCGCTACCGTTTCCGCGCCGACGGCGAGACGATCGTCTGGAGCTGCGAGCGCTGCGACGCGGTGGGCGGCCGCAAGACGTATCCCTCCGCGGCCGAGGCGGCACGGTACGCGGCCGCGTTCGACCGCGAGGACCGGCATGAGCTCGGCAGGCGGGCGCCGCTCGTCGGGCTCCTGCCGCTGCGCCTCTGGCGCGCCTGGCGCGACCGGCGTCCCGATCAGGAGCGCTGAGCGGCCGAGGCGGCGCGCCGGGGAGGCGCTCGTGCAGCCGGGCGCGGACCCGCTCGAGCTCGGCGAGCGCCTGCTCGCAGTCGGTGCGGCCCTGCTCGAGCGGCTCCGGGTCGGCTCCGAGCGTCGCGGCGAGCGCGGCGAGCTCCGCATGGAGCGAGAGCTCCAGACGCGCCGTCCGCTCGAGGTGGTCGGCGATCCAGACGTCGCAGAGGCGCGGCTCGACGATCGCTTCGACGCGCGCGTCGTGCTCCCGCTGGAGCCCTCGGAACGCCTCGCTCGCGGCGGAGACCGGCTCGACGCCGAGCGTCCGGAAGAACGTCTCGATCCGGTCGACGCCGAGGCGGGCGTGCTGCTCGTGCTCGGCGACCGCCTGCTCGAGCCACGTCGCGGAAGCCTGACCGTGCAGCCGCGGCAGCGCCTCGAAGACGAGGATCCGCTCCACCCAGAGCGCCTCGGACAGGAGCTCCAGGAAGAGGTCGCGCGGGTTGCTCAGCGGGACGCCGACGACAGCCTCGCAGCGCGTTCAGGGGCGTTCGCCGTCCGCTTCGAGCGCAGCAGACCGGCGAGACGGTCGGCGAGCGCCATGATCGCCAGCGCCGGGTTGGCCGCCCCCTGCGTCGGGAAGACGCTGCCGTCGGCGACGAACAGGTTGGGCAGTTCCCAGACGCGATGGCAGGAGTCGACGACGCTGTCCTCCGGCCCGAAGCCCATCCGGCAGCCGCCGACGAGATGGGCGAAGCGGTCGATCGCGAGCGTGTCCTGCGCCCCGGCGCCGTCCCAGATCTCGCGCATCACCTTCGTCGCGTAGGCGATGTTTGCGCGGTCGTTCTCGCCCAGGCTGTGGCTGAAGCACGCGACCGGGACGCCGTTGGCGTCGGTCTCGGCGGCGAGGGTTACGCGGTTCTCCGCCTGGGGCAGCAGCTCGCAGAGCACGCCGAGCACCGCCCAGTGGTTGTAGTCGCGCATGTACTCGCGCAGCGACTCGCCCCAGTGGCCCTCGGCGACGACGTGCTCGGCCCAGCCGATCGGCAGCGGCGAGACGGTCTGGATCGAGAAGCCGCGCGCGAAGCCGCGACCCGGATCGGTCTCGTAGAACTGCTCGCTCGAGACCTCCGGCGGCGGCGCCTTGTACATCCGCAGTAGCTCCGGGAAGCGGGCGGCGACCTGGGTGGCGCCCTGCACCATCACGTAGCGGCCGACCTGGTCGGCGTTGTTCGCGAGCCCGTGGGGGAAGCGCCGGCTCGTCGAGTTGAGCAGCAACCGCGGCGTCTCGATCGCGTAGCCGCAGACGGCGATCGCGTCCGCCGGCTGGAAGCGCTCGACGCCGCCCGAGACGTATGTGACGCCGGTGACGCGCCCGCCAGCGGCGTCGACCTCGATCCGGACCGCGGTCGAGTCTGCTCGCACCTCGACCCCGTGCTCGATCGCGTCGGGAAGGTGTGTGATCAGCGGGCTCGCCTTCGCGTTCACCTTGCAGCCCTGGAGGCAGAAGCCGCGGTAGACGCAGTGGGGACGGTTGCCGAAGGCGCCGTTCGTGATCGACACCGGGCCGACGCGCATCTCGATGCCGCAGTCGCGCGCACCCTGCCATGCGACGGCGGCCGCACCGGAGATCGGGTGCGGCGCGTGCGGGTAGTCGTGCGGGTCGCCCCACGGCCAGTCCTGGCCGGCGACCGGCAGCTCGAGCTCGATCCGCTCGAACGACGGCTTCAGGTCGTTGTAGGAGATCGGCCAGTCGACGGCGACGCCGTCGCGCGTGCGCACCTCGAAGTCGGACGGGTGCAGGCGCGGCACGTAGCCGGCGAAGTGCGTCATCGAGCCGCCGACCCCCACCCCCGAGTTGTTCTTTCCCATCTCGACGGGGTCGGAGCCGCCGATCACGCGGGTCTCGCGCCAGTAGAGGGGGCCGGAGCCCTTCTCGTCGGAGACCCAGTCGCGGTCCGGATCCCAGAAGGGACCCTTCTCGAGCACGACGATCCGCCAGCCCGCTCTCGCCAGCCGCTGCGCAAGCGTGACGCCGCCTGCGCCGGCTCCGACGATCACGAGGTCGACCGGGTTGCCGAGCGAGTAGCGGGCCATCCGGTCGAGGTTCTGCAGTCCGCGCTCATGCGGGTCTAGGAGGAAGGCCGAGTCGTTGTCGCGCGGCATCCGGACCGCGCCCTTGACGAGGCTCACGGGAGCCCCCTCTGTTCGATGTCGCGAACCGGGTCGAGCTCGAAGCTCTCGTTCGCCTCCCAGGACTCGGTCTCGCCGTGTCGGAGATGCGGGCTGCCGAAGCGTGCGTAGCCGCGCGGATACGCCGGGCCGGGGAAACCGATCTCGTTCCAGGCCCACGGATGCGCGTAGAACGCCTCGCAGACGTAGCGCACGACGACGCCGAAGGCGCGCGAGACGTTGAGCTCCGCCCACGCCTCGCCGTGCAGCTCGCCACGGGAGAACCGCCCGCACAGCGTTCGCTGGCGCTCGAGGTCGAGGTCGCCGAAGGAGCGCTCGCCGAGCGCCTGCGCCTCGCCGTCGAGGCCGCGCGCGACCGCGCGCCACGTCTCGTCGTCCTCGGGGAGGTCGAAGTAGCGGTAGCCGTCGAAGGTCCCGGAGGCGAGCTTCTCGTCGACGTACGCGAGGACGGGGATGCGCGGCTCGCGATCCTGGGCTGTGAGGCGGTCGCAGAGCGGCTCGAGGGTCGCCCGCTCGCGGTCGCTGAAGAACCGCGGCTCGGGCACTCGCTGGACGCGGTCGAGGACGACCTTGCGGGTCTTCTCGTCCCAGTGGTCGGCGAGCTGCGAGGACGTCGAAGTCGGGGTAGCGGCCGACGCCCTGGGGTGCCGTGCCGCGGCGCTGCCTCGGCAGCCCGTCCGGTTCGAAGCGGCGCGTCACTGTCAGCGCTCCCGCCGCGCGGCGGCGGCGGCCGCGGCGAGCGCACCGACCGCGACGAGCGATCCTGGCGCGAGCAGTGGCGGGCCCATGACGAGGTTGTACGTCGGCTCGGAGAAGCCGCCCGGCCGCTTGCGGACGCCCTGGACGTGGGTGACGACGCCGACGACGCCGTCGATCGCGTAGAGCGCTCCGAGCGCGGGCAGCCAGCGGCGCGCGGCGCGCTCCGACCAGATCCCGGCGACGCCGGCTGCGCTCAGCGGCGGCGCGAGCACGAGCGGCGTCCACATCCAGCGGTTGCCGAACGAGCCCCGGTAGTGCTCGAGGTAGATCTCGATGCCGAGGCCGGCGGCGCTCACGGCTGTCGCGGCCGCGAGCAGCTTCTGCACGCGTCCCGAGCGGATGTTGTCGAGCGTGCGCCCGATCAGGCCGCCCATTGCTCGGCCTCCTCTCGCGCGAGCTCGAGTCCGTGCCCGGGCCGTGACCGGTCGGGTCGGAGCGCTCCGCCCTCGGGCTCGAGCACGCCGTCGAAGAGCATCGACTCGACTCGGACGTGGTCGTGGAAGTACTCGACGTGGCGGACGCCGGGGACGCCGCAGAAGGCGTGCGCGGAGATTTGCGGCGCGCAGTGCGCGGAGAGCTCGAAGTCCGCGGGCCTCGCAGAGCGCCGCGACGCGCAGTAGGCCGGTGATTCCGCCGCAGCGGGTCACGTCCGCCTGCAGGCAGTCGACGGCGCCGGCGGCCAGCATCCGCTCGAAGTAGGGCAGCGTGTCGCCGTACTCGCCCGCTGCGATCTCCATGCCGCCCGGCGCTCGGTCGCGGAGCAGGCGCAGGCCCTCGAGGTCGTCCGACGACACTGGCTCCTCGAACCAGCTCACGCCCCATTCCGCTGCGTAGCGATCGGCCCAGCCGAGCGCCTGCTTGCGGGTGAAGGCGCCGTTCGCGTCGACGTAGAGCTCGACCGAATCGCCGACCGCCTCGCGGGCGGCGGTGAGGCGATGCGGGTCGAGGCGCGGGCTGGCGCCCGACCTTCAGCTTCACGCGCGGGATCCCCTGGGCCACCCAGCCGCCCAGCTGGCCGCGCAGCCGCTCGAGCGAGTACGAGGTGAAGCCGCCGCTACCGTAGACGGGCACGGTCTCGTGCACGGCGTCGAGGGCCCGCACGAGCGGGAGGCCGAGCAGCCTCGCCTTCAGGTCCCAGAGCGCGACGTCGACCGCGGCGACCGCCATCTGCCCGAGGCCGGGACGGCCCGCGTTCCGGATCCGCTCCTGCATGCGCCCCCAGGCCGCCGCCACCTCGAGCGCGTCGCGCCCGGTGACGACGTCGGCGAGCAGCGACTCGACGAAGCGTGCGACGGAGACGTCGCCGTAGGTGTAGCCGAGGCCGATCTCGCCGCCGGCCGAGACCTCGACGACGACGATCGTGGTCGCCTCCCACGCGAGCGTTCCGTCCGTCTCCGGCTCGTCGGTCGGCACGGTGTACGCGGCGACCGTCAGCGACTCGACGGCCGCGTCGACTGCGAGCGTGCTCACCGGCCGGGAATCAGCTCGACGACCTTCTGGGCGAAGCTCTGCCGCATCATCCGGCGCGCGTTCGGGTCGCCGGACGAGACGGCGCCGAGGAAGTTCCGGGCCTGCTCGATCGTGATGTGCGGCGGCAGCGGCGGCACCTCGGGGTCGGTGATCGCCTCGAGCACGCAGGGCCGGTCGGTCGCGAGCGCCTCGTCCCAGGCGGCACCGACGTCGTCGGGGGAGTCGACACGGATTCCCTCGAGCCCGACCAGCTGCGCGTAGCGGGCGTACGGAAAGTCGGGGACGTCCTGCGAGACCGGGTAGCGGGGATCGCCCTCCATCGCCCGCTGCTCCCAGGTGACCTGGTTGAGGTCGCCGTTGTGGAGAACGAGGACGACGAGCCGCGGGTCATCCCACCGCTGCCAGTACTTCGCGATCGTGATCAGCTCGTTCATGCCGTTCATCTGGAAGGCGCCGTCGCCGACGAGGGCGATCGCAGGGCGGTCGGGGTGGGCGAACTTCGCCGCGATCGCGTACGGGACTCCAGGCCCCATCGTCGCGAGCGTTCCCGGAGAGCGTCGCGCTCATCCCGGAGCGCAGCTTCAGGTCGCGGGCGAACCAGTTGGCGAGGAGCCGGAGTCGGCCGCGAGCATGCAGTTGTTCAGGCAGTCGCGACGACAGCTCGAAGAAGACCCGCTGCGGGTTGATCGGCTCTGCATCCTGCAGCGCCCGCTCCTCCATCAGGCTCCACCACTGCCGGACGTTGCTCTCGATCTCCTCCCGCCATGCGCCGCCGCCCTTGGGCTCGAGGTGCGGGATCAGCCGCTGGAGCGTCGCCTTCGAGTCGCCGACGAGGTTGACCTCCATCGGGTAGCGGATCCCGATCATGCGGCCGTCGATGTCGATCTGGACGCCGCGGGCGGCGCCCTCCTCGGGCAGGAACTCCGAGTACGGGAAGCTCGAGCCGACCATCAGCAGGGTGTCGCAACCGTCCATCAGGTCCCAGCTCGGCTTCGTCCCGAGCAGGCCGATCGAGCCGGTGACCCAGGGCAGGTCGTCCGGCAGCGCGGCCTTTCCGAGCAGCGCCTTCGCGACTCCGGCATCGAGCAGGTCGGCGACCTCCGTCGACCTCATCGGCGGCGTGCAGGGCGCCCTGGCCGACCAGCATCGCCACGCGCGAGCCCTCGTTGAGGACGGCGGCGGCGCGGTCCAGATCGGCGTCGGCGGGGACGATCACCGGCCGCGAGTAGCCGACCGACGAGTGGACGGTCCCGTGCGCGTGCGGCGGCGAGATCGCCGGCTCGGAGGCGAGGTCGTTGGGGACGATCAGGCAGGTGACGGTGCGCTGGTCGGCGGCGATGCGGACGGCGCGGTCGACGAGATGGCGCATCTGCGCGGCCGTCGACGCAGTGTGGACGTACTCGTGGGCGACGTCCTTGAAGAGCGACTGGAGGTCGACCTCCTGCTGGTAGTTGCCGCCGAGAGCGGCGCGCGCCTGCTGTCCGACGATCGCGACCACCGGCTGGTGGTCGAGCTTCGCGTCGTAGAGGCCGTTGAGGAGGTGGATCGCGCCGGGACCGGAGGTGGCGAGGCAGACGCCGACCTCGCCCGTGAACTTCGCGTGCGCGCAGGCCATGAAAGCGGCCATCTCCTCGTGGCGGACCTGGATCAGCTCCGGGTCGCCGTCCGCGCGGTCGAAGGCGCCGATGATCGCGTTGATGCCGTCGCCCGGGTAGCCGAAAACGCGCTGGACGCCCCATTCGCGCAGCCGTGCGAGCAGGAAGTCGGCGACGAGATCGGACATGGTGGGCGGCTCCTTTCGACGAGTCTCGTCCTCCGGTGTGTCCGAGCCGAGCGATCGCAAACGCGCCGGCGGTTGTCCGATGCGCCGCGACACGGAAGACCTTCTGTGCGTGACGACATTCCTCCGTGCCCTCCGTTTTGCGCTCAGCCGCCTACTCGACGATGCACATGCCGTCGGCGCCGGCAGGCGGACTAGGACGAGGAGGCGCGGCGGTAGCGGGCCGCGCGCGCGGCCGCGAGCGGCGGAACGCCCGCGTCGATCAGCTGCTGCCGCGCCTCGCTCTCGTCGAACAGCCGCAAGAGCAGCCAGACGAGGACGCCGATCATCGTGAACGAGCCCTCGACGAGCATCACGCCGCCGCCGGCCCGCTGGTCGGAGAGCGGCCCGAGCCCCCACGTGCGCGGCACGTGGAGATACGGGGCGTAATAGGGGTGCTCCGACCACAGGAACACCTGGGAGAGCGCGAGCCAGACGACCCACATCCCCAGCAGGTAGACCGCCTTCCACGCCATTCCGAAGCGCCGCGGGCCCGGTAGCGGCTCGAAGAGCGCCGCCCACATCAGCGCGCCGAACGTGAAGAAGAGGATGTGCTGGCAGGCGTGGACGGCGTTGTTGCGGAGAGCGGCGTCGTACAGAGCCGGCAGATGCCACCCGCAGAGATCGATCGCCCACAGCGGGAACGCGACGAGCGGGTGCGCGAGCACGCGGAGCGAGCGGATCGCGCGCAGCCGGAGGAGTGGCCGCAGCAGTCGCCCGTCGAGGCCGAGCACGACGAGCAGCGGGCCGACGTCGCCGAGCAGGACGTGCTGGAGCATGTGCACCGAGAACAGCCGCTCCTCCCCGATCGCGTCGATCGGGGAGACGAGCGCCAGAGCGAGGACCGCGACGCCCGAGGCGAAGCAGAGCCTCCGGCGCAGCGGGACGGGCCGGCCGCGCCGGCGTAGCGTGAGCGCTCGGCGGGCGTAGGCGGCGGCGACGACCCCGAGTGGGACGATCTCGGCCGGCCCGAACGACCAGGTCAGGGGTGCGGGCGACGAGATCAAGCGGCTGCCGATCGTTCGCGACCCGATGGAGTTTCACGACCGTCGCCGCGGGTAGTCAGCGGGCGGTGGCAGCCGGGGCAAGGGCAGTGAGGAGACGACGCGCAGTCCACCTGGGCGCGCTCGTCGCCCTTCCCGCGTGCGCGCTCGCGCTCGCGGGCTGCGGCGCCAACGGCCAGAACGCCCTTCATCCCTCACAGCCACCCGGCCCGCGACATCGCGAGCCTCTGGTGGTGGATGCTCGGCGTGTCGGGCTTCGGGCTCGCACTGGTCGTCGGCCTGCTCTTCGCGGCCGGGGCGCGCCGCAAGCGCAGCGCGCCGCAGGACGACCCGAAGCCGGGCGAGCGCGCCGGCTGGATCGTCGTGATCGGCCTCGGCGTCGTGATGCCGGTCGCGGTCGTCGCGTCGCTCTTCGTGATCGCGGACATCTTCGTCATCGGCACGACCGAGGCGCCCGCGGCCGACTCGACCGCGATGACCATCGACGTCGTCGCCCACCAGTGGTGGTGGGAGGTGCGGTATGTGGGCGGGGACGCGGTCACGGCGAACGAGATCCACATTCCCATCGGGACGCGTGTCAATCTCGTCGCCACCACAGCGGACGTCATCCACAGCTTCTGGGTGCCCGAGCTGAACCGGAAGGTCGACACGATCCCGGGCGAGAGGAACCGGGTGCTCCTCTACACCGACACGCCCGGCGTCTACCGCGGTCAGTGCACCGAGTACTGCGGCCTCCAGCACGCGCACATGTCGCTCGAAGTCGTCGCCCAGCCCCCCGCCGCGTTCGAGCGCTGGCTCGCCGCCGAGGCAGCGCCCGCGCCGCCCGCGACCACCGCCCTCGAGCGCCGCGGCCGGCAACTCGTCCTGAGCGGCCCCTGCCAGAGCTGCCACACCATCCGGGGAACGAGCGCCTCCGGCGACGTCGGCCCCGACCTCACGCACGTCGGCGGCCGCAGCACGCTCGCCGCGCTCACCATCCCGAACACGCCGGCGGAGCTCTCACGCTGGATCGACGGCTCGCAGCAGATCAAACCGGGCAACCAGATGCCCGACTTCGACTACTCGCCCGCGCAGCTGCACGCGCTCGTCGGCTACCTGGAGAGCCTCAAGTAGTGGCGGCGGCAGTTCCTGCACCGACACCGGCCGAGGAGATCGTCGACCGGCTCGAGCGGATGTGGCGCGCGCGACCGGGACTGCTCGGCTGGCTGACGACGACCGACCACAAGCGGATCGGGATCCTCTACTTCTGGACGACGCTCGCCTTCTTCGGCGCCGGCGGCGCGGAGGCGATGCTGATCCGCACACAGCTCGCCGCCCCGAACGAGTCCGTGCTCTCGCCGAGCGCCTACGACCAGGTCTTCACGCTCCACGGGGTGACGATGATCTTCTTCTTCATCATCCCCATGACGACGGGCGCCTTCGGCAACTACTTGCTGCCGTTGATGCTCGGCGCGCGCGACATGGCGTTCCCGCGCATGAACGCGCTGAGCTACTGGGTCTTCCTCGGCTCGGGGCTCTTCCTCTACACGAGCCTCGCGCTCGGCACCGCGCCGAACGCCGGCTGGTTCAACTACGTCCCGCTCGCCTCACGCCTCTACGACCCGGGCCGGAACATCGACTTCTACTGCCTCGCGCTGATCTTCAACGGGCTCGCGTCGACGCTCACCGCCGCGAACTTCATCGTCACGATCTTCAAGCTGCGTGCGCCCGGCATGTCGATCAACAGGATGCCGCTCTTCTGCTTTGCCTTCCTCGCCGCGTCGTTCGGGCTCCTGTTCGCTCTGCCGTCGCTGAGCGCCGACGCGATCTTCCTCTACCTCGACCGCAACGTCGGCGCCCACTTCTTCGACGTCGCGCACGGCGGCTCGGCGCTCCTCTGGCAGCACCTCTTCTGGATCTTCGGCCACCCGGAGGTCTACATCCTCATCGTTCCCGCGTTCGGGATCGCGACCGAGATCATCCCGGCGTTCACCCAGCGGCGCCTCGTCGCCTTCCCGTTCGTGGCGATCGCGGAGCTGCTCGTGGTCTTCTTGGGCTTCGGCGTCTGGGCTCACCACATGTTCGCGGTCGGGATGCCGACCGTCACCACCGTCTTCTTCGCGGCCGCGACGGCGATCGTCGTCATCCCGAGCACGATCCAGGTGTTCGCGTGGTGCATGACGATCTTCACAGGCAGAGCGCGGTTCAAGACGCCGCTGCTCTTCATCGTCGGCTTCATCTACATGTTCGTCGTCGGCGGCCTGAGCGGGATCATGTTCCTCGCGATCCCGTTCGACCAGCAGCTGACCGACACGTACTTCGTCGTCGCGCACTTCCACTACATCATCTTCGGGGCCGCCGTCTTCCCGATCTTCGGCGGCATGTACTACTGGTTCCCGAAGGTCACCGGCCGGCTCTACTTCGAGCGGCCGGGCCAGATCAGCTTCTGGCTGATCTTCCTCGGCACGAACGTCCTCTTCTTCCCGATGCACATCGTCGGCCTGCTCGGGATGCCGCGCCGGCAGTACACGTACCCGAGCGGCCTCGGCTGGGCGCCGTACAACCTCGCGGAGACGATCGGAGGGTTCGTCACCGCGGGCGGGATCCTGCTGCTGCTCGTGAACCTCGTCGTGAGCCGCCGCTGGGGCCTTCCGGCGGGGCGCGACCCGTGGCACGCGGCGACGCTCGAGTGGACGGTTTCCTCGCCTCCGCCCGACTACAACTTCGCCGTCATCCCGAAGGTCTCGAGCGCGTACGCGAACTGGGACGACGACGACCGCGCGGAGGACGAGCGGCGGCTCGCCGAGGGCACGCTCGTCCTCGATCACGGCCACGAGACGACGATCAGCGCGCGCATCGACGGCCGGATCGCGGAGATCGTGGCGATGCCGCACGACTCCCCGTGGCCGATCGTGCTCGCGGCGGCGCTCGGCCTCGTCTTCACGATGCTCGTGACCGAGAAGTTCGCGGTCGCGGCGGCGATGGGCGTCCTCTGCCTGCTCGCGCTCGCCGGCTGGCATTCGACCGAGCCGCACGAGGCGTGAACGGATGAGCGACTTCACGGTCGACGACCGGACCGAGCGGCTCCTCCCGCGCACGGCCGGCCCCCGCAACGCGCGCGGGGTCGCGACCGTCGAGCCGCAGCGGCGCGGCCTGCCGGTCGGCGTGTGGGGCATGGCGATGGTCGCGGCGAGCGAGGTGACGTTGTTCGGAACCTTCGTCGGCTCGTACTACTACCTCCGCTTCGGGAGCGCCCAGTGGCCGCCCGACGGGATCGCGCCCCCCGCCCTCGCGGCGCCGCTGATCCTGGCCGGGGCACTCGCGACGACCGCCGTGCCGATGCTGCTCGCCGCCCGCGCCGCGACCGCGGGCCGCCTGAGCGCCGTGCGCCGCCTCGTCGCGGCCGCACTGGTCGTCCAGACCGGCTACGTCGTCTACGCGATCCACGAGCTCCAACTCGACCTCCACCGCTTCACCCCGAAGACGGACGCGTACGGCTCGATCTATTTCGCGCTGCTCGGCGCCGACCACGCCCACGTCCTCTTCGGGCTCCTGCTCGACGCCTGGCTGCTGCTCAAGCTGACGACGGGGCTCACCCCGTACCGCGCGACCGCGGCCCGGGCGATCGCCCTCTACTGGCTCGCCGTGATCGCGATCACGCTCGTCGTCACCGGAACCGTCCTCTCCGCCGCTGCATGAGCACCGCCGCGCCCAGCGCCGCCGCCAGCACGAGCACGCGCGTGCTCTCGGTCCTCCAGTGGTTCGGGATCCTCGCGGCGGCGTTCACCTGGGCGGCCCAGCACGTGATCGGCTACGGCGCCGCCGAGGCGCGCTGCTCGATCGCCGGCATGCACTGGGGCATCGCGCTGCACACGTGGGACGCGGCGATGCTCGGCTGCGCGGCGGCGATCGCCCTCGGAGCCGAGGCCGCGGCGCTCACCGTGTTCACCCGGACGCGAGGCGGCGAGTTCGGCGACGGGCCGCTCGAGCGCCCCGACAGCGAGGCCGAGGCACGCCTCGGACGCCTCCACTTCGTCTCCGCGGCGGCGCTCGTGACGAACCTGCTCTTCCTGACGATCGTTGTCCTCGACAGCTCCGCGTCCCTCGTCGACACCCTGTGCAGGCAGTCGTGAGGCGGCCGCTCGGACTGCTGGGCGCATGCGCCGCCGCGCTCCTCTGCGCCGTCCCGACCGCCGCGTCGAGCCCCGCCCCGTCGAACCTCGTCTCGCAGGGCGACCACCTCTACGGGCGCTACTGCCTCTCGTGCCACGGACCGAACGGCATGGGCTCGACGAAGGCCGGCGGCAGGACGATCGGCGCCGGCCCCGGGCGCGCACAGAGCGTCGAGCAGGCAGTCGCACCGCCGCTCGTCGGCGTCGGCGCGCTCGCCGCCGACTTCTACCTGCGCACCGGCTACATGCCGCTCCAGCACCTCGGGCTGCAGCCGCGACGCGGCCCGTCGCCGTTCACCGACGCGCAGATCCGGGCGCTCGTCGCCTACGTCGCCTCGCTCGGGAAGGGGTCGGCGATCCCGACGCCGCACCCCGAGCTCGGGAACGTGTCGAGCGGCGAGAAGCTGTTCGCAGACCACTGCGCCGGCTGCCACCAGATCGTCGCGCGCGGCGGCTACGTCACCGGCGCCGTGCCGCCCGCGCTCACCGCGGCGACGCCGGCGCAGATCGCCGAGGCGGTCCGGATCGGCCCCTACGTGATGCCGGACTTCTCGAAGAGCATCATCAGCGACCGGCAGCTCGACTCGATCATCCGCTACGTCGAGTACGCAAAGCACCCCGACCACCCCGGCGGGTGGTCGCTGGGCTACCTGGGGCCGGTCCCCGAGGGGCTCGTGACGTGGTTCCTCGCGATGGCGGCTCTCGTCGTGGTCTGCCTCGCGATCGGAAGGAGGCTCGGCAGATGAGCGGCACCCCGAACCCGCGCGAACGCATCGTCCCGGCGCGGCCGCCGCACCGCGGCGCCGAGAACGCGGCGCTCCTCCTCTTCGCGGTCGGTGCGCTCTTCGCGATCGGCTTCGTCGTCGCCTACGGAATCGGCACCCTGCCGGACGAGACGCAGATCCTCGGCGCGTGCCTCGGCCTCTCGCTCCTCGCGATCGCCGCGGCCCTCGTCGTGACCGAGCCGCCGCCTCGTCGTCACCGAGCAGCTGACCGAGGAGTACCCCGTCGCCGAGCATCCCGGCGAGCAGGAGACGGTCGCCCAGCTCGCCGACGAGGGCTCCGACCGGATCACGCGGCGCCGCCTGTTCGCGCTCGGACTGCTCGGTGCCGGCGGCTCGCTCGGGCTCGCCCTCCTGACGCCGGCCGTGTCGCTCGGCCCCGTCTTCCGCGTCGCCGGCTACCTCGCGACGCCGTGGCGGCGCGGACGCAGGCTCGTCGACGAGAACGGCGACCCGCTGCGCGCGGCCGACATCGAGAAGGGCGCGTTCTACACCGCCTTCGCCGAGGGCGCCGACCGCGAGGAGCAGAGCGCCTCCCTCATCCTCGTCCGCCTGCCCGAGAGCCGCCTCCGGCTGCCGGCGCATCTGAAGGGCTACGACGCAAAGGGGATCGTCGCCTACTCGAAGATCTGCACGCACGCCGGCTGCGCGATCTCCATGTACCGCTCGCCGCTCTTCCAGCCCGACGAGCCGCAGCCGGCGCTCGTCTGCCCCTGCCACTACTCGACCTTCGACCCGGCGACGGGCGGCACGGTGCTCTTCGGGCCGGCCGGGCGCGCGCTGCCGATGCTGCCGCTCGAGATCGACCGGAGCGGCAACCTCCGCGCCCGCGGCACCTTCGACGAGCCGGTCGGCCCGTCGTGGTGGGGCTCCCGGATCTGGAAGCCGACGACGTGACGGGCGCACCGCTCACCCGCCGCCTCGTCCGCTGGCTCGACACGCGCACCGGCGCGGCACCGCTCGTCCGCAAGTCGCTCCGCTACCTCTTCCCCGACCACTGGTCGTTCCTGCTCGGGGAGATCGCGCTCTACGCGTTCGTCGTGCTCGTCGCGACCGGCACGTATCTCGCCTTCTTCTTCGTCGACAGCACCCGCCAGATCGTCTACCACGGCCCGTATCCGCCGCTGCGCGGCCAGCACATGAGCGAGGCGTACGCGTCGGTGGTGCGCATCTCGCTCTCGGTGCGAGCCGGGCTCCTGATCCGGCAGACGCACCACTGGGCGGCGAACGTCTTCATCGCGGCGATCGTCCTCCACCTCTTCCGGGTCTTCTTCACGGGCGCCTACCGCAAGCCCCGCGACCTGACGTACGTCATCGGGCTCACGATCCTCACCATCTCGCTGTTCGAGGCCTACATCGGCTACTCGCTCGTCGACGACCTGCTCTCCGGCATGGGGCTCGTGATCGGCTACTCGGTCGGCCTCTCGATCCCGTTCGTCGGACCGGAGCTGATGAACCTGGTCTTCCAGGGGCCGTTCCCGGGCGGGAGTGCCGTGTGGCCGCGCATGTACCTCGTGCACACCCTCGTCTTCCCGATCCTCATCGCCGGCCTGCTCGGCGCGCACCTCGCGCTCGTCGCGTCGCGGCATCACACGCAGTTCCGCGGGAAGCGGAGGCAGACCGAGCGCACGCTCCTGGGCGTCCCGATGTGGCCCGGGCAGGCGCCGCGCTCGCTCGGGCTCGCGCTCGCGACGGCGGGCGTGCTCTTCCTGCTCGGCGGCCTCGTCGAGATCAACCCGATCTGGCTCTGGGGGCCCTTCCACACCTACGTCGTCCACCAACGGCGCCCAGCCGGACTGGTACCTCGGCTGGCTGATCGGCGCGCTGCGGATCGTGCCGGGATTCGACTGGGCGATCGACGGCTACACGATCGCGCCCGCGCCGTTCTGGGGAGGCGTCGCCTTTCCGACGATCGTCTTCGGGCTCCTCTACCTCTGGCCGGCCCTCGAGCGGAGATTCACGCGCGACCTCGCCTTCCACAATCTCCTCGACCGCCCGCGCGACGCACCCGTCCGTACCGGGATCGGCGTCGCACTGATCACCCTTGTCCTTCTCGTCTTCCTCGCCGGAAGCGCCGACCGCGCCGACGTCTCGTTCGGTCTGTCCTACACCGAGCAGGTGTCGGTGTACCGGATCCTCGTCCTCGTCCTGCCCGGCATCGCGGGGATGTTCGCCCATCTCGTCTGCAGGCAGCTCCAGGTTGGAGACGAGGTCGCGCGGATCCGGCGCCGCGCCGAGGCGGAGGCCCGACTCTCGAGGCTGCGCCGCAATACGGCTCCGCCTGCATCCCGGTAGCCCGCTGGTTTCGTCGCCGTCGGATCGGCTACTCCTCGAGCGTGATCAGCCTCTCGCATACCGTGATCGTCGCGGCAGCCGTGACCGCCATGGTGCTCGCGGGCATCCGGCTGAAGATGCTCGAGCGCCGTGACATCCGCACGTGTCCCGCCTGCGGCCGCGCTATCCGCACCTGCCGCTGTCGCTAGCCCGCCGACGGTAAGCGCCGCCCGACATCGCCACCCCACAAAGAAGGAGCGTGACATCCCATGCTGCTACTCGTCGTACTGGCCGTGCTCGCGATCGTCGCGTTCGGGATCGGGTTCACCATCCACTGGTTGTTCGTCGTCGCGGTCGTCGCGGCGCTGATCTGGCTGATCAGCTTCTTCCTCGGCGCCACGGGCGGCCGCTCACGCGGCGCCTGGTGGTGAACCGGCGCCGCACCGGCACACGCACGACTTCTCTGAAAGGAGACAACGATGGGTTTCGGATTCAGTCTCGCCCTGACCGCCGCCGGCGCGATCCTCGCCTGGGCCGTGAACGCTCCGAGCTCGACCTTCGACGTCAACACCATCGGCTACATCCTGTTCGCAGTCGGCATCGTCGGCCTCGTCCTGTCCACGGTGTTCTGGTCCTCGTGGGGCGGCCCAGGAGCACTGACCCGGCAGCGGCGGACCACGGTCGATCCGGCCACCGGCACGACGACGACCGAGGAGCAGACGCGCTCGTACTGACGATCCCGACGGCCGCCCTCGAGCCGCCGCGCGCCGACGGATCCGGCCGCCCTGCCCGGTGTGGTGCCGGTTGTCCTCGCACTGTCTCGCCCACGTTCGTCTGTCTGCTCGGCCGGTCGCAGAAGCCGAGAACGACGCGACGGGCGCGCCTGACCACGCCGAGGCGTAACGAATGCGACCCGTGACCGACGTCCCCGACGGGCTCGCTCTTCGCCGTCATCGCGACCTCGAGGGCGTGCGTTCCAAGCCTTGGGCACGGCGGTGAGATCGCGGAGCAAGCTCGCCTCCAGGGGATCGCGCACCTCGCCGACGTGCGCTGGGCAGTGCTTGAAACGAACGGCCAGATCAGCTTCATCAAGAGGTCAGCCTGACCCGGCGGCTCGATCCGTTCGCCGATGGATCTCCTCAGGCCCCGCCTCGGCACCACCCCCGCAGCCGCTACGGATCGACGCGGTCGTCCCGAGGCGCCGCGGCGGCCTCGCCGGCCGGATCCTCGCAGCGAACGAGCACATACCGGTCGGTCCGACCGACAACCGTGTCGAGCTCGCGGTCGTCGTGCCCGTGGAGCACCGCGTAGCAGGCGGAATCTCGGCAGAGCGCGTCATACGCCGCTCCACTCATCCACAGCACGGCGGCACAGCTCGTGTCGGTGCACTCGCAGACGAAGCACGCTTCGTCATTGCTGCCGTCCACGAGCTCGCGGACGCGCCTGTTGACCTCGCGGAACAGCTGATGGCCGCGCGACTCCAGCGTGGCATCGGAAAGCAGTCGTATCGTCGTGTTCACTCCGCTTCTCCTCTCCTCGGTCCCGCCGGCTCGGGCGGCACCTCTCGGTGCGTCGGCAGCGTCGGGGTGCCCACAGGTCTTCGCGTCGAAACGAGGGCGCCGCGGCGGTGGAAGGTTCGATCCCAGCCTCCGCCTCGACGTGCATGGCATCGCGTTCGCTGACCCGGTTTCGGCGTGAGCACGGTGGGCACCCTCGGACCATGTCTCCGGCGTCGAGCGGTCGGCCGACCTTTCCGAGGCGCGTGCGTGTCCTGGTCGTCGTCACCGCCGACCCGGACGAGCGCGCGCTCGAGGCGCTGCCGGACCTCGCGGGCAAGGAGGTTCGCGTGCTCGCGCCGCTCGCCGGCCTCTCGAAGCTCGACTGGCTGGCGAACGACGACCGACGCGAGCGGGAGGCCGCCGAGCGCCGCGCCGAGCGCGTCGCGGACGGCCTGGCCGGGGACGCGGATCCGGGGATCGGCGCGGACGACGTCGTGCTCGCGGTCGAGGACGAGCTGCGGGTGTTCGACGCGGACGAGATCCTGCTCGTCAGCGCGCGCGGCGACCAGGAGTCGTGGCTCGAGAGCAAGGCGCACGTGGAGCGGCTGCGCAGTCTCGGCCCGCCGGTCCGGCACGTCCTGACCGAGACCGACGAGGCCTGACATCCGTCGCCCCGGTCGACGCAGGCCACACAGTTCCAGCCCACGACGCCCCGTCGGTCCGCAAACGAAGCGATGACGGAGGAGCCGCCGGCGGGGCGTCACAGTGCGCCCAGGCCAGACCCTGGAGCCAGCCGGGGGCACCGTGAACGCCTACGAACAGCAGTGGCACACGCGGACGTCTCGACCGCAGGCAGGACACCGGCGCAAGGGCCGCCGCTGGAGCGCACGCATCCGCGGGCCCGCGACGACCATCACGACCGCGACGCCCGCAGCTTCGACGGCCCGAGCAGCTGAGGCAGGCCAGATGTCATGCGGTTCCGGCTTGCCGCCCCGACGATCCCGAAACGTCGACGGGGCGACGTTTGCGGAGGGCGCCTCGGCTACCAGCGAGAGAGCAACCAGGAGGTGAGGCAGATGCCGCCCCGCGGAATCCGGAAGGGCACCAAGCGGGCCCGCCAGTACGAGCACGTCAAGCAGAGCGAGCTCCAGAGCGGCGCGTCCGAGCGCCGCGCACAGGAGATCGCCGCCCGGACGGTGCAGAAAGAGCGCGCGCGCCGCGGCGAGTCGCAGACGAGCTCGAAGACATCGAGCGATGACCTCTCCTCCGGCCGCCGCGGCGGGCTACGCTCGGGCACCGACCGCGCCAAGGGACGGACCTACGATCAGCTCTACGCCGAGGCACGCCACATGGACATCCCCGGACGCTCGCGGATGCGCAAGGAGGAGCTCCGGCGGTCGGTCGACGCGCGGAAGGCCGCGCGGAGCCGGTGACCGGCGGCGAGGCGGGGGCTCAGACGACGTTACCGCCGTCGCGCCCCACGGTCGTCGCGTTCGGGCCGCGCCGGTTCGCACGCTCGCGCTGCGACGCGACCGTTCGGCGCGGCGAAGCCGGAGCGCGGCGAAGCCGGAGCCCGCCGGCGCACAGGAGCGCGCCGCCCGCCGCCGCTCCGGTTCGGCTCCCGCGTACCGGTGCGGACGATCCTCGCGGCCCGGGCGCTGAGCTCGTCGGCGGCGGCTGACCCGGCCCACTTCGCGGCGTCGTTCGCCGCTGCCCTGCGCTTCGAGGGGAGGCGCTGACGCTGGAATCGAGCTCGCGCTCGTGGTGCCTCGCAGGGGTCTTGTGCAAGCACTTTGGATCTGCCAACCTCTCGCCGGTCGCCATGTCGGAGTCGGGCGAGTCACTCGCCGTGAAGATCGTCTCGGCCGCCATGGCCGCGTTCGCGCGCGGCGACATCGACGCGATGGCCCGCTACGTGCATCGGGACGCCGAGATCGAGGTGGTGGGGCTCGACGGTCGGATCATTCGCGGCGTCGAGGGGCTGCGCGAGGCGCTGGCGACGGCCGGGAGACGCTCGCATGAGCCGACGATGTCGACCATCGAGCCGCTCGGAGAAGACGCCGCCCTGATGATCGGCCGGGTGCGTTACGGCGACGCCTCGGGCGCACGCTGGGACAGCCCGGCCGTCTGGCTCTCGATCGTCCGCGACGGCAAGATCTGGCGCTCGCGCGCGTTCAACTCGATCGACGAGGCCCGCGCCGCGTACCTCACCCTCGCTCCCTGACCCCAGCCGGCTGCGCGGGGCTGCTTGCGCTCTCGCGCGTGGACGCCTTCCGCGAACTCCTCGATCGTCAGCCGGTTTCGCCACGCCGCACCGACCCGACCGGCCGGGTACGCGTAAACGGAGGGCTGGTTGCCGTTTCGAGCGGCGCGTGTTTGGGCACGCCGGGGCTGTGTCTTCGTCAGTCCAAGCCCGTTCGTCAGTCCAAGCCCGCGAGCGTGTCCTGGTCGTCTTCGTCTCGACGAGGACGTCCGGCCTCGGACGTCGGATGGAATCGGTCATCGCGAGCTTCCAGACGCGCAACCACGCGCGCGCTCTCGTCCGGATCGTGGACGCGGACGAGCAGCCCCGGGCGACTGCCCAGCTCGGCGTACAGAAGGTGCCGGCGGTCGTCTTTCTCGTCGGCCGCCGTCTTCTTGCGCGCTTCGAGGGCCGCGCGACCCTGGACGAGCTGGAGGCGGTTCTCGATGCGGCTGCCTGATTCGCACGTGAGCGCCGCGAAGCGAGCGGCCTCGTGACGCCGGACAGGAACGGCTTCGAGCTGCCAGCGTCCCCGGCCGAGAGCTCGGGCCCCGTGTCGCTGACGGTTCCCGGCCCGGAGTACGTGGGTGTTGCGAGGCTCGTCCTCGCAGGCGTGGCCGCGAGGCTCGGGCTGGGCTTCGAGACGATCGACAACCTCCAGACGGCGATCGAGTCGGTCATCCTGACCATCAGCGGCGCCGGCCGCGAGGCGACGGTGACGACCCACGACGACGCCGACCGGCTCACCGTCTCGATTTCGCCGTTCTCCCCGCAGACGCTCGCACGACGGCTCGTCGCCGACGGCGACATCGACCTGGGCGCCCTGCTCGGCCGCCTCGTCGACGGTGTCGCCCTCGACCCCGAGCCCGTCTCGTCCATCCACCTCCACATCGACCTCCCCGCCGGACGATCGTGACGGCTCCCCCGACGACGACCGACGGCGAGCGCCGGGCGCTGCTTGCCGCCTACCGCGAGCGCGGCGACCTCGTCGCGCGGGATCAGCTCGTCGAGAGCCTGATGCCGTTCGTCCGCTCGATGGCGCGCAGGTACGCAGGGCCGCGGGGAGCAGCTGGAAGACCTCGTGCAGGTCGCCTCGGTCGGACTCGTAAAGGCGATCGAGCGGTTCGACCTCGACCGGGAGGTCGAGCTCCTCTCCTACGTCTTCCCGACGGTCATCGGCGAGCTGAAGCGCCACTTCCGCGATCGCACCTGGTCGGTGACCGTGCCGCGCCGCCTGAAGGAGCTGAACCACTTCGTCTCGCGCGGCATCGACGAGATGACCTCGACCCTCGGACGCTCTCCGACGATCTCCGAGCTGGCCGATGCAGCGGGCGTCGACGAGGAGGAGATCGTGGAGGCGCTCGAAGTCGGTGGCGCATACAACGCGTCGTCGCTCCACCGGAGCGTCGACTCGGGCGACGGCAGCGAGCTGGCTCTGATCGATTCGCTGGGCGGCGAGGAGCACGGCTACCAGGCGACGGAGGACCGCGCCCTGATCGCCGCCGGCTTCGAAGCGCTCGACGAGCGCGACCGCACCGTGCTCCACCTCCGCTTCTACGAAGGACTGACGCAGGCGCAGATCGCGGTCAGAATCGGCATCTCCCAGATGCACGTGTCCCGGCTCATCCGCAAGGCACTCGCAACGCTCGAATCCGAGCTCGGAGAGGAGCAATGACCGTGAGCCGAAACGATACGGCCGTGGAGACTGCCACGACCGTGGAGCTCAGGGTTCCGGCACAACCGGCGAACGTCCGGCTGGCCCGGCTCGCGCTCAGCGGCGTGGCCGCCGTCGCGGGCGTCGAACCCGATGAGCTCTCCGACCTCAAGCTGGCCGTCTCGGAGGTCTGCACGAACGTGGTGCTGCACGCCTATCCGGACGGCGCCGAGGGGGAGATCGTGATTCGCTACACGATCGGAGCTGAGGAGTTGACGGTCGAGGTGATCGACGCGGGCGTGGGCTTCGATCCGTCCGCACGTGGCGATGGAGCCGGTTCGCGACCCGTCCGAGGGCCACGTCGGGCTCGTCATCGCACGTGCGGTCACCGATCGCATCGAGATCGACAGCGGCCCGTCCGGGACGCGCGTCGTCTTCTCGAAGCGGCGCGCGTCCTAGATCTCGTCTCCGGCGCGCGACGCCTCGCGGTCCGAGGCCGCGAGGTGCTCCATCCCGGCGTCGACGTCATCGAAGATCGCGAAAACCCTGTCGAGGAGGGTGATTTCGAAGATCTTCCGGATGTTCGCGTCGCGGCAGACGATCGCCATCTCTCCGCCCTTCGACGCGAGCCGCTTGACCCCGCCCATCAGCACCCCCAGCGTCGTCGAGTCGATGAACGTCGTCTGCGACATGTCCACGAGCACGAGGCGGGTGCCGCCGTCGATCGCCCCGAGCAGCGCGGCCTTCAACTCCGGCGCGGTCGCGAGATCGGCCTCGCCGACGACCGCGATGACAGCCACGCCGTTCCCGGCGTCGTGGGCGGATGCCGCGAAGGACTCGTTCACAGTCTCGCCCTGCGCCGTCCGGCGAGGGAGACGCCACGCGCGCTCCCGGTAGTAGGGAAGCGCTTCGTCACCGAGCATTGCCGCCGGAACGGCGACCTCGAGGCACGCGGGGAGCACGAGGCCGCAGGCGACGCGGGGGACGAAGCGAGTCGCCCCGTCGGGAGACGCGACCTCGTACCCGATCACGGCACGCAGGCTCGGGTCGAGAATGACGTCGACGACCGTCCCGATCCGGATGCCGCCGTGCTCGACGCGCGCGCCGACCTCGGCCACCCCCTGTCCCCCGTCGGTCTCGGATCGCGCCATCCACCGCCCCGAGTGCCCAGCGGCGGACCACTCCAAACGTCGCGCGCGCTACTCGACTTCATGCCCGGGAACCAGGAGGCGAACCTCGATCGTCGTCCAAGCGGGCCGCACGTCGATCGTCCAGCCGTCCGCGAGCGCGTCGACGATGTCGAGTCCGCGACCCGAGTCGCTGCGCCGCCTCCGGAGGCTCCGCAGCGTCAGCCGGCTACCGACGTTCTCGACCCGCACCCGGACCCAGCCCTCGAACAGCTCGACGTCGAGCCGGATCCGCTCCCCAGCGCGGCCATGGAGGACGGCGTTGTTCACCAGCTCACTCGCGACAAGCCGGGCAATGAAGCCGAACCGCTCGTCGTCGACTGCGCTGGCGACCGCGTCGGTCGCCAGGCGTGCGAAGCGCGGGGCCTCCGCGGTCGGCGGGAGCTCCTCGCGCCTCGAGAGCAGCGGCGCGGTCTGCGCAATCGCGCGGTGTGCGGCGCCGGCGCGGACGCCGTCCCGGATTTGCGCCCGGACGAGCCGGAGGATCTTGATTTGAGAGTCGTCGTAGAGCCGTTGCCCGCCGGCGCCGCGCGGTGGGACGACGAGCCGGTAGCGGCTCTCCCACGAGCGAAGCGTGCTCGGCGAGACGCCGATCTCGCGGGCAACGCTGCCGATGTCGCGGAACCCTTGGGGCGCAATCGCCGCCATCTTCGCCTCAGCTTCCCGTCCGAGAGCCCTCCACTGCCACCGCGCGGCCGGCGTCGCCGAACTTCTCGACGATATCGAAGCCCTCGGCGACCGCCACGACCCGCTCGATCGAAGCGTCGCCGTGACCGGGACGGACGACGAACCGGCGCGCGTTCGCCCGCACCTGCTCGTAGTCCACGAGCGAGATTGCGATCCGCTGCGAGCACTCCTCGTCGACGCACTCGCAGACGATCCGGAACGACGCCTGCCGCCCGGCGCCGTCGCGCTCGAGCGTTCGCGCCTCGAGCCGCTCGTTCACCTCGCGGAACCAGTTCTCGTTCGCACCCTTCCTGACAGCACGCCCGTCCATGCCCCTGGAACTATCCTTTCGTCCGAAGAATCGCCTGCCGCATTCCGAGGAGTCGCTCTCCGGTTGCCCAGCAGCGCGAGGCGCAAACGCCCGCCCGGAGCGAGTGCATACGATCGCTACAAGGGGGAATACCGTCGACGTGGGAAGCCGTCTCGGCGCGATGAGAGTGGTGAAGTGAGACCCTTCGCGCGCAGGAACCGCGCCGACGCCGACGCGTACGCGGCCGAGGTCGAAGACTTCGCGCGCCGCGGCGCGACCGGCTTCCGGCGGCGTCTGCTCGTCGTCTCCCTGGTGGCCGTGGCGGCGGTGGTTGCCGTCGCGGCCCTGCTCGCGATCCATCAGTACCGCAACGCGAAGCAGGCGGCGCGGACCGAGCTCCGGACCCGGGCGGCGATCACCGCGGCGCTCGTCAACGTGGCGATCACCGGCGACCTCTCCGCCCTCCAGACCGTCGCCGCCTCACCCGCGTTCGCCACGCTCGACCGGGCGCGGATGCGCGCGTACCTCGAGCGCGTCGCGTCCGCGCCGGGGAACCCGTTCAACAGCGGCTACGGTTGGGTCGACCTCGACGGAGTCGCCCAGATCAGCACCGCCGCGTCGAACGGGCCTCCCGTGAACGTCGCGGATCGCACCTACTTCCGGAAGGTGCGCGCCGGCGACGCGCCCTACGTCAGCGGCGGCCTGATCGGGCGCCGGGGCGGTCAGGCGCTGGTCGTTGTCGCCGTCCCGACGCGAGTGAACGGCCGGATCAGCGGCGTTCTCGTCGGCAGCATCGAAGTGCGGACGGTGAGCAGGGGGAAGGCGGAACTCCAGCTCGGCGTCCAGGGCCTTCAGATCATCGACGGCACCGGGAAGGAGCTCCTCTCCGGGCTCACCCGCGTGCGCAACCGCGCCCTGCTCGCCCGGATGCACCGGACGTCGAACGGCATCGTCTCGGGGTGGCGAGGTCTCGACGACCGCGGGAACGACGTCGTGGCGTACGCGGCCATTCCGACCGCGCACTGGTGGATCGCGATCGACCGCCCCGTCTCGGTCGTCGATGCCGCCGCGCGCCGCTCGCTCTACCTCGAGCTCGCCTCGCTCGCGGCGGCGGCGCTCCTCGTCCTGGGGATGGTCTGGATCGTGGTTCGCCGCGACCGTCGCGAGCGGGAGACCCTGGCCGCGCGGGCGAGCGCCTCGAACGTGCTCAGCCGCGCGCTCGCGGTGGCGTCGACGCAGAACGCCGTCTCCGACGCCCTCCTCGGCGCGCTCGTCGCGGTGTTCCCCGACTCCCTCGCGCTCGTCGGGTTCGACACCATCGACGGCCGCCGGATCCGGATCTCGGAGACGCCCTCCTACGCCTGGATCAGGGGATGCCCCGAGCTGCTCGACGCGATCGTTCGCCACGCCATGTCGCAACGGCAGACCCTCGTGCCGCAACGTGTCCCCGACCTTGCTCCGCATCTCACCGGCGCCAGGCGACTGCCGTTGCTGGACTGCAAGCCGATCAGGCTCATCGAGGGTGAGCCGCTCGGCGGGATCGCCCTCGTCCGGCACGAGCACCGTTCGCTCGACGAGAACGACTGGGCGCTGCTCGGCTCGTTTCAGGCGCAGGCCGCACAGGCGTTCGACCGGACGCTCAAGGCCGCTCAGGAGCGCGACCTCGCGATGCGGCTGCAGCGAAGCCTGCTGCCCGAAGCGCTCCCGGAGAGCCCCGGCCTCCGCTTCGCCGGCCACTACCGGGCGGGCGGCGAAGGAGTCGAGGTCGGCGGTGACTGGTACGACGCCGTCCGGCGGCCGGACGGGATCTTCCATCTGTCCGTCGGGGACGTCATGGGCCGCGGCGTCAACGCGGCCGCGCTGATGGGGCGGTACCGCAACGCGTTTCGCGCCTACGCGTACGACTGCGTGAGCCCCGGCGAGATCGTGCGGCGCCTGGTCCGCCATGCCGACGGCGAGGAGACGA
This sequence comes from uncultured Actinomycetes bacterium, assembly GCA_963746895.1. Lineage (GTDB taxonomy): Bacteria > Actinomycetota > Thermoleophilia > Gaiellales > Gaiellaceae > Palsa-739. The sequence continues at coordinate 1,140 of CAVVDI010000006.1, read as the reverse complement.
TGGTGACGCTCGCATGCGTGTCGCTCGACCTCTACTCGGGAGAGATCGCGTACTCCTGCGCCGGCCATCCGCCGCCGCTGCTCGTCATCGGGAACACGGGGACCGCGACACGCCTCGACGACGCAAGCGCACCACCGCTCGGCGTCGCCACGGCGTCGTCGATCCGCGAGGCGCGGCTCGGCTTCGACGAGGCCGCCACGCTCGTTCTCTACTCCGACGGGCTGATCGAACGGCGTGGCCTCGACATCGACGAGGGGATCGACGCGCTCGGCCGTGCGATCTCCGGACGCGCCGACGGCATCGCTCGAGGAGACCCTCGATCGGGTCACCGCGGAGCTCGGGGCACCGTCCGACGACGTTGCACTGCTGATCGCACGGATCACGGGCGAGCCGACGCCGTTCGACGTCGCCTTCCCGTCGGTCCCCTCGATGCTCCCCTCGGTCCGCCGCCGCCTACGGGCCTGGCTCGCGCACCGGCACGTCGCGGCGGCCGCTGCTGACGCCGTCCTGGTCGCGGTCGGCGAGGCCTGCAACAACGCGGTCGAGCACGCCTATTCGCACGATCAAGGGTCCGTGTACGTCAGCGTCGACGAGGACGGCTCGACGCTTCGCGCCACGATTCGCGACGAAGGAGCGTGGCGCGACCGCCGCACGAACGGCGATCGCGGTCGGGGCATCCTGATCATGGAGGGGCTCATGAACCTCGCCGAGATCCGGCCGACCCGAAACGGGACCATCGTCGTGCTCGAACGAGAGTTGGGCCACCTGAACGGCGCCCTTTCAGCACAGGGATGACCGCGCCGCATCCGCTAGACTCACCGCCGACGACCCGTTGTGCAAACCTTACGCACTAGCTGCAGCCGATGACCGACGAGTCGCCCTTCGAGCTCCATACGACCACCGACTCGAGCGACGTGGTGGTCGTCACCGTCGTCGGCGAGGTCGACATGACGACCGCGCCGGAGCTGACGAAGGCGATCGACGGCGTCGCCGGCACGGCCCGCAAGGTCGTCGTCGACCTCAGCGGCGTCACGTTCCTCGACTCGTCCGGGCTCAACGCGCTCGTCCGCGGGCGTCGCGAGCTCGCCGCCGCCGACCGCGAGCTCAGCGTGGTCGCGCCGCCGGCCGGCGTCGTCCGGC
>CAVVDI010000005.1:0-457059 GCA_963746895.1 uncultured Actinomycetes bacterium | reverse complement strand
ATCGTCGCCGTGCTCGGCAGCGTCTACCCGATCGCGACCGTCCTGCTCGCTCACGCCGTGCTCGGCGAGCGGATCACCCGGACGCAGCGGATCGGGATCCTGGTCGCGTTCGCCGGCGTCGCGGCGGTCAGCGCCGGCTGATTCTCCGGCGGGCGGATCCGCCCGCATCGCTCCCTGACGCCTGAAGCCCGCCCAGGCGGTGTCCGCTCTGCTAGAAGGTCCAGGTGGAGACGGACCCCGCCGACAAGCTGCAGCACTACGCGCACCCCGAGCGGCTCGTCACGACCGAGTGGCTCGCGGAGCACCTCGACGACCCCGACGTCGTCGTGGCCGAGTCGGACGAGGACGTGCTGCTGTACGAGACCGGCCACATCCGGGGCGCGGTCAAGATCGACTGGCACACCGACCTGAACGACCCGGTCGCCCGCGACTACGTCGACGCCGAGTCGTTCGCCGCGCTGATGTCCCGGAAGGGCATCTCCCGCGAGACGACGATCGTCTTCTACGGCGACAACTTCAACTGGTGGGCCGCCTACGCCCTCTGGGTGACGTCCCTCTTCGGCCATCCCGACGCCCGTCTCCTCGACGGCGGGCGCCAGAAGTGGATCGCCGAGGGCCGCGAACTGACGACCGACGTGCCCGGCCCCGAGCGGACGGACTACCCACGGGTCGAGCGCGACGACACCCGCATCCGCGCCTTCCGCGACGAGGTGCTCGCGCACGCGCGCAACGGCGGCCGCCTCGTCGACGTCCGCTCCCCGGGCGAGTACAGCGGCGAGCTGCTGCACATGCCCGACTACCCGCAGGAGGGAGCGCTGCGGGGCGGCCACGTCCCCGGCGCCTCGAACGTCCCGTGGAAGACGGCCGCGAACGAGGACGGCACGTTCAAGGACGCCGCCGACCTGCGGCGGATCTACCTCGAGGAGCTGGGGCTCGGCTCGACCGAGGAGGTCGTCGCGTACTGCCGCATCGGCGAGCGCTCCTCGCACACGTGGTTCGTGCTCACGCACCTGCTCGGACTCGAGCGCGTCCGCAACTACGACGGCTCCTGGGTCGAGTGGGGCAACGCCGTCGGCGTGCCGATCGAGCGGCCCGGGCAGCCCGTCCGCCCGCCGCTGTGAGCAGCCGGACGCTGCCGGGGCGCCTCGACGAGATCGTCGAGGCGTTCGCCGACCTGCCGCGCGACGTGAAGCTCGAGCTGCTGCTCGACTACGCGAACGGGCTGCCGCCGCTCCCGGAGCGCTACGCGGCGAACCGAGACACGCTCGAGCGCGTGCACGAGTGCCAGACGCCGTTCTTCGTCGCGACCGAGGTCGAGGACGGCCGCGTCCACCTCCACTTCGACGCGCCGGACGAGTCGCCGACGACGCGCGGCTTCGCCGGGATCCTCCACGCGGGGCTCGACGGCGGGACGGTGGACGACGTGCTCGCGGTGCCGGCCGACTTCTCCGCGCGACTGGGGCTCAACGAGGCCGTCTCGCCCCTGCGCCTGCGCGGGATCGCGGCGATCCTCGGCGTCGTGCAGCGCCAGGTGCGCAGCGGGGGTGTACCGTCGGGGAGATGACCGAGGCGCGCGCGGACATCGCCGTGATCGGACTGGCCGTGATGGGCCAGAACCTGATCCTCAACATGAACGACCACGGCTTCACGGTCGTCGCCTTCAACCGGACGCTCGAGCGGATCGACGAGTTCCGCGCCGGCGCCGCGCGCCGGCCGCGACGGCATCCTCGGCGCCCGCTCGCTCGAGGAGCTCGTGTCCCTGCTCCGCCGGCCGCGCAAGGTGATGCTGATGGTGCGCGCCGGACAGCCGACCGACGACTTCATCGACCGGCTCGTGACGCTGCTGGAGCCGGGCGACGTGATCGTCGACGGCGGGAACGCGAACTTCGAGGACACGATCCGCCGCACCCGGCTCGTCGAGGAGCGCGGGCTGCTCTACGTCGGCACCGGGGTCTCCGGAGGCGAGATCGGCGCGCGGCACGGGCCGTCGATCATGCCGGGCGGCAGCCCCGGGGCATGGCCGCTCGTGCGCGACATCTTCCAGGCGATCGCCGCGAAGACGGCGGACGGCACCCCCTGCTGCGAGTGGGTCGGCGAGAACGGGGCCGGCCACTTCGTGAAGATGACCCACAACGGGATCGAGTACGGCGACATGCAGCTGATCGCCGAGGCGTACCACCTGCTCCGGGCCGGGGTCGAGCTCGACGCGGACGAGATGTCGGGCGTGTTCGACGACTGGAACCGCGGCGAGCTGAACAGCTACCTGATCGAGATCACGCGCGACATCCTGGCCCACCGCGACGACGAGGGACTCGTCCTCGACCGGATCCTCGACGCTGCCGGGCAGAAGGGGACGGGGAAGTGGACGAGCATCGCCGCGCTCGACCTCGGCGTCCCGGTGACCCTGATCGGAGAGGCCGTCTACGCCCGCTGCCTGTCGGCGCTCAAGGACGAACGCGTTGCGGCGTCGGAGCTGCTCGCCGGCCCGCACGCGATGCACGGACGCGAGCACCCCGAGTACGCGCAGACCGGCTCGCACCGGGTCGTCGACGCGCTCGGCGAGGCGCTGCTCGCCTCGAAGATCGTCTCGTACGCGCAGGGCTTCATGCTCATGCGCGCAGCGGCCGAGGAGTACGGCTGGCGTCTCGACCACGGCGCGATCGCACTCATGTGGCGCGAGGGCTGCATCATCCGCAGCCGGTTCCTCGACCGGATCAAGGAGGCTTTCGCCCGCGACCCCGAGCTCCCGAGCCTGCTCGTCGACGAGTGGTTCCTCGACGTGCTCCGGCGCTGCCAGGAAGGATGGCGCAGCACCGTGCAGCTGGCGGTCGAGCACGGGATACCCGTGCCGGCGCTCTCGAGCGCGCTCGCCTTCTACGACGGGTATCGCAGCGAGCGGCTGCCGGCGAACCTGCTCCAGGCGCAGCGCGACTACTTCGGCGCGCACACCTACGAACGCGTCGACCGGGCCCGCGGCGAGTTCTTCCACACCGACTGGACCGGCGCCGGCGGCCCGGTCGCCTCGTCGAGCTACTCGGTCTGAGGCGCGGGCGACCCGCCGGGCCGCCCGCGCTCACAGGTGGAGCGGCCTAGGGCAGGAGGTCGAGGGTCACTGCGGAGCGGTCGCCGGTCGGGACGAGGTCGCGGCTGTGGAGGACGCCGCCGGCCCCGGCGAACCTGCCGGTTCCGCCCAGGATCGGCAGGTCGAAGCGGCTCGGGCCGCCGGAGAGGTGGACGACGCCCCCGACGCGGAGCGAGCCGCCGGCCAGGAAGAGCTGCCCCGAGATCTCCGCCGTCGCACCGTGCCGGCCGAACGAGGACATGAACGTCAGGGTGGCATCGATGCTGCCTGCGCGCCCGCCGCGCTTCGCCCCTTCCCAGCGGTAGAGGGCGTCGCGCAGGTAGACGCGGTCGCCGGGGCGCGGGTCGCCCGTGCCCGCGTCGAACGCCGGCGTCGCCCCGACGCTGACGTCGATCAAGCGGAGCGTCGTCGGCGCGGCGGCGGAGGCCGGGGCCGCGAGCAGCGTGGCCGCCGCGGCGGCGGCGAGCAGGGTCGTCAGGGTCTTCACGTGTTCCTCTCCTCGGGTCGGTGTGGTTACGGGTCTCCGGTTCGCCGCGCTCAGGCGGTCGCCGCCGGCGCCGGCGCGGCGCCGGTGCTGCGTCTCGGTCGCCGCCCGCAGGGTGAGCACGATGCCCGTGGCGATCACCCAGACGCCTGCGAGGACGAAAGCGACGAAGCCGACGGGCGTGAAGCTCGCGACGGCGAGGACGAGCGCGCTCCAGCCGAGCACCCGCTCGACGCCGCGCCGCGGGATCGCCAGCCCGGCAGCCCCGAGCAGCATGACCGCCATGCCGATCCCGAAGGGCAGGTAGTCGTTGGCGTCGAGCGCGTTGAGCGCCAGGGTCGCAGACGGCCCGATGCCGTCGTGGACGCCCTCGCTCAGCGCGAGGTGGATCGTCGCGCCGACGAGGAACCCGGTGGAGGCGACCGCCCCGCCGGCGACGAAGACGAGGCGCCAGACCGACGCCTCGGCCCGCCGCCAGACCGAGGCGGCGAAGATGACCAGGAAGGCGGCCGCGACGCACAGGACGTAGGCGGCGGCGCTCTCCCGTCCGTGATGGGCCGTGTAGAACGCGGTCACCTTCGCCGCGGAGTCCTTGCCGCCCGGGGTCGAGCCGCCGAGCCAGGCGAACGCGACGACGGTGAGCGCGACGAAGACGCTGCCGCTCAGCGGGAGTAGGCGGTTGAGCATGTCGAACCTCCGGGTCCAGACGTCGATGCAGGGGACGGACGCGACGGTAGGACGACGGCGCCGGAAGCACATCGGCGCCAGCCAGGGACCTGGTTCGGTGCTGGCACCGATTGCGCCGACGCGCGCAAACACGAAGAATCCGGCGATGCGCGCCGCCCGTCTCGCTGCATGGCTCCTCGCGCTGGCGACGCCGGCCACGGTTCTCTTCGACGCCGCCGGCTGGCTGCCGAGCCCCGATGCAGGCATCCCGGGCTGGCTCTGGGCGTTCGCGGCGGCGGCGGTGCTCACCCCGGCGTCGTCGGGCTCGGAATCGCCGTCCGCCAGCCGCGCAACCCGATCGCCTGGGTACTGCTCGTCGGCTCGTTCCTCGCCGGCCCGTGGCCCGAGCTCGTCGGCGCGCGAGGGTGGTCGCTCCAGATCGGACGCGCCGTCTGGCCGCTCCTCTACGCCTGGCCGATCGCGGTGGCATTCGTCTTCCCCGACGGGAAGCTCCTCTCGCGGAGATGGCGCTGGACGGCCGGGATTCGGCGCGACCTGCTTCGTCGGCTTCATCGCCCGTCGCCATGTTCGACCGCTCGCGCTTCGACCACCCCGACCGAGCACGTGCGGAACCCGCATCTCGGACGTCACGTCCCCGACTGGTCTGGCCTGGATCTGGGTGCCGCTCTGGCTGGGGATCCTCGCATCGCTGTTCGCCGGCGCGATCGAATCAGGCTCCGCCTCCGCCGCTCGACCGGAATCGCCCGCCTGCAGACGCTCTGGCTCGCCTGGGCCGCCGCACTGATCCCGCTCGGGCTCGTCGTCTGCTTGCTCGCACACGTCTTCCTCGGCGGCCCGGGGTGTCGGTCCTGTTCGCCTTCCTGCTCGCGATGGAGGCGGCCGTGGCCGCTCGCGGTCGGGATCGCGGTCGTTCGCTACCGGCTCTACGCGATCGAGCGCCTGATCAACCGGACGCTCGTCTACGGGACGGTGACGCTGCTCCTGGCCGGCGCGTACACGGGGGTCGTGCTCGGCCTCGGGGTCGCGGCCGGCCGCGGCTCGGCCTGGGTCACGGCAGTCGCGACGCTGGTGGTCGCGGCAGCGTTCCGGCCGCTCCGCTCGCGCGTCCAGACGGTCGTCGACTCGCGCTTCGACCGCCAGCGGCACGCGGGCGTGCTCGCGGTCGAGGCGTTCGAGCGCGAGGTTCGCGAGGGCAGGCGGGCGCCCGAGGAGATCGGCGCGGTCGTCGCCGCCGCGCTCCGCGACCCGCTCGCCGAGCTCGTCTTCTGGCTGCCCGCCAGCGAGACGTACGCGCGGGCGTCGGGCGACGTCCTCTGGCCGCTGCCCGAGGACGGGCGGACGCGCTCCGCGATCGCCCACGACGGCGACCGCACGGCGGTGCTGCTCCACGATCCCGCGCTCGCCGACCGGCCGGCCCTGCTCGACGGCATCCTCAAGGCGGCGGCGCTCTCGATCGAGATCGCGCGCCTGCGCGTCGAGGTGCGGCTGCAGCTGCAGGCGGTCGAGGCGTCGCGCGCCCGCATCGTCGAGGCCGGCTACGAGGAGCGGCGGCGGCTCGAACGCGACCTCCACGACGGCGCGCAGCAGCGGCTCGTCTCGCTCGGTCTGCGGCTCCGCCGGATGCAGCGGACGCTGCCGCGCGAGGCGCAGGTGCTCTCTCCGGCTTTCGACGCGGTCGTGGACGAGGTCGGCTCGGCGATCGCCGACCTGCGCCAGATCGCGGCCGGAGTCCGGCCGGCGCGGCTCGACGACGGGCTCTCCGCCGCGCTGCACGATCTCGCGCGGACGTCCCCGGTGGACGTCGACGTGGATGCCGACCTGCCGCGCGTCGCCGCGAGCGTCGAGGCGGCCGCCTACTTCGTCGCCTGCGAGGCGCTGACGAACGCCGTCAAGCACGCGTCCGCGTCCCGGATCTCCGTGCGCGCAGCGCGCCTGGACGGGTCGCTCCACCTGACCGTCTCCGACGACGGCGTCGGCGGCGCCACCGCGCGGCGGGGGTCGGGCCTCGCCGGCCTCGAGGACCGCATCGCGGCCCACGGCGGGTCGTTCCGGCTCGCGAGCCCGGCCGGCGGCGGCACCCGCCTCGAGGTGAGGCTCCCGTGCGAATCGTGATCGCGGAGGACACGGTGCTCCTGCGCGAAGGCCTCGCCGGGCTGCTCGAGGACGCCGGGCACGAGGTGCTCGCGCGGGTCGGCGACGGCGAGACGCTGCTCGCGGTCGTCGCCGAGCACGAGCCCGACCTCGCGATCGTCGACGTGCGGATGCCTCCGACCTACGACGACGAGGGCATGCGGGCCGCGGTCGCGATCCGGCGCGACCACCCGGCGACCGCGGTGCTCGTGCTCTCGCAGCACGTCGAGGGCCGCCATGCGCTCGACCTCGTCGGCTCGGGCGCGGGCTTCGGCTACCTGCTGAAGGACCGCGTGCTCGACGTCGACGAGTTCCTCGAGGCGGCCGAGCGGGTCAGCCGCGGCGGCTCCGCACTCGATCCCGAGGTCGTGAAGCACCTGCTCACGCCGGCACGCGGCGACGAGACGCTCTCCGGCCTGACGCCGCGCGAGCGCGAGGTGCTCGGACTGATGGCCGAGGGGCGGACGAACGCGGGCATCGCGAGAATCCTCTGGCTGACGGAGAAGACCGTCGAGACGCATGTCAGCTCGATCCTCGGCAAGCTCGGGCTCGCACAGTCCGCGGACGACCACCGGCGCATCCTCGCGGTGCTCGCGTACCTGCGGGCGACCTCGGCGATGTGAACGAGCGCGCCGCCGGCTCGACCAGCCCGGCCGCGAGGTCGGCCGCCTCGGCGTCCCCGAGCGGCGAGAGGGCGCGCCAGAGATGGAAGTCCGTCGCGGCGGCGAGCGCCGCATCGACGCCTGTCCACCGAAAGGAGTCCCGTGGCGATCCCTACCCGCACCACGCTCGGCCCGGCAGACGGCGAGCGCGTCCAGATGCTCGCGCTCGGCGTCCGCTTCATGATCGACGGCGAGACGACCGGCGGCGCGTTCGCCCTCGTCGAGCACCCGCTCGCGCCGGGGCGCTCGGCGCGCCGCTGCACACGCATCGCCGCGAGGACGAGTACTCGTACGTCCTCGAGGGCCGACTCGGCGTCCAGCTCGGGGAGGAGACGCTCGAGGCAGGCCCGGGCGAGCTCGTCTTCAAGCCGCGCGGAATCCCGCACGCGTTCTGGAACGCCGGCGACGATCCGCTGCGCCTGCTCGAGTTGATCTCGCCGGCAGGCTTCGAGAACTCCTTCCGCGAGGTGGCGCCCGTGCTGGCCGAGCGGGGGCCGGATCGGCGGCCTTCGGCGAGGTGGCCGCACGCTGGGGGCTCGAGCTGGATTTCGACTCCGTGCCCGGCCTCGTCGAACGCCACGGCCTGCGCTTCGCCTAGTGGCAAGCGTGCACGGCTCGTCACACATCCGCGACGGTGCTTCGGCATGCCGAAGCACCGTCGGAGGGGATGCGCTCCGCTGGACGCCTCCGATCCCGTCGGATAGCGTCGGCGCGTGGCAGACGACAACGGCCTCGGACTCTTCCTGACCGCCCTGCCGGCACCGCTCGCGATCGACGTCGCGGTCCGGGCCGAGGAGGCGGGCTTCCGAAGCTGCTGGTTCCCGGAGATCACCTTCGCCGACTCGTTCGGCCCGGCGACGGCGGCCTCGTTGCGGACCGAGCGGGTCGGCATCGGCACCGGCGTCGTCGGGATCTGGTCGCGCTCGGCGGTGACGATGGCGCTGCAGGCGGCGACGCTGCACCAGCTGTCCGGCGGTCGGCTGCTGCTCGGGCTCGGCGTGCAGGCGCGCGGCTACGTGCGCAGCTGGCACGGCCAGGAGTACCGGAAGCCGGTCGAAGCGATGCGCGACTACCTGACGATCCTGCGTTCGGCGTTCACGGGCGCGCTCGTGTCACACGAGGGCGAGATCTTCTCCGTGCGCGACTTTCACCTGGACATGGAGCTGCCGCAGCCGCTGCCGAAGATCTACGTCGCTGCGAACGGGCCGCGCATGGTCGAGCTCGCGGGCGAGCTGGCCGACGGGATCGTCGGCTGGTTCCATTCGCTCGAGTACGTCCGCGACGTGACGATGCCGGCGCTCCGCCGCGGCGCGGAGCGCGCCGGACGCTCCCTCGAGGGTTTCGACGCGACCGTCGGCTTCCCGGCGGTCGTGACCCGGGACGAGAGCGGCCTCGAGCTCGCTAAGGGCCAGGTGATGATGTTCGCCAGCGCCCTCGGCTCGGCGCCGGCGTATCTCGAGAGCGCCCGCGCCGCCGGCTTCGGCGCGGAGGCGGAGGCGATCGGCGAGCGCGTGCGGGCCGGCGACCTGCGCGGCGCCGTCGGGCTGGTCACCGACGAGATGGCGGCCTCGCTGGTGCTGGCCGGCAGCGCCGACCGGGTTCGCGCGCGCATCGACGCGTATCGCGAGGCGGGGCTGACCGGTATCCACGTCCTGCCGGCGCCGCCGGGCGGCTTCTACCCGCTCTACGAGGGCCACTTCCCGGTCGAGTCGCTGGCGCAGCTGCCGGAGTTCGACTTCCCGGCGCTGCTCGGGAGCTTCTCCGACACCGTCGAGCTGCTCGCCGCCTAGTCGGCCGACTCGACGAGGGCGCGCAGCTCGTCCTTCGCGCCCTCGGTCACCGGCCCGCCGTGCGCGAGCAGGAGCAGGTCGAAGTCGAGCTCGAGGAGACGCCGGAACGCCGCGCGCAGCCCCGCCTTCGTGCGCTCGGGATCGTCCATGAAGTCGTCGGGGACGAAGCTCAGGCCCTCGCGCCCCGGCCAGCGGACGGCGCCGTCGGCGAGGGCGAGCGCGCCGGTGAGCCGGGATGAAGAGCGCGGTCTCGTCGGGGCTGATCGCGTCCACCTCCTCGGCATGGAGCCCGCCCGGGAGCTCGTCGCCCCAGGCGAAGGTCTCGTACGGCCCGCGTCCTTCCAGCTCGTGCGCGCCGCTCGCGACGATGTGGATGGTGCAGCCGAACGCCTCGCGGAGCGCCCAGGCGTCGCGGTCGTGGTGGCGGCACGTGAGAACCGCGTGCTCCGGCCGCCCGTGCTCCTCGAACCAGTCGAGCCCCTCCTCGGGGAGCATCGGGTCGAGCACGACGCGCTCGGCGGCGAGGTAGTACGAGCTGACCTCGCTCCGGATCGACTCGCGAAGCGCCTTCCAGTGCCAGAGCCCCGGTGCGACCTCCTCCACGCCGCGAGCGTAGCGTGTCGCGGCTCCGAGCGCATTCACAGCACCGGCTCACCGCGAGCGACACATCCGTGACGGTGCTTCCGTGACGGTGCTTCGGCATGCCGAAGCACCGTCACGAGAGCGTGACCGAAGACACCCGCTCACCCGGCGCTTAGATTCGACTGCGACAATCCCCGGCTCCACCGACCGGGAGGTGCCCGTGACCGAGCAGGAGGATCGTCCGCCGCTGTCCCCCGACGAAGTGAGCGACCGGCTCGAGCAGGCGCTCTTCGAGATCCGGCGCGTGATCGCGGGGCAGGATGCGATGCTGGAGCGGGTGCTCGTCTGCCTGCTCGCGCAAGGGCACCTGCTGATCGAAGGCGTCCCCGGGCTCGCGAAGACGCTGACGATCAAGACGACGGCCGGCGTGCTCGGCGGCTCCTTCTCGCGCATCCAGTTCACGCCCGACCTCGTCCCCGCCGACCTCGTCGGCACGCGGATCTACCGCGCCGACCAGGGGAGCTTCGACACCGAGCTCGGCCCGGTCTTCTGCAACTTCCTGCTCGCCGACGAGATCAACCGTGCGCCGGCGAAGGTGCAGTCGGCGCTGCTCGAGGTGATGCAGGAGCGCCACGTCACGATCGCGCACACGACCTACCCCGTGCCCGAGCCGTTCCTCGTGATGGCGACCCAGAACCCGATCGAGTCGGAGGGGACGTATCCGCTCCCCGAGGCGCAGGTCGACCGCTTCATGCTCAAGATCCTCATCGGCTACCCCGAGCACGACGAGGAGCTGACGATCGTGCAGCGGCAGCTGGTTCCGGCGCCCGAGCTCCGCGAGGTGCTCTCGCTCGACGAGCTGCGCCGGCTGCAGCGGGCCGTCTTCGAGGTGTACGTCGACCCGGCTCTCGTGTCCTACGCGGTGGCGCTCGCGACGGCCACGCGCGATCCGGTCGCCGCCGGGCTCACCGACCTCGCCGGCTACGTCGAGTACGGCGCGAGCCCGCGCGGGCCGATCAGCGTGACGCAGGCCGCCCGCGCCCTGGCGCTGCTCCGCGGCCGCGACTACGTCACCGCGGGCGACGTGCGGGCGCTCGCGAAGGACGCGCTCCGGCACCGGCTCGTGCTCAGCTACCAGGCTCTGGCCGAGAACGTGAGCGAGGACTCGATCCTCGACCGCGTGCTCGCGACGGTGCCCGTGCCGGAGGTGAGCCCGGCGAGGCCGGCTGTCGCGTGAGCCCTGCGCACGATCCGGCCCGGCCCGGACCGGGCGCGCTGCCGACGGCGCTGCTCCGCGCGCTCCAGATCGACGTCGGCCGGCGGATCGAGGGGATGCTCGCCGGCGAGTACCGCTCCTCCCGCCACGGCGACGGGATCGAGCTGGCACAGGTGCGCCCCTACGCACCTGGCGACGACGTGCGGATGCTCGAGTGGAACGTCACGGCGCGGACGGGGACGCCGCACGTGCGCGTCCATCTCGCCGAGCGGGTCCTCGTGACCTGGCTCGTGCTGGACACGTCGCCCTCGATGCAGTTCGGGACGGCCGACCGGCGCAAGGCCGACACGGCGGCCGGAGTCGCGCTCGCGATCGGGCACCTCGCGACGCGTCGCGGCAACCGGCTCGGCCTGCTCACGTTCGGCGACCGCAACCCGCGGACGCTGCCGCCCGCGCAGGGGCGGCGCGGACTCGTCGGCCTGCTCGCCGCGCTGCGCGAGGAGGAGGAGCCGGAGCAGGTCGGGACGACCTCGCTCGGAGCCGCCCTCTCCCGCACGGCCGCGACGGCGCGGCAGCGCGGCCTCGTCGCGGTCGTCTCCGACTTCCGGGGGCCGCTCGACTGGCGGGCGCCGCTACTGCGGCTGCTGCCGCGCCACGACGTCCTCGCGGTCGAGATCCGCGACCCGCGAGAGCAGCAGCTCCCCGACGTCGGCGACGTCTGGCTCGTCGACCCCGAGACCGGCCGCCAGGTGCGTGTCGACACGCGCAGCAGCGCCCTGCGCGAGCGCTTCGCGGCCGCCGCGGCCGAGGAGCGGACCGGGGTCGCGCGGGTGCTGTCGGCGCTCGGCGTCCCGCACGTGGTGCTCTCGACCGAGGGCGACTGGCTGCGGGCGCTCGCCGGCTTCCTCCGGAAGAGGAAGCGGTGACGTTCGCCCGACCCCTCGCACTCGTCGCGCTCGCGGCCGTGCCGCTGCTCGTCGCCGCCTGGGCCGTGCTGGAGCGCAGGCGGCGGGCCGGGGCGGAGCGCTTCGCGAGCCCGGGGCTCCTGCCCGGCCTCGTCGAGCGGACGCCGGGCCGGCTGCGCCTCGTCCCGGCCGCGCTGCTCCTGCTGGGGCTCACCGCGCTGATCGTCGGCATGGCACGCCCGCACGCGACGCTGACCGAGCAGCGGAAGGACGCGACCGTCGTCCTCGCGATCGACACGTCCCGCTCGATGGGCGCCCAGGACGTGACGCCGACGCGCCTCTACGCCGCGGTCTCGACGGCGAGCCGCTTCCTCGACGAGATCCCCGACCGCTACAGCGTCGGACTCGTCAGCTTCGGCAGCCACGCCTTCGTCGCCGTGCCGCCGACCCGCGACCGCGACCTCCTCCGGCACGGGCTGCGGGAGCTGAAGACCGGCGAGGGGACGGCGATCGGCGACGCGGTCCTGCTCGCCGCGCGGCTCGGGCAGAGCCAGCAGAAGGTGGAGGGCGTCGTCCCGCCGACCACGGTGCTCGTGATCTCGGACGGTGCGCGAGACGGCGGCCGGACGACCCCGCAGGCGGCCGCGCGGAGGGCGAAGGCGCTGCACGTCCCGGTCTCGACGGTGCTGGTCGGGACCGCGACGGGCGTCGTCACGGCGAAGCTCGTCGGCGGTTACACGGAGCAGATCCGCGTCCCGGCGAAGCCGGCGACGCTGCAGCTGATCGCGCGGACGAGCGGCGGCACCTTCTACAGAGCCCGGGACGCGAAGACGCTCGCCGCCGTCTACGAGAAGCTGGCGACGCGGATCGGCCACACGACGAAGAGCCGCGAGATCACCAACCTGTTCGCGGGCGGGGCGATCGTGCTCCTGCTCGCCGGCGGTGTGCTCTCGAGCATCTGGTTCCGGCGGGTCGTCCCGTGAGGCGCCTCGCTCTCGTCCTCGCCGCCGCCTGCGCTGCCGCACTCGCCGCGGCCGCTACCGCCGGAGCGACGAACGAATGCAAGGGCTTCCAGGTCTGCGTCCCCGTTGCCGGCCCCTGGGTGCTGTCGCCTCGCGCACCGAGACGCAGTGGCAGCTCGCCTGCCCGCGCGGAGGCTTCATCGTCGGGGGCCTCGACGCGGAGCTGACGAACCGCGCGCTCGACCTCGTCTTCCGGGCCACCCTCGGCAGCCCGGTCAATCCCGGCGTCAGCACCTCCACGACCGCCGACTTCCTCGGACGGCTGTCGACCGGCCGCGACCCGGCGGCGAGCTTCCGGCCGCACGTCGGATGCATCCCGGCGACCGGCGGCGGCAGCCGCGTGCCGACCGCGCGCCGGGTGTTCCCGCCCGGACGGCCGACGGTCGTGCGCGCGAGCGAGGTCGCGCTCCGCGCGGGCTCGACGCGCCGCGTGTCGCGCTCGTGCAAGGCCGGCGAGGAGCTCGTCGCGGCGAGCCACGCCGTCGGCTTCTACGGTGCGGAGCCGCCGACGCGGGCGCTCGCCTCGGCCGTCCACGTGACGGGCAAGGCGGCGAGCGGCAAGGTGGCGCTCGTGCTCCGGGCCGGACGCGCCGTCGCCGGAACGCGCACCGTCGTGCAGATCGACCTGACCTGTGCGAGCGGCTCGTGAGCTTCTCGAACCCGGCCTTGCTGCTGCTCCTGCTCGTCGTCCCGGCCTCGCTCGCAGGCTGGTGGCTCGTCCAGCGGCGCCGGATGCGCTACGCGGTCCGCTTCACGAACGTCGACCTGCTGGCGACGCTCGCGCCGCCGCGCTCCTGGCGCAGGCACGTCGCGCCGGCTCTCTTCCTGCTCGCCCTCGCCGCCCTCTGCGTCGCGGTCGCGCGCCCCCACGTGACCCGCGACGTCGGCAGCGACCGGGCCGCCGTCATCCTCGTCCTCGACGTTTCGGGGTCGATGCAGGCCGAGGACGTCAAGCCCACCCGGCTCGCCGCGGCGCAGAAGGCGCTGCACGCGTTCCTCGACAAGGTGCCGAAGCGCGTCCGGGTCGGCCTCGTGCTCTTCGCGGCGGAGGCGCAGGTGGCGACGCCGCCCACCGCCGACCATGCCCTCGTCGCGCAGGCGGTCGACGACGCCGGGATGATGGAGGGCTTCGGCGGCACCGCGATCGGCGACGCGCTCCAGACCGCCGTCCAGCTCGGCCAGGAGATCACCGGCAGCGACCAGAAGACGGCAGCGCCGGCGGCGAGGAGCCTCGCCGCGCTGCAGGTCGCGGCCGGGCCCGCGAGCACGCTGGTCTCGATCCTGTTCCTCTCGGACGGGCACCAGACGCGCGGGATCCTCCAGCCGCTCGAGGGGGCGGCGCTCGCCAAGCAGGCCGGCTTCCCCGTCTACACGGTCGCGCTCGGGACCACCGGCGACACGACGCTGCGGGGCGGCGGAGGCCTCTTCGGGGGCGGCGGAGGCGGCGGCTTCTTCGGCGGCGGAGGCCTCGGCAACCGCGGCCTCTCCCCCGACCCGGCCACCCTGCGCGCGATCGCGAACCTGACCGGCGGCACGTTCTATCGCGCAAGAACGGCCGGAGCGGTGGAGGCGGCGTACTCGAAGCTCGGCTCCAGCCTCGGCCGCACGCCCGGCCGGGTCGAGATCACGGACGAGTTCGTCGCCGCCGCAGCCGCACTGCTCGTGCTCGCCGGGCTCGTCTCGGCGCTCTGGGCGCCGCGGCTGCCCTGATCCGCAGGCGGATTCCCGATGGCCGCGCCGCAGCTCGGGCGGACGGACGGGGCGGCGGACCGACGAACGCCGCCGGCCTAGCCGCGGACGAGCGGCTTGTACTTGATCCGGTGCGGCTCGAGCGCCTCGGGGCCCTTCGTCTCCTTGACCCACTCGGCGTAGTCGCCCCAGGAGCCCTCGAACCACGTCGTCTCGCTGTCGCCCTCGAAGGCGAGGATGTGCGTCGCGACGCGGTCGAGGAACCAGCGATCGTGCGTGATGACGACGGCGCAGCCGGCGAAGTCGAGCAGCGCCTCCTCGAGCGCGCGCAGGGTGTCGATGTCGAGATCGTTCGTCGGCTCGTCGAGCAGGAGGACGTTGCCGCCCGAGCGGAGCAGCTTCGCGAGATGGACGCGATTGCGCTCGCCGCCCGAGAGGTCGCCGACGCGCTTCTGCTGGTCGGATCCCCTGAAGTTGAACCACGAGGTGTACTGGCGCGAGTTGACCTCCCGCTTGCCGAGCTCGATCGTGTCGTGCCCGCCGCTGATCTCCTTCCAGACCGTGCCCGCCGGGTCGAGGTCGGCGCGCGACTGGTCGACGTACGCGAGCTGGACCGTGTCGCCGACCCGGAGCACGCCGCCGTCCGGCGCCTCCTCTCCGGCGATCATGCGGAAGAGGGTCGTCTTGCCGGCGCCGTTCGGGCCGATCACGCCGACGATCCCGGCCGGCGGGAGCGAGAAGGTGAGGTCGCCGACGAGCAGGCGGTCGCCGAAGCCCTTGCGCACGCCCTCGGCCTCGATCACGAGGTCGCCGAGGCGCGGCCCCGGGGGGATGTGGATCTCGACCCGATCGAGCTTCACGTTCTGCTCCTCTGCGAACAGACGCTCGTAGGCGCCGAGGCGCGCCTTCGACTTCGCGTGCCGGGCGCGCGGGCTCATGCGCACCCACTCGAGCTCGCGCGCGAGCGTGCGCCGGCGGGCCGACTCCTGCTTCTCCTCGGCGGCGAGCCGGTCCTGCTTCTGCTCGAGCCAGGAGGAGTAGTTGCCACGGAAGGGGATGCCGCGACCGCGGTCGAGCTCGAGGATCCAGCCGGCGACGTTGTCGAGGAAGTAGCGGTCGTGCGTGACGGCGACGACGGTGCCCTTGTAGTCCCCGAGGAAGCGCTCGAGCCAGAGGACCGACTCCGCGTCGAGATGGTTCGTCGGCTCGTCGAGCAGGAGCAGGTCGGGGGCCGAGAGGAGCAGCCGGCAGAGCGCGACACGGCGGCGCTCGCCGCCGGAGAGCGTCTCGACGTCGCGGTCGCCTTCCGGCAGCCGGAGAGCGTCCATCGCGTGGTCGAGGTGGTCGTCGAGCTGCCAGGCGTCGGCGCGGTCGATCGCGTCCTGCACCGTCGCCTGCTCCGCGAGCAGCGCGTCGAAGTCCGCGTCCGGCACGGCGAAGGCGGCGGAGATCTCGTTGAAGCGGTCGAGCAGGTCGCGCAGCGGGCGGACGCCGTCCTCGACGTTGCCGCGCACGTCCTTGGCCGGGTCGAGCCACGGCTCCTGCTCGAGCAGGCCGACGGTCGCGTTCGGCGCGAGCTCGGCCGCGCCCGAGGAGGGCTCCTCCGCGCCGGCCATGATCCGCAACAGCGTCGACTTGCCGGCGCCGTTCGGGCCGAGCACGCCGATCTTGGCGCCCGGGATGAAGGAGAGCGAGATGTTCCCGAGCACCTGGCGGTCGGGGCCGTAGAACTTGTCGACCCGGTACATCGTGAAGACGTATTCGCTGCTCATGCGGGGATCGACGATAGCGAGACGGGCTTGCCGTCCGGTGCGACTCCGGTCGCGTCGGACAGACGGGCGCTGCCGCGGGCCCACACAGGAAGCGGCGTGAGCAACCCCGCCCCTCGGCGACACGTCACCCGAGGACGCGTCCGGTGCCAGGCACGGGACGTGTCCCGAGGAGCCACGCCCTACGACATAGGCTTGCGCCGTGAGCTGCCCCGGGTGCACGCCGCCTCCGTCGGAGTACCGGCGCCTCTTCAACCGGCGGGTCGCCCGGCGCGAGGCGGGCCGCTACCGCCGCCGCGGGCTGCCGCGCACCGCCCGCGGCCTGGTCGACCTGGCCGGCCCCCTCGCCGACGCGACGGTGCTCGACGTCGGCGGCGGGCTCGGCACGCTGGGGCTCGAGCTGCTCGAGCGCGGCGCCTCGCGGGCCACCAACGTCGAGCTCTCCGGCGGCTACGAGGACTCCGCCCGCGCGCTGCTCGCCGAGCACCACCTGGCCGAGCGAGTCGAGCGCCGCGTCGGCGACTTCGTGGAGGAGGCCGGCCTCGTCGAGCCGCACGACGTCGTCGTCCTGCACCGCGTCGTCTGCTGCTACCCCGACGCCGACGCCCTCGTCGCCACGGCGGCCGCCCACGCCCGGACGAGGCTCGTGCTCACCTACCCGCGCGAGCGGGCGCTGATCCGGCTGGGCGTCCGCGCGATCAACCTCTGGCTGCGCCTCACCGGCTGCGGCTTCCGCACGTACGCGCACCCGGTCGCCTCGGTGGTGGCCGCCGCGGAGCGCGAGGGGCTCGCGCTCGAGTCGCGTGCGCCGTGCGGGGTCGCCTGGGAGAACGCAGCCTTCGCACGCCTGCCGGCCGCAGGTACGTCCGGGGCCGGGCGCTAGCCCTTCGGGTCGAGCGACCAGACGGAGCTCGTGCCGCCGCCGGTGACCACGATCCGGCGCCCGACGACGGTCGCCGTGGGATCGGCGAGCGAGGCCGGCAGCGTCGCGGCCACCGACGTCCGGCCCGAATGCGGGTCGATCGCGAGCACCCTGCGGCCGCCGACGAGGTAGAGCCGTCCACCGAGGGCCGCCATGGCGCCGTGCGCCTCCGGCGCGGGCAGGGTCCCGATCCGCCGCACGGCCCCGTGCAGCGAGACGGCGTAGACGGCCGAGCTCGTGCCGCTCGTCGTGATCCCGCCGGCGACGTAGATCGTGCTCCCGATCGCGGCGACGCCTGCGTAGCGCGTCCCGTCCGGCAGCCGGGCGACGGTCCTCGTCCGCCCGCTCGGGAGGTAGCGGAGAACGGCGGAGGCGTACTGCGAGCCGGTGTAGCCACCGACGAGGTAGGCGTGGCCGCCGATCACGACCGCCCCGAGATCCGAGAGGGCCTCGTCGAGCGAGGGCGCCGTGGCGGCTCTCCCGGTGGCCGGATCGACCCGCGTGACCGCCGGAACCGAGGTGGCCTCGCCGCCGCCGAAGAGGAGCACCTTGCCGCCGAGGAGCACTGCCGCGGCGTCGTGGCCCGCCACGGGCAGACGGCCTGCGACGCGCAGATGCGACGGCGTCCCGAGCAGGATCGTGTCGACGGAGGCGGAGCCCGTGTAGCCGCCGAGCACCATCAACCGCCCACCGGGGAGCGCGACCGCGGACGACTTCGAGAGCACCTGCGGCAGCGACCCGATCCGCGTCACGCGCAGCGCCGTCTTCGTCGCGCTCGACGGGGCTGCGCTCGTCGTCGCCGCCGTCGTCGTCCGGGCCGCCGGCGCCCGCTGCGGAACCGCGGGCAGGAGGTCGAGGCCGTCCGGCTTGCTCAGGTAGCCCGGCGCGCTGCTCGGCTGGTTCAGGTGCCCGTACGACCAGACGACCTGCTTCGTCTTCGGGTTCACGACGACGACGCGGTGGTGCCAGTCGTCGGTGATCGCGATCATCCCGTTCGGCCAGCGCTCCGCGAGCGAGGGCCGGTCGAGCGACCACTGCCCGGTCGGCGCGTACGTCCACACGACCCGACCGGAGGGCGTGATCTCGTCGACGCGCCCCGGCGTGTTGAAGCCGGCGACGAGGACGTTGCCGTTCGGGAGCAGCTGCGCGTCGGACGGGTAGGTCGTGGGCGTGCGGATCGTCCAGAGCAGGCGGCCGCTCTTCGAGATCCGGTCGACCCAGCCGCCGATCTCGGTCACGAGCACGCCGCCGTCCGGGAGCGGCGTCGCGCCGTTCGGCGAGGAGAGCCCCTGCGGCGGGTTGTGCCCGCACGAGCCGGCGTGGCCGATCTCGCGCACGACCTTCTTCGCACGGTTGACGAAGAGGACCCGGCAGTTCTGGATGTCCGCGACCATGAAGAGCCCGTTCGGGAGCAGGTACGCGTCGTCGGGGTTGGACAGGTACCCGTAGGCCGAGCCGCGGACGCCCGGATGCCCGAACGACCAGACGATCCGGTGCGTCTTCAGGTCGATCTGGGACATCGTCTGGTTGTACTCCTCGTTGATCGTGATGCTCCTGTAGCCGGGCGCGAAGAAGGCGTCGTCGGGATCGTGGAACGACTGCCCGGGCTTGATGTCGCCGGGGCCGGGGAAGCGCCAGACGATCTTCCTCGTCTGCGGGTTCAGGATGATGATCCGGTTGTTGTTCCGGTCGGCGATCATCAGGTAGCCGGGCACCGGGCCGGGCTTCAGCGGCGGCAGCCCGAGCACCTGCTCGGCGGGAGTCTTCGGGGCGGGCTTCGGAGCGGACGCGGACGTCGTCGCGGGAGTCGTGGCGCCCCGCGCCGTCGCCCCGGTCGCCGAGCCGCCGGCGGCGCAGCCGGCGGCGAGCAGCGCGGCGCCGGCCGCGGCGACGAGCGCGCTACGCATGCAGGCGGATCTCCCCCACGACGCCGGGGCCCTGGTCCGAGGGCACCCAGCTGGCGTCGACGAAGCGCACGTCGCCGTTCGGAAGCCGGCACGTGCCGGCGAAGCTCGTCCCGCCCACCGCCGTCACGCGGCCGCGGCAGACGTCGCCGCTCGGGAGATATTCGAGCTGGAGCGACGTGGCGTCGAGCGCCGACGGCGAGACGAGCAGGTCGGCGCGGACGAGCAGCCTCTGCGGGCTCTCCGACTTGCCCACGAAGGAGACGATCTCCTTCAGCTGCGTTCCGTTGCGCACGACGTTCCCGGTCAGCGGCTCGCTCACCCGTGCAGCGTTCCACGCGCGGGGAGCCTTCTGCAGCGGTCCGAGCAGCAAAGCCGGGACCCCGACGACCGTGACGAAGCCGGCGGTCGCGATCCCGGGCGAGCGGAGCACGAGCCCGCCGAAGCGCCAGAGCGCGAGCGCGACGACGGTCGCGACGGAGACGCCGTAGAGGACCGCGAGCCAGGCCGCGCCCCGGTCGGTGCCCGCGAACAGCCCGTGCAGCGACGCGAGCGTCCAGATCGCGAAGTTGAGGTAGTGCGCGGTGCGCCAGAACCCGTAGGGCAGGCGGCGCCGGTAGTGGTTGGTGATCGCGAGCGCGAGCAGGAGCTCGGCGGCGGCGATACCGAGGCCCGTCCACAGCGGGCGGTAGCTCGCGGTGAAGGGGACGAGGAGCTGGCCGAGCGAGAAGGGCAGGAACGAGTCTCCGGCGATGGCGAGCACGTGCACGCCGATCAGGGAGCCGACGAGCAGGCCGCCGAAGCGGTGGACATCCTCGACCGAGAAGCGCGGCCAGCGCCGGCTCTGCGCCTTGCCGCCGAGGCCGATCCCGATCGCGACGACGGCGCTGAGGACGACGTAGGCGGCGACCCCGGAGGCGCGCGCCGCGTACCAGATCGCCGGGCTCGAGGTCACGTGCACGGGGCGGCCTCCCTCGTCGCTCGCGACCAGAGCTCGGTCTCGACCACGGACCCGCCGCGAGCGACGAACCGGCCGGGCAGGCCGCGTCCGTCGAGCCAGTCCGGCCCGTCCTCCCCGAGCAGGAACGCGGCCTTGGCGGCCGCGTCGGCGGCGAGGCACGAGGCGCCGGAGACCGTCACCTGCAGCCAGGGCGAGTCGGCGGGACGGCCCGTGCGCGGATCGATCAGGTGGTGTTGCTCGCGACCGCCGCGCCGCCAGTGCCGCGAGGCGACGCCACTCGTGGCGAGCCCGCCGCGGACGACGCTGATCGAGCCGCCACCGGGGAGCCCGACGTCGACCGGGCCGCGCGTCGCGAGATCGCCGCCCGCCGAGACGAACCCGTCCCCCGCGAGCAGCGACGCCGCCTCGTCGACGGCGAGCGCCTTGACGACGCCGTTCAGGTCGAGCAGCAGTCCCGGCGGCCGGCGGAGGATCTCTCCGTCCAGCCGCACCTCGCGCAGGCGCGAGGGGACGGCCGGCCCGAGCAGCCCGTCCGGCGGCAGCGCGTCGAAGTCGCGGTCGTAGCCCGCATGCTCGAGCGCTGCCCCGAGAGTCGGGTCGACGAGCCCGTTCGTCTCCCCGGCGATTCCGAGCGCGACGCGGAGCGCCCGCGCGAAGAGAGGCGAGACGCGCACGGCCGCCTGCGGCGAGGCGTTGACGCGGGAGAGCTCGCTCTCCGGCAGGAAGCGGCTGAAGGCCGCGTCCCAGCGTGAGAACACGGCGGCGACCCCGTCCGGGTCGCATCCGGACACGACCACCTCGCAGCCCATGGCGCGGAACCGGTGGACGCTCACGAGGTGCTGGTCACCACCGACGGGGGCTGGACGGGCGGAGCGATCGCGCCGCCCTGGAGCGCGCTCGAACGCACGGCCTGCTCGAAGGAGACGGGGGCCCCGAGCGGCCTCGCCGCGGTGCTTCGTGTGGCCGGGCGCATGCGTCTTCGCGCCGACGAAGGCGACGCCGAAGACGAGCGTCGTCAGCGCGCCGAGGGCGACCTTGGCCGTCCGCGTCCGCGCCCGGGCGCGCTCGATCCGGGACTCCTGAGCCACGCGGGCGAGTATTCCGGCGGCCGATGAGAGCCCGATGTGAGCAACTACGATGACCTCGTGGCGGTGACCGGAGGCACGAAGCTCGACGCGCACGCGCTGCGGCGCGACTTTCCCGATCTTCGAGCAGAAGAGCCACGGCAAGCCGCTCGCGTTCCTCGACTCCGCCGCCAGCTCGCAGAAGCCGCGGCAGATGCTCGAGGCGATGAACCGCTTCTACGAGACGTCGTACGCGAACGTCCACCGCGGCGTCTACGAGCTCGCCGAGCGCGCGACCGAGGGGCTCGAGCACGCGCGCGAGCAGGTGCGCGCCCTCGTGAACGCGCCGCACGCGCACGAGGTGATCTTCGTCCGCAACGCGACCGAGGCGATCAACCTCATCGCCTACGCGTGGGGCATGTCGAACCTCGGGCCCGGCGACCTCGCCGTCGTCACCGAGCTCGAGCACCACTCGAACTTCGTCCCCTGGCAGTTCATCGCCGGGAAGACCGGGGCGAGCCTCGAGATGCTGCCGCTCGACGGGCACGGCGAGCTCGACCTGTCCGGGCTCGACGCGGTCGCCGCGAAGGGGACGGTGAAGGTCGTCGCGACGAACCTCGTCTCGAACTCGCTCGGAACGATCAACCCGGTCGAGCGGCTCGTCGCGTGGGCGCACGAGCAGGGCGCGCTCTTCGTCTGCGACGCGGCCCAGGCGGCGCCGCACATGGCGCTCGACGTGCAGGCGCTCGACGTCGACTTCCTCGCGATCTCCGGCCACAAGATGTGCGGCCCCAGCGGCGTCGGTGCGCTCTGGGGGCGCAGCGCGCTGCTGCAGGCGATGGACCCCTTCCTCACCGGCGGGCACATGATCAGCTCGGTGCGGCTCGACCGGACGACGTGGGGCGAGCTGCCGCACAAGTTCGAGGCCGGCACCGCGCCGATGGCGGAGGCGGTCGGGCTCGGCGCGGCGATCGACTACCTGAACGCCGTCGGCCTCGACGCGATCGAGGCCTACGAGCACGAGCTCGCGGCGTACGCGCTCGGGCAGCTGGGCGAGATCCCCGGGATCGAGCTCTACGGCCCGCCGGCAGAGCGCCGCGCCGGGATCGTCTCCTTCAACCTCGACGGCATCCACCCGCACGACGTCGCCCAGATCCTCGACATGCAGGGCGTCGCCATCCGCGCCGGCCACCACTGCTGCCAGCCGCTGATGCAGAAGCTCGGCGTCGCCGCGACGAATCGCGCGAGCTTCTACCTCTACACCATCCCCGAGGAGATCGACCAGCTCGTCGAGGGCCTGCACACCGTGCGTAAGGTGTTCGCCTGATGAACGAGTTCGAGCAGATGTACCGCGAGGTCATCCTCGACCACTACAAGAACCCGCGCGGGCACGGCGTGCTCGACCCGGCCGACGCGGAGGCCGAGGGTCAGAACCCGCTCTGCGGCGACGAGGTCTCGATCTACGTCGCGTTCGCCGAGGACGGGGAGACGGTCGAGGAGGTCAAGTTCTCGGGCCGCGGCTGCGCGATCTCCCAGGCGGCGACCTCGATGCTCACCGAGATGGCGGCCGGCCGCACGGCGACCGACCTGGCGACGATCGACAAGGACGAGCTGCTCGAGCAGCTCGGGATCCCGCTCTCGCCGGTGCGGCTCAAGTGCGCGATGCTCGGCCTGACGACCCTCAAGGTCGCTCTGCACAAGGCGAAGGGGACGCCGCTCCCCGAGGGACTCGCCGGCTTCGACGAGCTGGAACTCTCGTAGCGTGGCGGCGCTGGACGTCGCGCCCGAGGACGAGCTCCCTCCGGGCTCGGTCAAGATCGTCCAGTCCGGGCAGCCTCGTCGTCGGCGTCTACAACTGCGGCGGCTCCCTCTACGCGATCGAGGATCGTTGCTCGCACGACGACGGCCCGCTGTGCGAGGGCGACTGGGACGAGGACACGTGCCGGGTGATCTGCCCGCGCCACGGCGCCCAGTTCGACCTCGCGACGGGCAAGGCGCTGACGCTCCCCGCCTTCGAGCCGGTCGACACGTACCCGGTCGCGATCGTCGACGGCGTCGTGCGGGTCGACCTTGGCGACTGAGCCGCAGCGCTGCTGGCCGACGAGCGACCCGCTCTACGCCGCCTACCACGACGAGGAGTGGGGTCGACCGGTGCGCGACGAGCGCGGCATCTACGAGCGGCTCTGCCTCGAGGGCTTCCAGTCCGGGCTCTCCTGGCTGACGATCCTGCGCAAGCGCGAGGGCTTCCGCGCCGCGTTCGCCGGCTTCGATCCCGACCGGGTGGCGCGCTTCGGGGAGCGCGACGTCGAGCGGCTGGTCGCCGATGCGCGGATCGTGCGGCACCGAGGCAAGATCGAGGCGGCCGTCGCGAACGCGCGCGCGACGCTGGCGCTGCGCGAGGCGGGGACGCCGCTGCACGAGCTGGTCTGGGAGTACCGCCGCGACGGGCCTGCGCCCGAGGAGTGGATCGCCGAGAGCCCGGCATCGCGCGAGCTCTCGAAGCGGCTGAAGGCGGCCGGGTTCCGCTTCGTCGGCCCGACGACCGTCTACTCCTCGCTGCAGGCGTGCGGCGTCGTCGACGATCACCGTGCGGACTGCTGGGTGCGGGAGGCCGTCGAGGCAGAGCGCGCGAGCCTGGCAGCACGTGCGAGCTATCTCTCGAGCAGGCGCTTCAGCCGCTCGAAGTCCCTGCGGAGCTGCTTCTCGGCCCGACGGCCCATGATCCCGGCGGCGAAGCCGGGCAGCAGTCCGACGTCGCCCTCGCCGGTGACGGTCAGGCGCGTCCCCTCGCCCGCCGGCTCCAGCTCGTGACGCACGGTGAAGGGCACCGGGCTGTCGAGCGCCCGCAGCGTGAACAGTCGCGGCGGCTCGTACTCCGCGATCTCGAGCGTCGTCGAGAGCTCGCGGCCGAGCAGGTGCCGCGACTCGGCGATCCGTGCGCCGGCCCGCGGCTCGCCCCCGCCCGCGATCTCCGCCGAGTGCACGCCGGATTGCCACTCGATGAGGTTCGAGACGTCGGTGAGGAACGAGAACACGTCCTCCGGCGTCCGCTCGATCTCGATCGTCAGCTCGGCGCGCACATCGGAAGGATAGGGTCGACCGATGCTCGACGACCGGGTTCGCGCGGTGCTGGAGCGCCTCGAGCGGGAGGATGCGGACGAGCGCGAGCGCGGGCTTCAGCAGTCGGAGCGCGTCCCGCCAGGTCGCGCCGACCACCGGCCGCCTCCTCTTTGCGCTCGTCGCCCCGCAGACCGACTGCGAGGTGCTCGAGCTCGGCGGCTCGCGCGGCTACTCGACGATCTGGCTCGCCGCCGGCGTTCGCCACCTGGGCGGGCGTGTCCTCTCGGTCGAGCACGATCCGCGCAAGATCGAGGCGTGGCACCGAAACGTGGAGGAGGCCGGGCTCGCCGAGTGGGCGCGGCTCGTCGAGGGCGACGCCCTCGAGCGGCTCCACGGAATCGACGACGTCTTCGACGTCGTCTTCATCGACGCCGAGAAGGAGGACTACGAGGAGCTGTTCCGCCTCGCGCGCCCGAAGCTCGAGCCGGGCGCCCTGGTCGTGGCGGACAACGTGCTCTCGCATCCCGACCCGCTCGCGCGCTACTCGGCGGCCCGACAGGCCGATCCGACGCTCGAGAGCCTCACCCTTCCGCTCGATCGCGGGCTCGAGCTGAGCGTCGTCTTGCGGTAGCCGTCCAGTTCGATATCGTGCCGGTACCGCGGAAAGGAGGTGGTCCGGCAGTGATTTCAGACAGTACGGGCAGTGGAGGTACCAGCCGGTAGAGGTGCTGTCCCCGGGACCTACGGGGAACCGCCTAGCCAGCGTGGGGGACGACGCGTTCCGCGCCGCCCGGCATTCGCCGGAGCAGGAAAGCGCCTCTGCCAAATGCGAGCTGGTAGCCGAGTCGAGGGGCCCCGGAAGGGGCCCCTCTTCGTTCCGGCTCAGGCCGCGATGCGCGTCTCGGCGGCGGCGCCTCGGCGGCGAGCGCCTCGAGGTGCAGGCGCAGCTGCATCGAGCAGCTCGGAGTCGAGCAAGCGTGCCGTCCGCCTCGAAGCGCTCGTGTGCGCGCGCGACCGGGATCTCGCCGCCGACGACCCTCGAGCCGGCGGCGCCGAGGATCCTCTTCAGGTCGGTCTGCGCCCAGAGCGCGCCGAACCGGCCCGTGCTCGCGCCCACGACCGCCACCGGCCGGTTCGCCAGAACCGACTCGAGCCTCGGGCGGGAGGCCCAGTCGATCGCGTTCTTCAGGCCGCCGGGCACGGAGCCGTTGTACTCGGGCGTGGAGAACAGAATCGCGTCCGCCGCCGCCCAGTCCTCACGCAGGCGGCGGACGGATGCCGGCGGCCGGCGCTCCTCGAGATCCTGGTCGTAGATCGGCAGCTCGCCGATCCCGTCCCACAGCTCGAGCTCCACGCCCTCCGGCGCGAGCTCGAGAGCTGCGCGCAGGAGGGTCGTGTTGTACGAGTCGGCCCGGAGGCTCCCGGAGACCGCCAGGATCTGCATGGCTACGCGTCCGCCCTGACGAGCGCGAGCTCGGCGATCAGCGTGACCTCCGTGCCGAGGTAGTCGCCGCCGCCCTGGTTCGGCGCGTTCCAGCTGACCCCGAAGTCGGTGCGGTCGATGGTCGCCTCGAGCCGGAGGCCGAGGCGCTCGCGGCCGAACGGATCGACGCTCGGCGTCTCCGCGATCGTGCCGTTGAGCTCGATCGGCCGGGTGGCGCCCTTGATCGTCAGCTCGCCCCGGCCCTCGACGCGGCCGCCGTCGAGCTTGCGCAGCTCGGAGGCGCGGAACCCGATCTCCGGGAACCGCTGCGCGTCGAAGAAGTCCGGCGTCTGCAGGTGGCCGTTGAGCTGCTCGTCCTTGACGTCCACGCTGGCGACCTTCGCCGCGCCCTCGAGCGTCGGCTCCTCGCCGCCGGCGAGCGTGGCGCGGAAGTCGGTGAAGCTGCCGCGGAACGTGTTGACGCCCGCGTATGCGACCTCGAACGAGATGTCGGAGTGGACGGGATCGGCGTTCCAGGTGCCGGCCGGGGCGAGCGTGGTGGTGGATTCGACGACTGACATTGCGATACTTGCCTCCTGAGTGGCAGTGGCTATACTTGAGTCGTCAACTATGTTAGCGAGAGAAGATTGTCTAGTCAAGTATTGACCGCACAACAAAGTCTCGAGCCGGGGATGGCGGCCTGGATCCGCTTCCTGCGCGCCCATGCTGCGATCACGCGGGAGCTCTCGACGCGTCTCGAGGCCCGGCACGGGCTGACGCTGAGCGACTACGACGTGCTCGTGCAGCTCTACTTCGCGCCCGAGCGCCGGATGCGGCGGATCGACATCGCGCGCACCGTGCTTCTCACGGCATCCGGGATCACGCGCCTGCTCGACGGCCTCGAGTGCGCCGGCTGGGTGGCGAAGCAGCGCTGCGAGGAGGACGCCCGCGTCACGTGGGCCGTCCTCACGGCGTCCGGCGTCTCGAAGTTCGAGACCGCGCAGAAGGCCCACCTCGCCGACGTCGAGGAGCTGTTCGGCTCCAGCTTCGAGGCTTCCGAGCGCGAGACGCTGGCCGAGCTGCTCGGCCGGCTGCCGCTCGCCCCGACCTCCGCCGCCTGCACGGGAGTGGAGTCGAAGTGAGCCACGCGTTCTCGTCGCTCGACGAGCTCGGGGAGGGGCCGGGCTTCCGCAAGATCCGCGGCGTGCTCGGCGTGACCGCGTTCGGGATCAACGCGCTCGTGCTCGCACCGGGCCACGACGGCTTCCTCCACTACCACGACACCCAGGACGAGCTCTACTTCGTCCACCGCGGGCGGGTCGAGGTCGAGGTCGACGGCGAGACGCGCGAGCTCGGCGAAGGGGGCCTCTTCCACGCCGAGTCGACGACGCCGCGGAAGATCTCGAACCCGTTCGAGGACGAGGCCGTCGTGCTCGCGATCGGCGGCAAGGGCGGCTACGTCGAGCGCGACGGGCACATGGTGGACGACGCCGACATCGCGCGGCGCGCGGCGTTCGGCAAGCCCGCGGACAGCTAGAGCAGCGCGACGGCGCGGATCTCGCCGGCCCGGCCGATCCGCGCGAGCCGGTCGGGCACCTCGTGGAGCGAGATCGTGCTCGTCACGAAGCGGCCGAGGTCGATCCTGCCCTCGAGCGCGGCCCGTGCGAGGAAGGGGAAGTCCTCCTGCGGGAGGGTGTCGCCCCCGTGCGTGACCGCGATCGAGACCTTCGGGGCGAACACGTCCGCGTCGAGGTCGACCTCGAGCGCGGCGCCGGGCGAGGGGACGCCGACGAGGGTCGCCGTGCCGGCGTAGGCGCACATCCTCACCGCCTGCGCGAGCCCGGCGGCAGGGCCGATCGCCGAGAAGGCGAACTCGACGCCGACGCCGCCGGTCAGCTCCCGCACCTGCGCGACGGCGTCGCCGGCGGACGCGTCCACGACGTCGGTGGCGCCCAGCCGGCGGGCGAGCTCGAGCTTCTCTGCGGCGACGTCGACGGCGACGATCCGCTCCGCCCTCGCGAGGCGGGCGCCCTGCACGACCGCGAGCCCGACGCCGCCGCAGCCGATCACCGCCACCGATGCGCCCTCGCGCACCGGTGTCGTCCAGAGCGCGGCTCCCGCGCCGGTCGAGAAGCCGCACGCCAGCAGGCACGCCTGCTCGACCGGGAGCTCCTCCGGCACCTTCACCGCGCACGCCTCGTGGACGATCGTCCGGTCGGCGAAGCAGCCGGCGCGCAGAACCGGGCTGAGCAGGGCGCCGTCGACGGCTCGGCGCAGGCGCCGCTTCGCGCGCGGCCACGCGGAGCACCGGCGAGGATCGCCGCGCCGGCACTGCGGGCACTCTCCACAGGCCGCGCGCCACGCGACGACGACGCGGTCGCCGGGCGCGACCGCGGTGACGTCGGCGCCCACCTCCTCGACGACGCCCGCCCCTTCGTGCCCGAGCAGGATCGGGAAGCGCATGCCCCAACCACCCGTCTCGACGACGTGCAGGTCGGAGTGGCAGAGCCCGCACGCCTCGATCCGCACCTGCACCTCGCGCGATCCGGGCGGGTCGAGCACGAGCTCCTCGACGGCGGGTGTCGCGCCCGGCTCGGCGTAGACGACGCCGCGGGTCACGTCGCCCGGCGGAGCTGCTCGTCCAGCGGGACGAGGGGGATGCGGAAGGTCTGCTCGGCGGCCGAGTCGGTGACGACGTTGTCGCCGAGGGCGAGCATCGTCAGCTGGTCGCGCGAGACCGGCGCCCCCGGAAGCCGCTCGGTCAACGCGGCCTGCGCCCGCATCAGGCCGAAGGGAACGTGCACCGACGGGCGGCGGGCGCCGAGCACGCGCTTCAGCCGGCTCCAGAACTCGTTCCAGGTGACCGCCTCGGGGCCGCCGAGCTCGAAGGTCCTGTTCGCGGCGGCGGGCTCCGACACCGCCTGCGCGAACGTCTCGGCGAGGTCGTCGATCCAGATCGGCTGCAGCTGCTGCGTCCCCGGGCCGACGATCGGCGTCACCGGCGCGTAGCGCGCCAGGCGCACGAACGTGGGCAGCACCCCGCCGCGCTTCGCGAACACGAAGCTCGGCCGCAGGATGACGAAGTCGAGCCCCGAGTCGCGGACCGCCCGCTCCATCTCCCACTTGGCGGCGTAATACGGCACCGCGTCCTTGGTGTGCTCGTCGAGGCCGAGAGCGCTCGCGAGCACGATCCTGCGCACCCCGGCGTTCTGCGCGGCCGCGACGACGTTGCGCGTCCCCTCCGCCATCACGCGCTCGAAGTCGCCGCGCGAGCCGCGGATGATCGCGACGAGGTGGACGACCGAGTCGACGCCCTCGCAGGCCGCCGCGAGCGTCGCCGGGGCGGTGACGTCCCCCTCGGCGAGCTCGGCGCCCCAGGCGACGAGCTGCGACGCGCGGTCGGGCCTGCGAACGAGGGCGCGCACCGGCGCCTCGCGCGCCCGCAGGGCGTGGACGACGTGAGGCCCGATGAAGCCGGTGGGGCCGGTGACCAGGACGGTCACTCGAAGTTCTTCCAGTAGCGGCTCGCGGTCGGGCCGCGCTGGCCCTTGTACTTCGACCCGATCGCGTCGGAGCCGTACGGCGTCGAGGCGGGCTCGGTCATCTGCATGAACGAGATCTGGCCGATCTTCATGCCCGGGTAGATCGTGATCGGCAGGTTGGCGACGTTCGAGAGCTCGAGCGTCACGTGCCCGTCCCAGCCGGGGTCGATGAAGCCGGCGGTCGAGTGGATCAGCAGCCCGAGCCGCCCCAGCGAGCTCTTGCCCTCCAGCCGCGCGACGAGGTCGTCCGAGAGCCGCACCCGCTCGAGGGTGGAGCCGAGCACGAACTCGCCCGGGTGGAGCACGAACGGATGGTCGTCGTCGACCTCGACGAGCTCGGTCAGCTCCGGCTGCTCGGTCTTCACGTCGATGAACGGGTAGCGGTTGTTGTGGAAGACGCGGAAGAGCCGGTCGACCCGCACGTCGACGCTCGAGGGCTGCAGCAGTGCGGCGTCGTAGGGGTCGATCTCGATCCTCCCCTCGACGAGGCAGCGGGCGATCGTGGCGTCGGAGAGCACCATGTGCGGCGATTCTACGGGGGCCGGCGACGCGCAGCCCGTGCCGGAAGGCACTACCATCCCTGACCCGATGGCAACAGCGACCGACGTCCCCCAGACGGAACTGCGGGAGGCCCGCCGCGAGCTGCGGCGTCGGCAGGTGCGTAGGCGGCGCCTGACCGCGCTCGGCATCGTCGCGCTCCTGATTGCGCTCGGAGTCGGGATCGGACGCGTCGCGGGCGGATCCGCCGGCACCGACGTCGTGCTCGAGCCGGCGAGCATCTCCCTTCCCGCGAGCCCGTACCGCGGCCGGCTGCCGGAGGAGATGCGCGGCGTCCACGTGACGATGAACCTCGCCTCGCTGCCCGGGAAGCTCGCCGACTACGTCGCCCTGAAGCGGCAGGGGCTGAACACGATCGAGCTCGACGTCAAGGACGAGAACGGCCATGTCGGCTTCGTCGACGGGGCGCCGGCGATGGCGCGGCAGGACGGCGCGGCGGCGCGCTACTACGACCCGAAGGCCGTCGCCCGCCAGGTGCACGCGGCCGGCCTGTACCTGATCGGGCGCGTGGTCACCTTCGAGGACCCGACGACGGGCGAGCGCCATCCGGAGCTGGCGATCCATCGCAGCGACGGCTCGCTCTGGCACACGACCGGCGGCCTCGCCTGGCTCAATCCGTACTCGCGCAAGGCCTGGAAATACGACGTCGACGTCGCGGTCGCGGCGGCGAAGGCCGGCTTCGACGAGATCCAGTTCGACTACGTCCGCTTCCCGAGCGACGGCGACCTCTCGCTGATCCGCTACCCCGGGCCGCACCCGCAGCCGATGAAGAAGACGATCGTCGCGTTCCTCCGCTACGCCGCGGGCCGGCTGCACCCGCTCGGCGTCCGCGTCTCGGCCGACGTCTTCGGGCTCTCGGCGACGCGCGACCTCGGGATCGGCCAGTACCCCGGCCAGCTCGCGCGGGTGGCGGACGCGATCTACCCGATGGCGTACCCGTCGCACTACACGCCCGGCGAGTTCAACCTGACCGACCCCAACGCGGAGCCGGGCAAGACGGTCGCGTACTCGCTGCGGGACTTCCGGGCGCAGCTCGCCGGCTCCGACGCGCGGCTCGTGCCGTGGCTGCAGGACTTCTCGCTCGGACGCACCTACACGGCCGCGGACGTCGCCGCCCAGGTCGAGGCGGCACGCCGCTTCCAGACCGGCGGCTACATGCTCTGGAACGCCGCCGGCGTCTACACGCCCGGCTCGCTGGCGGCGGGCTCGCCGCCCGCGTTCCCGGAGATCGGCCGCCCCGGCCTGTAGCCCGGTGTCGCGTCGGGAGCGCGGGGTATCGTGGCGGCCATGGCCACGACTCGCGCGATCCAGCTCCGGACGGAGATCCCCGGCCCGCGCTCCCGCGCGATCGTCGAGCGCAAGGAGCGCGTGGTGGCCGCGCCGCTCGCCCTCTACCTGCCGGTCGTCGCCGCCGAGGGACGGGGCGCGCTGCTGACGGACGTCGACGGCAACACGTTCGTCGACTTCGCCGGAGGCGTCGGCTGCATGAACGTCGGCCATTCGCACCCGAGGGTGGTGGAGGCGATCCAGGAGCAGGCGGCACGCTTCACGCACACCGACTTCACGATCGTCCCCTACGAGGTCTACGTCGAGCTCGCCGAGCGCCTGACCGGCCTCGCGCCGATCTCGGGGCCGACGAAGGCCGGCTTCTTCAACAGCGGGGCCGAGGCGGTCGAGAACGCGGTCAAGTTCGCGCGGGCCTACACCGGGCGAACCGCGGTCGTCGCCTTCGAGGGCGCCTTCCACGGCCGCACCCTGATGGCGCTCTCGCTCACCTCGAAGACGCACCCCTACAAGGCGGGGCTCGGTCCGTTCGCGCCCGAGGTCTACCGCGTCCCCTTCCCGTACGAGTACCGCGGCGTGAGCGCGGCAGACGCGCTGACCGTCCTGCGCCGCGCGCTCGTCACGCAGGTGGCGGCCGAGAACGTCGCCGCGATCGTGCTCGAGCCGGTCCAGGGCGAGGGCGGGTTCGTCCCGGCGCCGCAGGCCTTCGTCGAGGGCGTGCGCGCGATCTGCGACGAGTACGGGATCGTGCTCGTCGCCGACGAGGTGCAGACGGGCTTCGGACGCACGGGGCGGATGTTCGCGATGGAGCACTTCGGCGTCGAGCCCGACCTGATGACGGTCGCGAAGTCGATCGCCGCGGGCCTGCCGCTCTCGGGGGTGATCGGTCGGGCGGAGATCATGGACGCCCCCGCCGACTCCGCGGTCGGCGGCACGTACGTCGGCAACCCCGTGGCGCAGGCGGCGGCGCTCGCCGTCCTCGACGTGCTCGAGGAGGAGGGCCTGGTCGAGCGCGCACGTGAGATCGGCGCGACGATCGCCTCACGCATGCGGGAGTGGCAGGAGCGCTTCCCGGCGATCGGCGACGTGCGCGGCCTCGGGGCGATGCTGGCCGTCGAGTACGTCGAGGATCGGGAGACGAAGCGGCCGGCGCCCCAGATCGCGACGCGGGTGGCCGAGCAGGCGGCCCAGCGAGGGCTGCTGCTGCTCAAGGCGGGCATCCATTCGAACTGCAACCGCGTGCTCTGCCCGCTCGTGATCACGCACGCCGAGCTGGAGGAGGCACTCGGTGCGTGGGAGGAGTCGCTCGAGGCCGTTCTCGCGTAGCCGCGCCTGCGCCCTGCGCGTCGTAGCGGTGTGGCGGGACCGACCTCCTCCGAGCGCGCCGTGCCCTCCGGTCGCGGAAGCCCAGTGATCGGCGACATCGTCGCCGAGCGGTACGAGCTCGAGGAGCTCTGCGGCACGGGCGGCATGTCCTCGGTCTTCCGGGCGCACGACCGGCTGCTCGACCGCAAGGTCGCGCTCAAGATCCTGCACGACCACCACGCGAGCGACGCGGAGTACGTCGAGCGCTTCCGACGCGAGGCGCGCTCGGTGGCGCAGCTCTCGCACCGGCACATCGTCACCGTGATCGACCGCGGCCAGGACGGCGGCCACCAGTTCATCGTCTTCGAGTACGTCGACGGCGAGAATCTGAAGGAGCTCGTCGGCCGCTCGGGGCGGCTGCCGGTGCGACGCGCGCTCGAGGTGGCGATCGACGTCGCCGACGGGCTGGCGTTCGCACACGCGAGCGGGCTCGTGCACCGCGACGTGAAGCCGCAGAACGTCCTCCTCGACGAGGAGGGGGAGGTGAAGGTCACCGACTTCGGGATCGCGCGCTCGCTCGGCGTCGAGCACGGCGTCACCCAGACCGGCGCCGTCATGGGGACGAGCAACTATCTCTCGCCGGAACAGGCGAGCGGGAAGACGGTGACGCCCGCCACCGACGTCTACTCGCTCGGGATCGTGCTCTGGGAGCTGCTGACCGGCGACGTCCCGTTCCCGGGGGAGAACTTCGTCGCGGTCGCCCTGCGCCACATCAACGAACAGCCGCCCGACCTGCGCGAGCTGCGGCCGGACGTCGCGCCGCGCCTCGCCGCCGCCGTGGAGCGTGCGCTCGCGAAGGCGCCCGAACGGCGCTTCGCGTCGATGCAGGACTTCGCGCAGGAGCTGCGAGGCTGCCTCGACGACCTCGACCCGGAGCGGACCGCCGTGGCCATGCCCGCGGTTCGTGCGCCCCGACGCCGCGCGGCCCCTGCGCAGGCCGCACCCCGTCCGGCGGCGCTGGCTCCTCGCGGGGCTCGCGGCGCTGCTCGCCGCAGCGGGAGCCGCCGCTGCCGTGCTCGGGCTCGGCGGCTCCGGAAACCCGCCGGCCGAGAGCAGCTCCGCCAACGGCTCGGCGGCGCCGGCCGTCCACCTGAGCGGCGTGACCTCGTACGACCCGTACTCGAACGACCACTCGGAGCACGACGAGCTGGCCGCGGCCGCCGCGGACGGCGATCCGTCGACCTACTGGACGACGTCGACCTACCGCTATCCGAACGGCGGCCTCGGCAAGCAGGGCGTCGGCGTGGTCGTCGACGCCCACCGGGTGCTGGCGCTCGGCGCCCTCACCGTCTCGACGGACACGCCCGGCTTCCGGGCGGAGATCCTCGCGGGCGACGACCCGAGCGGCCCGTTCGCGCTCGACTCCTCCCCGCAGCAGGTGAATGCGCGAACGCCCTTCGCTCTCCGCGCCCGCACGGCGCGCTACTACGTCGTCTGGATCACGAACCTCGGCCCGCACCATGCGGTGCACGTCAACGAGGTGAGCGCGGGCTAGGGGCTGAGTAGCTCGAGCATCGAGCGGCGCTCGTGCCGCTCGAGGGCGAGCTCGATCAGGCGGTCGAGCGCCTCGGCGTAGCCGATCCCCGACTCCTCGAAGAGCTTCGCCCACACGCTGGTCGCCGTGAAGCCGGGCATGGTGTTCAGCTCGTTGAGGACGACCTCGCCGTCGGCGGCGCGGACGAAGAAGTCGACGCGCGCGAGCCCCTCGCACTCGCCGGCGACGAAGGCGTCGACGGCCCGGCTCTGCAGCAGCTCGATCGTCTCCCGGGGCAGCTCGGGCGGGATCACGAGCTCCATCCCGCCCTCGTCGTACTTCGAGGCGAAGTCGTACCACTCGTGCTCGCACGTGTCGATCCGCCCCGGCAGCGAGGCGATCGGAGCCGGAACGCGGTTGCCGAGCACGCCGACCTCGACCTCCATCCCGTCCACGAACTCCTCGACGAGCACCTTCTCGTCGTGCCGGAACGCGAGCGCGACGGCCGCGTCGAGCTCCGACGCGTCGTGCACCTTCGAGATGCCGACCGAGGAGCCGAGCCTGGCGGGTTTGACGAAGACCGGGTAGCCGAACGGGTTCTCGGGCGGGTCGCCGAGCCGGATCGCATGGTGCGCGGCGACCGGGATGCCGCTGTCGCGCATCACCTTCTTGAACAGGTCCTTGTCCATCGCCAGCGCCGAGGCGGCGACACCTGCCCCGACATACGGGACGTCGGCGAGCTCGAGCAGCCCCTGCACCGTCCCGTCCTCGCCGAACGGGCCGTGCAGGATCGGCAGGACGACGTCGGCCGCGCCGAGCGCCGCAAGCGTTCCGGCCCCGGCCCGAACGGGCAGCGTCTCGACCGGCCGCGCCTCCCCGGGGCCCGGCCCGGTCTCCGTCGCCAGGGCATGGCCGGAGGAGCCCTGCTCGAGCTCCCAGCGCCCGTCGCGGCCGATCGCCACGCTCACGACCTCGTAGCGCTTCGGGTCGAGCGCCGCGAGCACCGAGCGCGCCGACGCGAGCGAGATCTCGTGCTCGCTCGAGCGACCGCCGGCGAGCAGCGCGACGCGGAGCCGGCGGCTCACGGAGTCGGATGGTGACGGCGACGAAGTGGGCGACCGTGAGCGTCACCGTCGTCGTCAGTCGGCGCCGTCTGGCTGCCTGACCGGGTCCTGCGCCTGGACGATCCCGTCCTGGGTCGGGTCGGCGACGTCGGTCTGTCTGGACCTGCACGTTCGTGAAGCCCGGCGTTCTGCGAGATCCTGCGTCGCCTGGTCCTGGCTCTCGCCGGTCACGTCGGGAACGACCGCCGTCGGCGGGCCGTTCGACACCTTGACGTTGATGGTCGAGTTCTTCGGCGCCTTCGCGCCCGGCTTCGGATCCTGCTCGATCACGGTGTTCTGAGGCGCACTTGTCGTCGACGTAGGTCGGGTTGACGTCGAAGCCGAGCGCGTGCAGGTCGGCCGTCGCCTGCGAGATCGGCTCGGTGGTCACCTTCGGGACGACGACCGGCGCGGGGCCGCTCGCGACGTTGACGCGCACCGTCGACCCCTTGACCGCCGGCTTGCCCGGCCCCGGAGCGGTCGCCGTCACCTGGCCGGCGGTGCCGCCGGGGACGGTGTGCACGTCCGGCGTCAAGCCGGCGTCCTTGAGCGCCTGGACCGCGTCGCCCTGCGACTTGCCGAGCAGGTTGGGGACGTCGACCATCGGCTTGCCGGTCGAGACCCAGATCGTGACCTCGCTCCCCTTGGCGACGAGCTTGCCCTCGGCGGGATCCTGCTTGAAGACGAGTCCCGCCGCGGTCGTGTCGTTCGTGGCCGTCTTCACCTTCGGGACGAGGCCGATCTGGGCGATCTGCGCGACCGCGTCCTTGCGATGCTCGTTGACGTAGTACTCCGTCCTGACCTTCGCCACCGACGGGCCGGAGAGCTGGTGCCAGACGTACCAGCCGCCCACCCCGGCCGCGATCACGAACAGGAGCGCCGCCAGCCACGGCCAGATCGGCCGGCGGTGGACCGGCTCCTCGTAGTCGTCGTAGTAGCGGGACGCGACCGGCGCCTGGGGACGGCTGCGGGGAGGCGCGATCATCGTCGCCGAGGTCGCGGCCGCCTCCGTCGCAGGCGGGATCCGCATGATCTGCGTCGCCGAGTCCTCGGTTGCGGCCGCGATCGGGGCGCCGCGAGCGACGCGATCGAGGTCGGCGTCCATCTCCTCGGCGCTCTGGTAGCGGTCCTCCGGATCCTTGGCGAGCGCGCGCGTGACCACGAGGTCGAGCTCGCGCGGCAGGTCGGGCCGGTGCGTCGACGGCGCGTCGGGAATGGTGGAGAGATGCTTCATCGCGACCTCGACCGGGGTGTCGCCCTCGAACGGCGCCTCGCCCGTGAGCAGCTCGTAGAGCACGACGCCGAGCGAATAGAGGTCGGAGCGCTGGTCGACGTTCGTGCCGCGCGCCTGCTCGGGCGACAGGTACTGGGCCGTGCCGACGATCGAGCCGGCCTCCGTCATCTGGCTCGTGCCGGCGCGGGCGATCCCGAAGTCGGTCACCTTGACGCGGCCCTCGCCGTCGACGAGGACGTTGTGCGGCTTGATGTCGCGGTGGACGATCCCGTGCCGGTGCGCGAAGCGGAGCGCGGAGAGGATCTGGCGCGCGTACTCGATCGCGACGTTCACCGGAGCGGGGCCGCGGCCGACGATCAGCTCCTTCAGCGAGCGGCCCTCGAGGTACTCCATCGCGATGTAGTACGTCCCCTCGGCCTCGCCGCGGTCGTAGATCGAGACGATGTTCGGATGCGAGAGCGCGGCGGCGTTCTTCGCCTCGCGGCGGAAGCGCTCGACGAACTGGTCGTCGTTCGCATGCCGGTCGTTGAGGATCTTGATCGCGACGCGCCGGCCCAGCTCCTGGTCCTCGGCGAGGTAGACGTTCGCCATTCCGCCCGCGCCGATCTTCCGCACGATGCGGTAGCGGCCGTCGAAGAGCGTGTCGATGAGGGGGTCGGTCACTGCCACCGGGGTCCCCACAGGGTAAAGACCCGCTCACCCATTCAGCAGCGCCTCGAGGACGTCCTTCGCGATCGGGGCGGCGACCGAGCCGCCGAAGCCGTTCAGTTGCTTCTCGACGACGACCGCGACGGCGACCCGCGGGTTGTCGGCCGGCGCGAACGCGACGAACCAGGCGTTGTAGACGCTGTTCACGTTCGTCTCCGCGGTGCCGGTCTTGCCTGCGACCTGGATCCCGGGGATCTGGGCGGCCGTGCCGGTGCCGGCCTGGACGACGGAGACCATCATCTGGGTCAGCTCCTGCGCGGTCTGCTGCTTGATCGCCCGGCCGAGCGTCTGCGAGCGGGTCGTGGCGACGATCGAGCCGTCGTGCCCGACGATCCGCTGCACGAGGGAGGGCCTGGGCACGACGCCGCCGTTGGCGATCGTCGCGGCGACGAGCGCCATCTGGAGCGGCGACGCGATCATCCGCTCCTGCCCGAAGGCGAGCCGGCCCGAGTCGACCGCAGTGAAGTCCTTCGGCCAGTAGAGCTTCGAGCCGTTGTAGAGGCCGCTCGGCGCCCGCTCGCTCGCCGGCGTCTCGAGCGGGGGCGTCGAGTAGAAGCCGAAGCGCTTCGCGTACTCGAGGATCGTCTTTGCGCCGAGCTGCATCCCCACGTTGCAGAAGACGGAGTTGATCGAGTGCTGCAGCCCCTGCGCGAGCGTGACGTGGCCGAAGGCCTCGGGCCCGTTCTGGTCGGGGTTCCCGGCGTTCGAGATCTTCTTCCCGTACTCGACGCAGTAGCCCGGATCCTGGAAGGTCGAGTCGGGCGTGAACGCGCCCGAGTCGAGCGCGGCCGCCGCGGTGACGAGCTTGAACGTCGATCCCGGCGTGTACAGGCCCGCCGTCGCCGCGTTCAGCAGCGCGGAGGCGTCGCCGCACGTGCCCCTGATCCCGAGGATCTTCGCGTAGCCGTTGCGCTGCCGGAGCAGGTTCTGGTCGTAGGTCGGCGAGGAGGCCATCACGTACACCTGGCCGGTGTGCGGGTTGAGCGCCACGACCGCGCCGCAGCGGCCGGCGAGGTCCTTCATCGCCAGCTCCTGCACCTTCGGCCGCAGCGTCAGCACAACGTTGTTCCCGTGCACCGTGCCGCCGCCGAGCTGGTCGAGCGTGCGGTGGAAGGCGTTCGAGAGGTTCGTGTTCGCGCCGGTCAGGTAGTCGTTGAGCGACTGCTCGAGCCCGGCGCGCGTCCCGCCCAGGGTCGAGTAGCCGACGACCTGGGCCGCGAGCCCGTGCTGCGGATAGCGGCGCGAGAAGATCGTCTGCCCGTTCACCCGGCTGCGGTGGTTGGTCGCGAACACGACGTGCTGGCCCGGGCCGAGGATCCGACCGCGCGCGATCGAGAGCTGGGCCACCTGCTGGATCGCGTTGTCCTGGCGATCCTGCAGGCCGGCCACCGCCCAGGTCTGCCAGTACGTCGTCGCGACGACGAGCGCCGCCAGCAGCACCATCGAGGCGACCGAGAGCCGGAGCAGCTGCGTGTTCACGAGGTGCTCTCCCGGCTGGCGCGGTGCGAGATCAGCATCAGCCCGGCGACGAGCAGGAAGTTGGAGACGACGCTCGAGCCGCCGTAGGAGACGAAGGGGAGCGTGATCCCGGTCAGCGGGATCACCCGCAGGATCCCCCCCACGATCACGAACGTCTGCAGCGCGAACCCGAAGCCGAGCCCGGCCGCGAGCAGCTTCGAGAAGCCGTCGCTCGCCGCGAGCGCCACGCGGAAGGCCCGCAGCACGAAGAGCATGTAGACCATCAACAGCGCCGCCGCGCCGACGAGGCCCAGCTCCTGCGCGATCGCCGAGTAGATGAAGTCGGTGTTCAGGTCGGGGATCACCTGATGCCCCGTCGTCGTCGTGAAGGTGCCGTTGCCGAAGCCGGTGCCGCCGAAGCCGCCGTGGGCGATCGAGTAGAGCGACTGCACCTCCTGGTAGCTCTGGCAGTCCTGGCGGTAGGCCATCTGGCCGTTGAGCGCGCAGTAGACCTTGTGGTCGGTCCAGGGCTGCAGCCAGTTCGTGACCCGCTCCCGGACGTGCGGCGTGCCCTGGTAGACGGCGGCCGCGCCGACGAGGAACAGGCCGAGCGCGCCGGCGACGAACGCGATCCGCGCCGTCGCCACGTAGAGCATCCCGAGGAAGATCCCGTAGTAGAGGAGGGCGCTGCCGAGGTCGTCGGTCACGAACAGGACGAGCATGGCGCTGCCCCAGATCAGGAGCAGGGGGCCCCAGTCCTTGAGCCGGCCCTGGGCGAGCACCTCGCGCCCCTGCTGCAGGTAGGCGGCGAGGAAGACGATCAGCGCGATCTTCCCGAGCTCGCCCGGCTGGAACTGGAAGGAGCCGACGTGCACCCAGAGGCGGGCGCCGTTGATCGACTCGCCGAAGCCGGGTGCAAGCGGCAGGAAGAGGAGCACGAGCGCACCGACGCCGAAGAGGTACTTGTAGCGCTGGATCGCGCGGTAGTCCTTGCGCAGCCAGAAGAGCGCCGCTGCGAAGACGCCGACCCCGATCACGATCCAGAGGCCCTGCTTGAACGCGTCCCGCGGGCCGAGCCGGTAGATCTCGGTCAGGCCGATCGCCGTCAGGAGCCCCGCGATCGGGAGCAGGTACGGGTCGGCGTCCGGCACGGCGATCCGCGCCACGACGTGGGCGGCGAGGTAGAGGCCGAAGAAGAAGGCCGCGTACGTGAGGGAGCCGCTCGAGATCTGCGCCTTCAGCGAGATGTAGACGCTCGCGAACCCGATCGCGGTCAGCCCGCCGACGACGACGAGCGTGAGGAGCTCGCGGTTGCGGTACGAGAGCCTCAGCGCAGCAGCCCCCAGGCGAGCAGCGCGACGGCGAGCGCGAGCAGTCCGACCATCGTCAGCGCGAGCCGCACGCGCGCTCCGGTGTCGATCGGCTCCCGCCGTGCCGCCGCCCGCGCCTCGGGCGAGCCGGCCTCCAGCAGCTCGTCGCCGATCCGGTCGGGCGGGATGACCATCGTGTCGACGGCCGGCTCGGCCGGGATCGCCTCCATCGTCTGCTCGTCCGGGTCGGCCTGCACCGGCATGCTCAGCGTCTCCTCGGACGCCCGGCCCGGGGCGACGCGGAAGGCCACGGCGGTGATGTTGTCCTCGCCGCCGCCCCGGTTCGCGGCGGCCACGAGCGACTTGACGGCGCGGTCGAGGTCGTCCCGGTGGCGGTCGACGAGCTCGAGGATGTCCTCGTCCTCGACCATGTCGGTGAGGCCGTCGGAGCAGAGGAGGAAGACGTCGCCGTCGCGCGCGTCGATGGTGAAGACATCGACGTCGACGTCGGGATCGGTGCCGACGGCGCGGGTGATCACCGAGCGCTGCGGGTGGATGAGCGCCTCCTCCGGCGAGAGCTTGCCGCTCTTCAGGAGCTCGTTGACGAGCGAGTGGTCGTCGGTCAGCTGCTCCATCCTGCCGTCGCGCACGAGGTAGGCCCGCGAGTCCCCGACGTGCCCGATCACGACCGTCAGCTCCTCGACGACCGCGACCGTCATCGTCGTCCCCATGCCGGAGGCCGTCGGATCGCTCGTCGAGCGCGCATACACGCGGCGGTTCGCCTCCTGGATCAGCGCCGCGACCCGCTCGACCCCCCGCAGCGAGGCCGCGTCCTCGCCGCCCTCGAGCGTCGAGGCGGCGAGCTTCGAGGCGACCTCGCCGGCCTGCGCGCCGCCCATCCCGTCGGCGACCGCGAACAGCGGCGGCGCGACGACGTAGTTGTCCTCGTTGCGGCGGCGCTTGCGCCCGGTGTCGCTCGCGACCGCGTAGGCGGCGACGGCCACTAGAACTCCTCCAGGCGGAGATCGGTCTCGCCGACCCGCAGCACGTCGCCCGCGGCGAGCCGGTGCGCACCCTCGACTCTCGAGCCGTTCACGTAGGTGCCGTTCGTCGAGCCGAGGTCCTGCACCCAGACGCCGTCGCGACGCGCCTCGATCCGCGCGTGCCGCGCCGACGCGAACTCGTCGCCGTCGAGGACGAGCTCGTTCTGGCCGCCTCGGCCGATCGTCAGCGGCGCCGAGTCGACCGGGAAGCCGTCGCCGACGTCGAGGCTCGGGCTGCGCTGCACGACGAGCTGCACGGCGCGGGCCGGCGCGGCCGCGCGGCCGAGGCCGACGCTCGCGGCCGCCGCGGGGCTGAGGATCATGCTGTCCTGGTGCGGCGTCCGCAGCTCGCGCGCGGCGGTGCGGAGGATCCGCCAGATCAGCAGGTAGAGCAGGACGAGGAACGCGATCTTGAGGGCGAGCAGGGCCTCTGCGAGGGCGGTCGACGCCAGCGGGCCGGCCACGCTCACTCCCGCTCGGTCGTGAAGGTGATCGTCGTCTCCCCGATCGTGAAGGCGTCCCCCTCCTGCAGCTGATGGCGCTGGACGCGCCGCCCGTCCACCTCGGTGCCGTTGGTCGAGCCGAGGTCGACGACCCAGAAGATCGAGCCCTCCTGGACGATCTCGGCGTGGCGGCGCGAGACGTTCGCGTCCTCGACCTGGACGTCGGCGTCGCGCGAGCGCCCGAGCACGGCGCGGGGCTGCTCGAGGACACGGCGCTGCCCGTTCCACGAGAGCACCGCCACCTGGCGCTCGACCCCCATCTCCTCGAGCGAGATCCCCTCGGTCGGCTGCGTGCGCGGCTTGTAGATCATCGTCGCGCCCGCCGCGACCTGCTCGGCCGGCTCGTCCTCGTCGCGGACGCCGTGGCGCGGCTGGACCATCCGGGTCGCGATCCCGAACTCGCCGAGCCCGAGATCCTCGTCGGTCTCGAAGAGCACCCGCGGCGGGGTCAGGAGCGCATAGTTCTCGCGCTGCGCGTGCTCGCCGAGGTATTGCTCGAGCTCCGAGACGAGCGCGTTCTCGTACCCCTCGAACTGCTCGCGGTCGCCCGTGGAGAGGAAGACGCTGTACTCGTTCGGGACGTAGACGCGCGAGACGGAGGCCGAGCGGTGCTCGTCCATCTCCTTCGCGAGCTTCCGGGCCAGCTCGACCGGCTGCACGTTCGTCCGGAAGGCGCGCCCGAAGACACCCTCGAAGATCTGCTCCAGCTTCTGCTCGATTGCCCTCAGCACCATTTTCGCTGGCGCTGAATGTACCCCCAGCGGCGGCTTCGTGAACCGGCGCTCCTCAGCGCAGCGGGCGCAGCGCCGCGAAGGCCGCGACCCCCCAGGCGGCGAGGACGAGCGGGAGCGCCGCTGCGGCCGGCACCGGAGCAGCGTCGACACGAGCATCAGAGCGCCGATCCCGGCGGCGCCCCACCGGCCGCGCTCGCGGGCGTACGGGAGCGCGAGCGCGACGACGGCGAACGCCGCCGACTCCAGGACGAGCGCGCGATCCGCCGCGACGGCACGGAGGAGCGAGCCCGCCACGTCGAGCGGGTCGTTCGCGCCGGCGACGCCGAGCCCGAGCGGAGCCGCGGCGCCGGTCAGCGGCAGCGACCGGTGGCGGATCCCGGCCGCGAGCGCCGCGACGAGCACCGCGAGCACACCGAGCGCAGCCCGGCGTGCGGGCGCCCGCACGGCAACGGTCGCGAGCGGGAAGAGACCGAGCGCCGCGAGCGGCGCGAGCAGCGGGCCGACGGCGAAGAGCATCCCGGCGCGCGGCTCCCCCCAGCAGAGGGCGAGCCAGGCGAGCGCGAGGGCGACGTAGAGGACGGCGAGGCCGAGCGAGACGTTGCCGAGCGGGAGGATCGGGGCCGAGAGCGCGAGCGCGAGGCCGAGGCGCTCGCGGAGGAGAGCCGTGGCGGCGCAGCCGAGGGCGAGCCCGAGCACCCAACCGTGGGGATAGAACGGGAGCACGGCCGCGCTCCCGCCGGCGAAGACGGCGGCGAGTCCCGCCGAGAGGAGGCGGCCCGGGTCGCGCGGCACCGAGATCCCGACGCCGCGCGAGCGCTTGCGCCGCCGCACGGCGGCGGCGCCGCGGAGAGCGTCGGCGAGCTCCGACGCGGCCGGCCTGCGTCCGGGGTGGAGCGAGAGCGCGCGGTCGACGAGCTGCAGCAGGCGCTTCGGCAGATCCGGGCGGAGCGCGGCGAGCGGCTCCGCGCCGCGCTCGATTGCGCGCGCCGTGTCGAGCATCGAGCCCTGCCAGAACGGATGCCGGCCGGCGAGAGCCTCCCAGAGCATGACGCCGACAGCCCAGACGTCGGCGGCCGGCGTGGAGCTCTCGCCCGCCAGACGCTCGGGCGAGATGTAGGCGAGCGTCCCCGGCACGTCTCCCTGCTCGGTCAGCGTCTCGGCCTCGGCCATCCGCGCCAGCCCGAAGTCGAGCAGTCGCGCCGACACCCCGGCGCCGTCGGCGAGCAGGACGTTGGAGGGCTTCACGTCGCGGTGGAGGATCCCGCCGGCGTGGGCGTGGGCGAGCGCGTCGCAGATCTGGGCGCAGGCCTCGATCGCAGCGCCGTCGGGCAGCTCGCCGGCCCGCAGCGCCTCACGGAACGTGCGACCGGGGACGTACTCGTAGGCGATGTAGACGTGGCGCGAGTCGCGCTCCAGGGCGTACGCGCGCAGGCAGGCGGGATGCCGCAGACGCGCGGCGGCGGCGACCTCGCGCTCGGCCCGCGCGGCCGCCTTGCCCTCGCGGGCGATGACCTTCAGCGCGACCTCGAGGCCCGTCCGCTCGTCCCGCGCGAGCCACACCGATCCGGATCCTCCACTCCCGAGCGGGCGCAGCGGGCGATAGCGTCCGAGGACGAGCCCGGACGGC
Source organism: uncultured Actinomycetes bacterium (assembly GCA_963746895.1). Lineage (GTDB taxonomy): Bacteria > Actinomycetota > Thermoleophilia > Gaiellales > Gaiellaceae > Palsa-739. The sequence goes on along the minus strand of CAVVDI010000005.1, from coordinate 413,764 downwards.
TCCAGGGCGAGTGCGGCGGAAGGAGCCACGCCTGTCGAAGGTTGGCGACCGCGTCGGACTTTCCTCCGTTCTTCCCCGACGCGACCGGGTCGCGGAGTAAGGTTGCCGGGACTTTCGGGTCGCTCCGGGCCGCCATGAGCAGCACTGACGACGACATCGCCTTCGACTTCTTCGACGAGCCCGAGACGCAGGAGGCGCCTGGACGCGGGCGGCGACGCGGCCCTCGGCTCTCGCGGCCCGGCGGGCCGCGGCCACCCCAACCGCCGGCCGGCGCGGTCGCGCTCGCGCGCCTCGTCGGGCTGATCGCGATCGCGATCGCCGTCATCGTCGGCCTCGTCTTCTGGGTCGGCGCCTGCCAGGGCAAGAACCGCCAGGGCGAGTACGCGTCCTACATGGACGAGGTGCGGACGGTGGCGCAGAGCTCGGCGAAGGTCGGACGCGAGTTCGCGACGAAGCTCGGCTCGCAGGGCCTGAAGCTGGCCGACCTGGAGACGCGCCTCGAGCAGTGGTCGCAGCAGGAGCAGCAGGCGTACGACCAGGCGCAGCAGATCCGGCCGCCCGGGCCGCTTCGCGCAGCGCATCAGCAGGTGCTCGGCACGCTCCAGCTGCGCGCGATCGGCCTGGCCGGGCTCGCGAACGCGCTCACGCAGACGGGCTCGAAGGACGCAGCGACCGTCGCCGCGAACCTCGCCGCGCAGGCGCAGCTCCTGAGCGCGAGCGACATCGTCTGGGCCGAGCTCTACCGGCTCCCGGCGACCGAGACGCTGAAGCAGCTCGGGATCACCGGCGTCGTCGTGCCGCCTTCGCAGTTCGTCACGAACGCGGACGTCGTCAGCACGCGCTCGTTCACGGTCGTCTACCAGCGGCTCAGCCCGGCCTCGACGGGTGGAACCCCGAGCGGCCTGCACGGGAGCAAGCTCGTCTCGACGAAGGCCGTCGGCGGCGGCCGCACGCTGACGCTCTCGACCTCGCAGCCGACGACGATCTACGTCTCCGCCGGCCTCGCGCTCCAGGTCACCGTGGAGGACTCCGGGAACTTCCAGGAGGTGAACGTCCCCGTCAGGTTCACCGTCAAGGTCGGCGGCAAGACCCTGGTCTCGAAGAAGCAGACGATCACCGGGATCCAGGCAGGCGTGCAGCGCACGCTCAGCTTCGGCGACCTCCAGCTGACGCCGGACGCCTTCGGCCACAGCGCCTCCGTGAAGGTGACCGTGGGAGCCGTGCCGGGCGAGAAGACGCTCGACAACAACTCGGCGACCTACCCGGTCTTCTTCAGCCTCAGCCAGCCGTAGATGCACGTCTCCGCCTCCGTCGCCGCCTGGATCGGAATCGGCGCCGCCGCCCTTGCGGTGGCCGCGCTGGCGCTCGCCCTCGGCTATTTCCTGTCGCTGCGCAGGGTGCGCGCGGCGCAGCTCGTCCTGCTCGGCGGCGGCAGCGGCGACCTCGTCGACTTCGCCGTGTCGCTGCAGGCGCGGATCGACGACCTGCACCGGGCCGTGGACGAGGTGGCGTCGGGGCTGGCGCGAGTCGACCGGCGCGTCGACGATTCGGTCTCGAAGACGTCGGTCGTGCGCTACGACGCGTACGAGAACAGCGGCGGTCACCAGTCGGCGTCGATCGCTCTGCTCGACTCCTTCCGAACGGGAGTGGTCGTGAGCGCGATCCAGGGCCGCGACTACGCGCGGATCTATGTGAAGGAGATCGACCGCGGCCATGCGTCCGTCTCCCTCTCGCCGGAGGAGCAGGAGGCCGTCGACCGCGCCATGACCTCCTAGCCCCGCACCTCTCGTGAAGGGGCCGTGACGCTCCTGTGACGGTGCTTCGGCATGCCGAAGCACCATGGGGGTCGCGGGGGGTGCGGACGCTCGTTGCAGGCGGGGTCACACTGGTACCTTTCGCCCAGGTTGCAGCACGTTCTCGTCCTGAACGCGAGCTACGAGCCGCTCAACGTGTGCACGGTGCGGCGCGCCCACGTGCTCGTCTACAAGGGCAAGGCGGAGGTGGTGGAACGCCTCGACAAGCCGCTCCGCTCCTCGACCGGCAGCTTCATCTGGCCGCACGTGATCCGGCTACTCCACTACGTTCGCGTGCCGCGAGCGATCCAGCGCAAGATCTCGCGCCGCGCCCTCTTCGCCCGTGACGGCTGGCGCTGCGTCTACTGCGGCACCACGAGCGGCCGACTGACCCTCGACCACGTCGTCCCGCGCTCCAAGGGCGGCGAGTCGATCTGGGAGAACGTCGTGACCGCGTGCGCCCCGTGCAACCTGCACAAGGGCGACCGGACGCTGGAGCAGGCCGGGATGGTGATGCACACGACGCCGCGCCCGCCGGCACCGGTGCTCTTCATCAAGCTCGCCGCCCCGCGGATCCCGCAGGGCTGGACGCCGTACCTGCCCGTCGCCGGATAGCACGTTCCTGTGACATCCGGGGTGCGCCGCGACGTACTCCCGGTATGAAGAAGCTCCGCACCATCCTCCTCCTGGCCGGGCTCCTGCTCGCCGCCGCGGCGGTCGCCGGCGTCGCGCAGCCCCGTCCCGCGCACTCGGCCGCGGCCGCCGGCGGCCGCACGATCACGGTCGGCGGCGACGGCGCCGTCACGACCGTCCCCGACCGCGCCTCCTTCGAGTTCGGCGTCACGACCCAGGCCGCGACGGCGAAGGACGCGATGACCCGCAACGCGACCGCCGCGAACGCCGTGATCGCTGCGCTGAAGGCGACCGGCGTCGCGGACGCCGACCTGACGACGAGCGGCGTCTCCCTCTCGCCGATGACGAGCCCGGACGGCACCCGAATCGTCTCCTACACGGCCTCGAACAACGTGAGCGCCAGGATCGCGCTCGCGAAGGCGGGGGCGCTCGTCGACGCCGCAGTCGCTGCCGGCGCCGACACCGTCTACGGCCCCGGCCTCGACCGCTCCGACCAGAAGGCGCTCTACGCGCAGGCGCTGACGGCGGCGGTCGCCGACGCGAAGGCGAAGGCGGAGGCGCTCGCCGCGGCGGCCGGGCTCACGCTCGGCGGCGTGCGGACGATCGTCGAGGGCGGCTCGCCCACGCCGATCCCGTACGCGAGCAAGGCCATGCCGGGCGCAGCCGTCGGCTCGACGCCGATCGAGCCGGGCACCCAGGAGGTCGACGCGAGCGTCACCGTGACGTACGCGGTCACGGGCTAGCCGCGCTCGAACGGGAGGCCGCGCCGCGACCACTCGCTCCACGAGCCCGGGTACAGCCTGCCCTCGCGTCCGGCCAGCCAGGCGCGGTGCAGGGTCACGCAGGCAGTCACGCCGGATCCGCAGTAGGCGACCAGCTCTCCGACCGGAAGGTCGGGGAGCTGCTCCGCCCAGGGGGCGCTCAGGGCACCGGGGATCCGTCCGGCGGGATCGTCGATCTCGTTCGGCTCCCCGCGCCAGCGGGAAGCAGGGCGCGAATCGACGAGCGTGAGCGCGGGATCGGCGAGCCGGCGGGCGATCTCGTCCGCGGCGATCGTGTCCCCGTCGCGCTCGCTCGGCACGAACGCAGCCGGCTCCACGGCCTCTTCGCCGCTCCGCCAGCACGCCGCCCCACCCGCTGATCCCGTCGGTGAGGACGGCGCAGTCGTCGTGCCCGAAATGGCGCAGCAGCCACCAGAGCCGCTCCGCCCCGCCGAGCGAGCCGTAGGCGACGACGAACACCCCGGGGCCGATGCCCGCACGCCCTGCAGCCGCCGCGAACCGCTCGGCGGAGGGAAGCGGATGGCGCCCGGCGTCCGGAACCGAGAGATCCGAGAGATCGGCGTCGACGTCGAGGAACGACGCGCCCGGCACGTGTCCGGCGACGTAGAGCTCGCGGCCGCGCTCGGGCTTCGCGAGCTCCCACCGGCAGTCGACGACCTGGTAGCGCATCGGAGCGAGCCTACCCCGCGATTGCACGACGGAAGTTCGAGGGGTAGAAAGAGCGACGGATGCGCACGCGCCTGCTCGTCACGCTCGGTCTGCTGCTCGCGGCACTGGCGGTCGCAGGGAGCGCCGGCGGCGCGTACGCGTACTTCTGGGACCGGGGCCGCGCGGACGTGATCGCCGCCGGCGTACGCGTCGCGGGAATCGAGGTCGGCAGCATGCGCGAGGCAGTGGCGCGCTCGCGGCTCGAGCGGGAGCTCGCGGCACCGCTGCGGAAGCCGCTCCGCCTCGTGGCCGGAGGCTGGAGCACGACGGTCGACCGCTCACGGCTCGTGAACGTCGACGTCGCGGGCATGGTCGACCGGGCTGTGACGGCGAGCCGTCGCGGCCCGCTCGACGAGCGACTCCTCCGCGAGCTGCAGGGACGGCGCCTCCAGGTGAGCGTGCCCCTACGGGCGAGCGTCACCGGAAGCGGCGTCGACCGCATCGTCGCGCGCGTCTCTCGGGCGCTCCGCGCTGCGCCCCGGTCCGCACGCGTCGTGCCGACCGCGAAGCGGCTGCTCGTCGTCCCGTCCCGCGACGGACGCGCCGTGCGCAGCGATGCGCTTCGCCGCGCCCTGCGCGCGGCGCTGCTCGACCCTGCCGCGACGACCCTGACCGTGCCGACGCGAGCCCTGCGCCCGAGGGTGTCGACGGGGGGTCTCGCGAACCGCCTTCCCTCCTATCTGCTCGTCGACCGGGCGCACTTCAAGCTCCGCCTGTACCGGCACCTGAGGCTCGTCCGCACCTTCCCGATCGCCGTCGGGCGCGCCGGGCTGGAGACTCCGGCCGGGCTCTACCGGATCGACGACCGCCAGATCGATCCGTCATGGCACGTCCCGCTGAGCGCGTGGGCCGGCGACCTCGCCGGGAAGGTGATCCCGCCCGGGCCGGCCGACCCGATCAAGGCGCGCTGGCTCGGCTTCCACGACGGCGCCGGCATCCACGGCACCGACGAGAGCTCGTCGATCGGGACCGCCGCGTCGCACGGCTGCATCCGGATGGCGATCCCGGACGTGATCGCGCTCTATCCCCTCGTCCCCCTGGGAACGCCGATCTACGTCGGCTAGAGCAGCGCCGCGGTTCGGTGCCGGTGGACGTCCCCGACCGCACCGCTCGGCGGCTCGACCTTCGCCGTCAGACGACCTCCGATCTCCGCTCCAGCAGCAGGACGTCGCGCCATACGCCGTTCAGCTCGCCGATCCGCTCGCGCACGCCGACGACACGGAAGCCGCAGGCGCGATGAAGGCGGAGGGAGGGCTCGTTCTCCGGGAAGACGCCGGCGGTCAGCGTCCAGATCCCGGCCGCCTCGGCGCGCGCGACGAGCTCCCCGAGCAGGATGCGGCCGACGCCCTGCCCGCGCGCCCGGGCGGCGACGTAGACGCTCTCGTCGGCCACACCGCGGTAGCAGCGGCGGTCGGAGACCGGCGAGAGCGCCGCCCAGCCCAGGATCTCGCCGCCCCGCTCGGCGACGAGCCGCACGTCGAGATGCGCGCGGCCCCACGCATCCCACGAGGGCACCCGGGTCTCGAAGGTGGCGTCGCCCGTGGCGATCCCCTCCCGGTAGATGCCGGCGACCTGCGGCCAGTCGTCTGGGACGAGATCGCGGACGGCCGGGTCGGTGGCGAGGGGCACGCGAGGGCCGCAGCCTACATCCCGCCCACGACGGGCTTGACGCCGGCGCGTCACGCTCGCTAGCCTGCCGTCCAGGTGCGTCGCCCCCGTAGGCGGCCCCGAGGCGATGAGGCCTGAGGACTCCCGGAGTCCTCGGGCTTTTTTTGTTGCGGTTTCGACAACAGGAGGAAGGCGTGGCGAAGATCAGGCTCGAATACATCTGGCTCGACGGCTACGAGCCCGTTCCGAACCTGCGCGGCAAGACGAGAGTCGAGGAGTTCGACGCTCCGCCGACGCTCGAGCAGCTGCCGATGTGGGGGTTCGACGGCAGCTCGACCCGCCAGGCGGAGGGCCACGACTCCGACTGCGTGCTCGAGCCGGTCGCGCTCTACCCGGATCCGGCGTGGGAGAACGCCTTCCTCGTCCTGTGCGAGGTGCTGCTGCCCGACGGGACGCCGCACCCGAGCAACAGCCGCGCCACCATCCCCGACGACCCGGGCACCTGGTTCGGGTTCGAGCAGGAGTACTTCCTCTATCGCGACGGGGCGCCGCTCGGCTTCCCTGCGTCCGGCTTCCCGCCGCCGCAGGGCGAGTACTACACCGGCGTCGGCTACAAGAACGTCGGCGACGTCGCACGTGAGATCGTCACGACGCACCTCGATCTCTGCCTCGCCGCCGGCATCGGCCACGAGGGCATCAACGCCGAGGTCGCGAAGGGCCAGTGGGAGTTCCAGATCTTCGGCAAGGGCTCGAAGAAGGCCGCCGACGACGTCTGGATGGCGCGCTACCTGCTCCTCCGACTCTGCGAGAAGTACCGCGTCGACGTGAACTTCCATCCGAAGCCGCTCGGCGCCGACTACGACTGGAACGGTTCCGGGATGCATACGAACTTCTCGACCGCGCACATGCGCGAGGTGGGCGGCAAGGAGTACTTCGAGGCGCTCATGGCCGCGTTCGACGACAGCCGCGAGGCCCACATCTCCGTGTACGGCCCGGACAACCACCTGCGCCTCACCGGCCTGCACGAGACCGCCGCGATCGACGAGTTCACCTTCGGCGTGGCGAACCGCGGCGCCTCGGTCCGGATCCCGCACAGCTTCATGAAGGCGGGGTACAAGGGCTACCTGGAGGATCGCCGGCCCAACTCGCTCGGCGACCCGTACCGGATCGCCGGCCGCATCCTGCAGACGATCCAGTCGGTTCCCACCGGAGACTCACCGGGCTGGAGGTGCCGGAGGCGATCGCCGTCTAGGTGCAGGGCCGAGCGGGCGGCTCAGCTCGCCCGGTGGGGCGTCCACACGGCGGCGGCGACGCCGAGCCCGACGAGCACGCCGCCGCCGAACCAGCGCTCGAAGCGGGCGATCCTCCGCGAGCCGCGCAGGCGGTCGGCCACGGTGCCGGCGGCGAGGGCGTAGAGGCTGTCGCTGAGGAAGCCGAGGCAGGCGAAGCTGAGCCCGAGCACGAGCACCTGCAGCCAGACGTGTCCGGCGTGCGGATCGACGAACTGCGGGATGAAGGCGAAGATGAAGACGATCGTCTTCGGATTGGTCAGGTTGACGACGATCCCCTGCGTGTAGGCGCGCCGGCGCGTGCGCGGAGCCGCCTCGACGGCCACCTCCTCTCCGCCGCGGGTGAGCAGCCGGCGGAGCCCGAGCAGCACGAGGTAGGCGGCGCCGACGTACTTCACGGCGTCGAAGGCGACCCGCGACGCGAGGATCAGCGACGAGAGCCCGGCGGCGGCGAGCCCGATGTGGACGATCGTGCCAGTCGTGATCCCCGCGACCGACGCGATGCCGCCGCCGCGGCCCATCTCGATGCTGCGGGTGACGACGTAGAGGACCGCCGGCCCGGGAACGACGAGGAGCGCCATCCCGGTGGCGAGGAAGACGGCGTAGGTCGAGAGCGACGGCACGTCGGCGACCGTACATCCCGGCGACCTTCCGGGCGGTCTCGGCGATCCGCTCGCGCAGCTCGGCCGGTTCGAGCACCTCGAGGTCGGCCCCGAACCGCAGCAGCTCCCTGCGCGCCTCGCCGAGGCCTTCGAACGGGACCACGACCCGGCCGTCCGGCTCGATCCGACGCTCCCGCGGCAGGAAGCGGCGGGCGTCGTCGGATACACGGACCACGACCTCGAGCCGCGGCCGGTTCTGCTCGAACGAACGCGACCACTCCTCCCAGAACGCGTCGAGTTCGAAGTCGCCCGGGCGAACGAACTCCTGCTCCAGCGGTCGGGCAGCGACGATGCGCGACACCCGGTAGACGCGCATCCCGACCGAGCGGCGAGCGACGAGGTACCAGGCACCGCCCTTGAGGACGAGCCCCAGCGGGTCGATGGTGCGCCGGACGATACGGCTGCCCTCGCGGTAGCGGAGATGGAGACGGCGGCCGCGCCAGACCGCGTTCGCGAGCGTCGGCAGGTGCGGCACGCGGTCGCCGGCACGGAACCAGCCGCGCGTGTCGAGGTGGAACAGCCGCTGGGCGCGGGTCGCCCGTTCCTGCAGCTCGGCCGGCATCGCCGCGAGGACCTTCAGCTGCGCCGCGGCGAGCTCGCCCCCCAGGCCGAGCTCGGCCGCAGGCCCCGGCATCCCGGCCGCGAAGAGCGCCTCGGCCTCGTCGGCCGTCAGACCGGTGAGGCGGGTGCGGTACCCGCCCGAGAGCCGGTAGCCGCCGGCGGGCCCGCGCAATGCCTGAACCGGCACCCCGGCGGCGGCGAGCGACTCGACGTCGCGGTGCACCGTCCGCACGGAGACCTCCAACCGCTCGGCGAGCTCGGCCGCGGTCAGATGCCCCCGCGTCTGGAGCAGGAGCAAGAGCGAGACGAGACGAGACGCGCGCATTTCGCAAACATGACAGAAGATGGCGGGTTCATGTGGTTGGGTACCGGCATGGTGGATGCCAACGTCTGGAGCGACGACTGGGGCGAGCAGCAGGAAGACTGGTCGGGCGGCGGTGGACTCGCGAAGCGGCTCGTTCCGAGCGGCCCGTTCCTCGGCGCGAGCGTCTACGAGCTCGGGCCTGGCAACTTCATCGTCTACCACGCCCACCACGGCTCGGACGAGCTGCTGATCGTCCTCCGCGGCCGCCCGACGCTGCGCACGCCGCAGGGCGAGCGGCAGCTGGCCGAGGGCGAGGCGGTTCACTTCCCGCCGGGGCCGGAGGGCGCCCACGGGATCCGCAACGACACGGACCGGACCGTCCGCTGCGTCGTCGCCGGGACGCGCGTCTCGCCCGAGGTGGTCGAGTACCCAGACCTCGGACAGCTGACCGCACAGTCGCGTTTGCCGTCCACCGGCGGCGGGCAGCTGTTCGTCGTCCACACGCTCGAGGAGGAGCGATGAGCGAGAGGGAGCAGGGGATGACCGTCGTCGAGCTGCTGCTGCGCGAGCCGGAGATCGTGGCCTGGCTCGACGACCACCGGCCTCCGCCCGCGGCGGCCGACGAGGACGACGAGCCGCCGGCGGCCGCCTGATGAGCCGCCCGAACGTCTTCGCCGATGGGCCGTACGACATGGAGGCACAGCAGATGCGGATCCGCAGCCTCTTCGTCGCCAAGCACGCGGGCGCCAAGGAGCTCGGCGCCTCGGTGCACGAACTGCTACCGGGCTCGACCGGCTTCAACCTGCATGCCCACTACGCGATGGAGGAGCTGTTCGTCGTTCTCGGCGGGCGGCCGACGCTGCGGACGGGCGACGGCGAGGAGGAGCTCGCGCCGGGCGACGTCGTCTCGATGCCGCCCGGGATCGAGGGCCTGCACACGTTCACCAACCCCACCGACGAGCCGGCCCGCGTGCTCGCCATCTCGACGATGCCGAGCCCCGAGGTGGTCGTCTACCCGGAGCTCGGCAAGTTCGGGGTCGCGACGCGGGACCCGTTCGAGCCGGTACCGGAAGGCGGCCACGAGGGCATCGTCGGCATGTTCGATCTGCCGGCCGCGGAATAGACGCTGCAAAAACCGGACATTTGACGCTCCGGCCGGCGAGGCTTACCCTTCGCGGGCGATGTTGCTCCAGAACGTGATGAACCGGAAGCCGGCCGGCGAACAGCTCGCCGGCCCGCGCGGACGCTAGGTCCGCGCACCGCCGCGCGCGGTCTCCCGTTCTCCGTTCCCTCTTCGTTCTTCCCGAAGGAGCAGCATGCCCACTCTCGCAGCACCCATTTCGAGCTCGACCCCCGAGACCGCGCGCGACGTGCCCGCCGTCGAGGTCCGCGACCTCCGGAAGACCTTCCGCCGCCGCGACCGGACCGCGGGCCGCTTCGCCGCGAAGCGGCCGTGGCCGGCGCTCGAGCAGATCACGTTCACGATCGAGCGCGGCGAGTGCGTCGCGATCCTGGGCCAGAACGGCTCGGGCAAGTCGACCCTGGTCCGCCTGCTGTCGACGCTGCTGATCAACGACGGCGGCGAAGCCAGGATCTTCGGCCACGACGCCTTCCGCGAGGTGCGGACGATCCGGAAGCTCGTGAACCGCGTCTCGGTCGAGGCGAGCTTCTTCAAGAAGATGTCCGCGTCGGAGAACCTCTCGTACGCGGCCCGGTTCTACGGGATGACGCCGCGGCAGACCCACGACGCGATCCCGGCGATCCTCGAGCAGGTCGGCTTCCCCGCCGAGCGGCGGAGCGAGGCGATGGAGAACCTCTCGCGCGGCATGCAGCAGAAGGTCGCACTCGCGCGGGCGCTGCTGACCGCACCGGTGCTGCTCCTGCTCGACGAGCCGACCACGGGTCTCGATCCGCGCTCGAAGCTCGAGGTGCAGAGCTTCATCCGCCAGGTCCGCGCCGCGCACGACGCGACGATCCTGCTCTGCACCCACGACATGAACGAGGCGGAGGCGCTCGCCGACCGGGTCGGGCTGCTCGATCGCGGGCGGCTGCTCTTCCTCGAGCCGGTCGAGGACGTGAAGCGGCGCTTCGGCGTCGCGACCCTCGAGGAGGCGTTCTTCGCGGCGACCGGGCGCGAGTTCGACGCCGAGCAGGACGACGACGAACGACGGGTGTTCGCATGAGCGACTACGCCGTCAACGTCCGCAACCAGCTCGTCGGCCTCGGCGGGATCGTCGAGCGGAACGTCTACCTCACGCGGCGCTACTTCCTCTGGGACCTCGCGTTCATGGTCTGGACGATCGCGAACACGCTCACGATCGTGTTCATCGCCCGCGCCGTGCACGTGCCGCCCGCGCAGGAGAACCGGCTCGCGTCCGGCCTCCTCGTCGGCGCGGTGATCTGGGCGTTCCTCGGGATCATCTTCGAGTTCGTGACCGAGACGGTCGCGTGGGAGCGCTGGGAGGGCACGATCGAGTACACGTTCATGGCGCCGATCTCGCGGCCGGTGCATCTGTTCGGGATGGCGGCGTATGCCGTCCTCTACGGGCTCGTCCGGGCGACGATCCTCTTCTTCGCGGTCGTCGCCTTCATCGGGCTTCACATCCCCGATGCGAACTTCGCCGGCGCCCTCGCGCTGCTCGCGATCGCGTCGCTCTCGTTCATGGGGATCGGGATCATGACCGCGGTCCTGCCGCTGATCTCGCCCGAGAAGGGCGCGCAACTCGGGTTCATCGCCCAGGGGCTGATGCTGGTCGTCTCGGGCGTCTACTACCCGGTGTCGGTGATGCCGCAGTGGATGCAGTGGATCTCGAAGATCTCGCCCGCGACCTACGCCCTGCGCGGCGACCGGGCGGCGATCGTCGACGGTGCCGGAATCGCGTGGGCGGACACGTGGCCGCTGCTCGTGATCGCCGCCGCCGCGATCCCGCTCGGGCTCGCCATCTTCCGGGCCGGCGAGCGCTACGCGAAGCGCCACGGGAAGCTGAAGCGGTCCGGCTGACACGAGCGCGATTCCCCCGAACGAGGCACTGACACACCCCCGAGCGGGGCCTACTGTCAGAGGTCAGCCCGCCGGTAATCCGGGCTGACCCCGGGCCGCACCGGGGGGGGATCGGAGGACCACGCCGCAATGTCTGCCGCAGCTTTCCGGCTGCTCTCGTTCGTCGCGCTCACCGCGGCTGCTTCCGCGCTGTGGGTCGGCTTCGTGCACTCGACCGGCAGCCCCGTGACCGTCACTCCCGCGATTCCGCCCGTCGGCTCCCAGTCGATCTTCGTGCCGTCCGCCGCTGCGCCCGCCTCGCCGCCGACCGGCGGCCGGGGCGCGACTCCGAGCGGCGCCGTGCAGGGCGCCGCGGCGGCCGCGCCGCTCGCGCCCGGCCTCACCGTCCGCGGCGCCGTCACCAATCACGCGTGCCCGGCCTGCGTCGTCAGGGTCACCTCGGGCGGCGTGGTGCGCGCGCGCATTCCCGCAGGAGCGGGCCCGCGGCACGCGTACGCGCTCCTCGACCTCGGCGACCGCGCGGCCGACGGGCAGGTGCTCGCACACGACGTGATCGCCTTCGGGCGCGGCGAGACGCCGACGCGGCCGCTGGGCGTCCTGCAGCTGCTCGACACCTCGCGCCGCATCATCTTCGAGCTGGTCGCCCGATCCGACAGGCGCCTCTACCTCCAGAGCCCCCCGGGCGGGCTCCGCGGCCGAGCGCTCGACCTCTCGATCGGAGCCACCGTCCCCAACGACGGCATCTCGGGCGTCGCCGTCGACATCTCCGCGAAGGCGAACGCATCGCTCGCCGTCTACATCAACGGCGTCCGCACCGTCTCGCAGCGCCTGCTCGCCGGCGCGACGACGACGACGCCGCGGTTCCTCGCCGCCGGGCTGATCAGCTACGCGGCGACTCCGAGCTCGACCTCGATCACCGCGATCCACACCCAGGTATCGGTCTCGACCACCACGACCTCGGCGGCCTCGCCCGTGGCGGTGACGCCGACCCCGACCCCCGCCCCGAATCCCGCCCCCTCGCCGGTGCCCGCCCCTGCCGCGAACGCCGGCGCTCTCGTCGCTGACGCCGCCGACGATCTCGGGCCGCGACATCGTCGGCAGCACGCTCACCGCCGACCCCGGCACCTGGAGCGACGCCTCGGCGGCCTTCACCTACGGGTGGCAGCGCTGCGACGACACCGGCTCCTGCGTCGCCATCGACGGCGCCGCGGGCGCGACGTACAAGCTCGTCCGAGCCGACCGCGGCGCCTTCGTGCGCGTCCGCGTGTCCGCCCGCGCCGGCGACGCGAAGAGCTCGAAGGTCTCGGCGGCCGTCGGCCCTGTCATGCGCGCCGCTCCCAGCGCGCTTGCGCCGCCGCAGGTCTCGGGCGAGCCCGTCGTGGGGACGCCGCTGACCGCCAACGCCGGCACCTGGAGCGACCCGGGGGCGACCTTCACGTTCGTCTGGCAGCGCTGCGACGACACCGGTGTGTGCACGGCGATCGACGGCGCCACCGGGCCCACCTACACGCCCGGCGCGGACGATCTCGGCGACTCGCTCCGCGTCGAGGTGACCGCACGGAACGCCGGCGGCACGGCGACGGTCGACTCGGACCCGACCGGCGCCGTCGTGCCGGCTCCTCCCGTCCTCGCCACGGCGCCGACGGTGAGGGGCGACACGACGGTCGGCTCGACGCTCACGGCCGACCCCGGCAGCTGGAGCGACCCGGCCGCGACCTTCGCCTACGCCTGGCAGCGCTGCGACGACACCGGCTCCTGCACGACGATCGACGGCGCCGCCGGCAGCACCTACCTCCTCACCGGAGACGACGTCGGGCTCAGGATCGCGGTGGCCGTGACGGCCGCCGGCGGCGGCGGGACGACGACGGCCGTCTCGGTGCCGTCCGCGCCGGTGACCGCGCCCGTGCCGGTGCCGCCCGCGCCGAACGGCGTCCCCACGCTCTCCGGAGCGCCGACGGTCGGCTCGACGCTCACGGCCGACCCCGGCAGCTGGAGCGACCCGGCCGCGACCTTCGCCTACGCCTGGCAGCGCTGCGACGACACCGGCTCCTGCACGACGATCGACGGCGCCGCCGGCAGCACCTACCTCCTCACCGGAGACGACACCGGGCTGCAGATCCGGGTCGAGGTGACCGCGACCGGCGTCCAGGGGACGATCGGCAGCGCCGACTCCACCCCGGTCGGCCCCGTGGTCGTGCCTGCGCCGCCGGCGCTCGTCACGGCACCGGGCGTCGGGGGCGACGCCACCGTCGGCTCGACGCTCACCGCCGACCCCGGCAGCTGGAGCGGGCCGCCGCCGACCTTCGCCTATGCCTGGCAGGAGTGCGACGGCGACGGGACCTGCCGCGCGATCGACGGTGCGACGGAGAGCACGTACGCGCTCACCGCGGCCGACCTCGGCCGCCAGATCCGGATCGAGGTCACCGCGACGAACGCCGGCGGCACGGGCAGCGCCGACTCGGCGACCGTGACGGTGGCGCTACCGCCGCCTCCGGCCGTCCTGACCGCGCCGAGCGTGACCGGTGACGCGACCGTCGGCTCGACGCTGACCGCCGACCCCGGCAGCTGGAGCGGGCCGACGACGACGCCGACGTTCAGCTGGCAGCGGTGCGACGCCGACGGGACGTGCAGCAGGATCGCGAGGGCGGAGAGCGCGACCTACACGATCACGAACGACGACCGCGACCAGAGGATCCGCGTCCGCGTCACCGCCGCCAACGCCGGCGGGAAGAGCGTCGCCGACTCCGCGGCCACCGACCCCGTGACCCTTCCCGACCCGCCGTCGGTCGTGACCGCTCCGGGCGTGAGCGGAGACGCGAGCGTGGGCGCGACGCTGACCGCCACTCCCGGCAGCTGGACCGGGCCGCCCCCGGCGATCACCTACATCTGGCAGCGCTGTGACGACACCGGCTCGTGCAGCGCCGTCGCGGACGCGACGGGCGCCACCTACGCCCTGACGGAGGGGGACGTCGGCCTGCGGCTCCGCGTCCAGGTCACTGCGAGCAACGCGGGGGGCTCGGGCACCTCCCAGTCCGCCACGACGGAGGCTGTCGCGGGGCCCCCGGGAGAGCCGACCTCTCCGGAGCCCGGCGACGCGAGCCCGGAGCCGGACGACACCACGGCGGGCACGCCGTGAGCAGCGCCGGACCCGCCGTCCTGCGCGGGCTCCGCCATCCGGACGAGACGCAGGTCGGCCGCCGAGCCGCGCTGTCCCTGATCATCTTCCTGATCGCCGCCCTCATGGGCGCCGGCCTCCTGCTCGCCCACTCGATCCGGCAGCAGCAGCGGACGCAGGTCTCGGCCCATCTCGGCCTCGTGCTCCAGGCGGCGCTGAGCGAGGCGGCGCAGGAGGCGGAGCGAGCGCAGCAGCAGGCCTCCACGCTCGCCGCCGACCCGCGGCTCCAGCGCGCCCTCGCGGCGGGCGACCGGCGCACGCTCGGGCAGCTCGCCGCGTCGGTGCCGGGCGCATCGATCGCGGCGGGGTCGACCGGCGTGCCGGAGAGCGAACGCCCGTCGCTGCGCCGGGAGGTGCACGTGCTGGCGGGCGGCGCCGTGGTCGGCACCGTCGCCGTGACGGTGCCGCTCGACGGAGCCGCGCTCGCTCGCTTCCGCTCCGCGGCCCCGCTCCAGGCCGGCGAAGGGCTCCTGTTCCTGCGCGGATCCCGGGTCGTCTCCGGGCCGCCGGCGCTCTCGGGCACGCGCATTCGACCGCATGCGACGACCACCCGGCTCGCGGGCCACGACTACCGGGTCGCGCAGACCGGGCTGGTCGCCGGCGTCCAGGGGATGCGACTGGCGGCGCTCGCACCGGCTTCGGAGGTCGAGGGCCCGGTCGCCCACGCGGAACGGCTGCTCGCGGCCTGCCTCGTGCTGACCTTCGCCGCCCTCCTCCTGCTCGCCCGTCTGCTGGCTCGGCCCGTCCTGATCCCGCTGACGCGGCTCGCCGGCGAGGCGAAGCGGTCGAGCATCGACGAGCTCACGCGGCTGCCGAACCGCCGCGGCTTCGCCGAGGCGGCGCTGGTGGAGCTCGCGCGCGCACAACGGACCGGACGCCCGCTTGCGGTCGCGCTCGTCGACATCGACGACTTCAAGCGCGTCAACGACACCTTCGGCCATCCGGCCGGCGACCGCGTCCTCTGCGGCGTCGCCGACGTGCTGCGCGAGCACTTCCGGGAGATCGACGTCCCCGCCCGCCTCGGGGGCGAGGAGTTCGGAGTGCTGCTGCCCGAGACCGACCTCCCCGGGGCCTGCGACGCGGCCGAGCGCTTCGTCGCCTCGCTCGGCGAGCGGAACTTCGGCGACGACCGCACCGGCCCGCGCGGCATCACGGCGAGCGTCGGCGTCGCGTTCGGCGTCGGCGCCTCGGTCGACGAGCTGCTCGCGGCGGCCGATCGCGCGCTCTACCGGGCGAAGGAGCACGGCAAGAACCAGGTCCAGGTCGAGAACGCCCCCGACGCGCAGCCGGCGGCCTGAGCCCGCTCTAGACCGGTCCGAGCCGTTCGAGGCACTCGCGGAGCCCCTGGCGCCAGTGCGGAAGCCGCGGCGCGCCCGAGCGCTCGCTGCGGAGCACCGAGTAGGCCGGCCGCGGCGCGGGGCGCCCGAGCTCCGAGGTGCCGATGCGGCGGACGCGGCAGTCGAGCCCGGCCTCGGCGAAGATCGCCTCGGCGAACTCCGCCCACGTGCAGTCGCCGTCGGCGGCGACGTGCCAGATCCCCTTCGGCAGCACGACGAGCTCGTGCACCGCTCCGGCGAGATGCCCGACGTAGGTCGGACATCCGCGCTGGTCGTCGACGACCGAGACCTCGTCCCGCTCGGCGCCGAGCCGGAGCATCGTCCGGACGAAGTTCGGGCCCGTCCAGCCGAAGAGCCACGACGTGCGCACGATCCAGGCGTTCTCGCCGGCCGCCGCCTCTGCGAGCAGCTTCGTCCGACCGTAGACCGAGCGCGGCGCGGGCCCGTCCGACTCCACGTACGGCTCGCGCTTGCGGCCGTCGAAGACGTAGTCGGTGGAGAACGCGACGAGCGGCGCCCCGAGCGCGGCGGCGTGCTGGGTGCCGCCGACGTTGACGGCGGCCGCCTGCTGCGGGTCGGACTCGGCGCCGTCGACGTCGGTCCAGGCGGCGCAGTGGACGACGAGGCCGGGCGACGCGAGATCAGCCGGCGGCGGGAACGCGACGTCCCAGTCCGCGCGGGTGAGCGCGAGAAGGTCGTCGCCGGCGAACGCCTCGCGGATCGCCGCCCCGAGCTGACCGCCGGCGCCGGTCACGAGCACGCGGCGTCCCGGGCCGACCTCCATCGCCGCGATGCTATCCCTGCCGGGCTGCGGGGTGACGACCGTGCTCGCCGGCGCCGGCGCCGGCCCGGAGAGGACGGGAGGGAAGGAGGAGCAGGCCCTCTCGCGCGGCCGGCGCGGCTACGGGTGGAGCGGGAGGACGAGCACGAGCACCGTGAACGTGCCGATGAGAGCGGCCATCAGGCGCATGCGGGCCTCGTCTTCACGCTGTGGAGACTAGACGGCCTCCGTCAACTATCCGTTTCGGGTTCGCAAGGAAAGCGTTAGGTTTGCGCCGGATGCCGACGAGACCGCGCCGTTCGTGCCTGACCGTTCCCGGCTCGAACGAGCGGATGCTCGCGAAGGCGGCGACGCTCGCCGCCGACGAGGTGATCGTCGACCTCGAGGACGCGGTCGCGCTGGCCGACAAGGAGACCGCACGAGCGCGGGCGGTTGCGGCGATCCGCAACGGGATCGGCCGAACGGCCGCGCTGCGCGTGAACGGTCGGGGCACGCCCTGGTGGGAAGCCGACCTCCGGGCGGCCGGGGAGGCGCGCCCGGACGTCGTCGTCCTGCCCAAGGTCGAGTCGCCGGACGATGTCGCCGCGGCGGCGGCGCTCCTCCCCGAGGGCACCGGGATCGAGGCGCAGATCGAGTCGGCGCGCGGCCTCGTCGAGGTGGAGCGGATCGCCGAGGCCGGTCACGGCCTGGAAGCGCTCGTCCTCGGCCCGGCCGACCTGGCGGCCTCGCTCGGAGTCCCGGTGCTGACGATCGGGGCCGGCGCGAGCGAGTACGCGCTGGCGCGCATCGCGGTCGCCGCCCGCGCGAACGGGCTCCAGGCCCTGGATGGGCCGTGGGCGGTGCTCGGCGACGACGAGGGGCTCGTCGCGTCGTCGCGTCGAGCGCTGGCGCACGGATTCGACGGCAAGTGGGTGATCCATCCGAGCCAGATCGAGACGGTGAACGACGTCTTCACGCCGTCGCCGGAGGAGCTGGCACGCGCGGAGCGGATCCTCGCCGCGGGCGACGGAGCGCTCCGCCACGAGGGCGAGCTCATCGACGTCGCCTCGCGCCGCCTCGCCGAGGCGCTGCTGGCGCGCGCCCGCGCCGCCGGCGCCTGAGCCGCACACCCCGGCACGGCGAAGCCATGTAACACAGTGTTACTTGGAAAGGGGTGACGGCTCGGCGCGGAGCAGGGAGGCCGCCCACGGGGGCAGCCACCAGTTCCAGCGGCCGAGCAGCGCCATCAGCGAGGGGACGAGGACGGCGCGCACGACCGTCGCGTCGACGAGGATCGCGACCGCGAGGCCGAGCCCGAACTCCTGCAGGCCGACGATCCGCCCGGCGACGAAGGCCGAGAACGCCGCGACCATGATCGCGGCCGCCGCCGTCACGATCCGGCCGGTGCGCTCGAGGCCCTCGGCGACGGCGTCGCGGTTGGGGGCGCCGGCGTCCCAGGCCTCGCGCATCCGCGTCACGAGGAAGACCTCGTAGTCCATCGAGAGCCCGAAGAGCATGGCGAAGAGGAAGATCGGGATCCAGCCCTCGACCTGCTGGATCCGGTAGAGGCCGAGCAGGTCCTGGCCGATCCCCCAGCGGAAGACGAGCACGAGCATCCCGTAGCTCGCGGCGACCGAGAGCAGGTTGAGGAGGACCGCCTTCAGCGGCAGCAGCAGCGAGCGGAACGCCCGCGCGAGCAGGAGGTACGTGAGCACGAGCACGCCGACGACGAGCCACGGGAAGACCCCGTAGCTCCGCTGGAGGAAGTCGACCCCCTGCGGCGGGCCGCCGCCCGCCAGCACGTCGACGCCGGACGGGAAGGCCGCGCGTGGGACGAGCGTGCCCCGCAGCCGGTGGACGAAGGCCTGAGCCGGGGCCTCCCCGTATTCGTGCCGGCCGGCGACGATCAGCTGCGCATAGCGGCCGCTCGGATCGACGTACGGCCACGTCGTCCCCGTGCGCACCGTCGTCACCTCGCGGTCGCGGCGCAGCTCCGCCGCGAGCCGGTGGACGGCCGCCTGCACGGACGGGGCGAGGGCGCCGGCGGAGCGGCCGGTGTCGACGACGATCTGCGACGGCGAGACGGTGCCGGCCCCGACGGCCCGCGTCAGGAGCTCGAAGCCGCGCACCGACTGCGGGAACTGCGGGATGCCGCTGATCGAGCCGGGCGTCAGCTGGAGCGCGAACACGGGCGCCGCGAGGCCGAGCAGCACGATCGCGCCGGCGGCGAGGAAGACGAGCGGCCGGCGCATGATCGCTCCCGCGAGCCGGTGCCAGAAGCCGGTCTCCGCTCTCGGCCCGGAAGCGCTCGGGCAGGAGGGGCACCCGCCGCACGCCCCGCCGGCCGTAGAGCGAGAGCAGCGCCGGCTGGAGCGTCAGCGCGCCGGCGATCGAGAAGAGCGGGATGAAGAAGCCGGCGACGCCGAGCGAGCGGATGAAGGGCACGGGCATCAGCACGAGCAGCGCCAGCCCGATCGCGACGGTCGCCCCCGAGAAGACGACCGCCCGCCCCGCCGTCGTCATGGTCCGCTCGATCGCGTCCTCGACCGAGCCGCCGCGCGCGAGCTCCTCGCGGTAGCGGTAGACGACGAGCAGCGAGTAGTCGACCGCGATTCCGAGCCCGATCAGCTCGACGAGGTTTCCCGCATACGTCGCCATCACCAGCAGGTGCGCGAACAGCCAGACAACCCCGAGCGCGCCGAAGATCGTCGCCGCCGCGAACAGGAGCGGCATCGTCACGACCGCGGAGAGCCCGAAGACGAGGAGCAGCACGACGAGCGCAATCGGCAGCGCGATCGACTCGCCCTTCGCGAGGTCCTGGGAGAAGATCGGGTCGAGGTCGTGCTGGATCGCGGCCTGGCCGGTGACGTACGCCTGCACGCCCGGCGGCGGGTCGAGCGCCCGACGGACGCCGTCGCTGTAGCGCTTCGCGTCGGCGAGGCTCAGCCCCGAGGTGACCGATCCGTAGACGACGCGGCCCGCCGCCCGCAGCGGCTCGACGCGACCGCCGGGGACGACGCGCGCCGCACGGTCGAGCGCGCTCTGCAGCGCCGGCGTGACGGCGGCCGCGCCCGCGGTGCGGAAGACGACGAGGAACTGCCCGTCGCTGCGGTCGCCGAAGCGGTCCTGGAGGATCAGCCGCGCCCGCTCCGAGTCGGTTCCCGGCACGGTGAACTGGTTCGACGTGAGCCGGGGCAGGTCGCGCGAGGCCACGACGCCGAGGCCGATCAGGACGAGCCAGAGCGCGAGCACGAGCCAGCGCGCGCGCACCACGAGACGGGTCCAGCGGATCACGGCTCCGACGCTAGCGGCGGCGGAGAGCCTTGCGGCGGCGGACCCGCGGCAGGTTGCGAACGCCCGCGAACCAGACGTAGAGGAGGCCGCCGAGAGCGGCGCCGGCGAGGCGGAGGATCGTCCGGATGCGTGGCACGCTGGACGACAGGGTACGTTGTCGGCGATGGCCGGACGGCGTCGCCACGTCGGCGACCTACAGGGCGAGATCCAGGAGCTGTTCGCGGAGCGGTGGCAGGTGCCGCGCTTCTCCGGGCTGCGCCACGGCTTCCGTCCCCAGTGCGACTGCTACCGCACCAGCGACCCACCCGCGCTCCACATCGTCGTCGAGCTGCCGGGCGTCGACCCGGCGACGGTCGAGGTCGTCGCGAGCGAGCGGGCGCTCGTCGTCGCCGGCACCCGCGAGCGGCCGCAGCCGAGCGGCGTCCACTACCACCAGGTCGAGATCGAGTACGGGGCCTTCCAGCGCCGGATCGAACTGGGCGAGGACGTCGACACGGCCGCCGCGACGGCGAGCTACGAGAGCGGGATGCTGCGCATCGAGCTGCCGATCGCCGAGCGGACGCACCCGGGCGAGTCGGTGCCGATCGAGGTGGAACGGCGATGAGCGAGCCCGGCCTCGACGGCGACAGCGGACAGGAGCTGTCCCCCATCGTCGAGGAGTTTCCCTCGCAGCTGCCGGTCCTGCCGCTCAAGGAGACGGTCGTCTTCCCGGACTCGATGACGCCGCTCGCGATCGGGCAGGAGCGCTCGATCCGGCTGATCGACGACGTCGTCGCCGGCGACCGCCTGCTCGGGCTGCTCACCGTCCGCGACTCGGACGTCGAGGTGCCGCTCTGGGACGACCTCTATCCGGTCGGCACGGCCGCGGTCGTCCACAAGCTGCTCCGCGTTCCCGACGGGACGCTGCGGATCCTCGTCCAGGGCATTCATCGCATCCGGCTCGCGACTCCCGTGATGGAGGAGCCGTACCTCGTGGGCGAGTTCGAGCAGGTGCCGGACGTGGTCGAGGAGAGCCGGGAGCTGGAGGCGCTGACCCGCAACGCGCAGGGACTGTTCGCGCGGA
This sequence comes from uncultured Actinomycetes bacterium, assembly GCA_963746895.1. Classification (GTDB taxonomy): domain Bacteria; phylum Actinomycetota; class Thermoleophilia; order Gaiellales; family Gaiellaceae; genus Palsa-739. The sequence continues at coordinate 392,794 of CAVVDI010000005.1, read as the reverse complement.
TCACCGGGCTCGTCCCCTACCTGCCCGAGGAGCTGCGGATCGCCGCCGCGAACGTCGACGACCCCGGGGCGCTCTGCAACCTCATCGCCTCGACGCTGCGGCTGAAGACGGAGGAGAAGCAGACGATCCTCGAGCTCGCCGACGTGGGCGAGCGGATGCGCGAGATCTCGCGCATCCTCAACCGCGAGCTGGAGGTCTTCGAGCTCGGCACGAAGATCCAGTCGCAGGTGCAGTCGGAGCTCGGGAAGGGCCAGCGCGAGTTCTTCCTCCGCCAGCAGCTGAAGGCGATCCAGGAGGAGCTCGGGGAGGCCGACCCGGAGCAGGCCGAGGTGAACGAGCTGCGGGAGCGGCTCGACGCGCTCGTCCTGCCCGAGGAGACGCGCAGGGCGGCCGATCGCGAGCTGGCGCGGCTCGGAGCGGCTGCCGAGCGCGGCCGCGGAGTACGGCGTCATCCGCACGTATCTCGACTGGATCGCGACGCTGCCCTGGGGGGTGACCACCGAGGACGACCTCGATCTCGACCGGGCGCGCGAGATCCTCGACGCCGACCACTACGACCTCGAGAAGGTCAAGGACCGGATCGTGGAGCACCTCGCCGTCTCGAAGCTGAGGCGCGACCCGGCCGGTCAGATCCTCTGCCTGGTCGGCCCGCCCGGCGTCGGCAAGACCTCGCTCGGCCAGTCGATCGCGCGCACGCTCTCGCGCAGGTTCAGCCGGCTCTCGGTCGGCGGGGTGCGCGACGAGTCGGAGATCCGCGGCCACCGGCGCACCTACATCGGAGCGATGCCCGGCTCGATCATCCGCGCGCTCCGCGACGCGGAGTCGATGAACCCGGTGCTGCTGATCGACGAGATCGACAAGCTGGGCGCCGACGCGCGCGGCGACCCGGCGAGCGCGATGCTCGAGGTGCTCGACCCGGAGCAGAACCGCGCCTTCCGCGACCACTACCTCGACCTGCCCTTCGACCTCTCCAAGACGCTCTTCATCTGCACTGCGAACACGACCGACACGATCCCGGGGCCGCTGCTCGACCGGATGGACGTGATCCAGCTCTCCGGCTACACCGAGGAGGAGAAGCTGGGGATCGCGAAGCGATATCTCGTCCCGAAGCAGATCGCGGCGCACGGGCTCGCGCGGAGGCACGTCTCGATCGGCGACCGGGTGCTGCGGCTGCTCGTCCGCGAGTACACGCGCGAGGCCGGGGTGCGCGGGCTGGAGCGGCGGATCGGCGACCTCTGCCGCAAGGCCGCCGTCGCGGTGGCGCGCGGCCGCGAGGAGCGGATCCGGGTCAACGAGGCGCTCGTGCGCGAGTGGCTCGGGCCGAGGCGCTTCACCGTCGAGGCGCGACGGCGCACCGCCGACCCCGGAGTCGCGACCGGGCTCGCGTACACGCCGGTCGGCGGCGACGTCCTCTTCATCGAGGCACAGGCGTACCCGGGCAGCGGCAAGCTCACGATCACCGGCCAGCTGGGCGAGGTGATGCAGGAGTCGGCCCAGGCGGCGCTCTCCTGGGTCCGTTCGCACACCGAGGAGCTCGGACTCGAGGAGCGGTGGTTCACCGAGCACGACGTCCACGTCCACGTCCCCGCCGGCGCCGTCCCGAAGGACGGGCCATCGGCCGGGATCACGATGGCGACCGCGATCGCCTCGCTCGTGCGCGGGACGCCCGTCTCCGAGGACGTCGCGATGACGGGCGAGATCACCCTTACCGGCCAGGTGCTGCCGATCGGCGGCGTGCGCGAGAAGGTGCTCGCCGCCCAGCGGGCCGGCCTCGGGCGCGTGATCTTGCCGCGGGAGAACGAGCACGACCTCGACGAGCTTCCACCCGAGACGCGCGAGGCGCTCGCCTTCGTCCTCGTCGACACGATCGAGGAGGTCTTCGCAGCCGCCTTCGAGACGGGCAGCAGAGCGGGACCGCGGGAAGCGCCGCCCGGCGGGGGAAGAGCGGCAGGCGGCTAGGGCGTCAGGCTGAAGGTGTCGAAGAGCAGGCCGCAGGCGCCGTCCACGTCGCCCCCGCCCGCAGGCGCCTGGCAGAGAAGCTGCACCTCGCGCTTGCCCGCGAGCACGAAGCCGACGCGATCCGCAGCCGGGCCGCTGCCGCTCGACGTCGCGGTGAAGCGGTAGGCGCGTACCTTGCGGCCCGCGACGACGATCGTCTCGCTCGCGGTGACCTCGCCTCCCGCGGCCAGCGCCAGCTTCGCGGCCACGCCGTCCAGCTCCTTCGCCGCCGCCGCGAACTGGTCGGGCGAGTAGGGCCTGCCGAGCCGGTAGACCTCGGCCGAGACGAGGGCGGTGGCGCCGGGCGAGCGGGCGGTCGCCGAGGTCGGCGAGTGCGCCACCCGCCAGCCGGCCGGCGCGGTGAAGCGGAAGCCCGGCCCGCGGACGATCTTCGTCGCGGAGACGGTCGGCGCGACGACGCCTGCCGACGGGCCGCACGAGACGGCGAAAAGCGCAACAATGAGCAGAGGGGTCGTCCGTTTCCAACCCCCGGCCCGGGGGAAGAGCACCGGGGCCAGCAAACGAAAGGAACCGCCGAACATGGCCAAGACGAAGGACAAGGTCACGGACGCGGCCGGCACCGTCAAACCGTACGTCGAGCGCGCGCTCCACGACGAGGACCTGCGCGAGAACGTCCGGAACGCGTACCAGTCGGCACGCACCATCTACGACGAGCTCGTCTCTCGCCGCGGCGTCACCGGCGTCGCCACGCGGGTCGCGACGGACAAGGAGATCCAGGGCGAGTTCCGGTCGGCGATCGAGGAGCTGCGCACGGCCGCCCAGCGCGTGCAGGGCGCGAGGAAGGCAGACGAGGAGCACCCCGGCCGCAATACGTCGCTGCTCGTCGCGGGCATCGCGCTCGGCATCCTCTTCAACCCGGTCACCGGGCCGCAGACGCGGAAGTTCATCGCCGACAGGCTCTTCGGCGGCGGCGACGACTTCACCTATCAGGGCGGGAACGGCTCGGCCGGCTAGCACGCCCCTCCGCGCGGGGGAAACGCCGTTTCCCCCGCGGCCCCGTCCTCACGCTCGATTCGCCCCGGCTCTCGACACCGTCGCCGCCGAGCCGTGAGATCAGGTCCGCGCGTCGGGCGCGCCAGGCGAGCTGTGCAGCGGTGAGGAGCAGCAGGACTGCGAACAGTCGCCGCAACACCGATTCCGGCAGCGAGATGGCGAGGGCGGCGCCGCCGACAGCCGCGCCGATCGACGCGACGCCGATCGTCAGCGAGGGCCGCCAGCGCACGTTGCCGTAGTGCCGGTGCCGCCAGACGCCGAGCAGCACGACGGGGATCATCGCCAGCAGCGAGGTCGCCTCGGCGTGCACCTGCGTCAGACCGAGCGCAACGAGGGTCGGCACGAAGAGGATCCCTCCACCGACACCGAACATCCCGGCGAGCCCGCCGGCGAGGACGCCGAGGAGCGCGGCCGCGACGTAGGTCACGCGGTCACCAGCATGCGGATCGCGATCGCGACGAGCAGCGCGGCGAACAGGAACGAGAGCGTCCGCACCGGCAGCCGCTGCTGGAGCGCGGTGCCGCCGAGCACGCCGACGGTCGCAGGGACGCCCACCAGGGCCGCGTAGACGGGCTCCACGTCGCCGTGCACGGCGTAGGTGACGACCCCGGCGGCGGCGGTGATGGCGATCGCGCCGAGGGAGGTGGCCGACGCGCTCCGCAGCTCGTAGCCGCCCACCAGCAGCAGCAGCGGCACGATCACGACGCCGCCCCCGACCCCGAAGAGCGCGCTGAAGAAGCCGGCGACGAGCCCGATCAGGAGAAGCCGCACCGCGCCTATGCTACGGAGGTGGCCGCCACGACGGACGCGCTGATCGAGCGGCTGGCGTCGGAGCCGCGGCGGGCGGGGCTCTTCCTCGATTTCGACGGCGTCCTCGCGCCGATCGTCCAGCTCCCGCAGGACGCGGCCCCTCCTGCAGAGACTCGCGCCGAGCTGGAGCGTCTCGTCGGACGCTACGAGCTCGTCGCGATCGTCAGCGGCCGCGCAGGGGACGACGTGCGCACGCGCGTCGGCGTGGAGGGGATCGTCTACGTCGGGTCGCACGGGCTCGAGCTGGCCCCGCAGGCCGAGCGTTGGCGAGCGGACGCTGGCCGCGTTCGCGGCCGACGCGCCGTGGCCGGCGGCGCGCACCGAGTCGAAGGGGCTCTCGATCTCCTTCCACTACCGCGATCGCGCCGACGAGCGCGAGGCGGTGCGCGAGCTGGAGGCGATCGCCGACGCCGCGCGCCGGGAGGGGCTCGTCGCCCGGTTCGGGCGCAAGGTGCTCGAGGTGCTCCCCGCGGTGGGCTCGAACAAGGGCACCGCCGTCCGGCACCTGCTCGAGGAGCGAGGGCTGCAGCGGGCGCTCGCCGCCGGCGACGACACCACGGACATCGACTCCTTCCGGGCACTGGACGGGCTCGAAGTGGCGGTGCGGGTCGCGGTCGCAGCGGCGGAGTCGCCGGAGCTGCTGCTCGAGACGGCCGACGTGGTCGTGGACGGCCCGGCGGCGTTCCTCGAGCTGCTGCGGCGGCTGTAGTGCACGTCGACGACGCGGTGCTCGCGCCGGTGCGCGCGCGCTTCGGCGATCCCGTCGTGCTGGGGTGGGAGGGCGAGATCAGCGACCGCGAGTGGGCGGTGGCGACCCACAACCCGCTGCGCACGCACGACGTGACGCTCTTCATCCTCGACCCGAGCCGCCGCCTGGCGCTGATCCGCAAGCCGCAGTTCGCGCCCGACGTCTGGCGGCCGCCCGGCGGCGGCGTCAAGCCGGGCGAGGACTTCGCCGCCGGCGCCGTGCGTGAGGCGCTCGAGGAGACGGGGCTGCGGGTCGAGCTGCGCCGCTATCTCGTGGAGTCGCGCGTGGCCTTCCGCCACGGAGGCCGCGAGCTGCCGTGGCGAACGCACGTCCTGCTCGCGGAGACCGAGGACACCGAGCTCGCGCCGGCGGACGAGGACGAGATCGCCGGCGCCCGCTGGGGGACGCTCGAGGAGCTGGCCGGCCCGCTGCGCCGGCGCCTGCTGGCCGAGGAGCGCGCCTTCTGGCGCTACCGCGTAGCGCTCCACGACGCGGCCCTCCTCGCCTTGACGCATCCGTGACCTCCCCGTCACGGTGCTTCGGCATGCCGAAGCACCGTCGGGTGAAGCACCGTCGGGTGCGGGCCGCGCGGGTGCGCTCAGCTCTTGTGTGCGCGCACCGCCGTGCCGTAGGCGCAGATCTCGGTCCAGTTCGAGCCGAGCTCCGACGTGTCGAAGCGCATCGCGATGATCGCGTTCGCGCCCTTCGCCTCGGCCTCCTCGACCATGCGCTCCATCACCTGCTGACGGCTGTCGGTCAGCGCCTTCGTCATCCCCTTCAGCTCGCCGCCGATGATCGACTTCAGGCCGGCGCCGATCTGCGAGCCGATGTTGCGGGAGCGGACGGTCAGGCCCATCACCTCGCCGTAGACCTCGTCGACCTCGTAGCCCGGGATGTCGTTCATCGTCGTGACGATCATCGTGTCGCCTCCTCGTTCAGGACGGCCCACGCCCGGCGGACGTCGGCCTCGGTCGTTCGCGCGTTGCCGATCGCCAGCCGCAGGACGTATCGGCCGTCGAGCTTCGTGTGCGAGAGAAAGATCTCACCGCCGCGGTTGACGCGCTCGACCAGCTGCTCGTTCGCCTCGTCCGAGCCGTTGCGGCGGAAGACGACGAGGCTGAAGCGCTGCGGCGCAACCAGCTCCCACTCCGGGTCGACCTCGACCCAGCCGGCGAAGACCTCCGCCAGCCGCATGTGCTCGCGCAGGATCGCGCGCAGCCCCTCGGCGCCGTAGCAGCGGAGCACCGCCCAGAGCTTGAGCGAGCGGAAGCGGCGCCCGAGCGCCGGCCCGTAGTCGGAGAGCGCGAAGGCGTCGTCGGCGGTGCGCAGGTACTCCGGCGTGAGCGAGAACGCCTCCCGAAACTCGTCCGGCCGCGACGTCCAGAGCAGCGAGCAGTCGATCGGCACGAGCAACCACTTGTGCGGGTTGACGACGAGCGAGTCCGCGAGCTCGACCCCGTCCTGCGACCAGCGCTCCTCCTCGCAGATCCAGGACGTGCCGGCATAGGCCGCGTCGACGTGCAGCCAGGCGCCGGCCGCGTGCGCTCGCTCGGCCAGCTCCCGCACCGGGTCGACGGAGGCGAAGGAGGTGGTGCCGACGGTCGCGACGACCGCGGCGGCGCCGTCCAGCTCGACGTCCGTCCGCATGCCGAGGTCGTCGCCGGCCGGCACCTTGCGCAGCTCCATCCCGAGCATGCGCGCCGCCTTGTCGACCGAGGAGTGCGCGTGCTCGGAGCAGACGACGAGATTGCGCCCGGTGACGTGCCGGGCCGCGATCAGCGCCGCGAGCGTCGAGGTCGACGCGGTGTCCTCGATGTGGCCGTGCCAACCGTCCGGAAGTCCGAGCAGCTGCCGCACCCAGTCGACGACGCGCAGCTCGAGCTCGGTCGAGGCGGGCGATGCGCGCCAGAGGATCGCGTTCTGTTGCAGCGCCGCCGCGAGCAGCTCCGCGAGGATCCCCGGCCCGGAGGCGGTGATCGCGAAGTACGCGAAGAAGCGCGGGTGCTGCCAGTTCGTCAGCGCCGGCACGATCAGCTCGTCCAGGTCCCGGAGGATCGCGGCGAACGGCTCGGGCTGCTCCGGAGCCGCGGCCGGCAGCTGCGCGGTCAGCTCGCCCGGCTGCACCTGCGCGAGCACCGGCAGCTCCGGCACGCGGTCGAGATAGCGGGCCGCCCACTCGAGCGCGGCAGCGCCGTCCGCGCGGAAGTCGAAGTCGCTCATCGCTGCTTCCGGAGCTTGTCGAGCTGCTTCCAGGTGCGGGTGTTCGCGAGGTCGTCCTTCGTGAGCCAGCCGCGCCGCGCCTGCGCAACCGCGAGCTCGACGTAGGCCTGCGCCCGCACCTGGTGGCCGTCGGAGGTGGCGACGAGCTTGAGGCCGGCCTCCCGCGCCGCCCGGGCGTGGACGTCGCGGAGGTCGAGCCGGTCGGGCTGGCCGTTGATCTCCAGCAGCGTTCCGGTCTCGAGCGCCCCCTCGATCACACGCTCGACGTCGACGTCACGGGCCGGCCGCGTGCCGATCCGCCGCCCGGTGAGATGGCCGATGCAGTCCACGTACGGGTTCCGCATCGCCTCGAGCACGCGCTCGGTCGGGTTGCTGTCCGGCGCCTGATGGACGGACGCGACGACCCAGTCCAGAAGCGCAAGGTCGCCGTCGGCGACGTCGATCTCTCCGCTCGCCCGGATGTTCGCCTCGACGCCTGCGAGGATCCTGAGCTTCGGGTACCGCGCTCGCACCCGCTCGAGCTCCTCGAGCTGGGCGTAGCAGGCGGCCGTCGCGGAGGTAGTGCGAATGGTCGGTGATGGCGTAGTACTCGTAGCCGCGCGCGGCGGCGGCTTCGACCATCTCCTCGAGCGTGCTCTTGCCGTCGGCCGACCAGTGCGTGTGGGTGTGGAGGTCGCCGCGAACGTCGCGGAGCTCGACGAGGGCCGGCAGCTCCCCGCGGCGCGCCGCCTCCAGCTCGCCTGCGTTCTCGCGCAGCTCGGGCGGGATCGGCTGGTAGCCGAGGAACTCGTAGACCGCGTCCTCGTCCGCGCTCTGGAAGACGGCGCCGCTCTCGGCGGTCGTCACGCCGTACTCCGAGATCGAGAGCCCGCGCCGCACCGCGTCCTCGCGCATCGCGACGTTGTGCTCCTTCGAGCCGGTGAAGTGCTGGAGCAGGTTCCCGAACGACTCCGGCGGCACGACCCGCAGGTCGAAGCGCAGGCCGGCGTTCGAGACGACGGTCGCCTTCGTGGCGCCGTGCGCGGCGACGTCGACGACCCAGGCCAGCTCGGTGAAGTAGCCGGTCAGCTCGGCCGGGTTCGTGGCGGTCGCGATGATGTCGAGGTCGCGGAAGCTCTCCCTGCGGCGGCGCACGGAGCCCGCCTCGGAGACGGCGACCGCGGCCGGGTGCTCGCGCAGGGCCGCGACGACCGCCTGCACCGCCGGCAGCCCCTCGCCGAGCAGCCGGCGTCCGGTCTCCGGGCTCTCGGCCTGATAGGCGAGCGCCTTGAGGATCTTCTCCTCGCTCTTCGCCCCCAGGCCGGTCAGCGCGCGCAGGCGTTCGCCCTCGGCGGCGGCCTTGAGCTCGTCGAGCGTCTCGACGCCGAGCTCGCGCCAGATCCGGGCCGCGGTCTTCGGGCCGAGGCCGGGCAGCTTCATGAAGAGGACCACCTCCGGGGGCACGCCCGCCTTCTTCTTCGTCAGCGCCTCGATCTCGCCCCGCTCGACGACCTGGACGATCTTCTCCTCGATCGTCTTGCCGATCCCCTGCAGCGCCTTCGCCTTGCCGTCGAGCGCGAGCTGCGCCACCGAGCCCGAGGTCTCGCGCATCCGCGTCGCGGCTCTGCGATAGGCGATCACGCGGAAGGACTCGGCGCCCTCCAGCTCGAGCAGGTCGGCGAGCAGGTCGAACTGATCGGCGACGTCGGCGTTGCGCGGCAGCTCGGCCACCCGGCGATCATATGTCGCGCCCGCCGGTAGCCTTCAGGGCCGCTGTGCCTGGCGCCGTCGTCTGTCTGCCGACGTACAACGAGCGTGAGAATCTCGAGCGAATGCTCCGGTCGCTCGTCGCGCTCGGCGTGCGCGTGCTGGTGATCGACGACAACTCCCCGGACGGGACCGGCGAGATCGCCGACCGCCTCGCCGGCGAGCTCGAGGGCGTCTCCGTGCTGCACCGGCCGCGGAAGGAGGGGCTCGGGCCTGCATATCTCGCGGGGTTCCGCGAGGTGCTGCAGGGCGACGCCGCGTACGTGCTCGAGATGGACTGCGACTTCTCGCACGACCCGGCCGCCGTGCCGCGCCTGGTCGCCGCGTGCGAGCAGGACGCCGACGTCGCGCTGGGCTCCCGCTACGTCGCGGGCGGCGGCACCGAGAACTGGGGCCTCGCACGGCGGATCGTCTCCGCCGGCGGCTCGTTCTACGCCCGTGCGCTGCTCGGCCTCGGCATCCGCGACCTGACCGGCGGCTTCAAGTGCTTCCGGCGCGAGGTGCTGGAGGCGATCGACCTCGACGCGATCCACTCGAAGGGCTACGCCTTCCAGATCGAGACGACCTACCGGGTCCTGCGCGCCGGCTTCCGCGTCGAGGAGGTGCCGATCCGCTTCGTCGACCGGACGGAGGGCACGTCGAAGATGAGCCGCACGATCTTCCTCGAGGCGGTGGTGCGGGTCCCTGCGCTGCGGCTGGCGGCGCTGACGGGGCGGCTCTGATCCGGCTACGCTGCCGAGCGTGCGCGAGCTGGACGCGGCGGGGTGGGAGGACGAGGTGCTCGGAGCCGAAGGCCCGGTGCTCGTCGACTTCTGGGCGCCGTGGTGCCGCCCTGCAAGGCGATCCGGCCGGTGCTGGAGCAGCTCGAGACGGAGCACGGCGACCGCATCTCCTTCGGTGCGCTCGACATCGACGAGCATCCCGGGATCGCGGCCCGCTACGAGGTGCTCTCGATCCCGACCGTGATCATGTTCGAGGGCGGCGAGGCGAGGCAGGCCCTCGTCGGCGCCCGACCGCGCGGCCACTTCGAGCAGGCCTTCGGCGACTGGCTCGGCACGGCAGCCCAGTAGCGGCTCGGCCCGAACGGCCATGCCCGGGGTCAGACCCCACCATGGCCGTCGCGGACAGGTGCGCGGGAGGGCTCAGCGGAAGTGGTCCCAACCGGCGAGCTGCACCGGCTCGCCGCCTCAGCGTGAGCGCGACACCCTCGCCCGCCTCGACCCGGCCGACCACCGGGAAGCCCAGGGTGTCGGGAGTCGTCGCGAGCAGCTCGTAGTCCTCGCCGAAGCCGAGATCGTCGACGGTCGCGCCGGGCGCGAGCGGAACGCGCTCCAGCTCGATCGCGAGCCGACAGCCGGAGCGCTCGGCGATGTGGCCGGCATCCGGAGCGAGGCCGTCCGAGAGGTCGAGCATCGCCGTCGCGACGGCGGCCAGACGCCGACCCTCCTCGAGCCGCAGCGGCGGCCGCACGAGCCGGCCCTGGCGGAAGGCCGCGCCCGACGCGCCGAGCGGGCCCGTGACGACGACGAGATCGCCGGGGCGCGCGCCGCCCCGCCCCGGCACCCGCTCGGCACGCCCGAGCGCCGTCACGCTGAGGTAGACGCGGTCGGCGCGGGTCGTGTCGCCGCCGCGCACCGGCACGCCGGGCTCGTTCAGCCCCTCGTACAGCTCGAGCACGTCCTCCAGCCTCGCGTCCGCCGGCAGGCCGAGCGAGACGACGAGCGCGAGCGGCTCGGCCCCGGAGGCGGCGAGGTCGCTGAGGTTCACCGCGGCGGCGCGGAAGCCGAGATCGCGCCGGGAGAGCAGGTCGAAGCGGAAATGCACCTCCTCGACGAGCGCGTCCTGGGTGACGACGAGGCCGCCGATCTCGGCGGCATCGTGCTCGATCCCGGCGACGAGCCCGCGCCGCTCGAGCTCCGCGAGCAGTCCGAACTCGCCCAGCTCGCCGACGGCGGTCACAGCTCCGCGATCCGCACCCGGCCGTCGAGCGTGTCCGGGTCGAGCGCATGCAGCGCGTCGTAGAGCCGCGAGTGGAAGGTGCCCGGGCCGTCCGCGCCGTCCGCGGCGTCCTCTGCCGCGACGCCGAACGCCGCGAGCGCCTCCGCCGCCGCTGCCAGTGGATCGTCCGGCTTCGCCGCGAGGAAGCAGCCCGTGAGCGCGGAGGACATGCAGCCGGTGCCGGTCACGGCCGCGAGCAGCTCGTGGCCGTTCGCGACCGCGAGCACGCGCTCCCCGTCCGAGACGTGGTCGACCGCACCGGTCACCGAGGCGACGAGCCCGAGGTCGCGGGCCGCCGCGCGCGCCAGCTCGGCCGGTTCGAGGGAAGCGCTCATCGACTCGACGCCGCGCACCTCCGCCTCGGCGCCGACGAGCGTCGCCACCTCGCCCGGATTGCCGCGCAGGACGGTCACCGCGACGGAGTCGAGGATCCGCTGCGCGGTCTCCGTGCGATACGCCGTCGCGCCGGCGCCGACCGGGTCGAGCACGACCGGGATCCCGCGCTCGCCGGCGACCCGGCCGGCGAGCAGCATCGCCTCGATCCAGTGCTCCGAGAGCGTGCCGATGTTGAGCACGAGGGCCGAGGCGATGCCGGCCATCTCCTCGACCTCCTCCCGCGCGTGCGCCATCACCGGCAGCGCGCCGAGCGCGAGGGTCGCGTTCGCCGTCTCGTTCATGACGACGTAGTTCGTGATCTGGTGGACGAGCGGCTTCCGCGCTCGCAGCGTCCGCAGCGTCGTCCCTGCACCCAGCGTCATCGTCTGCTCACCCCCAGGACGTCGACCGGCCCGTCGCCGGCTCCGATTTCGACGAGACCCTGCGCCACGGCCCGCGACGCCGCCGCAGCCGCGCCGCGTGCCGCCTCGACCAGGGGGAGCCCCCGTGCGAGGAGCGCCGCGAGCGTCGCCGAGTGCGTGCACCCGGCGCCGTGGGTCGCGGCGACGTCGTGGCGCGCGACGGCGATCTCGTGGTGCTCGCGACCGTCGAAGAGGTGGTCGACCGCCTCCTCGCCGTGGCCGCCGGTGACGACCACGGCGGCCGCGCCGAGCTCGTGCAACGCCTCGGCCAGCTCGCGCCGGGAGCCGTCGCGCCCCGCGAGCGCCCGCGCCTCGGTCAGGTTCGGGGTGACGACGGTCGCGAGCGGGAAGAGCCGCCCGACGAGCGCCGCGACCGCGTCGGCCTCGAGCAGCTCCGCACCGGAGCTCGCGACCATCACCGGGATCGACGACGAGCTGCAGCGGATGCTCCTCGAGCCAGTCGGCGACGGTCTCGATCACGGTGCGCGAGAAGAGCATCCCCGTCTTGGCCGCGTCGACCCCGATGTCGCCGAGCACCGCGTCGAGCTGCGCGCGCACGAAGCCGGGAGGCACCTCGTGCACCGCCGTGACCCCGAGCGTGTTCTGCGCGGTGAGCGCCACGATCGCCGACATGCCGTGCGCGCCCGCGGCCGCGAACGCCTTCAGGTCTGCCTGGATCCCGGCGCCGCCGCCCGAGTCGGAGCCCGCGATCGTCAGACATCTGGGAAGCACGCGCTCTCCCTTCGCCGGCATGACCCGGATCAGGTTCGACGGGTGTGATCTCAGCCGCGGACGCGGCACCCCGGCGCGGGAACCCTAGCGCCGCAGGCGCAGCCGGCGCGCCACCTCGGCGAGATTGACGGCGTAGCCCCAGCCGAACGGCCTCGGCGTGACGATCCTGCGGTCGCCCCGGTTCCACCAGCGCGACTTCATGCGCTCGACGGTGGGACGGCGCCAGTCGTACGGGACGCCGAGGAAGCGGCCTGTGTGTTTCTCGCTCATGCCTCCAGGCTACCTTCCCGGGATGGGCCGCCTCCCTCCCGCCCTCGCGGCGAGCGCGACGCCTCGCGTGCTCGAGCTGCTGGGCGAGCCGGCGGGGCGGGTGCTCGAGCTCGGCTTTGCCGGAATCCTGGCTCCGGTTCTGGAGCTCGCGGGATGGGAGGTCGTCGTCGTGGAACCGGATCCGGCGCTCGCGGCGCGGGCCCGGCAGCGAAGCGATCGCGTCGCCGACCGCGCGGAGGGCCGTTTCGACGCCGTGGTCGCACCTGCGGGCGCCGACCTCTCCGGGATCGACGCGGCCCGGATCGTCCTCGTGCACGCGGACGGCACCGCTTCAATGTCGGCGTGACGGCGACCGCGCTCTGGGACGACCTGCTCGCCGGCGAGGAGCTCGCGCACCTGACGAGCGAGCCGGCCCGCGAGCCGCGCACCGCCCCGATCCCCGACGGCCTGCAGCCGTCGCTCCGCGACGCGCTCGACCGGCTCGGGATCGAGCAGCTGTACGCGCACCAGGCCCAGGCGTACGAGACCGCGGCGGGCGGCGGCAACCTGATCGTCACGACCGGCACCGCGTCCGGGAAGACGCTCGCGTTCAACCTCCCCGTCCTCGAGGCGCTCGCCGCCGACCCGCACGGCCGCGCCCTCTACCTCTACCCGACCAAGGCGCTCGCACAGGATCAGGCCCGCACGCTCGCGGCGCTCGCCGTCCCGGGCGTCCGGGCGGCGATCTACGACGGCGACACCCCGACCGAGCGGCGTCGGCAGATCCGGGGCTGGGCGAACCTGATCCTGACCAACCCGGACATGCTCCACGTCGGAGTCCTGCCGCGACACGACCTCTGGGGAGACGTGCTGCACAACCTCCGCTACGTCGTCGTCGACGAGGCCCACGTCTACCGCGGCGTCTTCGGCTCGCACGTCGCCAACGTCCTCCGCCGGCTGCGGCGCCTGGCCCGGATCTACGGCGCCGAGCCGCAGTTCCTGCTCGCCTCGGCGACGATCGCGAACCCGGGTGAGCTCGCGCTGCTCCCTGCTCGGGATGGAGGCGACCGTCGTCGGCGACGACGCGGCGCCGCGCGCGGAGCGGACGATCGCGCTCTGGAACCCGCCGCTGCTGGATCCGGAGCTCGGCCTGCGCGCGAGCGCGCTCGGCGAGGCCTCGCGCCTGCTCGCCGGGCTCGTCGGCCGCGGGCTGCGCACGATCTGCTTCGCGAAGAGCCGCAAGTCGGCCGAGCTGATCCATCGCTTCGCCGCCGACCGGCTGGACGCGGCGACCGCCCGGCGCCTCGCCCCCTACCGCGCCGGCTATACACCGCAGCAACGGCGCGAGATCGAGCGGCGGCTCGTCGAGGGCGACCTGCTCGGCGTCACCTCCACCGACGCGCTCGAGCTCGGGATCGACATCGGCGACCTCGACTGCGCGATCTCCGTCGGCTTCCCCGGCACCGTCGCCAGCCTGCGCCAGCAATGGGGCCGAGCCGGGCGCCGCGGGCACGGACTGGCCGTCCTCGTCGCCTCCGAGGACGCGCTCGACCAGTACTTCATGCGCGAGCCGGAGGCCTTGCTCGGCCGCCGCGTCGAGGCCGCGATCCTCGACCATGCGAACCCGCGCGTGCTGGACGGCCACGTCGCCGCCGCCGCGTTCGAGGCGCCGCTGGACGAGGGTGACGCCGCGACGCTCGGCGCCGAGGCGCTCGAGCGCGCGCCCCACGTCCCCGAGCTGCGGCACACGCCGCGCGGCTGGGTCTGGGCCGGGAAGGAGAGCCCCGCCGCGCGCATCCCGCTCCGCTCGACCTCGCCCGACGCGTTCACGGTGATCGACGCCGCGACCGGGACGCTGCTCGGCCTCGCGGAGCTCGAGCGCGCGTACTCGACCGTCCACGAGGGCGCCGTCTATCTCCACCTCGGCCGGCAGTACCTCGTCCGCGAGCTCGACCTGCAGGCGCGGCGCGCGATCGTCGAGCCGTTCGCGGGCGACTGGTACACGCAGGTGAAGAAGGAGACCTCCACGGACGTGGAGGAGCCGCTGCGGGTCGAGCGGCGGCTCGGCCTCGAGCTCTCGTTCGGCCGCGTCTCGGTGACGGAGCGCGTCGTCGCGTACCAGAGGAAGGCGGTCGCGGACGGGTCGACGATCGCGACCGTCCCCCTCGAGCTTCCTCCGACGACCTTCGACACCGAGGCGGTCTGGTTCGTCCCGCGGCCGCACCAGCTGGAGGGGCTCGAGGCGATGCCGCTGCTCCTCTCCTCGCTGCACGCGGCCGAGCACTCGCTGATCGCGCTGCTGCCGCTCTGGGCGATGTGCGACCGCTGGGACATCGGCGGCCTCTCGACGAACCTCCACCAGGACACCGGGGCGCCGACGGTCTTCGTCTACGACGGCCACCCCGGCGGCGTCGGGATCGCCGAGCGCGGGTTCGAGCAGTTCGAGGGCTGGGTCGCCGACACGGCGCGGATGCTCGAGGGCTGCCCGTGCGAGCGCGGCTGCCCCTCGTGCGTGCAGAGCCCGAAGTGCGGGAACCTGAACGAGCTCCTCGACAAGAACGGGGCGCTGGCGCTGCTCCGCCGGATGCTGGCGGACTAGGCGGAGCGCGCGAGGTCGTCGGGGCCCGCCAGCGGGCCGCAGGCGCCGACCTTCGCCCCGCCGTCCGGCGCCGGCGGCGCGGGCGGATCGCCGCCCCGGAGCACGAGGCGGTGGACGAGCAGCACGAAGGCGACCGCGCCGCAGACGGGCAGGAGGAAGACGATCAGGTCGCCGGGCATGTCCGGAGTATGACGGCTCTCCGCCGTCGTATGCTCGACGCGTGAGGCTCGAGCGAGTGCTCGTGCGGCCGCCGGCGCCGGAGGACCCGCCCTCGTGGGAGCGGCTCGGCTGGCGCGCCGCACCCGACTTCGCCTGGCTCGTGCGCGAGCACGACCGCCTCCGCAGCCTGCTCGCCGAGGCCGGCGCCGAGGTCGTCGAGGCGCGAGGCGAGCCGGGCAACCTCGACTCGATCTACGTCTACGACCCGGTGCTGATCGCGCCGCGCGGCGCGATCCTGCTCCGGCCGGGGAAGGAGGCGCGCCGCGGCGAGCCCGCTGCGCTCGCGCCCGACCTCGAGGCCGCGGGCGTCCCCATCCTCGGCCGCCTGGAGCCGCCGGAGCTCGCCGAGGGCGGCGATACGGTCTGGCTCGACGAGCGCACGCTGCTCGCCGGTCGCACCTATCGCACGAACGATGCGGGGATCGAGGCGCTGCGAGGCCTGCTCCCGGAGGTCGAGGTGGTCGCGTTCGACCTGCCGAGCCTCGGCGGGCCCGGCGAGGTGCTGCACCTGCGCTCGCTGCTCAGCCCGGTGGACGAAGGGCTCGTCGTCGCGCATCGCCCGCTGCTGCCGGTGCGGCTCGTCGAGCTGCTGGCCGAACGCGGGATCGAGGTCGTCGGCGTGCCCGAGGACGAGCTCGAGACGATGGGCCCGAACGTCCTCGCCCTCGCACCACGGGTCGTCCTCGCACTCGACGGCAGTCCCCGGACACGCCGCCGGCTCGCCCGCGCCGGCGTCGAGGTCGTCGTCTACGAGGGCGAGGAGATCTCGTCCAAGGGCGACGGCGGCCCCACCTGCCTGACCTTGCCCCTGCCCGTCGAGTTCGACGTCGGCCGTTCGTCGTAGAGGCGGCGCGTGGAGCTCGCCCCGAGCCGGACGGAGCGGAGCTTCTTCAGGCGTCGGGCGGCCGGCCGGGCGCGGTCCGCGCCAGTGCCTCCCAACCGACGTCGCGCGCCCGCTCGGCCTCGGTCGGCCGCCGCGCCGCCGCGGACGCCGAAGAGCCGCTTCGCGGAGAGCAGGTAGATCGCGATCGCGACGTTCACGACGACCGCGACGACCTTGAAGGGCGAGACGGCCTTCGAGAGCTCGTAGATCTCGTACGGGAAGAACGCGCAGGTGGCGGCGAAGGTCAGGTACTCGGCCCAGCGGCGCTGGTACCAGAGGCCGACCGCCTCGACGCCCTCGAGCACGGCGTACACGGCCGCGGCGGCGGCGACCGCGTAGAGCGTCGACGACTGGAGCGTGAAGACGTGGAGCAGCGAGTGGAGAATCCCGTGCGCGTGCTTGCTCGGGTCGCCCGAGGTTCCCTGGACGGCGTTGACGATCCGGTAGACGGCGTCGCGGACACGCAGCTCGTGGCCTGCGAAGAGGAAGGCGGCGACCGAGAGCAGGCCGAGGACGACGAAATGGATCGCGCGGTCGATCGCGATGACGCGCAGGACGATCCGGTCGCGCAGCGCCTTCCCGCGCAGCGGCAGCGCGATCTCCTCCCGCGCCGGCGGCGTCTCCCGCGACGGGCTCGCGGGCGGCGGCAGCGGCAGCCAGCTGTCGCAGCGCAGGCAGCGGTACCAGCGCAGTCCGTCCCGCTCCTGCGCGTAGAGCTCGTCCCCGGGACGCAGCCGCGCCGCGTCGGCCCCCACGAGCTCGTGGCCCCGGACGCCGCAGGCGAGCAGCTCCCAGTGGAAGCGCGGCCGGAAGCGGGTCGGCCGCACGGTCCCGGGCGGCCGGTGGTGACCGTCGCTCACGCCACTCCCGCCAGCGCGAGCTCCACCGCTTCGGCCGGCGTCGCCGCCCGGAGCGTCCCCTCGGCCGCCGGACCCGGCTCGAGGACGACGACGCGGCGGCCGAGCGTGAGCGCGAAGCCGATCTCGGCGAGCGTGCCGTGGCGGCCGCCGACGGCGATCACGGCGTCCCCGGAGGCGACGACCGCGAGGTTGCGGGCGTGCCCGACGCCGGTCGCGACGACGTGCTCGCTCCATTCGTTCGCGGCCGCGCGGCTCTCGCCCGGCAGGATCCCGATCGTCGTCCCGCCCGCGCGCCTCGCACCGCGCGCGGCGGCGGCCATCACCTCTCCGAGCCCGCCGGTCACGACTGTGACGCCGCGCGACGCCAGCAGGCGGCCGACCTCCTCGGCGTCCGCCTCGTGCGCCGCGCCGCTGCCGATGACGGAGATCTGGCGCAGGGGCACGCGACGGATGCTAAGACACCGCGGGCATGGCGGGACGTGAGGCGCGCGGCGGTGTACTCGTGCTCGGCGGCGGCTTCGCCGGCGGCTACGTCGCGCGATTGCTCGGCGACCGCGGCGCGACGATCGTGAGCGAGGAGAACTTCATGCTCTACACGCCGCTCCTGCCGGAGGCGGCGTCCGGCACGCTCGAGCCTCGCCATTGTGTGGTGCCGCTGCGGGTGATGTGCCCGCAGGCGGAGCTGCTGCTGGGAAGCGCCAGGACACTCGACCTCGAGGCGCGCACGGTCGAGATCGAGACCGACGAGGGGCCGCAGACGGTCGCCTGGCGCGAGCTCGTGATCGCGCTCGGCGCGGTGCCGCGCACGCTCCCCGATCGCGGGGCTCGCGGAGCACGGCCTCTCGTTCAAGACGCTCGCCGACGCGATCCACCTCCGCAACCACGTCCTCCACCAGCTCGAGGCGGCCGACGCGGCGCTCGGGGAGGACGAGCAGCGGCGCCGTCTGACGTTCGTCTTCGTCGGCGCCGGGTATGCGGGGGTCGAGGCGCTCGCCGAGCTGTCCGACCTCGTCGAGGACGCGCTGCGGCACTACCCGCGGCTGCGCGCGGTGCCGAGGCGGTGGGTGCTCGCCGACGCCGCACCGCGGATCCTGCCCGAGATCCCCTCCCGGCTCGGCGACTACGCCGACCGCGAGCTGCGGCGGCGCGGCGTCGAGATCCACGTCGGCACGACGCTCGACTCGGTCTCCGACGGGGAAGCGGTGCTCGGCGACGGCACGCGCGTGCCGACGCGCACGCTCGTCTGGACGGCGGGGGTCGCGCCGAATCCGCTCTTGCGCGAGTGGCAGCTGCCGCTCGACGAGAAGGGCCGCGTCGAGGTCGGCGAGCTGCTGCAGGTGCGCGGGTACGAGCACGTCTGGTCGCTCGGCGACTGCGCCCGCGTCCCGAACACGCGCAGCGACCGCCCCGACCCCCCGACGTGCCAGCACGCCCTCCGCCAGGCGCGGCAGCTGGCGAGGAACCTCCAGGGCCACCCGTCGCCGTACGGCTACCGGATGCTCGGCCAGGTCGCGACGCTCGGGCGCAACAAGGGGATCGCGGACGTGCTCGGCCTGCGACTGCGCGGCTTCCCCGGCTGGTGGGTGACCCGGACGTATCACCTGTACCAGCTCCCGCTCGTGCAGCGGAAGCTCAGGGTCGTGGTCGACTGGACGGTGTCGCTCTTCTTTCGCCGCGACGTGGTCGAGCTGGGCCAGCTCGGCCATCCCGAGAAGCTCGGCTGACGCCGGCCGGCCCGCTCGGGTCAGCCCACTCCACAGCCCGACGTGATCCTGAAGCCGGTGATCGGGCGCAGCTCGGCCCCGTTCGCCAGGGCCCCCTTCGTGACCTTGAGCGGGTTCCAGTAGCCGACGCCCGTGATGCTTGCCGAGGCTCCGAGCGCCTGCCAGCCGGGGGTCACGCGGCCGCAGCGGCCGGTCAGCTCGGCTCGCGCCGCGACCATCGCCTTCCGCATCGGCGTGCCGGACGAGAGGCATTTCGGATTGGCGAGGTATGCGTTCATGTACGTCGAGCTCGGGATGTCGTAGAGCACGAGCGCGATCTCGCCGTCCGTGCCGATGCGGACGTCCTGCACGACGACGTTCAGCTGCCAGGCGCGGCGCTGGAAGCCGGTCGTCCGCCGGGAGCCGATCGTTCGCCGGCGCCTTCAGCGCGGAGATCTTCGGGATGCTCGTCGGCCTGGCCGCGAGCGCGACCTTGCGACGATCGGCGTCGTTCAGGGTCGCGAGCTTCCAGGCGGGGCCGCCGCACCAGGGCCCCGGCCTCCGCGCCGGCGACCCGGCCGCTCCAGGCGAGGCTGCGACGGCCGACGCGACGGCGAGGCCCGCAACGGCCAGGATGAACGAGACGGTGCGGACACGATGCCAGGACATGAGCAACCCTCCCCTCGAGACGACTCGTAGCGAGGTGAGTCTGGCGCGTCCGGTCGCTCAGCGCAACGACCGCAGCGCCGGCTCGAGGCGCTGGCGCGTGGCCAGCACGCCGGCGAAGAGGTCGCCGTGCTCGCGGATCCGCTCCAGCACGACGTCCATCGTGAACGAAGCCGGGTCGAGCGACTCGTCGACCTCCTCCCAGCGCAGCGGGGTCGAGACCGAGGCGCCGGCCGTCGGCCGGACCGAGTAGACCGAGGCGATCGTCTTCCCCTCGCCGTTCTGGTTCGCGTCGATCAGGACGCCGCGACGCTTGGCCTTCGACCATTCGGTCGTCACGAGCCCGCGGTGCGTCCGCGCGAGCGCACCGGACACGATCTCCGCGAACTCCCTCGTCCGGTCGTAGCCGTACCGGCGCTCGACCGGGACGAGCACGTGGATCCCGTCCGCGCCGCTCGTCTTCGCGAAGCCCAGGAGACCGAGGGCGTCGAGCGCCGCCTTCACGGCCCGCGCCACCTCCACCGTCTCGCGGAAGCCGACGTCGGGAGACGGGTCGAGGTCGAAGAGGACGAAGTCGGGGCGTTCGGGCCGGTCGACGCGCGAGTACCACGCGTTCATGTCGATGCAGCCCATGTTCGCCATCCAGAGCAGCGCCGACTCGTCGTTCACGAGTGGGGCCTCGATCCACCTCGCGCGCGGCCGGGACTCGCGCGTCGAGACCTGCACGCGGAAGCGCGGGATCCAGTCCGGCATGTGCGAGGGCGCATCCTTCTGGAAGAAGGCCTTGCCCGCGGCGCCGTCGGGGTAGCGGCGCATCGTGAACGGCCGGTCGCGCAGGTGCGGCACGAGCACGGGCGCCACCGCGCGGTAGTAGTCGATCAGGTCGCCCTTGGTGATCCCCTCGTCCGGCCAGAAGAGCTTGTCGAGGTTCGAGAGCCGGAACGGCCCCTCGTCCGAGGCGGCCGGCCGCTCCCGCCGCACGGCGCGCGCCGGCTTGTCCTCGCGCAGGCCCCGGAACGACGGCGCTCGCAGGTGCCCGTCGTGCGTCCACTCGGCGAACTCGACCTCGCAGACGAGCCGCGGCTCGACCCACGTGACGTCGCCCTTCCGCACCTTCGCCATCCGCGGGACGACGGCGAGCGGGCTCTCCTCGACGCGCAGTGGCTCGAGCTTCGCGAGCAGCTCGTCGATGTCCCGCTCGGTGAAGCCGGTGCCGCAGTTGCCGGCCCACACGAGCTGGTCGCCCCGGGCCACGGCCAGCACGAGCGCGCCGAAGCGGCCTTCGCGCCGACCGTGCCCCCTCGTCCAGCCGCAGATCACGAACTCCTGGCGGCCGTGCGTCTTCACCTTCAACCAGTCGCCGCCGCGCTTCCCCTCGCGATACGGTGAGTCGGCCCGCTTCGCCATCACGCCCTCGAGGCCCTGCTCGTCCGCCGCGGCGACGAGCGCCGCGCCCTCCTCGAAGGCGGGGGAGACCTGAACGACGCCGCCACTCGCGACGAGCGCCTCGAGCCGCTCGCGGCGCTTGCTCAGGGGCAGGCCGACGAGCGGCTCGCCGTCGAGCTCGAGCAGGTCGAACACCGCGTAGACGAGCGGCGTCCCCGGCTTGCCCTGCTGCATCGCCGAGAAGCTCGGGCGCCCGCTCTCGTCGAGCGCGCAGACCTCCCCGTCGACGACGCAGTCGGGCGAGCGCAGCGCCTCGACGAGCTCCTTCGCCACGGCCGGGAAGCGCTGCGTCAGGTCGTTGCCGTTCCGGGAGCGGAGCGTCGCCTCGCCGCCGCGGACGTAGCCGAGAGCGCGATAGCCGTCCCATTTCGGCTCGAAGAGCCAGCCCTCGCCGGAGGGGATTCCGTCGGCGGGCACGGCGAGCATCGGCTCGTAGATCCGGCCCGCAGCGGTCGGCGTGCCTTCATCGTCGCGCTTGCGCAGGAGCAGCCAGTTCCTCGGGTCGCCGGAGAGCTTCGCGGGCACGAGCGTCCACGTCCCTCGCAGCCGGTCGCCGTGGAGCCGGACGGTGAGCCCGCCGTCGCGCTTCTCCTCGACGAGCTCGTAGGTCCCGCGGTCCCAGATCTCGACCGTGCCTGCGCCGTAGCTCCCCGCCGGGATCTCGCCCTCGAAGGCCGCGTAGTCGAGCGGGTGGTCTTCGACGTGGACGGCGAGGTGCTGCCGTCCGGGCTCGAGCGGCACCCCCTTCGGGACGGCCCAGGACGCCAGGGCGCCGTCTCGCTCGAGGCGGAAGTCGTAGTGGAGCCGCCGCGCGTCGTGCCGCTGGACGACGAAGATCGGCGCGCCTTCCGCGGCCCTGCCCGAGCCGAACGGCTCCGGCGTCCGCCCGGGGTCGCGCTTGCGCCGGTAGTCCGAGACCTCCTCGGCCACGGCGCCTAGCTTGCCTGACGCCGCGTCGCCGAAGTCGCTCTTTCCCTGCGTCGAGTCGTATTCCTATAGTTCGCGCGGCACACGAGACCCCGGGGATAAGCCTGTGGACAATGTGGACAGCTCCCGGCCGACGCGGCAGAAATCTACCGAAAGCTGATGAAAACGCCTGTTAGGCGTAGACGCCGAGCGCGCGGAAGCGGGCCCGGCGCGTCCGGCGCAGCTCCTCCCCCGGGACGCCGTCGAGCTCGTCGAGGGCGTCCCCGAGCGCCTCGGCCAGGAGCTCGGCGGCGCGGTCGTGGTCGTTCTGCGCCCCGCCCTCCGGCTCGGGAACGATCCCGTCGATCACGCCCAGCTCGAGGCAGTGCGCGGCGTCCGGCTTGAACGCGGCGGCGGCCTTCTTGGCCTGACCCTGCGTCGCGCCAGAGGATCGAGGCGCAGCCCTCGGGCGAGATCACCGAGTAGATCGCGTTCTCCTGCATCAGCACCCGGTCGGCGAGCGCGATCGCGATCGCGCCACCCGAGCCGCCCTCGCCGATCACGCAGGCGATGATCGGCACCGTCAACCGCGCCATCGTGGCCTGTGACGCGGCGATCGCACCTCCCTGCCCGTGCTGCTCGGCGGCGACGCCCGGATAGGCGCCCGGAGTGTCGACCAGCGAGATCACCGGGAAGCCCTGCCGCTCGGCGAGCGCCATCACGCGCATCGCCTTCCGGTAGCCCTCCGGGTTCGGCATCCCGAACTGGCGCGCCGCGCGCTCGCGGATGTCCCGGCCCTTCTGCTGGCCGACGAGCGCCACCGTGCGGCCGGCGAGCTTGCCCAGGCCGGCGACCATCGCGCCGTCGTCGCCGATCCCGCGGTCGCCGTGCAGCTCGAACCAGTCCTCGAGCAGGCGCTCGACGTAGTCGAGCGTGTACGGCCGGTCGTCGTGCCGCGCGAGCTCGACCTTGAGCCAGATCTCCTCGTCCGTCGCCTCCTCGCCGATCCGGTCGATCTGGCGCTGCAGCCGCTCCAGCTCGCCAGAGAGCTTCGCGCCGCCGAGCAGCGGCAGGTTCTTGAGGCGTCCGAGCCGCTCCCGGAGCCGCAGCTCGTGCTCACTCGGGGGCATCGAACAGCCTCAGCAGGCGGGAGACGGTGGGGCGCAGCTCGGGGCGCGACACGATCGCGTCGATGTGGCCGAAGCGGAGGTTCTGCTCTGCGCGGCCGAAGTCGTCGGGCAGCTTCTCGCGCGTGATCTCCTGCACGACGCGGGGGCCGGCGAAGGACATCAGCGCCTCCGGCTCCGCGAGCAGGACGTCGCCGAGCGTGGCGAAGCTGGCGAGCACGCCCCCCGTCGTCGGGTGCGTCATCACGGAGATCATGGCCTGGCCGGAGTCGCGCAGGTCCTCGATCGCCGCGATCGTCTTCGGCAGCTGCATCAGCGCGAGGATGCCCTCCTGCATGCGCGCACCGCCGGAGCTCGTGATGCTGACGAGCGGCATCCCCGTCTCGGCGGCCGCGTCGCACGCGCGCGAGAACTTCTCACCGACGACGCTGCCCATCGAGCCGCCCATGAACGCGAAGTCCATGACCGCGAGCTCGCACTGGCGGCCCTCGATCGCGGCGTGCCCGATCACCATCGCGTCGGCGAGGCCGGTCGACATCTCCGCCTCGGCCAGCCGCTCCGGATAGGGCCGGAGATCGAAGAAGCCGAGCGGGTCCTCGGAGCGGAGCTCCGTGGCCTCCTCGGAGAAGGAGCCGGCATCGGCGAGCGAGTCGATCCGGGCGCGGGCGCGCATCGGGAAGTGGTGCCCGCACTGGCCGCACACCCAGAGCGACTGCTCGAGCTCGTCGTCCCGGTAGTGGGAATGGCAGCTCGGGCAGGTGTTCGGGTGCTTCGGCGCAGGCGCCGGCTTGTCGTTGGTCTCGATCGAGACATCGATCCTCGCCATCGTCGCCAGCTTAGACCGATCCTCCCGGGGGACGGTTGCGGTCAGAAGCCGAGCGCCGTCGTCAGGCGTTCGAGCTTCTCGACGTTGCCGGGGTCGGGCGCGAGCCCGGTGAGCCCAGCCCCGACGACGGTGGCTCGCTCGCGGATCCCGATCAGCATCTTCTCCACGTCCGCGAGGCTCGGGCCGTCCGGCTCGGGCATGAAGACGGCCAGCTCGGGCGGGTCGAGGACGTCGCAGTCGAGCGCGACGTAGACCGCGTCGACGCGGGCGAGCACGGCTGACGGCCCGTCGTGGATCCCGGCCGCGGCGATGAACTCGACCTCGGGCGGGTCGAGGTTGCGGGCCCCCCAGAGCGCGACGTCGGCGGGATCGACCGCACCGCCGTCGATCAGCATCCGCAGCGGCATGCCCCACTCGTTCCCGGAGGGCGAGCTCGCCGGCGTGTTCAGGTCTCCGTGCGCGTCGAGCCAGACGACGCCGACCCGCCCGTGGCGGGCGGCGAGCCCCTCGACGGCGCCGACGTGCGAGCAACAGCAGCCGCCGAGCACGAGCGGGCGCACCGGCAGGTCGGACGCGACGGCGAGCGTCTGTGCCGCCAGCGTGTCCTCCTCGACCACCGCGACCTCGGGGTAGTCGAGCGGGAGCGAGGCGGCCTCGATCATCGCCTCCCCGCCGTCGCCCCAGGCGCGCGGCACCCGGATCAGCCCGGCGGCGAAGGTGCGACCGCACGCGTGGCACTCGTAGCCCTCGCCGACCGCGACCGCGGTCAGGCCGTGGCACGTCGGGCAGCGGGCCCGCAGCAGGCTCATCCGAGGCTCTTCTCGTAGACGACCTGCTCCATGTCGATGCGCATGCCGACGCGCTCGTAGAGCGTCGTCGCGCCGGTGGGGTTCTCGGCGTCGACCCCGAGGCCGACGCGCGTCGTGCCGCGGGCGTGGAACTCGCCGAAGGTGTGGAGCAGCAGCGCCTTGCCGAGACCGAGGCCGCGCCAGGCACGGCGGACGCCGAGCGCGCCGACCCAGCCGCCGCCGCTGCGGTTCGGGTCGTTGCGCACGACCGCTGCGACCTCGTCCCCGTCGCGGACGAGGAACCAGAGCGTCGGGTCGTAGTCGGGGGCGTCGCGCTTCTCGTCCCACCACTCCTCGAACGAACGCGGGTGGTGCTCCCAGTGATCGTGGAACGCCTCGTCGAGCGCGTCGTGGAACGGCCGCGCCTCGCTCTCGACGAACGTCTCGATCCGCATCCCGTCGGGCAGCTGCGGCGGCGGCGGCGGCTCCTCGAGGTCGATCGCCATCTCCCAGAAGCGGCGCACCTCGCGATAGCCCCGCGAGGCGAAGAGCGCGGGGGCACGCTCGTCGGCAGCGAGCGCGATCTCGTGGATCCGCGACGCACCCGAGTCGCGGAGGCTCGCCTCGGACCGCTCCACGAGCTCCGAGCCGATGCCGCGACCCTTCGCCTCCTCTCGCACGATCCCGATCGCGACGCCGACCTCGCCGTGCGGCTCGGCCCAGCCGAACGCCGCGATCCGGCCGGACTCGCCGAAGAGCCAGGAGCCGATCTCGAGATCGGTGCGATGGAGCCAGGCCTGCACGTCGGCGATCGAGAGCCGCGACCGCCGGCCGAGCAGCCGCTCCTCGTCCTCCGCCAGGAAGGCCGCGATCGCGGGGAAGTCGTCTTCGGTGGCGGGCCGGGGCTTCACTGCACGAGGCCGTCCAGCGCGTCGGCGAGCCCGTCGAGCGTGTGCAGCTCCACGTCGGGCTCGGGCTCCGGCCGCTCGCCGAGCCGGTTCACCCAGACCGTCCGGAGACCGAGCGAGGTCGCCGGCGCGATGTCGTGGAAGAGGCTGGCGCCGACGTGAACGTGACCCTCGCGCGCTGCGCCGGTGCGCTCGAAGAACGCGTCCCAGTGGGCCGGGGCGGGCTTGTAGGAGCCGAGCTCGGACGCGACGATCGCGAGCTCGAAGGAGACGCCGATCCGGCGAAGCGACGCCTCGACGAAGTCGGGGTCGGTGTTGGACAGGATCGCGAGCTTCCAGCCGCGGGCGCGGACGCCCTCGAGCGCGCCGCGCACCTCGGGGAACGGCCGCCACGAGGGCAGCGAGCGCGCGAGCGCGTCCGACTCCTCTGCGGGCAGCGGCAACCGTTCCTGCTCGGCGAGTCGGGCCAGCGTGACGTTGAGGACGTCGCGGTAGGAGCGCGTCGGCTGCTCGCGCTGGACGACCGGCTCGAGCCGGTGGTACGCATGCAGGAACCGGGCGGCGTCGGCCGTCCCGAACAGCCGCTCGAGCTGGCGCCCGATGCCGCCGTTCCAGTCGATCAGCGTCCCGTAGCAGTCGAAGGTCGCCCAGCGCTCGGTCTCGCCCACGGCCATTGGGCGAGCCTACACTTGCACCTCATGGCCGACCACGCGACGCACCACCGCTGGCAGGACCTCCCCCGCGAGGAGCTGAGCCCCGGGATCGAGCGCCGGCTGATCACCGGCGACCGCCTGATGATCGCCCACGTCTACCTCGCAGAGGGCGCCGTCGTCCCCCGGCACGCCCACGAGAACGAGCAGCTCACCTACATCCTCGAGGGCTGCCTCCGCTTCTTCCTCGGTGAGGACGGCAGCGAGGTGGTCGACGTCGCGGCGGGCGAGGTGCTGCACCTCCCCTCGAACCTGCCCCATCGCGCGCAGGCGCTCGCGGACACGCTCGACGTCGACGTCTTCACGCCGCCGCGCCAGGACTGGCTCGACGGCAGCGACGCGTACCTCCGTCGCCCGCCGGCGTCGTAGGCGGCGACACTACGCGCGGCCGGGCCGGAACGCGAGCAGCTCCGCCCCGTGCTCGCGGAGCCAGCGGCGCTGCTCGCGCCAGGCGGGGCGCCGGGTCTCCACCAGGCTCCAGAAGCTGCGCGAGTGATTCGCCTCGCGCAGGTGGCAGAGCTCGTGGACGACGACGTAGTCGAGCACCTCGTGGGGGGCGAGGGCGAGCCGCCAGTTGAAGGAGAGCGTCCCGCGGGACGAGCACGACCCCCAACGCGTGCGCTGGTCGCGCACCTGGATCCGCTCGTAGACGACGCCGAGTGCCGGCGCCTCCTGGTCGGCGACCATCGCCGCGAGCTCGTGAACCGCGCGACGCGCTTCCTGCTCCGAGACGGCGGAGGGGTCGAGAGCGAGCCGGGGAACGTGCTTCGCGCGCTCGCGCGCGATCCAGTCGCGATGGGCGGCGAGGATCCGGTCGACCTCCCGGTCGGTCGTCCCGGTCGGGACGACGAGCTGCGGCGGGCCGCCCCACGGCACGCGCAGCGTCCACCGTCTCGCTTGCCGTGACCGGCGCACCTCCACCACCTCGCCCACGCGGCCGAGGTTACTGCCCTCCTCGGACCGACGTGCCCGCAGAAGCCACGTCCGGTGCCTGGCACCGGACGTGGCTCGAGAGGTCATATCCGCCTGGGAAGCCGCGGCGGCGGCAGTCGCATCGACGAGCGACCCCGTCTCGTTCGGCCATGTCCCGTGCCTGGCACCGGACATGGCCGGCGCAGCCGCCCTGGACGACCGCGGCTCGGCCCCGGGCTCAGTCGCGGAAGCGGCGGAACACGACGCAGGCGTTGTGGCCGCCGAAGCCGAAGCTGTTCGACACGGCCACGTCGACCGTCGCGGGGCGCGCCTCGTTCGGGACGTAGTCGAGATCGCAGGCCGGGTCCTCGACCTCGTAGTTGATCGTCGGCGGCAGCTTCCCGTCGCGTACGGCGAGCACCGTGAACATCGCCTCGATCGCTCCCGCGGCGCCGAGGCAGTGGCCGGTGGCGCCCTTCGTCCCGGAGACCGGCGTCGCGTACGCGTTCTCCTCCCCGAGCGCGTACTTGAGCATCTGGGTCTCGGAGGCGTCGCCGATCGGGGTCGAGGTGGCGTGCGCGTTGATGTAGTCGATCTGGTCGGGAGCGACGCCGGCGTCGCCGAGCGCCATCGTGAACGCGTTCACGGGGCCGGTCGGATCGGGCTCGGTGATGTGCTTCGCGTCGGACGAGAGCCCGTAGCCCGCGACCTCGGCGTAGATCGTCGCTCCCCGGGCCTTCGCGTGCTCGAGCTCCTCGAGCACGAGCACCGCGCCCGCCTCGCCCATCACGAAGCCGTCGCGTCCGGCGTCGAACGGCCGCGACGCCCGCGCGGGATCGTCGTTGCGGCGCGAGAGCGCGCGCATCGCGCCGAAGCCGGCGATGCCGACCGCACAGACCGCCGCCTCGGTGCCCCCGCAGAACATCACGTCCGCCCGGCCGAGCCGGATCGCATCGGTGCCGTCGCCGATCGCCATGTTCGAGGCCGCGCACGCCGTGCACTCCGAGAGGAGCGGGCCGCGCGTGCCGAGCTCGATCGAGACCCAGCCGGCACCGAGGTTCGGAATGATCGCCGGGATCGAGAACGGGTTCACCCGGTCGGGGCCGCGTGTGGCGAGCGTGTCGTAGCAGTCCTGGAAGGAGCGCAGGCCGCCGATGCCTGTCCCGATCGCAGCGCCGATCCGGTCGGCCTCCTTCGCGATGTCGAGCCGCGAGTCGGTCTCGGCCTGACGCGCCGCGGCGAGGATCAGGTGCGTGAAGCGGTCCATCCGGCGGGCCGCCTTGCGGTCGATCCAGGCGGTCGGGTCGAAGTCCTTCACCTCGCAGGCGAAGTGCACCGGGTAGTCGGTGTGGTCGAACTGCGTGATCGGCCCGGCGCCCGACTCTCCGGCGAGCAGGTTCGACCACGACGACTCGGGATCGAGGCCGAGCGGCGTCACCGCGCCCACGCCCGTGATCACGACGCGCCTG
Organism: uncultured Actinomycetes bacterium; assembly: GCA_963746895.1. Lineage (GTDB taxonomy): Bacteria > Actinomycetota > Thermoleophilia > Gaiellales > Gaiellaceae > Palsa-739. Next base: position 364,460 of record CAVVDI010000005.1, on the reverse strand, counting down.
CGTCCGTTGCTTGACCCGTGCTCGCTGTTCACATTCCCAGTCCGCCGTCGACGAGGATCACGTCGCCCGTGATGAACGAGGCCTCGTCGGAGCAGAGGAAGCGTACAGCGCCCGCCACGTCGCTCGGCTCGCCGAGCCGCCCGAGCGGCGTGTTCTGGAGCATCGCCGCCGTCGCCTCCTCCGGGAGGACGTCGGTGAGCTGGGTCTTGACGTAGCCGGGCGCGACGACGTTCGCGCGCACCCCGCGGCTGCCGAGCTCCTTCGCGAGCGACTTCGTGAAGCCGATGATCCCGGCCTTCGAGGCGGCGTAGTTCGTCTGCCCCCCGTTGCCGTGGACGCCGACGATCGACGAGACGTTGACGATCGCGCCGGCGCGCTTCTTCATCATCGGGCGGCAGACCGCGCGACAGGTGTAGAAGACCGACGAGAGGTTCGTCTCGATCACCGTCCGCCAGTCGTCGTCGGGCATGCGCGCGAGCAGCCCGTCGCGGGTCAGGCCGGCGTTGTTGACGAGGACGTCGAGGTCGCCGGCCTCCTCCACGAGCCGGGCCGCGTCCTCGGCGCTCGCGACGTCGGCCTGCACGGCGCGGCCGCCGATCGTCCCCGCCAGCTCCTCCGCCTCGTCCCTGCCCGAGCGATAGCCGACCACGACCTCCGCGCCCGCGCGCGCGAGCTCCTCGGCGATCGCCCTGCCGATGCCCTTCGACGCGCCTGTGACGAGAGCGCGCTTCCCGTCGAGCGACGCGAAGCTCACGCTTCCGCGAGCAGCTCGTTGAGCCGGTCGAGCGAGTCGAGGTTGTTGACCGAGACCGCCTTGACGCTGCGATCGATCCGCTTGACCAGTCCGGAGAGGACGTTGCCGGGGCCGACCTCGACGAAGGTGCGGACGCCTTCGCGCACCAGCTCGCTCGCCGACTGCGTGAAGCGGACGGGTGCGGTCAGCTGATCGACGAGCAGCGGCCCCATCCGGTGCGCCGACTCGAGCCGGGCCGTGACCGTGGACATGAAGGGGGCCACCGGCTCCTGGAAGCGGACGCGGTCGATCGCCGGGCGCAGCCGGTCGGCGGCGCGGGCGACGAGCGGCGAGTGGAAGGCGCCCGAGACCTTGAGCTTGACGGCGCGGCGGGCGCCCTGCTCCTGTGCGCGCTCGATGCACTCGTCGACGGCCGGGTTCTCGCCCGAGACGACGATCTGCCCGGGGCAGTTGTAGTTCGCGGGCCAGACCCCGAGGATCCGCCGGCAGAGCATCTCCACCACCTCGTCTTCGAGTCCGAGGATCGCCGCCATCGAGCCGGGGTGCTGGGCGGCCGCCTCGGCCATCGCGATCCCGCGCTCGCGCACGAGCTCGATCGCCTCCTCGGCGGTCATCGCCTGCGCGGCGGCGAGCGCCGCGAACTCGCCCACCGAGTGCCCGATCACGAAGTCCGGCTCGACGCCTCGATCGCGCACGGCGGCGAGCATCGCGAGCGAGGTGGCGACGAGCGCCGGCTGCTGCACCGCCGTGTCGAACAGCTCCTCCGGCGTCCCGTGGAAGCAGAGCCGCTCCAGGTCGAGCCCGCAGGCGTCGCTGCCGCGCTCGAAGACCGCCTTCGCGGCAGGCACCGCCTCTGCGATGTCGCGGCCCATGCCTGCCTCGAACGAGCCCTGGCCCGGGAAGCAGAACGCGATCTTCGTCACACCGCCTCCTTCGTCCACCGCATGAGGGCGCTGCCCCACGTGAGCCCGGCACCCATTCCCGTCATCAGTACGAGACGGCCGGGCCGAAGCCTTCCGTCCACCTGCGCATCCGCGAGAGCGAGCGGAATCGAGCCCGACGAGGTGTTCCCGTACCGGTCGACGTTGACCACGACCTTCTCCGACGGGACTCCGAGCCTCCTGGTTGCGTGGTCGATGATCCGCACGTTGGCCTGATGGGGGACGTACACGTCCACGTCCTCGATCCGGGCCCCGCAGCGTTCGAGCACCGCCTCGGCGGATGAGACGAGCACGCGGGTCGCGAACCTGAACACCTCGCGACCGTTCATCTTCACGTACCGCTCGGGGTCATCGAAGACCCTCGAGCCGCTGCCGGGCAGCCAGAGGTTCTTCCCGCCGGCGCCGTCCGCGCCGAGCTCGAAGCCCAGGAAGCCGGCGTCGGCCGTCTGCTCGAGCACCACTGCGCCCGCGCCGTCGCCGAAGAGCACGAGCGTCGATCGGTCGCTCCAGTCGAGAATCTTCGAGAGCACGTCGCCGCCGACGACGAGCGCCCGGCGCGCCAGGCCCGACGCGAGCATCCCGTACGCCTGGGCGATCGCGTACATGAAGCCGGTGCAGCCGGCCGAGAGGTCGTAGGCGGCCGCGTCCACCGCGCCGAGGACGTCGGCGAGGATCGCGGCGGTCGAGGGGAACGTCATGTCGGGCGTGACCGTCGCCACGATCAGCAGATCGACGTCCCGGCCCTCGACGCCCGCCTGCGCGAGCGCAGCGCGGGCGGCCGGCAGCGCGAGGTCGGAGAGGGCCTCGCTCTCGGCGGCGATGCGGCGCTCGCGGATGCCGGTGCGCTCGCGGATCCACTCGTCGGAGGTGTCGACGTACTGCGAGAGCTCGTCGTTCGTCACCACGCGCTCCGGCACGTGGCTGCCGAGCCCGGTGACCGAGATCGCGATCCCGTCCCGGGCCGCGCCGATCACGCCCCGTCCCTCTCGCCGACGAAGACGGTCAGCATCGCCTCCGCCGCGACCTCGCCGCCGACGGTCGCCCGCCCGCGGCCCTTCGCGAGCGGACCCCGCACCCGCACGAACTCGCACTCGAGATCGAGCACGTCGCCCGGCTCGACGACGCGCTTGAAGCGACAGCCGTCGATCCCCGCGAAGAACGGCAGCTTGCCCCTGTTCTCCTCGGCCGCGAGCACCGCGACCGCGCCGCACTGGGCAATCGCCTCGATCGTCAGCACGCCCGGCATCACCGGCCGCTCCGGGAAGTGGCCCGGGAACCACCACCCGTCGGCGGGGACGTGAAGTCGTCCGACCACGCGCCTGCCCGGTTCGAGCTCGACGACCTCGTCCACGAGCAGAAAGGGCCGACGGTGCGGGATGATCGACTCGATCACGTCCCGCCCGAACGGCGCAGCCGGGGCGCTCATGCGACGTCGCGCTCTTCGAGCCGTTCGCGCATCCGGTTGCGACCCCTGTGCGCGTGGCACTTCGCGGTGCCGACGGGCATCCCGGCCGCGTGCGCGATCTCCTCGAACGAGTACCCGAGCGCGTCCTTGAGGACGATCACCTGCGCCTGGTCGGGCGAGATGCCGGCGAGCGAATCGCACAGCTCCCGACGCAGCTCGGAGATTCCCGCCGCGCGGGCGGGGTCGTCGTCCGGCCCTGCCCGGAGATCGTCGGCGAGCGGCTCGTGCGCGCGCGTCTTCTGCCGCTCGGCGACGTCGCGGCAGGTGTTGAAGACGAGCCGGTGCAGCCAGGTGGAGAACTGGGCCTCGCCCCGGAACTGCTTCAGCCGGACGCAGACCTTGGCGAGCGCCTCCTGGGCCGCATCGCGAGCGTCCTCGGGGTCGCGCAGCAGGTGCCGGGCCAACCGCTCCACCTTCGGGGCGTGGCGGGTGCAGAGCTCCTCGAGGGCCCGTGCGTCGCCGTCCCTCGCTCGGGTCACCAGGATCGGGTCGCTCAGTCGGTCGTAGGCGAGCCGCTCCTCGCGGAGCGGTCGCCGGATCGGACGAGCGGAGCCACGGAGCGGTTGCACGGCCGAAGTAGTCTAGGCGGTGGTGTCGGACCTGTCCCCGGAGAGGGTGCTGCCGGTGTTGCGGGGACGACTGGGCAGGCCGTATCGCTTCGTCGCCAGCTGCCCGTCGACCCAACGGCTGATCGGCACGGACGACCCGGAGGGCGCGCTCGCCGCGACGGACGAGCAGACCGAGGGGCGCGGACGGCTGGGTCGCAGCTGGGTCGCCCCGCCGCGCCGCGGCATCCTCTGCTCGGTGCTGCTACGGCCGGCGCCGCCGATGCCGCTGTGGCCGGAGCTCTCGCTCGTTGCCGGGGATGCGGTCGCAGCCGCGCTCCGCGCGGAGACGGGAGTCGAGGCGGTGCTGAGCCACCCGAACGACGTCCTCGTCGGCGGTCGCAAGCTCGTCGGCGTCCTGGCCGAGGCGAGCCGCGGCCGCGTCGTGCTCGGGATCGGCGTCAACGTGAACCAGACGGCCGCCGAGCTGCCGATCGACACGCCGAAGCCGCCGACCTCGCTCCGGGTCGAGCTCGGGCGGGAGCTCGAGCGCGCCCCGCTCCTCGCCTCGATCCTGCTCGAGCTCGAGCGCCACTACGACGAGTGGCAGCGGCTGCACACCGTCACACGCTCGTGACGCGCGGGTGGGCCCGGCGTGTCAGCGCGTCCGGTAGAGCTTCGCGAAGCGGTTGCCCGCCCCGTCGGTGACGACCACGCGATACGCGAAGGGGCGCTTCTTCAGCCAGAACTGGAGCGGCCCCGCCCTGCGGTTGCTCGTGAAGCGGCGATTTCCGACGACGAGCGTGACGCGCGCGGCCTCCGAGAGCCGGAAGCGCATGGTGCGCGCCGAGACGACCGCGAGCCCGGGCGGGGTCGAGTCGACGGTCAGGGGCGCGCTGCGCACGAACGTGGCCACCGAATCGGTGAGCGTGAGGCGGACGGTGTACGAGCCGTCGGGCGCTTTCGTCCCGTCGGGAAGCGTGCCGTCCCACGTGACCGTCTGCGCCCCGGCCTGATACGTGCCCTCGGCCGGGGTCGCGACGACCTCGTCGCCGCGCAGGATGTCGACCTGCGCCTGCACGGGCCCGGCGGCGAGCGTGAACGCCACGGTGAGACCGGCCGGCCGCGCGAGCGAGAGGGCTGCGGGTGACGCGGCGAAGCTCGCGAGCGTCGGGTCGACGAGGAAGAACGCGGATGCGGACGCCGTCGTGCCGGCCGCCCCCACGGCCTCCAGGGTCACCTGATACGTGCCGGGAGGCGACGTTGCGGGCACGGTGTACGTGAGCGTCTGCGCACCGGCCGCCTGCGGCCCCGAGAAGACCGTCGCGGCCGTGCCCGACGGGCCGACGAGGGTGGCGGTCACGGTCGCCGGCTGCGTCAGGGTGTAGCCGATCGTCGCCGCGTCGTCTGCCGGGTCGCCGCCGGGGGAGACGACTGCGGGGGCCGCGGTCGGGCTCTCGAACGCGAGGGCGGTGGCCGCCTTCGTGCCCAGCGACCCGCTCGCGCCGCGCAGCGACGGGCCGGAGATCGACCAGGAGTAGGGGCCCGGCGCGGCGGCGGAGGAGTCCCACACCCAGTCGAGCGTCGGGCCGGTACCGCTCTGCGTGGCGACGGTCGCCCCGCCGGGGCCGGTGATCGTCACCGTCCACTGCTCCTCGCCGGAGAGGGTGCCGCCGAAGCGGATCGGGCCACCGAGCTTCCCGTTCACCTCCGGCGCATAGAGCTTCGGTCCGCCCGTGAGCGAGACCTCGCGCGCGATCTCCGGCAACTGCGCGTAGAGCGCGTTCCCCGGACAGTCCGTGAAGCCGGTGTCGCGGTGCCCCGAGATCGCGCGCAGGACGACCGGCACCTTGAGCAGGAAAGCGGGGGTTGCCGCCCGAGGCCCAGGTGAGGGTCGAGAGCGGGTCCACGTGCGCGACGTCGAGCCGCCAGGCGAGCAGCTTCACGAGCGCCCGCCGGGCGGCGTCGCTGATGGTCGTCGAGCCGTACTCGCCGAGCACTGCGACCCCGACCGAGCCGGTGTTGAAGCCCTGCGCGTGGGCGCCGACGACTGCCTTGTCGATCCCCCCGTAGCGGCCCTCGAAGATCTGCCCGTACTTGTCGACGAGGAAGTTGTAGCCGATGTCGTTCCAGCCGTTCCCCTGCACGTGGTACAGCTCGATCCCGCGCACGATCGCGGCCGACTGGGCCGCCGTGTAGTCGTTCGTGCCGGCGGTGTGGTGGACGACGGCGAAGTGGACGCCGTCCGCGATCTGCGGCGTCCCCTTGCGGATCGCCTCGTCCGCGTTCCAACCCGATCGCGGGATGATGTCCGGCGCGCCGGCGATCGTGAGCCGCCGCGACGGGGCCCGCTCCACGGTGCTCTCGACGTAGTACGCGCGGAGGCGCGTCACGGTGCCGCGTGTGCGGAAGCGAACGGCGGTCGAGGCGCCGACCCAGTCGAGACCGCCGAGCCGCCAGCCCGGAAGCCGGTTCTCGGCGCTGGAACGATCCGGGTACTGGTCTGCGTCCGCGAGGCGCCACGGGCTCCAGCCTCCGGCGGCCGAGAGTGTGCGATAGAGGACGTCGCCGGAGCCGCGCCAGTGCACGCCGAGCAGGTCGAAGCGCGGCGGCGCGGCGGCTGCGAGCGCCCTCCCTCCGCCGAGCGGGACGTCCTGCGACGTCATGCTCACGCCCGCCGCAGCAGGGGCGGGGGCGGCGAGCAGGAGCGCGATCGCGAGCAGGAGGGTCTTCATCCGACGTGCGGCCCCACGAGGGTCGCCGACGCTTCGTTCGGCGGCAAGCCCCGAAGCCCCTCCCCCTGATGCAATCCTTACGTCGATGCAGGGTCGGCTCGCACGAGTCGCGCTCCTCGCCGCCGCAGCGGGGCTGCTGCTCGCGGGCGGAGCGGCAGCGGCCACGGGCTCGCGCGTGCTCGCGATCCGCTTCGGCCCCGACCTCGAGGTGAACCCGGTGACGCAGGACTACCTCACCGGACAGCTCGACCGCGCGGCGAAGGAGGGCTACGACGCCGCCGTGATCCTGCTCGACACGCCGGGGGGGCTCTCCAGCTCGATGAAGACGATCTACCAGGCCGAGCTGAGCGCGAAGCTGCCGGTGATCGTCTACGTCTCCCCCGAGGGCGCGCGGGCCGCCTCGGCGGGAGTCTGGATCGCGCAGGCGGCCGACGTCCTCGCGATGGCGCCGACCACGAACATCGGCTCGTCGACCCCGATCGACTCGAGCGGGCAGAACCTCGGCTCCGACCTGCGCCGGAAGGTGATCAACGATGCCGCCGCCTCGCTCACTGCCCTGGCGCAGGCCCACCACCGAAACACGACCTGGCCGGCGAAGGCGGTGAGGGTCGCCTCGAACCTCACCGCGAAGCAGGCGCTGCAGATGAACGTGATCGATGTCGTCGCCCCGAGCCTGCCGGCGTTGCTCCAGAAGCTCGACGGCTACCGCACCAAGGACGCGCAGCGGCCGTACACGCTCCATCTCGCCGGCGCGCGCGTCGACCACGTCGCCCCCGGCTTCTTCACGCGCTTCCTCAACGCGCTGATCGACCCGAACCTGCTCAGCCTGCTCTTCCTGGCCGGGATCGCGGGAATCGGCTTCGAGATCTTCCACCCCGGGATCGTGCTCCCGGGCGCGCTCGGCGGGGTCGCGCTCGTGACGGCCCTGTTCGGGTTCTCCGTGCTGCCGATCTCGTGGGCCGGCCTCGCGCTGATCCTGCTCGGAGTGACGCTGCTCGTGATCGACGCGCACGTCGTCTCGCACGGCGCCCTGACACTCTCCGGCCTGGCGAGCCTCGCGGTCGGGATGCTGATGCTGTTCCACAACGCGCCGGCGCCGTACCACACCTCGCTGCCGCTCGTGATCTCGATCACGGTCGCGATCGGCGCCTTCTGGGCCTTCGCGCTGAGCAAGGCCGTCGCCGTGCGCCGGCGGCCGGTGAGCGTCGGGCCGGAGCGCTTCCTCGGCGACGAGGGTGTCGTGCGCGACCCGAGCCACGTCTTCGTCGAGGGCGAGCTCTGGCGAGCCCACCGCGCCGACGGCCGCGAGCTCGTCCCGGGCGAGCACGTGCGCGTCGAGCGAATCGACGGCCTCGTCCTGACGGTCTCCGGGGAGTAGGGTGGGGGCATGACCGCCGGGCTCCTCTCGCTCGCCGTCGTCGTCTTTCTCCTCGTCCTCTTCCTGATCTCGGCGATCAAGGTGGCGCGGGAGTACGAGCGCGGGATCGTCTTCCGCCTCGGCCGGCTGCTGCCGGAGCCGAAGGGCCCGGGGCTCTTCCTGCTGATCCCGATCGTCGACCGGATGGTCAAGGTCGACCTGCGGACGATCACGCTCAACATCCCGCCGCAGGAGGTCATCACCAAGGACAACGTGCCGGTGCGGGTGAACGCGGTCGCCTACTTCCGGATCGTGGCGCCGAAGGACGCGATCGTGCAGATCGAGAACTTCATGGTCGCGACCTCGCAGATCGCGCAGACGACGCTGCGCTCGGTGCTCGGCCAGCACCAGCTCGACGAGCTGCTCTCGGAGCGCGAGAAGATCAACGCGATCCTGCAGGAGATCATCGACGAGCAGACGGCGCCCTGGGGGATCAAGGTCTCGATCGTCGAGGTGAAGGATGTCGAGATCCCGACCAGCATGCAGCGGGCGATGGCGCGCCAGGCCGAGGCGGAGCGCGAGCGGCGTGCGAAGATCATCAACGCCGAGGGCGAGTTCCAGGCCGCCGAGCGGCTCAAGGACGCGGCGCTCGTGATCGAGGAGCATCCGATCGCGCTGCAGCTCCGCTACCTGCAGACGCTGCTGGAGCTCGGTTCCGGCAACACCTCGACGATCATCTTCCCGGCGCCGATCGACCTGATCAAGCCGTTCCTCGACCGCACCGGCTCCTCCGGCTAGCGGCCCGGCCTACGTCTGGACCGCTGCGAGGCGTTGCTCGCGGAAGCGGTGCGCGGCCTCGATCGCGGCGCCGAGGTTGAGCCCCTTGTCCTTGGCCTGCTTGATCAGCATCACGGTCTCGAGCGCGTCGATGTCGTAGATGCGCTGCTTCTTCCCCTTGGTCGGGATCTGGGCCTTGTTCGTCCAGTAGTCCAGCTGCATCTTCGAGATCCCCGCGATCTGGCACACCTGGCCGAGATAGAGCTCCACCTTGTCCAGATGCTCGGCAAGGTTTATGGGTTCAAGAAGATCGACCTGTCTGCTGATCGCCATACGCATCCCTGAATCGACTCGGGTAACGACCCCTCGAATTGAGAGTTATAGAGGGCTGAACCGGCTTTGGGAAGAGGGAAACGGCGAAAACCGGCCGCGCCCGAGGCTCAGTCGCCCTCGGCGTCCTCGCCGGGTTCGTCGTCGTCGCCGCGGCCCCGTCCTCGCCCGCCTGCGACGACCGGAGCCTCGTTCGCCGCCGGAGCCTGCGCGGCGGGATCATCGTCGTCCTCCGCCTCCTCCGACTCGACGACCGGAGCGACGGCGGAGACGGTCTCGTCGCCTCGAAGCCGCATCACGGTGACGCCCTGCGTCGAGCGGCCGAGCCGCTTGAACTCCTCCACCGGGATCCGGATCACGGTGCCGCCGGTCGAGATCAGCATCACCTGGTAGCCGTCGCGCACCGCGCGGGAGCCGACGAGGAAGCCTCGCGCCTCGGTCAGCTGGATCGTCTTCACGCCCATGCCCCCCCGGCCCTTGACCGGATAGTCCGAGATCCGGGTGCGCTTGCCGAAGCCGTTCTCGGTCACCACGAGCAGGTCGGCGTCGTCCTCGGCGATGTTGATCGAGATCACCTCGTCGCCGGCGCGCAGCCTCATCCCCGCGACCCCGGAGGTGTCGCGGCCCATCGCGCGCACGTCCTGCTCGTGGAAGCGGATCGCCTGTCCCTTCTTCGAGACCATCAGCAGGTCGTCGTCGCCGGACGAGTGGCGGACGCCGACGAGCTCGTCGCCGTCGCGCATCTTGATCGCGATGATGCCGTCCGCCTTCAGCGGCGTGTTGTACGCGGCGAGCGCGGTCTTCTTGACGACGCCGTTCTTCGTGGCGAAGACGAGATGCTTCGCCTCCTCGAAGTCGCGCGTCTGGATGACGGCGCGGACCTGCTCGTCCTGGCGGAACGGAAGCAGATTGACGATGGCGCGGCCCTTCGACTGGCGGGAGCCGAGCGGCAGCTCGTGCACCTTCAGCCGGTAGACCTTGCCGACGTTCGTGAAGAAGAGGATGTAGTCGTGCGTGGAGGCGACGAACAGGTGCTCGATGTAGTCGTCCTCCTTCAGCTCCATCCCCATGACGCCGATCCCGCCCCGGCGCTGCTCGCGGTACGTCGTGACCGGGAGCCGCTTGATGTAGCCCGAGCGGGTGATCGCGATCACCATGTCCTCTTCCGCGATCAGATCCTCGAGCTCGAGCTCCTCCTCGGCGGCGACGATCTCGGTGCGCCGGTCGTCGCTGCGGCCGTAGATGTGCCTGATCTCGAGGAGCTCCTCGCGGATGACGCCGTCGATCTTGGCCTGGTCGCCGAGAAGCGCGCGGAGCTCGCCGATGCGCTCGGTCAGGTCGCGGTGCTCCTCCTCGACCTCCTTGCGCGCGAGGCCGGTGAGGCGGGCGAGCCGCATGTCGAGGATCGCCTGCGCCTGGATCTCGCTGAGCGAGAACTGCTCCTGCAGCTGGTCGCGCGCCTCCTCGGTGTCGGCCGCCGCGCGGATCAGCGCGACGATCGCGTCGATCGAGTCGAGCGCGATCAGGTAGCCCTCGAGCACGTGCGCGCGCTTCTCGGCCTGCTGCAGCTCGTGCTTGGAGCGCCGCGTGATCACCTCGCGCTGGAAGTCGAGGTAGTGCGTGACGAGCTCGAGCAGGGAGAGCGTGCGCGGGACGCCGTCGGCGAGCGCGACCGCGTTGTAGCCGAAGGTCGACTGGAGCGGCGTGTGCTTGAACAGCTTGTTCAGCGCCACCTGCGGGACGGCGTCTCGCTTCAGCTCGACCTGGATCCGCATGCCGGTGCGGTCGGAGTGGTCGGCGAGGTCGGAGATCTCGGTCAGCGTCTTGTCCTGGACGAGGTCGGCGATCTTCCGGATCACGCCGGTGTCGCCGCCCTTCTTGACGCCGTACGGGAGCTCGGTGATCACGATCGCCGACTTGCCGCCGCGCAGCTCCTCGATGTGGGCGCGCGCGCGCATCACGATCCGGCCGCGGCCGGTGCGGTAGGCGTCGCGGATGCCGCTGCGGCCGACGACGATCGCGCCGGTCGGGAAGTCGGGGCCCTTCACATGCCTCATCAGGCCCTCGACGTCGATGTCGGGGTTGTCGATCATCGCGACGACCGCGTCGATGGTCTCGCCGAGATGGTGCGGCGGCATGTTCGTCGCCATGCCGACCGCGATCCCGGTGGAGCCGTTGACGAGCAGGTTCGGGAAGCGGGACGGGAGCACGGACGGCTGCCGGCGCGACTCGTCGTAGTTCGGCTCGAAGTCGACGGTGTCGGCGTCGATGTCGCGCAGCAGCTCGGTCGCGATCCGCGAGAGGCGCGCCTCGGTGTAGCGCATCGCCGCCGCCGGGTCGTCGTCGATCGAGCCGAAGTTGCCCTGCCCGTCGACGAGCGGGTAGCGCAGCGAGAAGGGCTGCGCCATGCGCACGAGCGTGTCGTAGATCGCCGAGTCCCCGTGCGGGTGGTACTTCCCCATCACGTCGCCGACGGTGGCGGCGGACTTCTTGTACGGCCGGTTCGGCTGCAGGCCGCCCTCGTGCATGCCGTACAGGACGCGCCGGTGCACCGGCTTGAGGCCGTCGCGCACGTCCGGGAGGGCGCGCGAGACGATGACCGACATCGCGTAGTCGAGGAAGCTCGCGCGCATCTCCTGCTCGAGCTCGCGCGGCTCGATCCGGCCGGGCCCGAGCGCGCCGGTCTCGACCTCAGACACGCGCGCCCCTAGACGTCAAGGACCTTGACGTCCTTGGCGTTCTCCTCGATGAACTGGCGCCGCGGCTCGACCTGGTCGCCCATCAGCATCGAGAAGAGCTGGTCGGCGGCGTGCGCATCCTCGACGTCGACGCGGATCAGCAGGCGCTTCGCCGGATCCATCGTCGTCTCCCAGAGCTGGTCCGGGTTCATCTCGCCGAGGCCCTTGTACCGCGAGAGCTGGATGCCGACCTCCTTCGCGAGGTCGAGCGACTCGGTCCGAAGGGCGGAGAACGTCTGCGGCTCGGCGCTCTTGCGGCCGAGGGCGATCGTGAACGGCGGCGAGCCGGTCAGCTCGACGAGCTTGTCGTACGCGCGGCGGAGGTTCGCGTAGATCGGCGAGGCGAGCAGCTCGGCCGAGAGCAGTGTCGCGTGCGCAGCGGAGGTCGACTCCTCGACGATCCGGATGCGCACGCCCTCGTCCGTCCGCTCCACGACCGAGAGCTGGTAGCCGTTCGAGGGCAGCGAGGCAAGCGCCCGCTCGACCTCGGCCGGCGTGACGGCGTCGAGCTCCAGCAGCCGGTGCGAGATCACGAGCTCGGCGGCGTGGTGGCCGAAGTCGGCGCGCAGACGGGCCGACCAGCCCTCGAACTCGGCCAGCGCGCCCGTGAACCTCTTCCAGCGCGCCTCCGTCAGCTTGACCTCTGCGCCGTGGCGATCGCGCACCTCGAGCTCCTCGAAGCGCTCGCGGACGAGCAGCTCCTCGAGCTGCGACTCCTTCTCGAAGTAGAACTCCTGGTTGCCGAGCTTGGCCTTGTACAGCGGGGGAACCGCGATGTAGATGTGGCCGCGCTCGAACAGCTCCCGCATGTGCCGGTAGAGGAAGGTCAGGACGAGCGTGCGGATGTGCGACCCGTCCACGTCGGCGTCGGTCATGACGATGATCCGGTGGTAGCGGATCCCCTCGATGTCGAACTCGTCGCCGATCCCGGTGCCGATCGCGGTGATCATCGCCTGGATCTCGTTGTTCGAGAGGACCTTGTTGATCCGGTTCTTCTCGCTGTTGATGATCTTCCCGCGCAGCGGCAGGATCGCCTGGTAGGTGCGATCGCGGCCGGTCTTGGCGGAGCCGCCGGCGGAGTCGCCCTCGACGATGTACAGCTCGGCCGCCTCGGGGTCGCGGATCGAGCAGTCCGCGAGCTTGCCCGGGAGGGAGGAGCTGTCGAGCGCCGACTTGCGGCGCGTCAGGTCGCGCGCCTTGCGCGCGGCCATGCGGGCGCGCATCGCCGCGATCGCCTTGTTGCAGATCGCCCGGGCGTCCTGCGGGTTCTCCTCGAAGAACTGCGCGAGGTTCGAGTTGACGGTCGTCTGGACGAGGCCCTCGACTCCCGGATTGCCGAGCTTCGTCTTGGTCTGGCCCTCGAACTGCGGGTTGCGGAGCTTCACCGAGACGACCGCGGCGAGGCCCTCGCGGACGTCCTCGCCCTTCGAGCTTCTCGTCCTTCTTCAGGAGCTTCAGCTGCTGCGCCTTGTCGTTCAGCGTGCGCGTGAGCGCGCTGCGGAAGCCGGAGAGATGCGAGCCGCCCTCGACGGTGTTGATGTTGTTCGCGAACGTGAAGACGGACTCCTGGAAGGAGCCGTTCCACTGCATGGCCACCTCGACGGATCCCTGCTCGGTCTCGCCCTCGAAGTAGACGATGTGCCGGTGGATCGCGTCCTTCGCGTCGTTGATGTGCGAGACGAAGTCGCGGATGCCGCCCTCGTAGTGGAACTCGACCGTCTTGCCGTCCGCGCGCTCGTCGACGATCCTGATGAAGAGCCCCCTGGTGAGGAACGCGGTCTCGCGGAGGCGCTGGGTGATGGTGGCCGCCTCGACGTCGAGCTCCTCGAAGATCTCGGAGTCGGGCAGGAAGGTGATCGTCGTGCCGGTCGGCTCGTCCTTCGCCATCGCGCCCACGACCTCCACGTCGCCGAGGGGGGCGCCGCGCTCGAACTCCTGGCGATGCACCTTGCCGTCGCGGCGCACCTCGGCGGCGAGACGCTCGGAGAGCGCGTTGACGACGGAGACGCCGACGCCGTGCAGCCCGCCGGACACCTTGTAGCCCTCGCCGCCGAACTTGCCGCCGGCATGGAGCTTCGTCAGCACGACGGTCAGCGCCGAGAGCCCCTGCTCCGGCATCAGGTCGACCGGGATCCCCGATCCCCAGTCCTGGACGGTCACCGAGTGATCGGGGTGCAGCGTGACCTCGATCCGCTCGTTGCGGCCGGCGAGGGCCTCGTCGACGGAGTTGTCGACCACCTCGTAGATCAGGTGGTGGAGGCCGCGGAGACCGGTCGAGCCGATGTACATCCCGGGCCGAAGCCGGACCGGCTCGAGGCCCTCGAGGACGGTGATGTCCTTTGCGGTGTAGTTCGTTTCAGTCATGAAAAAAGCCCTGCAAATTACGCATTTGCGGGCAGAGTCCAGTGTATCAGACGGGGCGGCCGGCCGCGGCGCGTGCGAGGCTCGCAGCGGCTGCCCGTGCGACCAGATCGCGGAGCTCCTCGTCGGCGATCCCGGCCGCCCAGCCGGCGGCCTCCTGCGCCTGCTCCCGGGTCGCCCGCGGCGGCGGCGGGGGCGGATCGGGCTCGGCGTCGGCGAGCGGGCCCGGGACGAACTGGAGCGGCGGGGCGCCGGGGAGGCGCGAGCGGATCTCCGGCGCCCTCTGCGAGAGCTCGAACCCCCAGATCGCGTCGCGCACGTGGACGACGAGCGTGCCGTCGCCCTGGACGCGAGCGGGCAGCGAGTTGCGGGCGATCTCCTCGCCCACGGCAGTGCGCCACGCAGCGGCGAGGTCGGCGAGCGCCCCCTCCGGTCCGCCGTGTCGCAACTGCCGGCGCAGCTCCTCGCCGAGCGGTCGCAGCTCGCGCGGGTCGGTCATCGCGCCACCACCACGGAACCGGGAGCGACCTCGAGCAGCTGGTCGGGCTCGGCGGGCAGCATCGCCGCGTCGGTCGCGGTCACGAGCGCCTGGCCGGCGGAGGCCACGCGCGCAGCGAGGATCCGGCGCCGGTGGGGATCCAGCTCGGAGAGGACGTCGTCCAGCAGGAGCAGCGGCGGCGAGCCCCGGCGCGCGGCGATCACCTCCGCCTCGGCGAGGAGCAGGGCGAGCATCGCCAGCCGCTGCTCGCCCTGGGAGCCGAAGCTGCGGAGCTCGCGGTCGCCGGCGAGGACGATCACGTCGTCGAGATGGGGGCCGAGCGAGGTCGCGCCGCGTTCGATGTCGCGGTCGAGCCGTCGCTCGAGCGCGTCCTGCGTCGGCGGCTCGCCCTCGTAGCGCAGCGCGGCGGCGGACAACTCGAGCTCTGCGGCGCGCTCGGCAAAGGCGGGCGCGAGGAGGGCGAGCACGTCCTCGCGGGCCGCGACGAGCTCGGCGCCGAGCGCCACCACCCGCTCCGTCCAGGGCGCGATCGCCTCGCGCGACGAGTGGCCGGCGGACATCCGGCGGAGAGCCGCGTTGCGCTGTGCGACGGCTGCGCCGTACTCCGCGGGGAGGGCGGCGCGAGCCGGCGCCAGGCGTCCGAGCGCGCGATCGAAGTAGGCGCGCCTCGCAGGCCGGAGCGCCCTTGATCGACACCGAGTCGGTCGGGCGTGAACACGAGCGTCGCGGTCTCGGAGCGCAGGTGCTCCGCCGTCCGCAGGGGCGCTCCGTTCAGCTTCGCCTTCTTGCCGGTTCCCGGTCGGAGGGTCACCTCGAGCTCGAGCGGCGCACCGTCCCGGCGGCCCCGGATCGCCACGCGCGCCCCGTCGGCGCCGAACCGGATGAGCTGCGCGTCGGTGCGAGTCCGCGGCGAGAATCCCTGTGTCCCGACATGGAGCGACTCGAGCAGGTTCGTCTTGCCGACCCCGTTCGGCCCCACCGCGAGCACGAGCCCGGGCCGCAGCGCCAGCTCCAGCCGCTCGTACGAGCGGTAGCTGCGGAGCGAGAGGGACTCGACGATCAGCCGGGCAGCCGGATCGGCATCACGAGGTACGTGAAGTCGTCGCGCTCGCCCTGCAGGACCGCCGGCCGAAGTGGGCTGATCAGCTTCACGCGCACATCGTCCCCGTCGATCGACTCGAGCCCCTCGCGGAGGAAGTCGGCGTTGAAGCCGATCTCGAGCGTGTCGCCGGTGAAGGCGGCCGGCAGAGACTCCTTCGACTCGCCGACCTCGTGCGTGCGCGCGATCACGGTCAGCTCGCCCTCTGCGAAGCGGAGCTGCAGCGGTGTGGCGCGCTGGATCATCACCGACGCGCGGCGAACGACGTCGAGCAGCTCGGCGCGAGGCAGCGTCAGCTCGTACTCGAAGCTCTCCGGCAGGAGCTGCCGGTAGTTCGGGAACTGCCCGTCGATGCGTCGCGTCGTCAGCAAGACGCCACCGCTCGCGAAGACCACCTGGTTCTCGTGGACACCGACCGCGATCTCGTCGCCGCTCGTCGCGACGCGCGCCAGCTCCTGGAGCGCGCGGCCGGGGACGATCGCCTCGAGCTCCGGTGCGGCGCCGCCCAGTTCGGTCTCCTTGACCGCGAGCCGGTACGAGTCGGTCGCCGCCATCACGATCTTGCCGGCGGTGAACTGGACGAGAACGCCCGTCAGCACCGGGCGCGACTCGTCGCGCGAGGCGGCGCGCGCGACGCGGGCGATGGTCTCCAGCAGCGACTCGCGGTCCACCGAGAACGTGTCGGTGGCGGCGACGTCGGGCAGCCGCGGGAAGTCCTCGGGGTTGAAGGTGTGGAGGGTGTAGCTCGCGGTCGCGGAGGTGATGTGGACGACCGACTCCGAGGGACGGTGCTCGATCGTCACCTCGTCGCCGGGGAGCAGCCGCGCGATGTCCACGAGCGTCCGGCCGGGCAGCACGATCGCTCCATCGCCCTCGACCTGCGCGGCCACCGCGGCCCGCAGCGAGAGCTCCATGTCGGTCGCGGCGAGCCGCACCTCGCCGCCGCTCGCCTCGAGCAGGATCCCGGAGAGGATCTGCACGGAGGTGCGCGTGGAGACGGCGCGGCCCACGACGGCCAGGCCATGGACGAGCTCGTCCTTCGCGCAGGTGATCCTCAGCTCGGCGCCCACAACGATGTCGGTCTCGATCATCTAGGAAGTCCTCGTAGAAGTCATAGGGAGTGTGGACGACGGGGAAGACGGCGCTCCTGCCCACGGTTGAGCCGAGCTCGCCGGGGACGGGTCCTGTTGAGACTCTGCACTTTTCGACAGGGTCACGGGGTCAGCGCACCTGTTTCACACGTGCGGTCAGTTCTTGCACGAGGTTGTACACAGACCTGTCCTCACGGATCAGGCGAGCGATCTTCGAGGTCGCGTGGATCACCGTGGTGTGGTCGCGACCCCCGAATTCCTTGCCGATCTTCGGCAGCGACGAATCCGTCAGCTCGCGCGAGAGGTACATCGCCACCTGCCGTGGATAGACGATGTTCTGCGAGCGCTTGTCGCCGCAGAGCTCCTCGAGCGAGAGGTTGAAGCGCTCGGCGACGAGATCCTGGATCCGCTTGATCGAGACCTCGGCGGCCTCGCCCTGCGGGAAGACGTCCCGGAGCACGTCCTGTGCGAGCTCGACCGACATCGACCGCCCGGTGAGCGAGGAGAAGGCGACGACGCGCGTCAACGCCCCCTCGAGCTCGCGGATGTTCGTCGACACGCGGCTGGCGATGAAGGTCAGCACCTGCTCGTCGTGCACCTGGATCCCGTCCACCTTCACCTTCTTGCGCAGGATCGCGATCCTCGTCTCCAGGTCGGGCGGCTGGATGTCGGTGATCAGCCCCCATTCGAAGCGGCTGCGCAGCCGCTCCTCGAGCGTCGAGATCTCGCGCGGCGGGCGGTCGCTCGACATCGCGATCTGCGAGCCGGCCTCGTAGAGGGAGTTGAAGGTGTGGAAGAACTCCTCCTGGATCCGCTCCTTGTGCTCGAAGAACTGCACGTCGTCGATCAGGAGCACGTCGTAGGTGCGGTAACGCTGCTTGAAGCCCTCGATGCGCTTGTCGCGGAGCGAGTTGATGAAGTCGTTCATGAACGTCTCGCTCGTCACGTAGCGCACGGAGAGCTCGGAGGAGTGCTCGCTCACGTACTGCGCGACCGCCTGCAGCAGATGTGTCTTGCCGAGCCCGGTGCCGCCGTAGATGAAGAGCGGGTTGTAGGCCTGCGCCGGCGCCTCCGCGACCGCGAGTGCGGCCGCGTGCGCGAAACGGTTCGAGGAGCCGATCACGAACGAGTCGAACGTGTACTTGGCGTTGAAGCCGCCGCTCTCCGGTCGAGCCGGGACTCGCTGCGCCACGGGGGCGTCGTCCTGGCCGGTGCGCTCGAGCGGCAGGGGCGCCGGCAGCTGCGCCGTCGGTGCCACGCGCAGCTCGAGGGGCCGCTCGGCGCCGAGGATGTCGCGCACCGCCGCGCCGATCAGACCGCGGAAATGCCCCTCGATCCAGTCGCGGGTGAAGTCGTTGGGGATGGCGAGCACGAGGGTTTCGCCGTCGAGCTCGAGACCGGCGACCTCGCCGAACCACGTGCTGTAGGTCGTGTCGTTGAGCGCCCCTCTGAGCCGCCCGGAGATCTCGCTCCACAGGCCCTCCGCAGTCAGCTCGATTTGGTGCTCCACAGACGTACCGCTCCTCCCTCCCCCAGCCGAGCGGCCAGCATAACAGCGCCCTCCGGAACGGCAAAACTGGCTGATTAGCAGGAGTTTTCCAATCGCTCACAATCCCTCCACAGGTGTGGAAAGCGGTGGGGGAAACTCCGGCGCGGCGCATTCCTGCGCGGCGCGGGGTTGTGGACAAAGCGGTGGACGACCGTCGTCTATACTTGCCGTCCGCAACCCTGCCACCGCGGGGTTTTTCTGCCTCGAAGGACCATCGAGACTCGTGAAGCGCACCTATCAGCCAAATGTCCGCCGCCGCAAGCGCAAGCACGGCTTCCGTGCTCGCATGGCGACCCGTGCCGGCCGCGCGATCCTCAAGCGCCGCCGTGGCAAGGGCCGTGCCCGCCTCTCCGCGTAGCAGGCGGCCGCTACCGCGCAGCACCACTAAGCTGCTCCCCGTGAAGCGCGCGAACCGCCTGTCTCGCTCCCGGGACTTCGACGCCGTGTACCGCCAGGGCCGCTCGGTGTCGTCGCGCTTTCTCGTCCTCTACTGGTTCCCGCAGGAGGAGGAGGCGGCCCCGCGCTTCGGCTTCTCGGTGCCGCGCTCCGTCGGTGGAGCCGTGGAGCGGAACCGGATCAAGCGCCAGTTGCGCGAGGTCTGGCAGCAGCGGCTCGACCGCGTGCCGGCCGGGCACGACTACGTCCTGATCGTCCGTCCCGGGGTGCCCGAAGCGGTCGAGGCGAACGGCTTTGCGTGGCTCGGCGAGCGTGTGGACGAGGTGCTCGCCCAGACGAGGGCCGCGGCATGACGGTCGTGATGCGCATCCCGGGCTATCTCGGGATCGGGCTCGTGTGGCTCTACCGGGTCACGCTCGGTGCTCTCTTTCCGACGAGCTGCAAGTACCACCCGTCCTGCTCGGAGTACGCCGTGCAGGCGCTGCGCAAGCACGGCCTCCTCCGCGGCGGCCTGATGGCCGGTTGGCGGCTGCTGCGCTGCAATCCGTGGAGCCGCGGAGGCTTCGACCCGCTCCGGTGACCCATCTCGCCCTGATCCTCGCCTCGACTCCGATCCTCGGGCAGCTCGAGACCGTGATGCGTCACGTGCTCGACTGGTTCCACACGACGCTCGGGCTCTCGTGGGCCTGGTCGATCGTGGCGACGACCGTGGTCGTGCGGATGCTGCTCGTCCCGCTGACGGTGCGGCAGATCCACTCGATGCAGAACTTGCAGCGCTTCGCGCCGCAGATGAAGGAGATCCAGAAGAAGTACAAGAGCGACAAGCAGAAGCAGAACGAGGAGCTGATGAAGTTCTACCGGGAGAACAACATCAACCCGGCCGCCTCCTGCCTGCCGATGCTGGCGCAGTTCCCGGTCTTCATCGCGCTCTACTACACGCTTCGCCACTTTGCGAGCGAGCCCGTCTCGCAACACCCCGGCTCGCTCTCGTGGCTCCACTTCGTCCCTTCGATCGCCGAGCACACCACCTCCTTCTGGGGCGGCTACGTCCTGCTCGTGGTCTACGTCGGCAGCCAGATGGCGTCGACCCTCTTCATGTCGGCGACCGCGGACAAGATGCAGCGGCGGCTCTTCATGGTGATGCCGCTCGCGTTCGTCTTCGTGATCGCGCACTTCCCCGCCGGGCTCGTCCTCTACTGGATGACGACCAACCTGTGGACGGTCGGCCAAGGCCTCATCACGCGGCGCCTGATCCCGAAGACCCCGCTGCCCGAGCTGTCGAAGCGCTCCTCGCGCACGCCGCCGCAGCAGACGTCGGAGCCCGAGCCCGCGCCCGCGCCGACGCGCGAGCCGGCGCCCCCGCCGCCGCCGAGGAAGGTGCGGCGCAAGAAGCGCGCGGGCCGGCGGTGACGGACGAGCTCACCGTCGAGGCGACGGGCGAGACCGTCGGCGAGGCAAAGTGGGCCGCGCTGCGCGAGCTGGAGCAGCGCTTCCCGGGGCTGGACAAGTCCGCCGTCCGCTTCGAGGTGCTCTCCGAGGGCGAGCGCGGTTTGCTCGGAGTCGGCTACGCGCCGGCGCGGATCCTCGCGCTGCTCCCGGAGCCCGCCGCCGCCGCCGCCCGGGCCGCGGTCGAGGAGGGCGGGCCCGCCGCCGACGCGCGAGCGCTCGTGGCGCGGATCGTCTCGGCGCTCGGGGTCGACGCTCGCGTCGACGCTCGCGAGGACGAGCAAGCGGTCGTCGTCACGTGCTCCGGGCCCGACGTGGCCCTCCTGATCGGCCGCCACGGCCAGACGATCGACGCGATCCAGTATCTGCTGAACGCGATCGCGCACCGCACCTACGGCGACGAGCGCAAGGAGGTCGTGATCGACGCCGCGGGCTACCGCGAGCGGCGCCGCGCGACCCTCGAGGCGCTCGCCGCGCGCACCGCCGAGCGTGTGCTCACGACGGGCGCCCGCGAGGAGCTCGAGCCGATGACCGCCGTCGAGCGGAAGGTCGTGCACCTGCACCTGAAGGACGTCGAGGGCGTCGCGACCACCTCGGAGGGGACGGAGCCGAATCGCTACGTCGTCGTCCTGCCCGCCGCTGACTGACTGGCTCGCCGCGGTCCTCGCCACGCCCGGCCTGACCGCGATCCGCAGCCCCGAGCGGGCGCGGGCGATGCTGCTCGACGATGCGCTGCGCGCGCTGCCGCTCCTCGGGCGCTTCCCCGGCCCGTTCGTGGACGTCGGCTCCGGCGGCGGCTCGCCGGGGATCCCGCTCGCCGCCGCGCTCCCCGGCCGCGAGGTGACGCTGCTCGAGGCCGAGCGCCGCAAGTGCCGCTTCCTCGAGCGCTGGGCGCCGCCGAACGCGCACGTCGTCCACGGCCGCGCCGAGGAGCAGCCGCTCGGAGCGTGGCAGGTCGCGCTCGCGAAGGCGCTCGCCCCCCCGCCGGTGGCGCTCGAGTGGTGCCTGCCGCTCGTGCGGGTCGGCGGCGCTGCGATCCTCTGGGTCGGCCCGACCGCCGACCTCGCTGCGGTCGCGCACGTGTCCGAGCTGCTCGGCGGAGACGTGCCCGAGGCGCACGCCGGGCTCGTCGTCGTGCGCAAGATCGCTCCCACGCCGGATCGCTTCCCGCGCCGTGCCGGGGTGGCGAGGAAGCGGCCGCTCGCCTAGCGCCGCCGCCCGGCGTCGAGCTCGAGCAGGACGGCCGCCCGCCTGATGTCCGCGACTCGTCCGGGGCTGTGGCGACAATGAGGCCCATCGTGGCCCGCATCTACGCCCTCGCGAACCAGAAGGGCGGCGTCGGCAAGACGACGACCGCCGTCAATCTCGCCGCCTGCCTGGCCGAGGCCGGCCAGCGGGCGCTCGTCATCGACCTCGACCCGCAGGCGAACGCGACCTCGGGTCTCGGGATGCGCGCGAACGGCACCTCGAGCTACGACCTGCTCGACGGAGCGCCGCTGGAGGAGCTCGTCAAGCACACGGCCTTCGCCAACCTGGATGTCGTGCCGGCCAAGCCCGACCTCGCCGGCGCCGTCGTCGAGCTCGCGCGCCGCGAGGACGGCGAGCGCTACCTCGCGCAGGCGCTCGCCTCCGGCAGCGACCGCTACGACTTCGTCTTCGTCGACTGCCCGCCCTCGCTCGGGCCGCTGACCGTCAATGCGCTCGCCGCTGCCGACCGCGTGCTCGTCCCGGTGCAGGCCGAGTACTACGCGCTCGAGGGGCTCACCCAGCTCGTGCAGTCGATCGAGCTGATCCGCCGTCGGCTCAATCCGCGCCTGGGGATCGGCGGCGTCCTGCTGACGATGGTCGACGGCCGCACGCGGCTCGCGCAGCAGGTGGAAGCGGAGGTGCGGCGCCACTTCGGGCCGCTGGTGTTCAGGACGTCGGTGCCGCGCTCGGTGCGCCTCGCGGAGGCGCCGAGCTACGGGCTGCCGGCGATCGCCTACGACCGTCGCTCCGCGGGAGCCGACGCCTACTGGAAGGTGGCGATGGAGCTTGTCGAGCGCGCCTGAGGACAAGCCGCGGCGGGGGCTCGGCCGCGGTCTCGAGCTGCTGATGGGCGGTCTGGAGCCCAACGGCACCGAGCTGCTCGAGCTGCCGGTCGACGCGATCCACCCCAACCCGCGGCAGCCGCGCCGCCGCTTCGAGGCCGAGGCCGCGTCCGGCCTCGCCGAGTCGGTGCGGCGGCAGGGCGTCATCCAGCCGCTGCTCGTGCGGCCGCGGGACGCGGGCGGGTACGAGATCGTGGCCGGCGAGCGCCGGTGGCGGGCGGCGCGGGAAGCGGGTCGGGAGACGGTGCCGGCGGTGGTACGCGAGGCGGACGACCGCGACACCATGCTCCTCGGCCTGATCGAGAACGTCGCCCGCGAGCAGCTGTCCCCCGTGGAGGAGGCGCGCGCGTACGCGGTGCTGATCGACGAGTTCGCGCTCTCGCTCGGCGAGGTCGCGGGCCGCGTCGGCCGCTCCAAGCCGTCCGTCTCGAATCGGATCCGCCTGCTCGAGCTGCCCGACGACGTGCTCGGGATGGTCGAGCGCGGGCAGCTGACCGAGGGCCATGCCCGTGCGGTGCTGGCCGTCCCCGACCACGACGGGCGCCGCCGGCTGGCGCGCGAGATCGTCCGGCGCGGCCTCTCGGTCCGCGCCGCCGAGCAGCGGGCGAAGTGGGCGGGGGCGAGGCAGAAGCCCCGGCTGAAGGCCGCACCCGTCGATCCGGCGCTCGCCGAGCGGGTCCGCGCCGCGATGGCCGCGCTCACGGGCTACCACGTGAAGGTCTCGGCGGGTCGCGTCGAGCTCGCCTTCGCCGACGAGCACGAGCTCGCCGAGCTCGCCGAGGCGCTCGAGAGCGCCGCCGCGAAGCTCTAGCCGCGACGGAGCCGTCAGCAGTGGGCGATCCTGGATTCGAACCAGGGACCTCCGCCTTATCAGAGCGGCGCTCTAACCAACTGAGCTAATCGCCCGCGCGGTCGCGCATTGTAGCGCCGCCGAGCGCCTGCAACGGAGACGGCTGCCCGCGCCGGCGCCCGCTCGGCCCGCTCGCCGGGATGGGCCGGCGCCCCGGGAGTCCCGGCTTTCCGCGCGGGGGGCTGAGCTATATTCGGCGTGGAGGTCGGTGACGCGTTATGCAGGAGATGCTCATCTACGGAGTCAGCTTCGACCTGGTCGGCAAGCAGCCGATCGTGCTCCTGAAGACCGCGGACGGGAACAAGTTCCTCCCGATCTGGATCGGCCACGCCGAGGCCGCGGCGATCCTGATGAAGCTGCAGAGTCAGGCGGCGCCACGGCCGATGACGCACGACCTCCTGAGCGACATCCTGCAGCAGCTCGGCGCCCAGATCGCCCGCATCACCGTCACCGAGTTGCGCGAGAACACCTTCTACGCCCAGATCACGGTCACCCAGGACGGTCAGGAGCTCGAGATCGACTCGCGGCCGTCGGACGCCATCGCGCTCGCGATCCGAGCGGAGGCGCCGATCTTCGCGGCCGATCGGGTGATCGAGGAGTCGGCGATCGAGTTCGAGGGCGAGGAGGTGGACGAGGAGCAGCTCGAGGCCGAGGTCTCCCGCTTCCGCAACTTCCTCGACGAGGTCACGCCCGACCAGTTCGCGGTCGAGGACGAGGGCGAGTCGACCTCCTAGAGGCTTGATGCGCATTGCGACCTGTCCCGCGGTTGCCGCCTCAGAGGCGGCGCGAAGCCGTCCCGTCGTCCTCGACCAGGCCACCAGCCTGGCCCGCGGACGCCGAACCGCCTTCGCTTGGTCTGAGACAGCCCCACGGGGAGCCGAATCCACATCAAGCCTCTAGGTCAGGACGGCGATCGCGAGTGCGACGCCGTTGAAGAGGCCGTGCACGAGCATCCCCGGAAGGACGCTGCGAGTGCGGTCGCGCAGCCAGGCGAGGGCGATGCCGAACGGGACGAGCACGAGCAGCGCCTCGACGAGGCCGTGCGCGAGCCCGAACGCGAGCCCGACGAGCAGGATCGAGGGCGTCCGGCCGAGGAAGCCGAGAAGCGACTGGCCGACTCCGCGGAAGGTGAGCTCCTCGACGACGGGAGCGATCAGGGCGAAGAGGACGACGTTCGCGGCGAACGCGCCGGCGTGGGCCGGCTCCCAGTGCGTCGGCGTGAGCCCCTGCTCCTTGCCCGGGCTCTCCGGGAGCGGCAGGACGGAGACGACCGCCTCCCAGACGTAGATCGCGACCACGACGGCCGCGGCGAGCCTGATCGCGCGCCACCAGGCGGGAGGCGGCTGCATCGCGAGCAGGTCGAAGCGGCCGCGCGCGATCAGCAGCACGACTCCGAGCCAGATCCCGTAGAGGATCACGCCGCCGGCGAAGGTCGAGTAGCTGTAGATCTCGTCCCGGGCGCCGTTGCCGCTTCCCCCGCTGCCGCCGGAGAAGCGCGACGCGTAGTTGACGGCGGCCAGCAGGAGCACGAAGGCGGCCCAGATCGCCAGCCGGTGGCGATGTCCGCGAACGATGTTCACGCGAGGATTCTCGCGACCGCGGCGGCGAGGGGCGCCGGCTCGAAGCGGAGTCCGGCCGAGAGCGCGCCCTCCCGGTCGGACTCCGAGTCGCCGACGTGCACGACGCCTCTCGGGACGAGCCTCGAGGCGCTCGAGCGCGAGCCGCCAGATCTCCGGCGCGGGCTTCGGCGCGCCCGCCTCCGCCGACGTGACGATCGCGTCGACGAGCTCGCCGATCCCGAGCTCGGCCAGGTGCTCGTGCAGACCGATGTCCCAGTTCGAGACGACCGCCAGCCGGATCCCGCGCGCTCGCAGCGCCCGGCAGGCGTCCACTGCGCCGGGGAGCGGGTGGAACACCAGCGAGCCGACGAAGTCCCCGGCGAACGCGCCGGGCTCGAGCGACGGCACCCGCCGCCTCGAGGAAGACCGCCGCGCAGTCGCGACGCAGGAGCGCGAGGGTCGCCTCGTCGCGCCCCTCGTGCGAGAGCGGGACGTAGTACTCGACCTCGGCGGCGAACGCGCGCGCGACGTCCTCGAGGCTCCGCTCGATCCCACGCCTCCGCAGGGCTGCACGCAGCCGCGGCAGTGGATCGTCGAGCTCGATCAGTGTCCCGTAGGCGTCGATGGTGAGGGCCTCCACCTGCATGTCGCGCAGAATAGGGTTCCGGCGATGCGCCACTTCACCCCGGAGCAGGCGAACGCCGCGCTCGCCACGGTGCGGCCCCTCGTCGAGAGGCTCGTGGCCCAGCGCCGCGAACACGTCGAGGCCCTGGCACGGCAAGAGGAGCTCGAGGGCAAGATCAAGGGCAACGGCGGCGGCATTCCTCCAGCCGAGCTTGCTGCCGCGACCGCGGACGTGGACGCCGTCGCGCGTCGGCTCGCGCGGCTCGTGGACGAGATCTCCGAGCACGGCGTCCAGGTGAAGGATCTCGACGTCGGCCTGATCGACTTTCCCGCCCTCCGCCACGGCGAGACGGTTCTCCTCTGCTGGCAGCTCGGCGAGGACGAGGTCCGCTACTGGCACCCGGTCGAGGACGGCTTCGGAGGCCGTCGACCGCTTCCGCTCGACGACTGAGGATTCCGTTTCGCCGCCGCGAAACGAGTGGCGGAGATGCCCCTCCGGCACCGTCTGACCGTCGCGGCCGCCGTTCCGCCGCTCGAGCTCGGCGTCGTCTCCGGGCCCGGTCGCGCCCGCGACCGGATGCGGGTCGGCCGCCCGAGCGGGAAAGCGGCCTCGGCTACCATCCGCGGCGCCGCGACCCGCAACCGGGAGACGTTCGCCGAGACAACCGTGCCCGCCCCGCTCACAGCCGATCTCGGCGCCGCAGCCGAGGGCCTCCGCAGGGGGCTTTCCGCGGATCGCGACGCGTATGTCCGCGTGACGTGCGCGGGACGCGGTCGAGCGGCTCGAGTCCGGGCCGGGGCTGCGCAGACGCCGGCGTCTCGTCGCGCCGGGCGTCCGGGAATGAGCTCCGGCACTCCTCCCGGCCGCCGCCGCGCGTCGCCGCAGACGTCAGGACCGGTGGGCACCCGTCGCAAGCGTCGCGCCAGGCGTCGCCGGGCGAGCAGGCGCCTCCTGATCGTCGGGATCTTCGCCGCGCCGCTCGTCCTGCTCGTCCTCACCGCCGTCGGGGGTACGGCGGTGTTCGGGGCGAGCTGCGACTTGAACTCGCTCCGGCCGGTGACCGCCGGCGCGAACTCGTTCGTCTATGCGTGGGACGGGAGCCTGCTCGGGGCCATCCCGGCGGAGCGCAATCGCACGCCGGTCGCTCGCGGCCAGATCAGCCCCTGGGTGGCGCGCGCGACGGTGGCGATCGAGGACCGGCGCTTCTACCAGCACGGCGGCATCGACCCGGTCGGGATCATGCGCGCGGTGGTCGCCGACATTCGCGCCGGGAAGATCGTCCAGGGGGGATCGACGATCACGCAGGAGCTCGTCCGCAACCTCTACCTCTCGCGCGAGCGGACGCTCCACCGGAAGCTCGTCGAGGCCTGCCTCGCGATCAAGCTCTCGCGGGCCTGGTCGAAGGACCGGATCCTCACCGCCTACATGAACGAGGTCTACTACGGCAACCACGCCTACGGGATCGAGGCCGCTGCGGAGACGTACTTCTCCGTCACGGCGCGGGAGCTCGATCTGCAGCAGGCGGCGGTGCTCGCCGGACTGCCGCAGGCGCCGTCCCTCTACGACCCGTTCCACAGCGCCGGGACGGCGCTCGGACGCCGGAACGAGGTGCTGAAGGCGATGCTCGCGAACGGCGACATCACACGCGCGCAGTACACGTCCGCCGTCCGTGACACGAGCCTGCATCTGAAGCCGGGGAATGCCTACACGCGGATCCGCGAGCCGTTCTTCTTCACCTACGTCGAGGACCTGCTCCAGCAGGAGTACGGCGCGAGCACCGTCCGCTCGGGTGGGCTCAAGGTCTACACGACCATCAACCCGCGTCTGCAACGGGCCGCCCGCGCCGCGATCACGCACGTCCTGACCGAGCGCACCGATCCCGCCGCGTCGATCGTGTCGATCGATCCCCGTACCGGTGCGATCCGGGCGATGACGGGGGTCGCGCCGGGGAATGCCGCCAACCAGTTCAACTTCGCGACGAGCGCCCTCCGCCAGCCGGGCTCGACGTTCAAGGCCATCACGCTGACCGCTGCGGTCGCGCGAGGAATGGATCCTTTCCATACCTACTACCTGTCGGCGCCTCTCCACTATCAGCCCGATCCGGCCGCGCCCGCCTGGGACGTGCAGACCTACGAGCACACGTACGCCGGCGTCGAGTCGGTGGCGAGCGCGACGCTCCAGTCCGACAACACCGTCTTCGCACGGCTCGCGCTGGACGTCGGTCCGCAGAACATCGTCGACATGGCGCAGAAGCTCGGCGTGCGCACGCCGCTGAAGCCGGTGCCGTCGTTGACGCTCGGCGCCGGTGCCGTCACGCCGCTCGACATGGCGTCGGCCTACGCGACGATCGCGGCCGGGGGCGTGTACTCGAAGCCGATGGCGATCACGAAGGTCGTCCTCCCGAGCGGAAGCGTCGACACCGCCGCCGGTTGGGGCAAGCCGCAGCGCGAACGCGTGATCCCGGACTGGGTCGCCTCGACCGTGACGCAGGTCCTCGAGCAGAACATGCTCTACGGAACCGGAACCGGCGCGCACCTCTCGGGCCGGACGGACGCCGGCAAGACGGGGACGACGGACAAGTACGCGGACGCGTGGTTCTGCGGCTACGTCCCGTACCTCGAGGCCACCGTCTGGATCGGCTATCCGAAGGGCGAGATTCCGATGTTGAACGTGCACGGGATCGCCGTCTCCGGGCCGAGCTTCCCGGCGTCGATCTGGCATCTGTTCATGGAGACGGCGGTCGGCTCGCACAAGGACGTGTCCTTCCGCCAGCCCGCCTCGACTCCGGCGTGGACGCCGTGGCGCGGCCAGTACCAGTACTACGGCAGCTGGGCGGCCAGCACCTCGTCGACGACCGCCACGACCGCCACGACGACGGCGCCACGGTCGAAGACGTCGACTCACAGCCGGCCTTCGCCGGCGCCCGCGACGACCGCGCCTCCTCCGGCGACGACCGCGACGCCGTCCCGCCGCCCGCGCCGCCGCCCGCGACGACCGCCCCGCCGGCAACGACCGCGCCGTCGCCTGCGATCGCGCCGTCTCCGTAGGACCGCCGCGGCATTTGCCTGCACCGGTCGCGGATACGGTATGCGCGAAGGTGGCAGAGCTACTCACGCTGCACGAGGCGCAGGCGCGGATCCTCGCGCGGGTGCGCCCGCTCGAGTCCGAGCCGGTACCCACGGCCGCCGCCTCGGGGCGGGTCTCCGCCGAGGACGTCCCGGCGCTCGTCGATCTGCCGCCGTTCCCGAGCTCGGCCATGGACGGCTTCGCGGTTCATGCGGCCGACCTGCCCGGGACGCTGCCCGTGGTCGGCGACATCGCCGCCGGGCACCCGGCTGTTCGTGCGCTCGCGAGGGGCGAGGCGATGGCGATCTCGACCGGAGGCGTCGTGCCCGAGGGCGCCGATGCCGTCGTGCCCGTCGAATACGTTGTCCAGACGTGACAACCAGGTCGAGATCGGTTCCTCGCTCGAGCCGGGCGCGAACGTGCGCCCTCGCAGTGGCGACATCGCCGTGGGAGATTGCGTCCTGTCTGCCGGGACGCGGATCTCGGCCGGGCAGGTCGGCGCGCTCGCGGCTGCCGGGATCGCCGATCTGCCCTGCGCCCGCCGTCCGCGGGTCGTCGTCCTCGCCACGGGCAGTGAGCTCGTCCCGCCCGGGTCACCCCTGGGGCCGGGCCAGGTCTACGAGGCCAACGGCGTCATGCTCGCGGCAGCGCTCGCCGCCACCGGCGCCGACATCGAGATCGCGCCGGCGGTCGCGGACGACGAGTCGGCCCACCGGGCCGCGCTCGAGCGGGGCCTGTCGGCGGATGTTCTCGTCACCTCGGGCGGAGTGTCCGTGGGGACGCACGACCTCGTGCGCCGGATCGAGCGCGAGCTGGGTGTCGAGGAGGTGTTCTGGCGGGTTGCGATCAAGCCCGGGAAGCCGGTCTCCTTCGGGGTGCGCGGCGCGACCCTCGTGTTCGGCTTGCCGGGCAACCCGGTCTCGGCCCTCGTCGGGTGCGAGCTGTTCGTCAAGCCCGCGCTTCGCGCCCTCCAGGGGTTGCCGCTGCCGCTGCCGAGGTTCGAGCCCGGGAGCCTGGCGGCGCCGTTGCGCCGGAACGACGCCCGCGACGACTTCGTGCGCGCGCGCTCCCGTGTCGACCGGGACACGATCAGGCTCGAGCCGCTCACCGGCCAGGAGTCGCACATGATCGCGAGAGCTGCTGCCGCGGACGCGCTCGTGCACGTGCCGCGCGGGGAGGGCGAGCTCGCGGCCGGCGAGGTCGTCTCCTGGTTGCGGCTGGACGTCTGGTCAGCTCGCCGGCCGAGCGGGCGAGGCGGGGTGGGCGCGTCGGGGCTCGTCAGAACGCCCTCCGTCGCTCGGGCAGACGGCGCCGGCGCTGTTGCGCGAGCACGATCCTTCGGATGGTCTCGCGAATCGGGCCGCGCGGCCCCCGCTCGCCCGCCGAGGGATACGCGGCGTACCGCCGCGACGGAAAGCGCTGCCAGCTGTCCCGCCGCCGCGAGCCAGCCGAGCGCGATCACGAGCAGCGGAAACGGCGCGTACCCGACCGCGAACAGCTTCGCGACGTACCACGGTGCGTCCCAGCCGAGCCCGTAGCGGCTCGCGAACGACCAGAGCACGAGACCGGGGCCGAGAAAGCCGACCAGGAGGACGGCCAGGCGCGCCAGCGCGCCGCGGCTGTGCACCTGCGGCAGCCAGAGCCAGATGTGCAGCGAGGGCAGGAGGAAGAGGAGGGCGAAGGGATCGGTCGCGACGACGAGGAGACCGACGACTCCGAGTGCGAGCAGCGCCGCGGTGTGTCCGGCGAGCTCCTCTTCCGGCTGCGCCGCGCGGCGGGGGAGGAGGCGGTCGCGCGCGACGATCCAGCCGAGACCGGTGAGCAGACCGAGTGCGACGAGCGCACCGGCCGGCCAGTCGACATGGGCGAGCGACGGTGGGCGTCCGGTGTGTCGCCCCCAGAACCCGAGTACGCCCAGGATCGCGAAGAGCGCTCCGACCCAGGCCCAGAACGAGAGCCGGCTGCGGTAGCTTCGCAGGGCGGGAGCGACCGGGATCTGGCGCCGCCGGCAGCGTGCGAAGAGGTCGACGGCGGCCGCGAGGAAGGGCAGCAGCGCGGCGATCAGCACGATCTCGATCGCCCAGCCTCGAACCAGGCGCTGGCCGAGGAAGACGATAGCTCGAGGGCCCCTGGGCGAGGGCGACACCTTGCTCCATCGCGTCGATCGCGTCCTGGGTCGCTCGTCCGACCTGGCCCAGCCGGGTGAGGTCGAGGCGCTCGCGAGGCGGGCCGAGGCCGCCGGGCGGCCGGTCGCCGGCGGTGGTGACGGTGACCGCCGGGATGCCTCGGGTCACGAACGGCGCCTGCTCGTAGGGACTGAAAGGGAAGCCGAGGTCGATGAGCTGGCGGAGGCCGCTCGCCCGGTCCGGGTCGGATCCGGTCTCGCGTGCGAGCGCTGCCCGCAGCGTTTCGACGAGTCCCGCAGCGGGCGAGCGCGCGGTGTCGGCGGTCAGCTCGAGCCGCGGCCGGCCGTTGGCTGCGATCGCGTCGAGGTTGATGACGGCGATGACGTTGCGCCTCACCGAGGGGGCGGCTGCGAAGCGAGCAGCGCCGATCGCGCCGTCGGCTGCGCCGTCCGTCGAGAGGAAGACGAGGGAGTACGGCAGCTTCGCGCGCGGCCCGGCTCCGGTCGGCGCATACGAGCGGGCCAGCTCGATCAGCGCGGCCGTGCCCGATGCGTTGTCGTTCAGGCCGGACCCGGTGCCGGTGTCGTCGCGGTGCGCCATCACGACGATCCGACTCGGTGAGAGCCCGGCCTTCTCGACCGAGAGATTCACGAGCCGCACGTTCCCGCGGCCCGGCACGTTCGCGCGAAAGGCTGTCGCTGTGGATGGCGAAGCCGTCGGGGGCCAGCTGACGACGGAACCAGGCGGCCGCGCCCGCCGCGCCGGGCGTCCCGGGCGCTCGGCTCGGATAACGGAACGCGAGGTCGTTGGCGATCTGGGCCGCAGCGGTGCGATCGAACGCGGGCGGCAGGTTCGGCGGCTGGAGGGACGAGGGTCGGGCGACGCTGAACGCGAGCAGGAGGAGAGGGAGGCCGACGAGCAGCCATGTGCCGCGGTAGAGACGTCCGTTGACCGGACGCTCGAGCGATCCTGGCCGTGGCCGGCGCCGCTCGGGTGAGGGCGAGGCGGCCGTCACGGGGAGCAAGTGTAGGCCGCCGGCAGGCCGGCTGCCCCGGGGCCGTTTCCACGGGAAAACGCTCGGCCTCCTGCGCCTGGCCGTGCTCCGGCCGCGGCTCGCAGCGACCGAGGCGCTGAGGGGAAGAGGAGCGCCGCGGCGGCATGAGCGGGGCGGTTGGTGTAGAAATCGGCGGGTTTGGGTCGGCGAACCGGTGGAAAGAGTGGGCGGGCGAATGGGCCAGGCTGCGATGGTCGAGACGAGGGAGGACGAGCGGGACGGCACGCGCACCGTGCGGCTGCGCATTCCCGCGAGGGCGGAGTACATCGTGCTCTCGCGACTGGCGCTGGCGGGTCTCGCCGAGCTCATCGTGGTCGAGGAGGCGGCACTCGCCGACCTGAAGCTCGCGCTGACGGAGGCCGTGTCCAACGCCGTTCGCCACGCGTACGACGGAGGCGACGGCTACGTCGAGATCTCGTACGAGCTCGCGGGCGGCACCCTCGGGATCGTGGTGGTCGACGGCGGCGCCGGCTTCGATCCGGAGCGGCCGCCGGCGCTCGAGGGCGAGGAGCCGACCGAGGGCGGGCTCGGGATGGCGATCATCCGGGCGATTGCGGACGACGTGGAGCTCGAGTCGCGTCCTGGTTCGCCCGGGTCGCGCCTCCGCTTCGTGAAGCGCCTCCACCGCGAGTAGCCGTTGTCCGGAAAGACAACAAAACGGAGGAAGATCCTGGTCGTCGCCAACCGCGGGCCCGTCGCCTACGAACGTGCCGCCGACGGATCGCGCGCGGCGAGGCGCGGCAGCGGCGGGCTCGTCACGGCGCTCGGCGGCCTGCTCGCGCATCACGACGTGACCTGGGTGGCGAGCGCGATAGGTGCGGAGGACGCGAGCGTCGCGGCCGAGCAGGAGGGCTCGTTTCCGGAGACGACGCGCGGTGGAGCGCCGTATCGCGTACGGCTCGTCGTGCACCAGCCCGACGTCTACGACCGCTTCTACAACGTCGTCGCGAATCCCACGCTCTGGTTCCTCCAGCACTACCTCTGGGGGCTCGGCACGGCGCCGGACGTCGGCCCTGAAGTGCACGACGCCTGGGATCGCGGTTACGTCTCCGTGAACGAGGCGTTCGCGGAGGCGACGCTCGCCGAGCTCGCGCGCGAGCCGGAAGCCGCCGTCTTCTTCCACGACTACCACCTGTACCTCGCTCCCAGGATCGTGCGGGAGCGACGGCCTGACGTCGTGACGACCCACTTCCTCCACATCCCCTGGCCGCAACCGGACTACTGGCATGCGCTTCCGGACGCCTTGCGACGCGCGGTGCACGAGGGCCTGCTCGCCAACGATGTGGTCGGCTTCCACACCCACCGCTGGCGGAGGGCGTTCCTCGAGTGCTGCGCCTCCCTGATCGGCGCCGAGGTCGACGAGCGGGCCTCCACGGTGACCTACGGCGATCGCGTGACCGAGGTGACCGCGCATCCGATCGGCATCGACGCCGCCGAGTTCGACCGGCTGCGCGAGGACCCGGCCGTGCTCGAGCGGGAGCGGGAGCTCGTAGCGCGGCGCCCGGAGCGGCTGGTCCTGCGCGTCGACCGGGTCGACCCCTCGAAGAATGTCGTTCGCGGCTTTCGCGCCTTCGGGCTGCTGCTCGAGCGCCACCCGGAGCTGCACGGCCGGGTCGCCATGCTCGCGCTCCTCGCGCCCTCGCGGCAGGACATCCCGGAGTATGTCGACTACGTGTCCGCGGTCGAGCAAGCGGTGCGCGACGTGAACGAGCGCTTCGGACGGGCCGACTGGACGCCCGTCGAACTCGACGTCGCCGACGATTTCCCCCGCTCGGTCGCCGGCTACAAGCAGTTCGACGTGCTGCTCGTGAACCCGGTATTCGACGGGCTCAACCTCGTCTCGAAGGAGGCGCCGCTCGTCAACGACCGCGACGGCGTGCTCGTGCTCTCCGAGAACGCCGGCTCGTACGAGGAGCTGGCCGAGTGGGCGCTGAGCGTGAATCCGCTCGATCTCTCGGGACAGGCGGACGCGCTCCATGCGGCGCTCGAGCTGGATGCCGGCGAGCGGCGGCGGCGGATCGAGGGCATTCGCGCTCATGTCCGTGCACACGACATCCGCGAGTGGATCGAGGCCCAGCTCGGCGACCTCGACCGGGCCGCCGCTCGGCTCGGGCACTGACGGCCCGGCAGTACGATCCCGCCATGGCGACGCTCGACGCGACCGAGATCGTCTCCGTCAACCCGGCGACCCTCGCAGAGGTCGGCTCGGTGCGGCGAACGGCGCCCGGCGAGACGCGCGACCTCGTGACGCGCGCCGCCGCGGCGCAGCGGGTCTGGGCCGCCCTCGGGCAGAGCGGTCGTACACGGGTCATGCGCGAGGCGGCTCGGGTGCTGACCGCCCGCGCAGACGAGATCGTGAGCGTCATCCGCGCCGAGACGGGCAAGCCGGGAACCGAGGCGCTCACGCAGGACATCTATCCGGCGGTCGACCACGCCGTCTGGCTGGGCCGCCACGCCGGTCGGCTGCTGCGGGACGAGCGCGTCCGCTTCCCGCAAGCGCACCTCAGGACGAAGCAGGCCTGGATCGTGCGCGAGCCGCTCGGTGTCGTGACGGCGATCGCGCCGTGGAACATCCCCTTCGGGATCCCGTTCGTGCAGGCCGCGACGGCGCTCGCCGCCGGCAACGGGGTCGTGCTCAAGCCCTCGGACCTGACACCGCTCTGCGGCGAGTGGGTGCTGCGCGTGCTCGAGCAGGCGGGCGCTCCGGTCGGGCTCGTGCAGGTCGCGCAGGGCGGCTCCGACGTCGGCGAGGCCCTCGTGGACGACCCCGGTGTGGCGAAGGTGTTCTTCACCGGCTCGGTCGCGGTCGGCCGGCAGGTCGCGGCGGCGGCCGGCTCCCGCGGCTGCCCGGCGGTGCTGGAGCTGGGCGGGAGCGACCCGCTGATCGTGTTCGCGGACGCCGACCTCGAGCGGGCGGTCGACGGAGCCGCCTTCGCCGCTTTCGCGAACGGCGGCCAGGCCTGCGTCAGCGCCGAGCGGATCCTCGTCGAGCGCGCCGTCCACGCGGAGTTCACCCGCCGCTTCCGCCGGCGTGTCGCGTCGCTTCGCCTGGGCGACGAGGTCGGGCCTCTGATCTCCGAGCGGCAGCGCGACGCGGTCGAGGAGCTGACCGGTGCCGCTCGGGCCGAGCGGAGCGGGTGGTTCCTGCTGCCGACGGTGGTCGAGGGGCGACTGCCCGACCGCGAGCTCTTCGGCCCGGCCGTCTCGGTCGAGCCCTTCGACGGGGAGGACGAGGCGGTGCGGCTCGCCAACGACACGGAGTTCGGTCTCGGCGCGAGCGTCTGGACGCGCGACCGAGCGCGGGCGCAGCGTATGGCTCGCCGGATCGAGGCGGGGATGGTCTGGGCGAACGACTTCGCCTACTCGTTCACGATCGGCCAGGCGCCGTGGGGCGGAGTCAAGGCGTCGGGCTTCGGACGGTCGAGCGCTTGCGACGGGCTGTACGAGTGCGTGCAGGCGAAGTACGTGGACTGGGACGCCGGCCGGCTGCGGCCGCCATGGTGGTTCCCGTACGACGATCGCACCGAGCGTTCGCTGCGCGCCCTCGTCGACGTGCTCTACGGGCCCCGCCGCGCCCGGGCCGCGGCCGCCTGGAGGCATCGTCGTGAGCTTGCGCACGTCGTGCGGAGGTCGCTCGGCCGGTGAGCGACCTCTCTCACGTGGACGACTCGGGCGACGTGCGCATGGTCGACGTCGGCGGCAAGCCGATCTCCCGCCGCCGCGCCGTCGCGCGGGCGGAGGTGCGGATGGCTGCCGAGACCGCGCGCAGGCTGCGGGAGCTGCCCAAGGGCGACGCGCTCACGACGGCGCAGCTTGCCGGGATCATGGCGGCCAAGCGGACGAGCGAGCTGATCCCGCTCTGCCACTCGCTGCCGCTCTCGCACGTCGAGGTGACCCTCGAGGTGGGCGAGGCGGCGGTGGAGATCGTCGCCTCCGCCGAGACGACGGCGCAGACCGGGGTCGAGATGGAGGCGCTCACCGCCGTGACGGTCGCCGCTCTCACCGTCTACGACATGGCCAAGGCGATCGACAAGGCGATGCGGATCACGGATGTCGTGCTCGTCGAGAAGACGAAGGAGACGGTGAGCTGAGGGCTGCCGTGCTCACCGTCTCGGACGGCGTCGCGGCCGGAACGCGCGAGGACCGGAGCGGCGAGGCGCTCGAGGAGCTCCTGCGCCGCGAGGGCTTCGAGGTCGACCGGAGACTCGTTCCCGACGAGCGGGAGGCGATCGCGGCGGCCATCCGGGAGCTCGCCGCGAGGGTGCGGCTCGTCCTCACGACCGGCGGCACCGGGCTCGCGCCGAGGGATGTGACGCCGGAGGCCACGCGCGACGTCCTCGATCGCGAGGCGCCCGGGATCGCGCAGGCCCTGCGGGCCGACTCGATCGCCAGGACGCCGCACGGACTGCTCTCCCGCGGAACCGCGGGCGTCGTCGGCGGGGCGCTCGTCGTCAACCTGCCCGGCTCTCCCGGCGGTTGCCGCGACGGCTTCGCGGTGCTGCGGCCCGCGCTGGTGCACGCGCTCGAGCTGCTCGCGGGCGAGCAGGACGTCGCGCACCGCCAGACCTGAGCGCGCGTATCCTGCCGCCGG
Organism: uncultured Actinomycetes bacterium; assembly: GCA_963746895.1. Classification (GTDB taxonomy): domain Bacteria; phylum Actinomycetota; class Thermoleophilia; order Gaiellales; family Gaiellaceae; genus Palsa-739. The sequence continues at coordinate 328,416 of CAVVDI010000005.1, read as the reverse complement.
TGACCGCCGAGGCCCAGACGCTCGCGCCGCTGCCTGCGCGCTTCGCGCGCCTCGTCAAGATCGAGCACACGGTCTTCGCGCTGCCCTTCGCCTACGTCGGCGCGTTCCTCGCCGTGAACGGCACGCCGACCGCGCACGACCTGCTCTGGGTCACGCTCGCCATGGTCGGCGCCCGCTCGCTCGCGATGGCGCTCAACCGCCTGATCGACGCGGGCCTCGACGCGCGCAACCCGCGCACCGCCGGGCGCGAGCTCCCGAGCGGGCAGCTTTCCGCGGCCCAGGTGCTGCTCTTCTCCGGCGCGTCGCTCGCGCTCTTCCTCGCGGCCGTCTGGCAGCTCGACCCGCTCGTCCGCTGGCTCTGGCCGATCCCGGTGGCGGGCTTCGTCCTCTACCCGTACCTGAAGCGCTTCACGTGGCTCTGTCACTTCTGGCTGGGCGCGATCGACGGGCTCGCCCCGGTCGGCGCCTGGGTCGCCATCACGGGCCGCCTTCCCTGGCAGTCGTGGACGCTCGGGGCCGCGGTTGCGCTCTGGGTCGCCGGCTTCGACCTCTTCTATGCGCTCTTCGACATCGAGGTGGACCGCCGCCAGGGCCTCCATTCCGTCGCCACGCGCTTCGGCGTCCGCGGCGCGTTCCTCGGCGCGCGCCTCTCGCACGTCGGTGTTCGTGGCCTGCCTCGTCGTGGCGGGCCTCGGCCTGCCGGTCGGTGCGCTCTACTGGACCGGGGTCGCGGTTGTGGCCACGCTGCTCGGGTATGAGCACGCCATCGTCCGTCCCGGCGACCTGCGGAGGCTCGACACCGCCTTCTTCACCATGAACGGGGTGATCAGCGTCGCCTTCGCCGTCTTCGTGATCGCAGACGCCGCGATCTAGGCGCCGAGGATCAGCCGGTTCGCGATCGTGAACGGCGGCGGGATCGGCGGCAGCTCCTCACGTCCGAACCAGGCCGCCTCGGCCAGCTCCGTCTCGTCGATTCGGAGCTCGCCGCCCGCGTAGCGCGCCCGGAAGCCGAGCATCAGCTGGCTCGGAAACGGCCACGGCTGGCTGCCGACGTAGCGCACGTCCTCGACCTCGACCCCGGCTTCCTCGCCGACCTCGCGCGCGACCGCCTGCTCGAGGGTCTCGCCGGGCTCGACGAAGCCCGCGAGCACGCTCCAGAACGAAGCCCGCATCCCGGCGCGACGCGCGAGCAGCACCTCGTCGCCGCGGCGCACTGCCATGATCACCGCCGGCGAGATGCGCGGATACGTGGCCGCCCCGCAGCTCGGGCAGACGCGGACGAGCTCCCGCGGCGAGCGCTCGTTCGCCGTGCCGCAGGTGCCGCAGAAGCGGTGCGTCGCCTCCCAGTCGAGCAGCTGCGCGGCGCGCCCTGCCGCCTGGGCGAGGTCGTCCGGCCCCTCGGCGAGCAGTGCCCGCAGCGTCGGCGCCTCCTCCGGCGGCGGTCCGGCCAGACGCGCAGCGAAGACCGGCTCGCCGTCGAGCGAGCCGACGTGGAGCGGCTCGCCGTCGACGTCGGCAGGACCGGCGACGACGACGCGGTTCTCCGCGAGCGCGATCACGCTCGAGCCCGGTTGCGGTCGCGTCTCCGCGTCGAAGCCCGGCCGCCAGCTCACCGGCGGCGCAGCGAGGGGTTCGCGAGTGCCGGCGGCTCCAAGCCCGCGTCGGCTGGATTGAGGTTCGTCCCGGGCGGGACGATCTCGTCGATCCGGTCGAGGAGCGCGCCTTCGAGCTCGATTTCGACGGCGCCGAGGACGCCTTCGAGCTGCTCCATCGTCCGCGGCCCGATGATCGGCGCGGTCACGGCCGGGTGGCGGAGGGCGAACGCGAGCGCGAGGTGGACGAGCGAGATGCCCGCCTCCTCGGCAAGCTGCGCGAGCTCGTCGGCGGTTTCGAGCTTGCGCTGGTTCGCGGGGAGGGAGAGGTCGTAGCGCTGCGGCAGCCGCTCCGCTCGCCGGCTCGTCGCGCCGGCGCCCTTCCGGAACCTGCCCGAGAGCCAGCCGCCGGCGAGCGGGCTCCACGGGATGACGCCCATCCCGTAGCGCTGGCAGACGGGCAGCACCTCCGCCTCGATCCCGCGGGCGAGCAGCGAGTACGGCGGCTGCTCGCAGACGAAGCGCTCGCGCCCGCGCTTCTCGGCGATCCACTGCGCCTCGACGATCTGGGAAGGCTGGAAGGTCGAGCTGCCGAGGTAGCGGATCTTGCCCTGGTGGACGAGGTCGGTGAGCGCGCCGAGCGTCTCGTCGATGTCGGTGTCGGGCTCGGGACGGTGGATCTGGTAGAGGTCGATCCAGTCCGTCTGCAGGCGCCGGAGGCTGTTCTCCACCTCCCGCACGATCCAGCGCCGCGAGTTGCCCCGGCGGTTGGGGTCGTCGCCCATGGCGAAGTGCACCTTCGTCGCGAGGACGACGTCGTCGCGGCGGCCGGCGAGCGCCGCGCCGACGATCTCCTCCGACTCGCCTCCCGAATACACGTCGGCGGTGTCCACGAAGTTGACGCCCGCGTCGAGCGCGCGGTGGAGGATGCGGATCGAGTCCTCGTGGTCGGGGTTCCCCCACGCGCCGAACATCATCGCGCCGAGGCAGAGCGGGCTGACCTTGACGCCGGTGCGTCCGAGCGGGCGGTACTCCACCCCCGGAGCCTATGCGGCGAGCGGCGGGCGCCGTCGTCTCTCGACGGCACCCGCCCTCACGTCTGGCCTCGACTAGCGGCGGCCGAAGCCGCCGAGCTGCGCGCGCAGCACCGGCGCCGACGTCGCCAGCTCGACGTAGTAGCCGTGCGGGTTCGAGAGCAGCGTCTGCGCGAAGGAGCCGGACACCCCCGTCACGACCTTCGTCAGGTTGCCCGCTCCGTCGGAGTCGGCGATCGAGCCGCTGCCCGCGTCGAGCGCGAGCGGTCCGTTCGAGCCCTTCACGCCCTGGTGCAGCGCGAGCTGCGTGATGGTGACGGGAGCGCCGAAGCGGTAGTTGACGTAGAAGACGGCCTTCGCGTCGGTGATGGTTCCGCCGGCGTCACGGGTCACGTCGAGCGTGAAGCTCCCCTTGCCGGTCGCCCGTCCCGACCCCTGCTCCGACCCTGTCGCCGCTGAAGCGGAGCTGTGAGACGTAGACGCTGTGCGCGGCCTTCGCCCTCGTGCAGGAGCCGCGATGGAACACGACTCCGATCCCCGCCGCGCTGCCGGTGCCGAGCGCGCCGGAGGTGAAGCCGCCGTCGGGCGAGAAGGCGACGCGGCCGACGCGACGAGCTTCTCCTGCCTCCCGTTCGCCTGGCCGTCGACGCTGCCGACGGCCTGGCCGCCGGCGATCGCCGCATGCAGGCTGCCGTGCGCGCCGCCGCTGCCGCCGCGGATGCGGAAGCTGCCGTCGACCCAGCCGAGACCGCTCGTCGTGTCGACGACGCTGTGGGCGCGGATGGTGAGCGTCCCGTTCAGGCGCGGGTCGCTGCTCGAGGCGGTTCCCTCGTAGGTGGCGGTCGTCTCGCGGTACGACCCGTCGCTCGCGGTGCACGTCTTGCCGCTCGCGTGCGAGACGGAGGTCGCCGCGAAGGTCGCGGCGGCGGTCTGCGTGGACTGGGCGCCGCGGTGGCTCGCCGCTGCGACGCCGGCGACGGCGAGCGCGGCGCCGGCGATCAGTCCGGCCGAGATGAGGCGTGTTCTGGGCATGGTCAGGTCTCCCCTGTGAGAAAGCGGTGTGTCGTCTCCAAGCAAGGAGGACCCGCGATCGGCCGGTGCAAGCGGGGCGTAAAACTCCTGTAAAGCCTGCGGGTGCGCCTATGCTGCGCCGGTGATCCGGGCGCAGCGCCTCGGCAAGCGCTTCGGCGAGAAGCGCGTCCTCCGCGGCGTCGACCTCGAGCTCGGGCCGGGCGGCTTCCTCGTCGTCACCGGTCCGAACGGCTCCGGGAAGACGACGCTTCTGCGCATCTGCGCCGGGCTCGCGCTGCCCAGCGAGGGCGAGCTCACGGTCGCGGCGACCCGCGGCGAGATCGGCTATCTCGGACATGAGCCGCTCGTCTACCGCGAGCTGAGCGCGCTCGAGAATCTCGACCTCTACGGCAAGCTCTACCGCGTCCCGGAGCGGCCCGTGCGGATCGGGATGCTGCTCGAGCGGTTCGGCCTCTGGGAGGTGCGCCATGAGCGGGTCGCGTCCTACTCGCGCGGGATGACGCAGCGGCTCGCGCTCTGCCGTGTGCTGCTCCACGACCCGAAGCTGCTCGTGCTCGACGAGCCGTACACGGCGCTCGACACGGCCGGCGCCGAGCTGCTCGACGCCCAGCTCGCGGAGCTGCGCGGCGACCGCACGTGCCTCGTCTCCACGCACGATCCGGCCCGCGTGGCGCCGTTCCGGTCGGCGTCGTTGGAGCTGGCGGCGTGACGTACGCACGCGATGTGGCGGCGCTCGCGCGGAAGGACCTGCTGCTCGAGCTGCGGGCGCGGGACACGCTGCCGGCGATGCTGCTCTTCGTCGTCGCGACCTTCGTCGTCTTCCACTTCGCGCTGCCGGGCACGCCCTCGCGCCTCGCGGCGAGCGGGCTGCTCTGGGTGGCGATCCTCTACACCGCGCTGCTGGGCCTCGGGCGAGCGTTCGTGCCCGAGCGCGAGCAGCGCGTCCTCGACGGGCTCGTGCTCGCACCCTGCGACCGCAGCGCGATCTGGCTGGCGAAGTCGCTCGCGACGCTGGCGTTCCTCGCGGCCGCCGAGGTCGTGGCGCTGCCGGTGTACGCGCTCTTCTTCCACCCGGTGAGCGGCGCGACGGTGCTCGGCGTCCTGCTCGCCGACCTCGGCATCTGCGCCGTCGGCACGTTCGTCGGCGCGATGGCCGTCGCGACCCGGGCCCGCGAGCTGCTGCTGCCCCTGCTGTTCCTGCCGCTCGCGATCCCGATCGTCGTCGGCGGCGTCGGGGCGAGCGTCGTCGACTCGCCCGCGCGGTACCTCGGCTTCCTCGCGCTCTACGACGCGCTCTTCGCGCTCGTCTGCTGGGCCTCGTTCGAGTACGTCGTCGCGGAGTGACGGGGCCGGAGTCCTGCAGGGACCTGCCACAATCCCGCGTGGTGGGCCGATCGCACCGCATCCCGCTGTCCGCACTCGCGGCGGCAACGCTCGTCCTCGTCACGACCGCGACCGCGCTCGTCTTCTTCGTCGCGCCGAACGACGCCGACCAGGGCTTCTCGCAGCGGATCTTCTACTTCCACGTCGCGATCGCGATCACCGCGTACGCGTGCTTCATCGCCGGCGCCTGGAAGGGCTTCCGGCATCTGACCCGGCGCGATCCCGGAGCGGACCTCGAGGGCTACGTCGCCGTCCACCAGGGCCTGATCTTCGGCTCGGGCGTCCTGCTCACCGGCTCGATCTGGGCGAAGATCTCCTGGGGCCACTGGTGGCTGTGGAGCGAGGACCAGCTGGTGCTCTTCCTCGTGCTCTTCCTCTTCTACTGCGCGTACTTCATGCTCCGCTACTCGCTGGAGCCGGGACCGCAGCGGGAGAACATGAGCGCGGTCTACGCGCTCTTCGGCGTCGTGCTGATCCCGGTGAGCTTTCTCGCGATCCGGCTTGCGAAGGGGCTGATCCACCCTGTCGTGTTCACCCGCCACGGGCCGAGCTTCGGCGGCTGGATCCTCGTCACCTACTGCGTCGCGCAGGCCGCGATGCTCGTCCTCGCCTACACGCTCTACCGCGTCGAGCTCGCGGGCAAGCGCCTCGACGTGCGCCTGCGGGAGCTGAAGGAGGTGCTCGTCTGACCACTGCAGAGACGTACGTGACGGCGGCGTACTGCGTCGTCTTCGCCATCGTCCTCTCCTACGTCGTGATCATCGCGCTGAAGCTGCAGCGCCTCGAGCGGGAGGTGGAGGAGCTCGCCGGCCGGGTCGAGGCGCAGCCGGAGGAGGACGCCGTTCGGGAGCCGGCCGCGGTTGGCTGAGCTGCTCTTCTGGCCGGCACTCCTGCTGTACGGCGAGGCGGCCGTCGGCTACCTCGGCGACGCGCGGCACCCCGGCGTGGCCGGCCGCGCCGCGACCTGGGGCGTGCGACTCGGCTGGCTCGCGCAGACCGCGCTGCTCGGCGTCCAGGCGGCCCGCCGAGACGGCTTCCCGTGGGCCACGTGGGCGGGCTCGCTCAACCTGTTCGTCTGGCTCGTCGTCTCCGCCTACCTGATCTGGGGCTGCCGGCGCCCGTACCGGTTGCTCGGCCTGGCCGTGATGCCGCTTGCAGCGGGGCTGTTGCTCGTCGCGCGCGCCGGCGGGGGCACCGGCGTCGGCGGGGCGAGCCACTACTCGAACCTCTTCCTGGTCCTGCACGTCGGACTCGTGCTCGCGGCGTTCGCAGGCTTCACGCTCGCGGCCGGGCTCTCCGGGCTCTATCTCTGGCAGGAGCGGCGCCTGAAGCAGCGTGCGGCGACGATCCTGCGGCGGCCGGTGCCGGCGCTCGCAACCCTCGACGCGCTCGCGCTGCGGACGGTCGCCTGGTCGCTGCCCGCGCTCACCGCGGGTCTCGCGGTCGGCCTCGTCCGGCTCGTGGTCGACGGCGATCGCGTCGACGCCCTCGTCCTTGCGACCGCGGTCACCTGGGCCGTCTGGGCGGCCTACCTCTGGCTGCGCTGGGTCGCCGGGCTGGGCGGGGCGCCGTGCCGCCTACCTCGCTCTCGCCGGCTTCGTGCTCGTGATCGTCGTCCGGCTCGCGCTCCCCGCCACCCACTTCGCCTGATGCGCCTCGTCCTCGTCGGTACCTCCCACCACCGCGCACCGGTCGAGCTTCGCGAGCGGGTCGCGCTGGAGCGCGACCAGGCGCAGGCGCTGGCGGCGCGCCTCGCGGCGGGCGGGCGCGAGGCGGTCTGCCTCTCGACGTGCAACCGAACGGAGGTCTACCTCGCCGCGGAAGACGCCGAGCAGGCCGAGCTCGACGCCGTCGCTGCGCTCGCGGAGCTGGAGCCGGAGGTCGAGCACGCGCTCTACCGGCTCCGCGACCAGGCGGCGGCGCTCCACCTCTTCCGCGTTGCCGCCGGGCTCGACTCGCTCGTCCCCGGCGAGGGCGAGATCCTCGGGCAGGTGCGGGTCGCGCACGAGCTCGGCACGACCGGGACGCTCCTCGACCGCGTCTTCCGCCAGGCGCTCCACTCGGGCCGCAAGGTGCGCGCGCAGACCGCGATCGGCGAGAGCCCGGCCTCGGTCTCTTCGGCGGCGGCGGCGCTCGCCGAGCAGGTCTTCGGCGATCTCGCCGGGCGCTCGATCCTGCTCGTGGGCGCCGGCAAGGTGAGCGAGCAGGCGGCTCGCAACCTCCGCTCCCGCGGTGCGGAGATCGCGCTCGTGGCGAACAGCAGGACCGATCCGGTGCAGATCGAGGAGCAGCTCGGAGCCGTGGACGTCGTCATCGCCTCGACCAGCGCCTCCGGGATCGTGCTCGACGCCGCGGCGGTCTCGCGCGCGCTCGGGAGCCGGCGGGGGCGACAATTGCTCCTGATCGACCTCGCAGTGCCCCGCGACCTCGACCCGGCGATCCACGAGCTCGAAGGGTGCTACCTCTTCGACATCGACGACCTGCAGGCGATCGTCGCCGAGACGCTCTCCGGCCGCCGCCGTGAGGCGGAACGGGCGGAGTCGCTCGTGGCGGCCGAGGCGGCGAAGTTCCACGAGTGGCACGCCGCGCTCGACGTCGTACCGGCGATCGCGTCGCTGCGGGCGCGCGCGGAGGAGATCCGCGAGGCCGAGCTGCGGAAGGCGGAGGGGCTGCTCGGGCGGCTCGACGAGAGCCAGCGCCGGGCGGTCGAGGCGGTCACCGCACAGATCGTCAACAAGCTCCTCCATCTGCCGACGGTGCGCATGAAGCAGGCCGCCGCGGCAGCCGATGGGGTCCTCTATGCTGAGGCCGTGCGCCACCTGTTCGGTCTCGGCGAGGACGAGCGCTGAAGCTCGGAAAGCTCACCGGACGCCCCTTGCCGCTGCAGGCCCCCACGGCGTTCGTGCGGATCCGCCCGCGTGGCACCGGCCGCTGCGGACAGCCCGTGCGGAGGCGGACGCGCTGTGCTGATTCGCGTCGGCAGCCGCGGCAGTAGGCTCGCGCTCACGCAGGCCGAGCTCGCCGCCTCGCGCCTGCGAGCGCCCGGGATCGAGATCGCGTTCGTCCCGATCACGACCGCGGGCGACCGCGACCGTTCACGCCCGTTCGGGGAGATCGGCTCGCGCGGCGTCTTCGTCAAGGAGCTCGAGGAGGCGCTGCTCGAGGGCAGGATCGAGGTGGCTGTCCACTCCGCCAAGGACATGACCGCGAGCGACCCGGACGGGCTCGCCGTGGGCGCGTACCTCCTGCGGGACGACCCGCGCGACGCGCTCTGCGGAGCGGAGGCGATCCGGCCGGGGATGCGCGTCGGAACTGCGTCCGCGCGCCGCAAGGCCCAGCTCCTCGCGCTGGAGCCGACGCTCTCGATCGAGCCGCTCCGCGGCAACATCGACACCCGGCTGCGCAAACGCGGTGAGCGGGGGCTCGACGCAGTCGTGCTCGCGGCGTGCGGGCTCGATCGGCTCGGCCTCGGGGCGGAGATCGGGCATCGCTTCGACCCCGAGGAGCTGCTCCCCGAGGCTGCGCAAGGCGCCCTCGCGCTCCAGGTGCGGGTCGGCGAGGAGCACATCGTCGCGGCCGCGGACGACGGCGAGACGCGCCGCCGCGTCGAGGCCGAGCGGGCTGTCGTCGCCGCTGTCGGCGGCGGTTGTCTCGCTCCCGTGGCCGCTCACCACGACGGGCATGACGCTGATCGGCCTCGTCGCCGCGGAGGACGGCTCGTGGCTCGAGCGCCGCAGCGGGCCGGAGCCCGGCGCACTCGGCCGGGAGCTCGCCCTGCTCGCCGATTCCCGGCAGGGCTGACCTCGTGACAGTTCCGCACGCAAACCGGCACGGACACGGCACGGCTGGCCCGCTAGCGTCGCGTCAAGCCGACGCGGGTCCCCTCCGGGAGGGTGGGGGTTAGGGATGGGGCCGCCGAGGCGCCCCGCAGGAGGAGGTGGATCCGGACACGGCCGAGAAGGACGGCTTCGCGTCATCCTCACGCGTGCGGAGCACCAGGTGGGGCCGCTTGCGGAGCGGCTCGCCGGCCTCGGCTGCGACGTCGTGCTCTGCCCGCTGATCAGGGTCGAGCCGTTGAGTGATGCGCCGGTCGATCCCGCGCCGTACGACTGGGTCGTCGTCACGAGCCCGAACGGGGCGGCCAGGCTCGCGGCGCGGCTCACCGCTCCTCCGCGGCGCCTCGCCGCCATCGGTCCGGGCACGTCCGACGAGCTCCGGGCACAGCGGCCTCGAGCCCGATCTCGTGCCCGCGGTCTCGACCCAGGACGGGCCTCCTGGCCGAGCTGCCTCGCCCGGTCGGGCGAGTCCTGCTCGCCGCGGCCGAAGGCGCGCGGCGGCTTCTCGTCGACGAGCTCGGCGCCGATTTTCTGCCGCTCTACCGCACCGTCGAGCTGCGGCCCGACTCCCCGCCCGAGGGCGACCTCGTCGTGCTCGCGTCCCCGTCGGCCGCCCGCTCGCTCGCTGCGACCGGCGCCCGGATCCCCGCCGTCTCGATCGGCCCGCAGACGTCGGCGGCCGCGCGTGAGCGGGGGATCGAGGTCGCGGCCGAGGCCGACACGCACGACCTCGACGGGCTCGTCTCCGCGGTCGAGCGCCTGCTGCCGACCGTGTAGCCTCACGCCGCGATGCCGCCGTTCGTGACCTTCCTCAGCGACTTCGGCCTCCAGGACGACTTCGTCGGGACGTGTCACGGTGTCGTCAAGCGGATCGCGCCCGAGGCGGAGATCATCGACATCACGCACGGGATCCGCCCCGGGCGAGTCCTGCAGGGCGCGCTGATGCTCGCGAACGCGCTTCCCTACATGCCAGAGGGCGTCCACCTCGCCGTCGTCGATCCCGGCGTCGGCGGGAGCAGGCGGGCGCTCGCGCTGCGCGACGCGGAGGGACGCTTGCACGTCGGGCCGGACAACGGGTTGCTCCTTCCCGCGGCCGACCGATTCGGCGGGGTCGTCGAGGCCTACGAGCTCGCGAGCCCCGAGTACTCGCTGCAGCCGGTCTCACGCACCTTCCACGGCCGCGACCTGTTCTCGCCCGCCGCGGCCCACCTCGCCCGCGGCGTCGCGGTCGGCCGGCTCGGGCCGCCGATCGACCCCGAGGAGCTCGTCCGCCTCGACCTCCCCGAGCCCGAGGTGGGCCAGAGCCGGATCCGCGCCACGGTGCTCGCCGTCGACCGCTTCGGCAACGTCGCCCTGAACCTCACGCGCGAGCAGCTCGACCGCGCCCGCGTCGTTCCCGGCACCCGGGTCGAGCTCACCTGCCGCGGCGAGCGGTTCTACGCACTGGCAGCCCGCACGTTCGGCGACGCGACGCCGGGCGAGCTGATCCTCTACGAGGACAGCTACCGCAACGTCGCCGTCGCCGTCTCCCGTGGCAGCGCGGCCGACGTGCTCCGTGCCGCGGAGGGTGTCGACCTGCTCATCCAGGTGGACGTTCCTTGAACCCGCAGCGCCGGGCGCGGATCATCACCGACGTCCTCGTCCGCGTGCCATGGCTCTGGCCGCTTCTGCGCGGCCGCCTGCGGGAGATGTTCGACACGATCGCCCCGACCTGGGAGTCGCGGATCGGTCCGCTCCACCTCGCCGCGCTCGATCTCGCGCTCTCCGAGCTGGCGCCGCCGCAGCGGGCGCTCGACCTCGGGACGGGAACGGGGGTCGCCGCGAAGGCGGTGGCCGGACGTTTCGACTCCGCGGAAGTCGTCGGAGTCGACCTGAGCGCGGGCATGGTCGCGGAGGCGGCGGCCCGGCTGCCGCCGGCGCTCGCCGGCCGCGTCGCGTACACGGTCGGAGACGCGTCGGCGCTGCCGTTCGCCGACGGCGCGTTCCAGCTCGTCACGCTGATGAACATGATTCCGTTCTTCGACGAGCTCGCGCGCGTCGTCACCCCGGGCGGCGCGGTCGTGCTCTCCTTCTCGCGCGGCGCCGAGACGCCGATCTACGTTCCGATGGAGCGTCTGCGCCGCGAGCTCGGGCGGCGCGGTTTCGCCGAGTTTGCGGACTTTTCGGCGGGCCCGGCGACGGCGCTCCGCGCGACGAGACGGTAGTCTCCGAGCAACGGCAGTTCGCGACACGGTTGCACCGGTCCGGACGCCTGAGGCCCCCGAGAACCGCCACGGCGCTCCCGGGGGCCTCGCTGCGTCGGGGCCGGGAACGGATCGCCCGGCGCGCGACTGGAAATGGAGAGGGGCTCGCCGGGGGAAACCGCGGTTTCCCCCGTGCGCGGATGGCGAGGGCCGGACTCGAACCGGCGACACCCCGGTTTTCAGCCGAGTGCTCTACCAGCTGAGCTACCTCGCCGCGGGCGGCGGTCAGTGTAACCGAGCCGGCCCGGCGCCTCGACCGCAGCGAGCCGCTCGACGGGCGTGCCGGCGGGCCGGACGGCGGCGGCGTTAGCCTTGCGTTCCGTGAAGGTGCAACCGGTCGCCCGCGAGGTCGCCGTCATCGGCGCCCCGCTCGACCTCGGCGCCGGCCGCCGCGGTGTGGACATGGGGCCGTCCGCGATCCGCTACGCCGGGCTCTGCCGCCACCTCGAGGACGCGCTCGGGATCCGCGTCGAGGATCTCGGCAACGTCGAGGCGCCGGTGGCCGAGCAGACCGCGATGGGCGACGACCAGGCCCGCTACCTCCCCCAGATCCTCGACCTGTGCGACCGCGTCGCCACGCTCGTCGAGGCGGCCGTCCGCCGCGGCGCCCTGCCGCTCGTCCTCGGCGGCGACCACTCGGTCGCGCTCGGCTCGCTCGTCGGCATGGCCCGCGTGCACGGCCGCGGCGGCGTCGTCTGGATCGACGCCCACGGCGATCTGAACACGCCGGAGACCTCCCCGAGCGGCAACGTGCACGGGATGGTGCTCGCCGCGGCGCTCGGCCACGGGGGCGCCGCATTCGCCCGGGAGGGCCTGTCCCTGCCGGCCCTCGAGCCTGGCCGGCTCGCCCTCGTCGGCGTCCGCTCCCTCGACGACGGCGAGCGCGAGCTGCTGGCCCGGCTCGACGCGAAGGTCTTCACGATGAGCGAGGTCGACCGGATCGGAATCGAGCCGTGCCTGCGCGAGGCGCTCGCCCACGCCGCCGGCGCAGCCTTCCTCCACGTCAGTCTCGACATGGACGCGGTCGACCCGGAGCACGCCCCCGGAGTCGGCACGCCCGTCCGGGGCGGCCTCTCCTACCGGGAGGCGCACCTGGCGATGGAGGTCGTCGCGGAGTCGGGTCTCGCCGACTCGATGGACGTGGTCGAGGTGAACCCGATCCTCGACCGCGAGAACGAGACCGGCCGGCTCGCGGTCGAGCTCGTCGCCTCGGCGCTCGGCGCCCGCATCCTCTAGCGGCCGACGCGGTGCAGCTCGCGTGGACGATGCAGCCGCACGAGCTTCCTGCGCGTCACGCCAGAAAGCGTTCGACGGCCGCCGCCGTTTCCTCGAATGCGTCCCACATCACCATGTGCATGCCTGGAACCGCGAGCACCTCGAGGTTGTCGCCGACTGCGCCTCGGTAGGCGGCGATCTGCTCCTCGCGGACGAGCCCGAAGTCGGGCGCGTAGAGCAGCAGCGTCGGGATGCCGGCCAGCGTCTCCGGCGGGGGCGGCGGCGTCACCAGCTCGCCGTAGACCGAGACGACCGCCGGTTGGCAGGAGCGGCGCCGGAGCCGGCCGTCGGGCTGCGGCTCGAAGTGCTGCTCGGCGTCCCGCTCGGCGTCGGCGCGCGACGTGCGCGGGCTCGCCGCGAGGCGCTGCTGCACGTACTCCTCGACCGACGCGATCGTGCCGCCGTCCAGCTCGACCTCGGCGAGATGCCGCGAGGGGCCCGGAAGCGGCTGGATCGCCGGATCGAGCAGGACGGCGCGGCCGACGCGCTCCGGGTATGCGGCCGCGAGCTCGAGCACGAGCCGTCCGCCCCACGAGTGGCCGATCCAGTCTCCCCGCTCGAGGCCGAGCGCGTCCGTCGTCTCGACGAGGTCGTCGAGGTGCGTCGGGATCGTCCACGGCGGCTCCCAGCCCGACCGGCCGTGTCCACGCAGGTCCGGCGCGATCACGCGGCATCCCGTCCACCGCTCCTCCGCGAGGCGGCGGAAGCGCTCGCCGTGGCCGGTGACGCCGTGCAGGCAGACGAGCGGCGGCCCGTCCGGGTCTCCCCACTCGTGCACGTACAGCCTCACGCGAGCGACGATACTGCGGACGTGCAGCTCGAGGTGCGCGAGGGCGACATCGCCACGGTCGAGGCCGATGCGGTGGCGAACGCCGCCAACGACCGGCTCTGGATGGGAGCAGGCGTCGCAGGAGCGCTCAAGCGGGCGGGCGGGGAGGAGATCGAGCGCGAGGCGATGGCGCTCGGGCCGATCCCGCTCGGGTCGGCCGTCGCCACGGGCGCCGGGCGGCTGGCCGCGCGCTGGGTGCTGCACGGCGCCGTGATGGGCCAGGACCTGCGCACCGACGCGGAGCTCGTCCGCCGCACGACCCGCGCCTGCCTCCGGCTCGCGGACGAGCTCGGCTGCGCGTCGCTCGCGCTCCCCGCGTTCGGCACCGGCGTCGGCGGGTTCCCGCTCGCCGAGTGCGCGCGGATCATGGTCGAGGAGGCGCGGGCGTTCGAGGGCGGCCGACTGCGGCGCGTCGTCTTCGCGGTCGTCGGACGGGACGCGAGGGCCGCCTTCGCGGCGGCCCTCGCAGACCCCTTCGGCTAGGGCAGGAAGCTCTCGACCCAGTCGCGGGCCGAGGGCAGGTCGAGGCGGAAGACGCCTCCCTGACCGGCGCAGGTCGGGTTCTTGCCGAACGAGGCGACGCCGGCGATCACGTTCGAGTCGCCGACGAAGTTCGGGCCGCCCGAGTCGCCGAAGCACGTGCCGCCCGTGTGGGCGTTGTTCGAGAGCACGAGCGAGTTCGGCTCCTGCTTGTCGCCGATCTGGATCAGGTGCGGGTGCGCGACCATCCGCGTCCGCAGGGCGACGTCCTTCAGCGAGGACCTGCCCTGGTCCGGGAAAGGAGCGCCCGGCGCTATCCCTCTTTCGGCCGCTCCTCGCCGTTGCCCGACGGCGTGAAGTAGCTGCGCCCGCGGAGCTCGTCGGGGAGGTAGTCGACCTCGAAGCCGCGCGGATCGTCGTGCGGGTAGACGTAGCCCTCGCCGTGGCCGAGCCGCCGGCCGTACCAGCTGGCATCGCGCAGCGCCTTCGGCGGGGCGACGTTCCCGCGCTCCTGCACGTCCGCGGCGGCGCGGCTCAGCGCGACGTAGCTCGCGTTCGACTTCGGCGCGCGGGCGAGGTAGATCGCCGCCTGCGCGAGGTTGAGCCGCGCCTCGGGCAGGCCGACGTGCTCGACGGCCTGAGCGGCGGCGACCGCGACGAGCAGCGCGCGCGGGTCGGCGTTGCCGACGTCCTCGGAGGCGAGCACGATCATCCGGCGCGCGATGAAGCGCGCGTCCTCGCCGCCTGCGAGCATCGCCGCCAGGTAGTAGACCGCCGCGTCGGGGTCGCTCCCCCGCATCGACTTGATGAACGCCGACGTGAAGTCGTAGTGCGCGTCGGAGGCCTTGTCGTAGACGACCGGCCGCTTCCGGGCTGCATCCTCGACGTGCGCCTCGCCCACCGGCGCGCCTTCGGCCCGCGCCGTCTCGGCCGCCAGCTCGACGATGTTCAGAGCCGAGCGCGCGTCGCCGCCGCTGCGCCGCGCCACCAGCTCGACGAGCTCGTCCGGGAGCTCGGCCCCGACCTCCGCCGCGCCGCGCCGCGCGATCTCCCGAGACGTCCTCCGGCGACAGCGGCTCGAGCTCGTAGACCTGGGAGCGCGAGAGGAGCGCCGAGTTGACCTCGTAGTACGGGTTCTCGGTCGTCGCGCCGATCAGCGTCACCAGCCCGTCCTCGACGGCGGGCAGGAGCGCGTCCTGCTGCGCCTTGTTGAAGCGGTGGATCTCGTCGAGGAAGAGGATCGTGCGCCGGCCGCTCGTCCCCAGCCGCTCCCGCGCCCGCGCGAGCGCCTCGCGGACGTCCTTCACCGTCGCCGAGACCGCCGAGAGCTCCTCGAAGGCGGCGCCGGTCGACGCGGCCACGATGCGCGCGAGCGTCGTCTTCCCGCTCCCGGGCGGCCCGTGGAAGATCGACGAGCGCACCCGGTCATCGCCGATCGCCAGCCGCAGGGCCGAGCCCTCGCCGAGGACGTGACGCTGGCCGACGAACTCCTCCAGCGACCGCGGCCGCAGCCGCTGCGCCAGCGGCGCGACCTCGCCCGCCCGCCGGTCGGCCGCGTCCGAGAAGAGATCCCCCACGGGCCGAAGTATGCTCCGCGCCGTGGCCACCACCTCGCTGCGCGACGAGACCGTCGACCTGCTCGGCCGCCTGCTGCGGCTCGACACGACGAATCCGCCGGGCAACGAGACCCTCGCGGCCGAGCTCCTGCGCGACTACCTCGCGCAGAGCGGCGTCGCGAGCGAGCTGTACGCGAAGGTGCCCGGGCGGGCGAACCTCGTCGCCCGCATCCCGGGCCGCGGCGACGGGCCGACGCTGCTGCTCCTCTCCCACACCGACGTCGTGATCGCCGACCCCGACGCCTGGTCGGTGCCGCCCTTCTCGGGCGAGGTCCGCGGCGGCGAGGTGTGGGGCCGCGGCGCCCTCGACATGAAGGGCCAGGTGGCGGCGAGCGCGGTCGCGATCGCCTCGCTCGCGCGCGAGGGCTTCCAGCCGTCCGGCGACCTGATCTTCGCCGCCACGGCCGACGAGGAGGTCGGCGAGGACTTCGGGCTCTCCTGGCTCTGCCGCGAGCACCCCGACGCGGTGCGCTGCGACTACTGCGTCAACGAGGGCGGCGGCGACCGCCTGGAGCTCGGCGGCGCGGTCCTCTACCAGGCGACCGCCGCGGAGAAGCGGACGGCGCCGTTCGCGATCGTCGTGCGGGGCCGCGCCGGACACGCCTCGATGCCGGGGATCGCGGACAACGCGCTCGTGAAGGCGGCTCGCCTGATCGAGCGGCTCGCGGCCTACCGCCCCGAGCCGCAGCTCGGCCCCGAGGTGGAGGGCTTCCTGCGCGCGCTGCTCGGCGAGGTGCCGAGCGCCGCCGACGCGGCCGCGCGCGCCCGGGCGGTGGCGCCGGTGGCCGGCAACATCGTCGAGCCCGTGCTCTCGGCCACGTTCTCGCCGACCATGATCGCCGGCTCGCGGTCGCGGAACGTGATCCCCGGCGTCGTCGAGGTCGGCGTCGACTGCCGCCTCCTCCCCGGTCAGCACCCGGAGCACATCGAGCCGCTCGTCCGGGCGGTGCTCGGCGGCGACGTCGACTACGAGATCGTCTGGGGCGAGCCCGAGGGCGGCACGCGCTCGCCGCTCGACACGCCGCTCTGGAGCGCGATCGAGTCGTTCGTCGAGCGCGTCGAGCCCGGGGCCCTGGCCGTCCCGATGTGCACCGCCGGCTTCACCGACAGCCACTGGCTGCGCGAGGCGTTCGGAACCGTCGCCTACGGATTCTTCCCGATGACCGGCGAGATGCCGATGGAGGTCGTCCACGAGCTCGTCCACTCGGCCGACGAGCGGATCGCGATCTCCGACCTGGAGATCGGGCTCGACTGGCTGCGCCATGCGGCGCTGACCGTCCTCTCCTGATGCTCGAGCTCGGCGGCATCGCCGACCTCGAGCCGGCGCTGCGCGCCGAGGGCTTCTTCGGGCGGGACGGCCTCGTGGCGCGCGTCTATGTGGGCTACCGCTGCGGCGACGCGCTCCGGCGCGAGGCGCGGCCCGCGCCGCCGGAGCCGTGCCCGCTGCCCGCGGTCGCGGTGTCGATCGAAGCGGCGGACGCGCCGATGCCGGCCGGCGGGTCGTTCTCGATCGGATCGTGGCGGCGGAGCTGGAGCGACGAGGCCTACGCGGACGCGGTCCACGCGGTGCGCGCGTCGATCGCCGAGGGCGACGTCTACCAGGCGAACCTCGTGCAGCACCTCTCGGGGGAGTTCGAGGGCGACCCGCACGGGCTCGCGGCCGCGCTGGCGCCGCTGCGGCCGCTCCAGCCGCCGGCGCTCTGCGGCGACGGCTGGGCGATCGTCTCCGCCTCGCCCGAGCTGTACCTCGCGCGGCGGGGCCGACGCGTCTGGACGTCGCCGATCAAGGGGACCCGGCCGGCCGGCGTTCCGGTCGAGTCGGCGAAGGACGCGGCCGAGCACGTGATGATCGTCGACCTCGAGCGCAACGACCTCTCCCGCGTCTGCGAGCCGGGGAGCGTCCGCTGGCCGGAGCTCCTCGCCGAGCGAGGCATGGCGGGCGTGACCCATCTCGTCTCGACCGTCGAGGGCACGCTGCGCGACGGGGTGAGCCTGACGGAGCTGCTCGAGGCGACCTTCCCCGGCGGCTCGGTCACGGGCGCCCCCAAGATCGCCGCCCTCGACCTGATCGCCGCGCTCGAGCCGGTCGGCCGCGGCGCCTCGATGGGCGCGCTCGGGACGATCCGTCCCAACGGCGACCTCGATCTCGCGCTCACGATCCGGACGTTCGCCGTCGCCGAGGGGCGGATCCACCTCTGGGTCGGCGGCGGCATCGTCTGGGACTCCGAGCCCGCAGCGGAGATCGAGGAGTCGTGGGTCAAGGCGCGGCCGCTGCTGGCTGCCCTGGGCGCTCCGCTGCCGGAGGCGGTGACGGCGTGACGCTGCTCGCCGTCCACGCGGTCGGGCTCGGGTCGCTGCCGGTCGACCGGCCGGCGGTGCACGCCGACGACGAGGGCTTCCTCCGCGGCCGCGCCGTCTTCGAGACGCTCCGCGTCTACGGCGGGACGCCGTTCCGGCTCGACGCCCACCTCGATCGGCTGCGGCGCTCGGCCGCCCTCGTCGGCCTGCCCGAGCCCGACCTGGCCGGGCTCGCCGAGGTGGGCGAGGCGGCGATTCGCGAGGGCGGGGCGCCCGACGCGGTGCTGCGCTTCCTCTGGACGCCGGGGCGCGAGGGCGGCACGGCGCCGACCGGGCTCGCGCTCGTCTCCTCGCTGCCGCCCGGTCTCGAGACGCTGCGGGCGCGCGGGTTGCGGCTCGCCGTCGTCGGCTGGGCGCCCGGACACCGGCTCGCGGCGACCAAGTCGACGAGCTACGCGGAGAACTTCGCCGCCCAGGACGAGGCGCGCCGGGAGGGCTGCGACGACGCGCTGCTCGTCTCCGTCGACGGGACGGTGCTCGAGGCGCCGACGGCCAACGTCTGGTTCCGCGAGGGCGACCGGCTGCTGACGCCCTCGCTCGGGCAGCCGATCCTCGCCGGGCGTGACGCGGGCCGCCCTCTGGGAGCTCGCCGCCGAGGCCGGCTTCGGCCCCGAGGAGGGCGTCTTCCCGCTCGCCCGGGTCGCGGCGGCGGACGAGCTGTTCCTCAGCTCCTCGGTGCGCGAGGTGATGCCCGTCGTGCGCCTCGGCGAGGCGCCGGTCGGCAGCGGCGAGCCGGGCGAGGCGGCGCGGGCGCTGCAGGGGGCGCTGCGCTCGCTCGCGACGGGCGGCTGAGGGTCGGTACGCTCCCCCCGATGGACGAGGAGAAGATCCGTCTCGGGGGGATGGCGCTCCCGAACGGCGTGCTCGTGCACGGGCCGCACGCCTGGGCGTGCGCGATCCGCCGCGAGGACGGGACGATCGAGGTCGCGTCCGCGCGCAAGCGCCTGCAGGCGTCGCGCGTCGAGAGCCCGTTCCTGCGCGGTCCGGCGCGGCTCGCCGAGGCGGTGGCGCTGCTGCCGCAGGTGAAGCGGAAGCTGCCGCAGGCGCAGCTGCCCATGCAGAACAGGCGCGTCCTCACCTCCATGCTCGGGGCGGCGGTCGTCGTCAAGGGGATCCGCGGCTCGTCCCGCCTGGGACCGGCGGCGCAGGAGCTGCTGGCCGGGTTGACGTCGCTCGCGCCCGCCGTCCTCTCGCTGCGCGGATCCGCGCTCGCGGGCTACCACGGCGCCGAGCACATCTCGATCGGCACCTACGAGCACGGCGAGGGTGCGACGAAGGAGCACGAGCGCTGCGGCGGCCACCTCGTCGGCCCGCTCGTCGCGACCTCGGCCGCCGGGAACGTCCTCGCCGGCCTCGTGCCGGAGCGGCTGCGGGGCCGGGCGCGCGCGGTCGGGCAGCTGGGCGCGGTGGCCGCGGCCATGGAGATCTTCGGCTGGATGACACGCCATCCCGCGCATCCGCTCGCGCAGGCGCTCTCGATGCCGGGACACGAGCTTCAGCACCGGCTGTCGACGGCCGAGCCGTCGCCCGAGCAGCTCGAGGTCGCCGAGGCGGCGCTCGCAGCGTGCCTGGAGCTCGAGCATGCCGCAGACCGCGCGTAGGCAGCGGCTCGACCCCGAGGTCTTCGACCTGCCGGTCGAGAAGATGCGTGCCGGGTACTACACCGACGCCTACTTCAACCACTCGCGCGCCGTGCTGCTCGGCGACGGCCGTCAGCCGCAGGTCGTGATGCAGGTGTTCCAGAAGAACCATGCCTACCTCGGCGGGATGGACGAGGCGATCGCGATCCTCAAGCTCTGCGCGCACGAGCACGACGGGCTCGAGATCCGGGCGCTCTACGACGGCGACCGGATCGCGCCGTGGGAGACGGTGATGACGATCGAGGGCGACTACACGGCCTTCGCGCACCTCGAGACCGTGTACCTCGGGACGCTGGCGCGGCGGACGCTGATCACGACGAACGTCGTGCGCGTGGTCGAGGCGGCGAACCGCAAGCCGATCATCTTCATGCCGGCTCGCCACGACCACCATCGCGTGCAGACGGGCGACGGCTACGCGGCCTACCTGGCGGGGCTGATAACCGGAGCGGAGATCGGCGTCACGACCGACGAGCAGGCGTCGTGGTGGGGCGGCCGCGGGATCGGGACGGTGCCGCACTCGCTGATCGCCGCGTACGGCGGCGACACCGTCCTCGCTTCGCGGACGTTCGCAGAGTGGGCTCCGGAGGACATGTCGGTGACGGTGCTCGTCGACTTCGACAACGACTCGGTGCGTACGGCGCTCGAGGTCGCGGACGCGATCGGCGACCGGCTCTGGGGCGTGCGGCTCGACACGTCCGAGTCGCTCGTCGATCGTTCGCTCTGGGAGCAGATGGGCGACTTCCAGCCGACCGGGGTCAACGAGCGGCTGGTGCGGAACGTCCGCGACGCCCTCGACGCGGCCGGCCACGAGCGGCTGCGGATCGTGGTCTCCGGCGGGTTCACGGTCGAGAAGATCCGCGACTTCGAGGCGCGGGGCGTGCCGGTGGACGCCTACGGGGTCGGCTCGTCGCTGATCCGCGGCTCGAACGACTTCACGGCCGACGTCGTCGTCACGGACGGGAAGCCGTCCGGCAAGTTCGGCCGGCACCTGCGCGAGAACCCGCGGCTCGCGCTCGTGGAGTGACGCTCCGGGTCGTCCCGGTCCGCCCGGCCCAGTGGGACGACGTGTGCGCGCTGTTCGAGGCGAAGGGGCCACGCGGCGGCAGCCGGAACGCACCGGCCTTCGGCTGCTGGTGCATGTACTGGCGCGACCGTGGGCTGCCGCACGGGGAGCCGAAGAAGCAGGCGCTCCAGGCGCTCGTGCGGGCCGGGCGTGAGCCGGGCCTCCTCGCCTATGACGGCGGCGAGCCCGTGGGCTGGGTCTCGATCGCTCCGCGCGAGGAGTTCCCGCACCTGCTGCGCTCGCCGCAATACCGGCCTCGGCCGGAGGACGGCGACGGGCCGGTGTGGTCGATCGTGTGCTTTGCCGTCGACAAGCCCCGCCGCGGCGAGGGCGTCGCGGCGGCGCTGCTCGCGGCAGCGGTCGAGCACGCGTTCGCGCGTGGCGCGTCCGTCGTCGAGGCGTACCCGCACGTGCTCGACTCGAGCGACTACATGGGCAACGTCGCCCTCTTCGAGAGCGCCGGCTTCGCGGCGGTCCGGGACGCCTCGAAACGCCGGATCGTCCGCCTCGAGCGTCCCGTGGCGTAGCCCCCCCCGGACACGTCGGGGGTCAGAGCCCTGACGTGTCCCTTCCGGACAGCCGTGCCACCGACTTCGCGTCGGCAACCCCTCGCAGGTCGTCTGCCGTCCCGCCGGCCTCCGCGGTCACGCGCGAAGCATCGACGAACGGGAAGTCCGTGGAGAGTCCGAGTGCGGTCGCGTAGCTGCTCCATCGCCAGTCTTCCGGCCGCGGGCTGAGCCCTGCGTTCACCGGGTTGAGCACGACGTACGCGTACGTCGTCACCAAGTCCCGCCCGGAGCTGATCCGCCGGCTGCCGTAGCGGCCGCGGACGAACTGCCCGCGGCGGCCGTGCCGGTCGTTGAAGTGCCTGCTGTACTCGGAGTTGAGCCACTGCATCCCGTGCGCAAGCGAGTGGTCTGGAACCTCGAGGATCAGGTGCACGTGCGTCGTCATCTGCACAACCGCGACGCACTGCCAGGCATGGCGGTCGCAAGTCTTCACCAGTAGTCGCAGCCATGTCACGCGGTCGACGTCGTCGCGGTAGTAGTCCTCGCCGCCGGTGGCGTTGACCCAGACGTGCTGGATCCCGGGAGCGATATCGCGAGGGCGACGCGGCATGTCCGAGAGCCTGCACGGGGGTGCGGTATGCGACAAGGCACCAGTCCGGACGGGGCCCCACGGGACATGGCCGGGGTCAGAGCCCGGACGTGTCTCGTGGAGACGGTCCGCGTGAGCGGTGATACAACGCGGGCATGGCCGGGACGATCCTCTGGGACGTCGACACGCAGGTCGACTTCATGGAGCCGGCCGGGAAGCTCTACGTGCCCGGCGCGAAGGACGTCGCTCCGGCCATGGAGCGTCTCGTCGACGCCGCCCGGGCGGCCGGTCTCGTCCACGTCGCCTCCGCCGACGATCACGAGCTGACCGACCCGGAGATCTCCGGCCGCCCCGACTTCTCGGACACGTATCCGCCTCACTGCCTGCGCGGGACCCGTGGGGCCGAGAAGATCCTCGAGACGAAGCAGCGCGACCCGCTGCCGCTCGCGCTGCTGCCCTTTCCGCCGGGACGGATTCCCGGACTGATCGGCGGCCGGCGCGAGCTCCTGCTCCTGAAGAAGAACTTCGACGTCTTCACGAACCCGAACACCGAGCCGCTGCTCGACGCGCTCGACCCGGACGAGATCGTCGTCTTCGGCGTCGCCACCGACGTCTGCGACGACGCCGCGATCCGCGGCTTCCTCCGCCGCGGCCGGCGCGTCCGCTTCGTCGAGGACGCCGCGCGCGGGCTCGACGACGCGCGTACGGCCGCCTGCATGGCGGCCTGGCGCGAGGGCGGAGTGGTCTTCACGAGCGTCGACGAGGTGATCGGCTCACTCGGCTAAGGAGTTCGCTCTCCGCTGCCGATGAGCATCGAGATGGTCGGGCACTGGTTCCAATCCGCGGCTGATTTCGCCACGACCTGGCTCCCCCTCGCCTTCTTCGGCATCCTCGTCCTGACCGCGTGGCTGCTCTGGAAGACGGTCGGGATGATGCCGCGCATCAAGCCGGCGAACATGGCCTCCAAGGCCAAGTCGCAGACCACCTGGGCCGACGTCGCCGGCGTCGAGGAGGTGCGCGCCGAGCTGATGGAGGTCGTCGAGTTCCTCCGCGACCCGCAGCGCTTCGAGCGCCTCGGCGCGAAGACGCCGAAGGGCCTGCTCCTCTACGGGCCCCCCGGCACCGGCAAGACGCTGCTCGCGAGGGCGGTCGCCTTCGAGTCGGGTGCGAACTTCTACTCGGCGAGCGCGTCCTCGTTCGTCGAGATGTTCGCCGGCCTCGGCGCCGCCCGGATCCGCAAGCTCTTCGCCGAGGCGCGCAAGAACGCGCCGGCGATCGTCTTCATCGACGAGCTCGACGCGGTCGGCGCCCAGCGCACCGGCCACGGCTTCAACCGCGAGCAGGACCAGACGCTGAACCAGCTGCTCGTCGAGCTCGACGGGTTCGAGGGGGCGGAGCAGGTCGTCGTCATGGGCGCGTCCAACCGGATCCAGGACCTCGATCCGGCGCTCCTCCGCCCGGGGCGCTTCGACCGGCAGATGCTCGTCCCCACGCCCGACCTCGCCGGGCGCGAGGCGATCCTCGGCGTCCACACCCGCGGCAAGCCGCTCGCGCCGGAGGTCGACCTTCGCGTCGTCGCGCGGCAGACCTCGGGCCTCACGGGCGCCGAGCTCGCCAACGTCTGCAACGAGGCGGCCATCGCCGCCGGCCGGCGCGGCGACTTCCTCGTCACGGAGGCCGACTTCGACGGCGCCCTCGAGCGGGTCGTCGCGGGCCTCCAGCAGAAGCGGGTGCTGACCGAGAAGGAGCGGCGGATCCTCGCCTACCACGAGGGCGGGCACGCGCTGATGGCGCACCTGATGGGCTCGGTGATGGAGCTGCAGAAGGTGACGATCGTCTCCCGCGGCAACGCGCTCGGCTACGCGTTCTACCTCCCGGAGGAGGACCGATACCTCCACACGAAGGAGGAGCTCGTCGACCGGATGATCGTCGCGCTCGCGGGCCGCGCCGCCGAGGAGGTCGTCTTCGGCCGCGTCACGAACGGCGCCGCCAACGACCTCGAGAAGGTGACCGATATCGCACGCTCGATGGTCTTCGAGTGGGGCATGGCCGATTCGGTCAGCTCGCGCACGATGCGCGCCGACAACTACGCCCTCTCCGAGTCGACGAAGCGCCTTCGCGACGAGGAGCAGGCTCACCTGACCGACGGCGCCTACGAGGAGGCGCTGCGCCTGCTCGTGAAGCACCGCGCGCCCCTCGACCGGATCGCGGCCCAGCTGCTGGAGAAGGAGACGCTCGTCCGCGACGAGCTCGTCGCCCTCGTCTCCGACGTGGAGCCCGAGTCGCGCGCCTCCGAGAGCGTCGGCGTCCCGCGCGTCGTGGCGACGAGCACCGCGCCGGAGGTCTGAGCCGCTAGCATCGCCGCGTGAAGGCGAGCGGCATCCACCACGTCGGCGTCGCGGTGAGCGACCTCGACGCGGCGGTGGACACGTACGAGCGGCTCTTCGGCGGCCGGGTCGAGCATCGCTCCCGCGTCGAGGAGCAGGGCGTCGAGGCCGCATCCGTCCGGGTCGGCGACAGCCGGGTCGAGCTCCTCGCCGCGCTCGAGGAGGACACGCCCGTCGGGCGCTTCCTCGCGAAGCGCGGGCCCGGCATGCACCACGTCGCGTACGAGGTCGCCGACATCCGCGCCGCGCTGGCCGAGCTCTCGGCCGCAGGCGCCGAGCTGATCGACGCCTCCCCGCGGCGGGGGATGTTCGGGCTCGAGGTCGCCTTCGTCCATCCGGAATCCGTCCACGGCGTCCTCTCGGAGGTGGTGTCGCGTGGCTGACGAGCGCGTCAGAGTCGAGATCGGCTTCGAGGGGGGCCAGATCGTCGGCAGCTTCATCGACCCCTCGTCCGCCGACCGGCTCGAGGCGGCCCTCGACAAGGACGGCCCTCGCGTCGTCGTGCTCGAGACCGAGGACGGCCCGATGCACGTGGTCGTGCCGCGCGTCGCCTACTACAAGCGCATCGTCCGCGCGGGCCGCGTCGGCTTCGGCTCCAGCTGACGCACGAAGGATCGGACGGCCTGGCCCTCGGCCCGACTAGGGTGCTGGCCGATGGCTCTCGAGGCAGGGATCGTGGGGCTGCCGAGCTCCGGGAAGACGACGCTCTTCCGGGCGCTCACCCACGCCGAGACCCACGGCTCGGGCAAGGAGCACGTCGGGATGGCGCAGATCTCCGACGTCCGGCTCGACCGGCTCGCCGCGGTCGTCGGCGCACGCAAGGTCACGCCGGCGGCGGTGCGCGTCGTCGACGTGCCCGGGACCGGCCCGCAGCTGCTCGGGAACCTGCGACAGGTGGACGCGCTCGTCGTCGTTCTCGACGGCTTCTCCGGGACACGCCTCCCCGACGACGACCTGGAGACGCTGAAGCTCGAGCTGCTCGTCGCCGACCGCGACCACGTCGAGCGCCGGCTCGAGCGGGTCGCGAAGCAGGCGAAGTCGGGCGATCCACAGGTGAAGGCGGAGGCGGCCGAGCTGGAGCGGCTGCTCGCGCACCTCGACGCCGGCAGCACGCTCGCCGACTGGGAGGGCGAGCTGCCGCCCGAGCTCGACCCGCTCACGACGAAGCCGCTGATCGCGCTCGTCAACGGCCCGGACGGCATCGATCTCCAGCTCGAGGCCGAGCTCGCGGAGCTGTCCGAGGAGGAGGCTGCCGAGTTTCGCGGCGAGGGCGAGTCGGCGCTCGGCGAGGTCGTGCGCCGGCTGGCCGAGACGCTCGACCTGATCACGTTCTTCACGGCCGGCGAGAAGGAGACGCGGGCGTGGACGCTCCGCCGGGGCGAGACGGCCCTGGACGCGGCCGCGACCATCCACTCCGACATCGCGCGCGGCTTCATCCGCTGCGAGGTCGTGCGCTGGGACGACCTGGTCGAGGCGGGGGGCCATGCCGAGGCGGCGCGCGCCGGCAAGCAGCGCCTCGAGGCCAAGACCTACCCGGTCGAGGACGGCGACGTCCTCAACATCCGCTTCAACCTCTAGGCGCGGCGGGCGGAACGTCAGGCAGATCGGGATGACGCGCGTCCTCTTCCTCTCCGTCCGGGATGCCGCGGACTCGCAGCTCGCGCGCGCGCTCCACGAGCGGCGCGGGGCGCCGCTCGCTCAGCCGGGACGGAGCCGGCCGGCGATCTCGACGAGGCGGTCGTCGAGGCGCTCGCGGAGGTCGGGATCGACCTCTCCGGGCGCGTTCCGCGTCCGCTCATCGCCGGGCGACGCTCGAGTGGGCCGATCTCGTCGTCGCGATCAGGCGAGGCGCTCCTCGTCCCGCAAGGAGCCCGTCGACTGGAACCTCACCGATCCGGTCGGCCTCTGCCTGGAGGAGGTGCGCGAGTTGCGCGCCGCGCTCGAGGCGAAGGTCGCGGCGCTGCCGCCCTAGCCCGGGCCGGGTCTACGCGTCGGTGACCGGCCGTGTCGCGGCGACCGCGTCGAGCTGGTTCGCGTGGTACAGGACCGCCGCCTCGGCCGTGCGCGCCGCGCGCGGGTCGTGGTGGCAGGAGACGGCGTGGAGCAGCTCGGCCCGGACCGCCGGGTCGAGCGCGCCCGCCCGCTCCTCGATCAGGCGCAGGCCGAGATGGACGTGGCCGAGCAGGCGGCCCTCGTCGGTCTGGCGGAACGCAGGCCCGCGTCCCAGCTCGCGGATCCGCCCCACGTCGTGGACGAGCGCGGCGCCGACGAGCAGGTCGGGGCGGAGGCGCTGGTGGAGCTGCGCCGTCTCGCGGCAGAGCGTGGCCACGCCGACGGTGTGCTCGAGCAAGCCGCCCGCGTAGGAGTGGTGGCCGTCGAGGGTCGCCGGCAGCGTCCGCAGACAGGCTCCGCGCCTCCCCGTCGAGGACGCGCGTCACCGTCGCCCGGAGCCCGTCGTGGTGGATCTCGGCCGCGAGGAAGTCGAGGAACCCCTCCAGCTCGTCGGCGTCCCGTCGCAGGGCGGGCGCCATCAGCGACGGGTCGACGCCCTCCGCGGGCTCGAGCGTCCGCACCTCGAGCTGCAGGCGGTCGCGGAACCGCTCCACGCGGCCGAGCACCCGGACGGCGTCCCCCTCGGCGAACCGCCCCTCGAGCAGCTCGACGTCGTTCCACACCCGCGCCGAGATCCGGCCGCTCGGGTCGACGAGCTCGAGCGCGAGGTACGGCGCGCCGTTCCGCGTACGCAGACGCTCCTTCCTCGCGACGGCGTAGACGCCCTCGACGGTCCGGTTCTCCTCGAGCTGCGCGATCGCGGTCACGAGCGCAGTCTAGGTCGCGGCCCGGGGGCGGTTCGGAGCCGCTCCTCCGCTTCGGCCGGGGCGACGGTTCGCGGCTGATAGCGTCGGTGCCGTGGCACAGATCCGGCCGTTTCGCGCGCTCCGCTACGACGAGTCCGTGGCCGGGCCGCTCGAGGATCTCGCCGCCCCTCCGTACGACGTCGTCTCCGCGGAGCAGCGCGAGCGGCTCCTGGCTCGCAGCCGGCACAACGTCGCCCACCTGACGCTCCCCGAGTCGGAGGAGCAGGCGTCGCGCGACCTCGCCGACTGGCTCGAGCGCGGCGTGCTCGTCAGGGAGTCGGAGCCGGCGTACTGGTGGCTCGCCCAGGACTACGCCGGCCCGGACGGGGTCGAGCGCCGGCGCGAGGGGTTCGTCGCGTCGCTCCGCGCCGAGCCGTACGAGAGCCGGGTCGTGCTGCCGCACGAGCGGACTCACGCCGGGCCGAAGGAGGGGAGGCTGCGCCTGCTCGAGGCGACCCGCACCCACCTCGAGCCGATCTTCCTGCTCTGGGACGGGACGATCGAGCTCGACGGGCTGGGGAAGCCGGACATCGAGGTCGAGGAGAGCGGCGTGCGCTCGCGGCTCTGGCGGCTCGGCGCCGACTTCGGCGACGCGCTGACCGAGGAGCTCCGCGACGCGCAGCTGCTGATCGCCGACGGCCACCACCGCTACGAGACCACGCTCGCCTTCCACGAGCGCGACGGCAGCGAGGAGTCGGCGTGGCTGATGGTCGTGATCGTCCCGACCGACCAGGAGGGGCTGACGATCTTCCCGACCCACCGCCTCGTCGAGGTGGTCGAGGGGGTCGAGGGGACGCCGATCGACCCTCCGGACGGCGCCCTGCCCGGACTCGTCCTCTACCGGCAGGGGCGCTACGAGCTCGTCGGCGGCGAGGGGCTCGACCCGGAGGTCGTCGATCGGCTCGAGCCGCAGGGAGTCAGCTATACGCCGTACGCCGACGAGGCGGTCGCGACCGTCGACCGCGGCGAGGCGGAGGCCGCCTTCCTGCTGCGCCCGACGCGGATCGAGGACGTCTGGGAGGTGGCGCGGCGCGGCGAGGTGATGCCGCAGAAGAGCACGTTCTTCTACCCGAAGCTCACCTCGGGCCTGCTCTTCCATCCCGTATGAGCGAGTGGCTCGAGGTCTGCCGTGCGGCCGTCGCCGATGTTCGCGGCGTGCTCGCGGAGCTGCCGACGCGGGTCGAGCGGGAGCCGGTCGTCGGCGAGGGGCTGGGCGGCGACGAGACGACCGCGATCGACCGCGCGGCCGAGGACGCGATCCTCGCCCGTTTCCGCGACCTCGACGTGACGATCGTCTCGGAGGAGGTGGGCCGGTTCGGCAGCGGCTCGACGGTCGTCGTGGTCGACCCGATCGACGGATCGTTGAACGCGAAGCGCGGCATCCCGTTCTTCTCGCTCTCGATCGCGGTGGCCGGAGGCGAGACGATGGACGACGTCCACTTCGGCTACGTCTACGACTTCGGCTCGGGCGAGGAGTGGCTCGCGCGCCGCGGCGGCGGCGCCTATCTGAACGGCGAGCGCCTCGGCGGCGTGCTTCCGAAGGGCGAGGTCGAGATCCTCAGCTTCGAGGCGACGCTGACCTCGCTGATCGCCCGCGACGCGCCGAAGGTCGCGGAGCTCGCGTACCGCCTGCGGATCATGGGCTCGCTCGCCCTTTCGCTCTGCCATCTCGCCGCGGGCCGCGTCGACGCCGTCTGCTCGCTCAAGGGAGCGCGCTCCGTCGACATCGCGGCAGCCCAGCTGCTCTGCCGCGAGGTCGGGCTCGAGATCGAGCTCTTCGACGTCGCGGAGCCGTTCGGCGCGGCGCCGCTCGACCTCGAGGGGCGTTCGCGCGTCGCCGCGGCGGGGACGAGCGACGTGTGCCGCAGGATCGCGCACGCGCTCTCCGCGTAAGCCTCCCGGCTGGAACGACGCCGTGGACAAGGAAACGGGGCTCCTTGCTCGTTTCGCGGCCCCGGCAGCTCGGCAGACCAGCGGCCACGAAGCGATGCGGGAGGCCCGGCCGTCCGGGCCTCCCACGCTCCCCGGACTAGCCGACGACGATCTTGCCCTGCATCCAGGGATGCACGGCGCAGAGGAAGTAGAGCGTCGTCCCCGGCTTCGCCGTCACGGCGACGGTGACGCTCTTGTGCTTGCCGCCGGGTTGGATGGCGATGCTGTCGCCGACCTCGTCGAGGCCGGCCGGCCCCTTGTTCAGCACCCAGTGGACGATGGGATTCGTGGCGTCCGGGGCCGCCTTCGGGTTCTTCAGGTGGCCGGTGGCATAGCGGCAGGCGCGGCACTGCTCGGCCTGCATCGCGTTCGCCGGCAGCGCCGACCTGGGGACGATCGTGAGCGTGTGCGGTTCCGACTCCTTGTCGCCGAACTCGAAGGTGATCGACTGGCCGGACGTGACGTGAATCGTGCCGGGCGAGAAGCGCATCTCGTCCTGGAAGTACTTGTTCGGCACCATCTTCATCCCGCCGAGAGCCTTGACCACGACGGGAGCGGCATGGTGCCGGTGACCCGCGGCGAGCGCGGTGCCGGCGAGGAGGACGAGGGCGGCGAGGGCCGCGACGAGGACGATCGACTTGCGCATGTGCTGGGTTCTCCTTCGTGTCGTGGGGTCAGGCGGTTGCAACAGAGGCCGCGGTCGCCGGCTCGCGGCGCGTGCGGAGGACGAGCAGGGTCGTCGTCAGGAGCGTCCAGAGCGGCATGCCGAAGAGCACGCCGAGCCAGCCGATCGGACCGATCACGAGCACCACGGCGAGGACGATCCCGACGATTGCCCACCACTTCGGCAGGTCGCGCGAGCGCAGGGCGGCGACGGAGAAGCCGGCGAGCATCGCAGCCATCGCGATCTCGGTGATCAGGAAGAACACGGTGCCGGTCTGGTGCAGCGCGCCGGCGGCGCCCGCGCTGATGTCGTTCGCGCCGATCGCGGCGGTCATGTCCGGCGCGGCCAGGCCCATACCGATCAGCGCGGTCGCGGCCGCCGCGACGAAGCCGATCGTCGTCGCGGGGGCAGTGCCGCCCTCGGCGGCAGCGAGCCGGCTGCGGAGCGTGCCTGCGAACCAGATGAAGCAGCCGCAGCCGAGCATGTAGAGCCAGCTGCCCGCGGTGACGATGTTGGAGTGGGCCTTGATCCAGGCAAGCACCTGAACGTCGGTCGCATCGTTCGCGGGCTGGTGTGAGAGCACCTGTGCGAGGACGACGCCGACGGCCCAGAGGGCGACGGCGAGGAAGCCGGTGAGCGCTGAGATCCGCTCGAATCGGGTGGACATGGTCGCTCCTTGTGTTCGTGGGACGGATCAGGCGGGCCGCACGGTCAGACGGCGGCCGAGGGAGCGCGACGCGCCGAGGAGCGCGAGCGCCAGGAGGACGACGATGCCGGCCGCGATCAGAAGCCGCAGCCGCATCTCAGAGCGGGGAGCCGGATGTGTCCGGCGGGGTCGGGGACGGGATCGTGCGGCGGCCGAGCGCACGCCCGAGCGGGGCGGCGAATGCGAGCCAGAGCCGCTGCGCGAACGCAGGCGGGAACGCGGGCCTCGCCGTGTCGAAGTGGGCCGCTGCGACCACCGCGCGCTGCAGCGCCCCGGGGCGTCGGCCCGCCTCGGTCTCCGCGCCGAGGGCGCACAGGGCCTCGACGAGCGACTCGAAGCGGAGCGCCGGGGTGATCTCGGCCACGACGTGGACGACGTCGTCCCCCGCGTTCCAGAACCGGCAGCGCGTGCCGGGGGGAACGGTCAGGCGCGTGCCCGCCCCGGCGACGCTCCTGCTGCCGCCGATGCTCGCCCCGAGACTCCCGGCGAGCACCTCGAGCCGCTGCCCCTGGTGCGGATGGAGGCGCTCGCCCGGGACGAGCCCGTTCGGCTCGAGGAACGCCTCGACCACGACCGCGCCTCCACCGGTCTCCGCCGCCGTCCTGCGGAAGACGAGCCGCGTGCCGGTGGCCGGATCCTCGATGACGTCGCCGGAGCGAAAAACCATGACCGCGACTCTTGACCAGGCCGCTTAAGATCCACTTGGTGCGTGCTTGGGGAGAGCGCGTGCTCGGGAAAGGGGTCGCACATCGAGTTCCGGGTGCTCGGAGCGGTGCAGGCGTACAACGGCGAGGCGGCGCTACCGCTGGGCGCGCCAAAGCAGCGTGCCGTGCTGGCGGAGCTGCTGCTCGCGCGCGGCTCGGTCGTCCCGCGGGAGCGGCTCGTGGACGCCGTCTGGGGCGAGGCTGCGCCCGGGTCGTCGCTCGCGTCGCTTCAGGTCTACGTCCACGGGCTGCGGAAGGCGCTCGGCGGCGGCAGGATCGAGACGCACGGGAACGGCTATCGGGTCGTGCTCGAGCCGGACGAGCTCGACCTCGAGCGCTTCGAGCGGGCGTTCGAGCGCGGACGCGCGGCGCTCGAGGCGGGTCACGCCGCCCAGGCGTCGGAGCAGCTGCGGTCGGCCCTCTCGCTGTGGAGCGGGCCGCCGCTCGCGGATCTCGCCGAGCAACCGGTCGGGGCACGGGCGGCCGAGCTCGACGACCGCCGGCTGCGCGCGCTCGAGCTCCGAAACGACGCCGAGCTCGCGCTCGGCCGCCACGGGGGGTTGCTCGACGAGCTGACCCGGCTCGTCGCAGAGCATCCGTTCCGGGAGCGCCTCCGCGAACAGCAGATCGTCGCGCTCTATCGCGACGGCAGACAGAAGGAGGCGCTCGACGCCTACCGGGAGGCGCGGCGAGTGCTCGCGGACGAGCTCGGCATCGAGCCCGGCCCGGCCCTGCGGGAGCTCGAGCGGGCAGTCCTGCGCCAGGAGCCGTCTCTCGCGGCCCCGGTCAGGCCGGCGGCGCCGCAGGCACGGCTGCCGGTGCCGCCGACGCCGCTCGTCGGCCGGCGGCTCGAGACCGCCGCGGTCGCAGCGCTCCTTCGGCGTGACGACGTCCGGCTGGTCACGCTGACCGGGCCGGGCGGCACCGGCAAGACCCGTCTCGCCCTCGCCGCCGCGGCGGAGCTCGCGCTCGAGTTGCCGGGCGACGCCTTCTTCGTCGACCTGGCGCCCGACTCGGAGCCCGGGCTGGTCGCGACAGCCGTCGCCCAGGCGCTCGACGTCGGCGCGGCGCAGACGATTCGCGGCGGCCGTGATCGAGGCGCTGAGCTCGCAGCCCGCCCTCCTCGTGCTCGACAACCTCGAGCAGCTCCTGCCCGACGTGCCGTTCGTCGCCCGGCTCCTCGCCGAGGCCGCCGGCGCCCGCGTCCTCGCCACCAGCCGCGCGCCGCTCCGCCTCTCCGGCGAGCACGAGTATCCGGTCCCGCCGCTCCGCGCCCCGGCGGCAGGCGCTCCGTTCGAGGAGATCGTCGCCAACGACGCCGTCCGCCTCTTCGCAGCGCGCGTCCAGGCGGTCGACCACGACTTTGCCCTCGTCGACCGGAATGTCGGCGCCGTCGCCGCCATCTGCCGGCGCCTCGACGGGCTGCCGCTCGCGCTCGAGCTCGCCGCCGCGTGCCCGCGTCCTCGCCCACGAGCTGGAGCGGCGCCTCGGCAGTGCGCTCGAGCTGCTCCTCGAGGGCGCGCGCGACCTGCCGGAGCGGCAGCGCACCCTGCGCGCGACGCTCGAGTGGAGCCATGACCTGCTCGGGCCGGAGGAGCAGACCGTGCTCGCGCGGCTCGCCGTCTTCAACGGCGGCTGCTCGGTCGAGAGCGCCCAGGACGTCCTGACGGACGGGAACGTCGTGACGCGGCTCGCGGCGCTCGTCGAGAACAGCCTGCTGCGGCGCGTTGGCGCCCCTGACGCACCGCGCTTCGTCCTGCTCGAGACGATCCGCGCTTACGCGCTCGAGCGGCTGCGCGCCGCCGGCGAGGAGGACGAGCTGCGTCGCCGTCACGCCGCGCATTTCCTCGCACTCGCCGAGCGCGTCGGCCCGACGCTCCGCGACTATCCCACGCCGGAGGCCGCTGCCGAGATCGAGCGTGAGCACGAGAACCTCCTCGCCGCGCTCGCCTGGGCCTCGGAGTCTGGCGAGGTCGAGACCGAGGTTCGCCTCGCGATCGCGCTGCGGCCGTACTGGGGACTGCGGGGCGACCTCGCCGAGGCGCGGCGGATCTTCGAGCTCGCGATCGCGCACAGCGCCGGAGCCGACCCGGCGCTCCACGCCGGTGCCCTCGTCCACGGCGCCGTGTTCGCGTACCGTGGCGGCGATCTGACGGCGGCGTTGCGGGAGTGGGAGGCAGCGCTCGCGCTCTTCCGCGAGCTCGGCGACGAGGAGGAGGTGGCGCGCTGCACCGGCGAGCTCGGCGCAGTCGCGATGGCCGAGGGAGACCTCGACCGCGCCGAAGAGCTCTGGCGCGAGGCGGCCGCCGCCTTCGCGGCGCAGGGGAAGCTCGCCCGCGAGGGCATGGTCCTCGGCAATCTCGCCGCTGTGGTTGCCGACCGCGGCGACCGCGCGGGAGCCGTCGCCGAAGGAGAGCGGGCACTCGAGCTGCAGCGGCAGGTCGGCGACCACGAGGGCGTCGGCGTCTCCCTCCACAACCTCTCGCAGTGGCACCTCGCGCTCGGAGACGTCGGGAAGTCGCGGGCGCTGGCCGTCGAGGCCCTCGAGCTCGGCGCGCGGCTCGGCTTCCGGGAGCTGCTCGCCTATGCGCTCGGCACCGTGGCAGAGCTGGCTCTCCGAGACGGGCAGCTCGAGCGCTCGGCGCGCCTGCTCGCGGCGTCCGACGCGCTCTTTCGCGCGACCGGCGTCGCACGCGCGGGGGAGGAGCTCGGCGGCTACGAGCGTGCGCTCGCGGAGCTCGGCGAGCGGCTCGGGGAGAAGCGGCTGCGTGAGCTGACCGAGGTGGGCGCCGAGCTCGGCGTCGAGCAGGCGCTCGCCGAGGCGCGCCGTGCGATCGCGTAGCGTCCCGACGGTGGACCGCGAGGTCCGCCTGACGAGCGCCGACCGCGTTCTCTTCCCGGCGACGGGATCACGAAGGGAGACCTCTTCGCCTACTACGAGCGGGTCGCGCCGGTGCTCGTCCCGCACCTGCGCGATCGCCCGTTCACGCTGAAGCGCTTCCGCGACGGCATCGGCGGGCCGGTTCTTCCAGAAGCAGGCCCCGGCGGGATCGCCGTCGTGGATCCCGACGCGCCGCTTCACGACCCATCCCCGCGAAGGCGCTCGCGCGCGAGGTCGACTTCCCGCTCGTGACTGCCGGCGGCTCTCCTCTGGATAGTGCAGATGAACTGCGTCGACATGAACGCGTGGTACTCGCGGGTCGATCGGCCCGACCGCCCCGACTACGTCGTCTTCGACCTCGACCCGCCCGACGAGCCCGGCGGCTTCGAGCAGGCGATCGAGGTCGCGCACCTCGTGCGCGAGCTGCTGGACGAGGTCGGGCTGCCGGGCCACGTGAAGACGAGCGGCGCCGACGGGATCCACGTGCTCGCGCCGGTGAAGCGGCGCGCGACCTTTGCCGACACGTACGCGTTCGCCGAAGCCGCCGCGCGCCTGCTCGAGCGGCGCCACCCCGGCCTCGTCACGACCGAGTGGCTGAAGCGCAAGCGCGAGGGCGTCCTGCTCGACCACCGCCAGAACGGCTGGGGGAAGACGATCGCGTCCGTCTACTCGGTGCGGCCGAGGCCGGGAGCGCCCGTCTCGACGCCGCTCCGCTGGGACGAGCTCCGGTCGGGGCTGCGGCCGCGGGACTTCCCGATGCCGGTCGTGCTCGAGCGGGTCGAGCGGCACGGCGACCTCTACGCGCCGGTGCTCGAGGAGCCGCATGCGCTCGGAGCGGCGGCGGCGCGGCTCGCCCGGCTTCGGCCGTAGCGTCGTCGCCTCGTTCGCGCTCGCGCTTCCGTCGCTGCCGAGGCGTACGATCGGCGCGTGAGCCGCGTCCTTGCGCTCGTGCCCCTCGCGCTCGTCGCAGCGGCGTGCGGTGGCGGCGGCTCGAAGGGCCCGACGACGGCCGCGCGGACCCAGGCGTCCGCGGCGAAGCGGACGCTGCACGTCGCGATGAGCGCGGACAGCCACCACCCCCGGCTCGGCCGCGCCTGGACGTACCAGGTGCACGTCACCGACGCGGCGAGCGGTGCGCCCGTCCCGGCGACGATCCACCTCCAGTTCTTCTTCAACGGTTTCTCCGTCGGCGAGGTCGGCAGGCACAGGGTCGCGAACGGGGCCTGGAAGGAGACGATCCCCGGGACCGGCAAGGACGCCTTCCCGCCGGCCGCGGTTGGACAGCAGCTCGTCCTCCACGCCGCGGTCACCGCGAAGGGCTACCGCCCGGCGACCGCCGGCTGGAAAGTGCAGGTCGTGAAGTGAGCGGCGCCCAGGTCGTCGTCGAGCACGTGCAGAAGAGCTTCGAGGGAGGGCGGATCCGCGCGCTCGAGGACGTTTCGCTGCGGCTCGAGCCGGGCGAGCTCGTCGCGCTCACCGGGCCGTCGGGCTGCGGCAAGAGCACGCTCCTCAACCTGATCGGCGCCCTCGACCGGCCCGACGCGGGCGAGATCCGCGTCGGCGGCGAGGAGGTCGCCCGCCTTCGCGACGCCGCCGGCTACCGCGCGGAGACCGTCGGCTTCGTCTTCCAGTTCCACAACCTGATCACGACGCTCACCGCCGTCGAGAACGTCCAGGTGCCGATGCTCGGCCGGCGTGGCCGGGCGGAGCGCGAGCGCCGAGCCCGCGGGCTCCTCGGCGAGGTCGGGCTCGCGGACCGCGTCGACAGCTACCCGCCGACCCTCTCGGGAGGCGAGCGCCAGCGCGTCGCGATCGCCCGAGCGCTCGCGAACGGGCCGAGGGTGCTGCTCGCCGACGAGCCGACCGGCGCCCTCGACTCCGAGACGAGCGCGCAGATCCTCGACCTCCTGCGCCGGGTCCGCG
Source organism: uncultured Actinomycetes bacterium (assembly GCA_963746895.1). GTDB lineage: Bacteria > Actinomycetota > Thermoleophilia > Gaiellales > Gaiellaceae > Palsa-739. The sequence goes on along the minus strand of CAVVDI010000005.1, from coordinate 292,882 downwards.
ACGAGCACGGGACGACGATCCTGCTCGTCACGAACGACGACGCGGTGGCGGCGCAGGCCGACCGGACTCTGCGGATCCGGGACGGCGCCCTCGACGGCGAGACGGCTGCGGCCTAGCCGGAGCCGGAGAGCTTCGCCGCGCGGTCGGCGAGCTTCTTCGCGCCCGCCTGGAAGCCGGCGATCGTCGCGCCCAGGTCGCCGCGCGCGGCCTTCAGTCCTTCGAGCTGCTTCGAGAGGTAGGCCGTCTGCGTCGCCACGTAGCCCGCGTCGAGCTGCGATGTCGGCGTCGTCGTCAGGTACGCGGTCAGCGTCTTCAGCTCGCCCGAGAGCTTGTCGACGCTCGTCCCGACCGAGTTTGCGCCAGCAGAGATCGAGTCCGCCGAGCGGCCGTTCGCGACGATCGCCGACGCGAGCGAGGACGCCTCGCGCGAGACGGCTTTCGCGGCTGCGTTCGCGCGCGCCTTCGCCCTGCCGGCCGCGGCGAGCTGGGCCTGCGTCCGCGTCTCCGCGTGCCGCGCGGCCGTGAGCGAGGCTCGGAGCGCGTGGTTCTTCGCCGTGGCCGCGGCGAGCGCCGCCGCGGTCGAGGAGCCGTGCTCGGCCTGGTGCCGCCAGCCGACCGAGAACGCGGCCGCGCTGACGAGGCCGCCGGCGACGAAGCCCGCCGCCGTGAGCACCCAGGCCGAGCGGGGCAGCGGCCGCCGTGCGGCCGTGGGCGGCTGAGACGCGGGGAGGCGGAGGGTCTCGCCGAGCGGCCAGTCGGTCGTGTCGGACATTCCAGGGACGCTTCGGCGCGGCGGCCCGCGCTCCTGCTACTCGCGGCGCAGGGCCTCGATCGGGCTCAGTCGCAGCGCGCGCCAGGCGGGGTAGATCGCACCCACGAGCCCGACGCCGAGCGCGAACGCGAGGCCCCACGCGAAGACGCCGGCGGTGAAACGGGGCGAGACGAGGCTCGAGAGCCCGGTCCGCGTCGTGAACAGGTTCGCCGCGAGGAGCCCCAGCCCGAGCCCGAGCGCGAGCGCGACGAGTGCGATCCCGATCGCCTCGCTCACGATCAGCGCTGCGATCCGCGTCCCCGTCCAGCCGACCGCGCGCAGGATGCCGATCTCGCGGACGCGCTCGAACACCGACATCGCCATCGTGTTCGTGACGCCGATCCCGCCGACGATCAGGGCCAGCACCGAGATCACCCAGCCGACGTCGAGCACCAGGCGGGACGAGGTGTCGACCTTCACCGCCTGCCCCGGCTCGACGATCGCGCTGATCCCGAAGCGGCGCTCGAGCCGGGCGGCGACGTCCTTCGGCCGGTGCCCCAGCTTCGCGGTCACCGCGATCGTCGTCACCTCGCCCGGCCGCTTCGCGAGCTTCTGCACCGCGGTCAGGGGCAGGACGACGCCCTGGTCCTCGAAGCGGTCGCCGCTGTGGAAGACGCCCGAGACGTCGAACGACCTCCCGTCGACGCGGATCGAGGAGCCGGGTCGGACACCGAAGGCCTTCGCGCCGGCGTCGCCGACGAGCGCGCCGCTGCGGTTGCCCGAGAGGAGCGTCAGGCGCCGGGCCGGGAACTCGTCCGGCGCGAGCCCGAAGACGAGCGACGACTGGTGGCCCTGCACGGTCGTCACGTAGAGGAAGATGCGGGCCGTCGCCGCCACGCCCGGGTCGCGGGCCACCTGCGCCTCGAGCCCGGCGGGGAGCAGCGAGCGGGTCGCGTCCGAGACGCCGCTCTGGAAGAGGCCGAAGTCGGCGCGGCCGAGGTGGATCAGGTCGCCTGCGGTGCGCTCGACCCCGGCGGAGATCGAGAGCAGCGCCACGATCAGGCCGACGCCGAGCGCGACGCCGGCGCTCGTCAAGAGCGTCCGCATCGGCCGCCGCAGCAGGTTCTTGCGCACCAGGCCGAACCAGGTCACGGACGCATCATCGCGCGCTGCGCCGACGGCGGAGAACGGATGCGATCCGCAGCGCGTGCCGGACTCTCCTCCGCGGCGGGACCGCGGCCGCGTCCGGCGTGCAGCGGCTACCCTCGGCCTGTGGAGCCCACTCCCGACGAGGTCCTGAAGGCGCTCGAGCAGGTGATCGACCCGGAGCTGCGGCGGCCGGTCACCGAGCTCGACATGGTGCGCGGGGTCGAGATCGACGGCGGCGTCGTCTCGCTCACGATCGTGCTCACCGTCGCCGGCTGTCCGCTTCGCAACTCGTTCCAGGAGCAGGTGGAGGCGGCGCTCGCGCAGGTCGAGGGCGTCACCGGCGTCGAGCTGTCCTTCGACGTGATGACGCCCGAGGAGCGGCAGGCGCTGACGACGAAGCTGCGCGGCGGCGCGTCCGAGCGGGACACGGTGATCCGCCTCCCGGCCGACTGCCGTGTGATCGCGGTCGCGTCGGGCAAGGGCGGCGTCGGCAAGTCGTCGCTGGCCGCGAACCTCGCCGTTGCGCTCTCGCAGCTCGGGCACCGCGTGGGCATCCTCGACGCGGACATCTACGGGCACTCGATCCCGCACATCCTCGGCATCCACCAGAAGCCGGTCGCGGTCGACGAGATGATCGTGCCGCCGGTGAAGGGCGACCTGAAGCTGATGTCGATCGGCTTCTTCCTCGACGGGAACGAGCCGGTGATGTGGCGCGGCCCGATGCTCCACCGGGCGCTCGAGCAGTTCCTCACCGACGTGCACTGGGGCGACCTCGACGTGCTCGTCGTCGACATGCCGCCCGGCACCGGCGACGTCTCGATCTCGCTCGGACAGCTGCTGCCGCGGGCGGAGGTGCTCGTCGTGACGACGCCGCAGAAGCTCGCGCAGGACGTCGCCTCGCGTGCGGCGTCGATGGCGCGCAAGACGAACATGCGCCTGCTCGGCGTGGTCGAGAACATGACCGGAGACGTCTTCGGCTCCGGCGGCGGCGAGGAGCTCGCGGCCGAGCTCGGCGTGCCGCTGCTCGGCACCATCCCGCTCGACCCGGCGCTCCGGGAGCAGGGCGATCTGGGCGAGCCTGTCGTCGCGGCTCGCCCGGACGCGGCGTCGGCGCAGGCGATCGCCGGCATCGCGCAGGCGGTCGAGGCGCTTCGCCAGGAGCGCGGCGGCATCGTCAAGTCGCTGCCGCTCGTCGGCTGAGAGCGGCCGTGGCGCGCAGCACGAACGTCGATCGGGTGCTCGAGGCGTACGAGCTGGCGCGCAAGGGCGACCACCGGCAGCTGCGGACGCGCTTCGTGGACGACGCCACGTGGCATCCCGCCAGGGAGGGCGCCTGGAACCCGTGCCGCGACGCCGACCAGATCGTGCGGACGCTGCTCTGGCGCACGCACGCGAACCGGTTGCGCCCGGGCGAGACGATCGACCTCGGCGACCGCGTCCTCGTTCAGCTCAAGGGCGTCCGGCTCGGCCGGCTCGGAGGGCGCGGCTTCCTCCCGAGGTTGTTTCAGATCGTCGTGGTGCGGGACGGGAAGATCGTGCGCATGTACGACTACCCCGGCCGCGAGGAGGCGCTCGCGGCCGCCGGGCTGCAGGGGTAGCGCGGGTGGCGGCGGCGGCCTTCTTCGACCTCGATCGGACCCTGCTGCGGCGCTCGTCGGCGCTCGCGCTCGCCGGCTCGTTCCGCGAGCGCGGTCTGATCTCCCGCACGCAGCTGCTGAAGGCTGCGGCGTGGCAGCTCCTCTTCGTCGCGCGGGGCGCGAGCCACGAGGCGGTGAGGGCGGTTGCCGAGGACGGCCTGCGGGTCCTCGCCGGGACGACGCCCGAGGAGCTGCGTGCGCTCGTCGCGGAGGCGCTCGAGCCGGTGCTGCGCCCGCTCGTCTACGCGGAGCCGCTGCACCTCGTCAGGCAGCACCGCGAGCGCGGCGACTCCGTCTACATCGTCTCGGCCACGCTGCAGGAGATCGTCCAGGCGATCGCCGACGATCTCGGCTTCGACGGCGCGCTCGGCACCGTCTGCGAGGTGCGCGACGGGCGCTACACCGGCCGCGCGGTGCGGGCGCTGCATGCCGGGAACAAGGCCGCCTGCGTGCGCGACCTCGCCGAGCAGAAGGGCTTCGACCTCGCTCGAGTGCACCGCCTACTCCGACAGCCACACCGACCTGCCGTTCCTCGAGACCGTCGGGCACCCGGTCGTCGTCAACCCCGATCGCGAGCTGCGCGCGACGGCGGCCCGCCGCGGCTGGCCCGTGCTGGAGTTCAGCGACCGGGCCTATCCCCACGCGCGGCGGCGCGCGTCGCGGCTCGTGCTGGCGCTGCCGCTGCTCGCGGGACTCACGGCCGCCGCACTGCGGAGCCTGCGTGGACGCTGACGAGGGGCTGCGACGGCTACGGGCGCTCGGCTTCGGCGGCGCCGACGCTGCCGAGCTGTGGGCGCACTTCGACGAGGCGGAACGGCGCGGCAAGCCGAGCCACGGGCACGCGCGCATCCCCTGGCTCGAGGGCCTGGAGGGCTTCGATCCCGTGGCGGAGCCGGAGCGCGTCGAGGACGAGCCCGGCTTCCAGCGCTGGCACGGCCGCGGCGCGGTCGGCTACCTGACGCTCGCGAGGGCGGTTGCGGCGCAGCTGGCCGACCCGCCCGGGCAGGCCCGCGTCGTCGTCTGCGAGCGCACCTTTCCGACGGGGATGCTCGGCCACCACACGCGTCGGCTCGCGGAGGGAGGGCTCGTGGCGGTGCTGACCGCGACCTCTCCGGCGCGCCTCGGCCATCCCGAGGGCGGGCCGAAGCTCGCGAGCACGAGCCCGCTCTCGCTCGCGATCCCGAGCTCCGGCGGCGACCCGGTCGTCGCCGACGTCTCGATGAGCGCGGCGACGTGGGGCGACGTGGTCGCGGGGCTGGCGGCGGAGGATCAGGTCGTCCCCTTCGGCGGCGGCCAGGCGCACAAGGCGTTCGCGCTCGCCGTCGGCCTGCAGCTGCTGGTGGACGCGCTCGTCCGCGAGCCGGGCCACGCCGCCGTGCTCCTCGTCGCCGTCCCGCAGGCGGATCCCGTCCCCGCGCTGCGCCGTCTGGCCGCCGGTGTCCGCCTCCCGGGCGACTCCAAGTAACACAGTGTTACTTGGCTTGAGGGGAAGCGGGGATCGCCGCGGAGGGATGCGAGGTCGTCGTCGGTCTGTGCTCGCTCGCGCAGGCGCTCGGTCAGGGTCACCGCCTCGTCGAGATGGGCGAGCGCCGTGTCGGCGTCGCCCGCGAGAGCCTCGACGCACGCGAGGTTGTAGAGGAGCGGCCCGCTGCCCGGCTTCTCGGCGACGCCCTGTTCGAGGATCCGCCGGGCGGTCGCGTAGTCGCCGGCCCGCCACGCCGGCAGCGCCGGGAACGTGTACTCCCACGCCGACACCTCGTGCACGCCCGGAACGCCGCCGATCGCGAGCACCGTCGTCCCCGGCTCGCGCGCGACCGCCGACCGCTCCTGCGCCGGGTCGTCGAGGTAGACGAGCGTCCCGGTCGGCGCGTCCACCTCCTCGCCGTCGACCGTGAAGACCGCGTGCCCGCTGACGACGGCGTAGACCTCCTCGTGGCCGAGCTGCTCCTCGGTGTGCCGCTCGACCACCTCGTCGCCGGCATTCGCGGCCGTGTAGGCGTTGATCCCGAAGGCGGTCACGCCGAGCGTGCGGCGCACCGGCTTCCAGACGAGCGTGCCGAAGACCGGGACGCCCACGAGCTCGTCGAGGCGGAGCGTCTTCATCCCGACGCCTCGCGCAGCGCTTCGAGCAGGACCGGGTCGAGCTCCTCCGCGCCGTCGACGCGCTCCTCGAGGTTCTCGACACCGGCCCAGTGGTCGAGCGCCGCCGCGAGCTCCCCTTCGTAGCCGAGGCGGGCGAGCCGCTCGCCGAGCTCGGCGGCCAGCTCCTCGTCGACCTCGATCCAGTCCTCGCGCGGGCTGACCGCGAACAACCGCTGGTGCACCGCGTAGAGGCGGTCCAGCTCCTCGATCGGGCGCTCGTGGTCGTCGACGCGGAGGTCGACGACGACGTCCGAGAGCCCCGCGTAGCCGCCGTTGCGTTCGACGACCAGCAGCGACGCCGACTGCTGGCCGCGGCGGTCGCCGCCCGCGGCCTGCGCAGCCGCGAGGCACTCCAGCAGCCGCTGTGCGAGTGGCAGCTGCGGGTTCGCCTCGAACGTCGCCGCGAGCGCCTCGACCGTCTCGGCGCCGACCAGGATGTTCCCCTGCGCTGCGTAGCAGCGCCCGTTGCGGTGACCGGCCCAGTCGAAGCACGCCTCCCCGGTCCAGCTCGCGCTTCGGCCCTTCGCGTCGACGACGCCGAGCTGGCGCTCGTCCGAGTCGTCGTCGGCCGCGACCAGCCGCTCGACGACCTCGTCGGCGGCGAGCCCCTGGCGCAGGAGCGAGAGCCCGTCCGGCCCGTAGCGAGGGTTCGCGTAGGCCTGCGTCGCCAGGGCGCCGGCTCCCGGCTCCGCCCAGGGGACGACCGAGCCGACCGCGAGGAACTTCGACTGGACGGCGACACCCCACTGGCCCGCGTCCAGGTCGCAGGCGACGAGCGAGTACGTGGCGACGACGGGAGCCCTAGCCATACGTCAGCTCGGTCAGGTCGAGGTCGAGCAGCTCGCGCTGCTCCGCGGGGACGAGGACGCAGGTCACCTCCGGGCGGGCGAGAGCGGCCTTCACCGCCTCCGCCGAGCGCGCCCGGACGACGACGGGCGTCCCCCGATCGAAGGCCTCTCGCAGCGGGTCCACGTCGGAGGCGTCCTCGACGACGAGCGCCTCGTCGAGCGGCAGGCCGGCGTCGTCCTCGACTGCGAGCTCCGGTACGCGCCGGCCGGTCGCGCCCCACCAGCGCTCCCTCAAATCGTCACCGAGTCGCCCGGGTCGAGCTGCTCGACGCTGTGCGTTCGGGGCCAGCTCCTGCAGCGCCTGCGGCGTCCCCGTCAGCAGCGGGAACGTGCCCCAGTGGCACGGCACGCAGTGCTTCACCCCGAGGAGCTCGAGCGCGACGGCCGCCTCGCGAGGGCCCATGGTGTAGTGGTCGCCGATCGGGAGGATCGCCACGTCGGGCTCGTAGATCCGTCCGATCAGCTGCATGTCGCCGAAGACGCAGGTGTCGCCGGCGAAGTAGAGCCTCGTTCCGTCCTCGACCTCGACCACGATCCCGCACGCCTCGCCCATGTACTCGCCGGCGGCGTTCGAGCTGGAGTGGTGCGCGTTCGTGAGGGTGAACTTGACGCCGTCGACCTCGGTCGTGCCGCCCTTGTTCGGGTCTCGCCGGTTCTCGACGCCCTGGCTGCCGAGCCATTCCGCCAGCTCGACCTGCGCGACGACCGTGCACCCGTGCTTCTGCGCGAGCGCGACGGTGTCGCCGACGTGGTCGATGTGGCCGTGCGTGAGGGCGATCAGATCGACGCGCTCGGGCTCCTGCTCGCCCGCCGGACACTTCGGGTTGCCGTGCAGGAAGGGGTCGACGTAGACGCGCTTGCCGCCCGGTGTGTCGACGCGGAAGGCGGCGTGGCCGAGCCAGGTGAGGGTCGTGTCAGCCATCGGTCACTCCTTGTGTGTTCGGTGCGCGGTGCGTCCGGTTCGAGCGGCGAGCGTAACCGAGGCGTGCAGGTCTGCGCCGCCGGGAAGGACCGTCCGATCCGGCCGCGAACCTATGCGGAGATGGGATCCCGGCTCCTGCCCCTCGGCCTCGCGTCCGCCGCGCTCGCGGCGGGGGCCGCCGACCTCCGGCAGCTGGCCCTCTACCTCGGCCTGCTCGCCGTTCCGCCCGCCGCCGGCGCCGCCTTCGTCGCGATCAGCGACGCGCTCGAGCACCGGCCGGCGCTCCTGCGCGCGATCTCGAACGGCCTGGCGCTGACGCTCGTCGTCGTCGCCTCCGCGGTGCGCGAGAATGCGGCGCACGGTGCGGCCGTCCCGCCGCTCGCCACGTACGCGCTCGTCGCCGCGCTGCTCGCGTACCTCGTGCCGACGGTCGCCTGGGTGCTCGAGCCGCTCCGGCTGCCTGTCGGCGCGAGAAGCTCCGCTTCCCGCGCGGCGTAGCCCGGCCTCAGCCCGAGCAGCAGCCGCACTCGCCCTGGGCGATCGCGGGGATCGGGCGCGCGGCCTCGAGCGCCTGGAAGCACTGCTCGCACGAGCCGACGAGGGCGGCGGCGGCGTGGTCGATCATCCGGTTGCGGACGAGGTTGTCGAGCGGCGCGGTGTTCACGTCGAGCAGGAAGCGATCGGTGGCGCGGTTCACCGCCGGGCCGCCGGCGAGCGTGTTCCGGGCCGGCTTCGCAGCCGCCCGGCGCAGGGCTGCGAGGTCGATGCGGAGCTTCGCGAGCGCGCGGGTCTGAGCGCGGTGCGCGCAGGCCGCAGTGGTGCGGCCCGTGCGAGGCGGTCTGTGTGCCGCTGCCGCCGCAGCCGGCGAGGACGAGAGCGGCGAGCAGGAGCGGGAGAAGGCGTCTCGTCACGACACCACCGTACCAATGATGGCGGTGTCGAGTCAGGCGAGCAGCGCGGCCAGCAGCGCAGCTCCGGGCAGAGCCGGAGCGGCTCCCGTGTCGGCCGTGGCTTCGCGCCCGCGCCGAGGAGCACGTCGCCCACCACCACGGCCCCTTCGCCCGGGAGCCAGTACACGGCCTCCTCGCCCCAGTCCTCGTCGAACGCTGTCCAGCGGCGCAGCATCAGAAGGGAAGCGCACCCGCGGCATGCCGGGCGAGGTCGATCAGCGGGGACGCCGCGAACAGCGAGCCGACCGAGACGGCGAGCGCCATCGCGACCGAGACGTGCAGGAGCGCCTCCCGCGGAGGCGAGCCGCCGCCGACGGCGACGGCCCCCGGCGCGACGGCGAGCTCGGTGGAGGGCCGCATGTACATCGCCCGCACGATCCCGAGGTAGTAGTAGAGGCTGACCAGCGTCGCGACGACTCCGACGACCACGAGCCAGGCCCAGCCGTGGTCGTAGGCGGCCGCGAGGACGTAGAACTTGCCGACGAAGCCGCCGCCGAGCGGCAGCCCGGCGAAGCCGAACAGGAAGAACCACATCGCGACGCCGAGGAACGGCCGCTCCCAGCCGAAGCCGGCGAGGTTCTCGAGCGTCACCGGGACGCCCAGCTCGCGCTCGCGCGCCGCGACGACCGCGAACGAGCCGAACGCCATCGCCGAGTACGGGATCAGGTAGTACATGACCGCGCGGCCGCCGAGCGCCGTGCCCGCGCTGAGGCCGATCAGCAGGAAGCCCGCGTGCGAGACCGACGAGTAGGCGAGGATCCGCTTCACGTTCCGCTGCACGAGCGCGGCGAGGTTCCCGATCGCGAGCGACGCGACCGCGATCCCGGCGAACGCCCACGTCCAGAGGCGCGCGTCCTGCGCGAAGCCGCTCTGGAGCACGCGCAGCGCGAGCACGAGCGCCGCCACCTTCGTCGCGGCCGACATGAAGGCCGTGACGGGGGTCGGCGCGCCCTCGTAGACGTCGGGCGTCCACATGTGGAACGGCGCGGCCGAGGACTTGAAGCCGAGCCCGGCGATGATCAGCGCCAGCCCGAGCACGAGCAGCAGGTTGCGGTCGAGGCCGTGCGCGCCGACGCTCGCGGCGATCTCGTGGAAGCCGATGCTGCCGGTCGCCCCGTAGACGAGCGCGGAGCCGAAGAGCAGCGCCGCCGAGCCGAAGGAGCCGACGATCAGATACTTGAGCCCGGCCTCGAGCGAGCCCTCGAGGTCGTAGTCGATCGCGCAGAGGATGTAGAGCGCGATCGAGAACCACTCGAGCGAGAGGAAGAGCGTCATCAGGTTCGCGGCGCCGACGAAGAACGCCATTCCCGCGGCGCAGGCGAGCAGGAGCGCGAAGAACTCGGCGATGTGGTCGTCGCGCCGCTCGCGGTCGGCGCTCGCGTCCCCAGCCGGGAAGGTGCTCGACTGCGAGGAACGTCGTCGCGAGCCCGACCGAGCAGATGATCACCTGGGCGAGCGCGGTCCAGCGGTCGCGGTAGAAGGCGTCCGAGACGACGCGGTGGCCGTTCGCGCTGTCCACGTACAGCCAGACCGAGGCGACGATCCCGCCGGTGAAGCCGAGTCCCGAGACGACGGCTGCGAACGAGCGGCGCGCTGCCCGCGGCACGAGCACCGCCCCGAGCAGCGCGATCCCGGAGGCGCCGAGCAGCGCGAGGATCGTCGAGAGCGCGAACCAGTCGACGTGCGGGGTCGGGATCACTTGAACTGCCCCTGGACGGCGCTCGTCGGGTTCTCGCCCGCGAAGGAGTGATGGCTGATCCCGGCCGGCCAGGCCGAGAGCGCGAGCAGCACGCCGACGAGCGGTACGAGGAGCGCCAGCTCGCCGGCGCGCAGGTCGAGCGCCTCGTCGCCGACGGTCGAGCCGCGCGCCTCGTGCAGCACCGCCGAGATCAGGCGCAGCATGTACATGGCCGCGAGCACGATCCCGCCGGCCCCGATCACCGCCCACCACCAGGCGCGCTGGAAGGCGCCGGCGAGGATCAGGAACTCGCCCGCGAACGCCGCCGAGCCCGGCACCGCGAGCGAGATCACGCCCACCGCCAGCAGCAGCGTCGCGAGCGCGGGCCTGCCGCGGGCCATCCCGCCGAGCAGGCGGAACTCGCCCGTCGACGTCCGCCGCTCGACCGTGCCCCCGATCAGGAACAGCGACGCGGAGACGAGCCCGTGCGCGACCATCTGCAGCACCGCGCCGTCGAAGCCGAGGTTCGTGCCGGAGAAGAGCCCGATCGCGATCAGGCCGGACTGTGCGAGGGACGAGTACGCGACGACGCCGCGGAAGTCGCTCGCGCGGAACGCCAGCACCGATCCGTAGACGAGCGCCGCCGCGCCGAGCGCGAGGACCGTCGTGCGGTAGTAGGAGGTCGGGCCCGGGAAGATCGGGATCGCGATCCGCAGCATCCCGTAGACGCCCACCTTCGCGATCACGCCCGAGAGCACGGCCGACACCTCCGGGCGGCGCCTCGCGGTACGCGTCGGGCAGCCAGCCGTGGAACGGGAAGAGCGGCGCCTTGATCACGAAAGGCGAACATGAAGCCGAGGAAGAGCCAGCGGCTCGCGCTCGTCGGCCCGTCCACGAGGTCGAACGTGCCCGCGTGCACGCCGTAGACGACGATCGCCGCGAGCATGAACAGCGAGCCCGCCATGGTGTAGATGACGAACTTCAGCGTCGCCCCGAGCCGTCCCGCTCCTCCCCAGACGCCGATCAGGATGTAGAGCGGGATCAGCATCGCCTCGAAGAACGCGTAGAAGAGCAGCATGTCCTGCGCCACGAACACGCCCACCGTCGCGCCGGTGAGGAGGAGCATCAGCCCGTAGTACGCGCGCGGCCGGTCGCGGCCGACCCAGAATCCGTAGGCGATCGCCGCGGCCATCACGACGGTGGTGAGGCCGATGAGCCAGAGCGAGAAGCCGTACTCGCCGACGTGGTAGGAGACGTGCAGGTCGCCGATCCAGTTCGCACGCTCCGAGAACTGGAGTCCGCTGCGGGTGAAGTCGAAACGCGCGGCCTGCTCGATCCAGAAGCCGACCTCGAGGAGCGAGACGAGCACGGCGAGGCTCCCGGTCGCGTAGCGCGAGAGCGGCAGCATCCAGATCAGCAGTGCGCCTGCGATCGGCAGCCAGATCAGGACGGAGGTCACCGACGAGATGGTCATCGGACGATCAGGAAGACGACGGCGATCACCGCGGCTCCGGTCGCGAGGAAGAAGACGTAGGTGCGCAGCAGGCCGGTCTGCAGGCGCCCGGCGAGCCCGCCCGCGTCGAGTGCGGTCTGGCCGAGGTCGGAGCCGGTCTGGAGCACGGCCGGCTCCTCGAACTCGGTCAGCGTCCACGTCGCGAGCGCCGCCGCCGGCCGGAAGAAGAGCGCGTCGTACAGCTCGTCGAAGTAGAGCTTGTGCTCGAGCGCGCGGCGAACCGCCGGCGCGACGGGCACGCGGACGCGGCCGCCGGCGTAGACCGCCCAGGCGACGGCGATCCCGGCGAGGCCCGCGGCCACCGTGGCGACGGAGGTGAGGTACTCCTGGCGGGCGGTCGGCTCGGCGATCGCGAGCGTCCGGGCCGCGGGCTCGAGCCAGGTCGTGAACGGGTGCCACTTCGGCGCCCACTGCAGCCAGCCGCCGATCGTCGCGAGCACGGCGAGCACGCCGACCGGGAGCAGCATCGTCCACGGCCCCTCCTTGCCGTGGTGCGCGTGGTGGTGCTCGCGCACGAACTCGCTCGGCTCGCCGGGGAAGACGAGGAACCAGAGGCGGAAGGTGTAGAGGCCGGTCAGGAACGCGCCCGCGACGCCGCACGCCCAGAAGACCCAGCCGTACCAGCCGAGGTTCACCGTCGCGGCGACGATCGAGTCCTTCGAGAAGAAGCCGCTGAACGGCGGCACGCCGACGAGCGCGAGCGCCCCGGCGAGGAAGCACCACTTCGTGAGCGGCATGAGCGCGCCGATCCCGCGCATCCGCCGGATGTCCTGCTCGCCCGCGAGCGCGTGGATGACGACGCCCGCGGCCATGAACAGCAGCGCCTTGAAGAACGCATGCGTCATCAGGTGGAACATCCCGCCCGCGTATGCGCCGACCCCGACGCCGAGGAACATGTAGCCGATCTGCGACATCGTCGAGTAGGCGATCACGCGCTTGATGTCGGTCTGGACGAGGGCGATCAGCCCGGCGACGACGAGCGTGAGCGCGCCCGTGCCGGCGGCGATCAGCTCGATCGTCCGCGCCTGCTCGAAGATCGGGTGGGTGCGCGCGATCAGGTACACGCCCGCGGTCACCATCGTCGCGGCGTGGATGAGCGCGCTGACCGGGGTCGGGCCCTCCATCGCGTCGGGCAGCCAGGTGTGGAGCGGCAGCTGCGCCGACTTCGCGGCCGCGCCGCCGAGCAGCCCGAGCGCGACGAGGTCGACCGTCGTCTGCGAGAGGTGGCCGGCGGTCGCGAACGAGCCCGCGAAGGAGAGCGAGCCCGAGTGCGCGATCAGGACGAACAGCGCGAGCGCCATCGTCGCGTCGCCGAACGCGTTCATCACGAACGCCTTCTTCGCCGCCTGGACCGCGCTCGGCCGCTCGTGCCAGAAGCCGATCAGCAGGTACGACGAGAGGCCGACGAGGCCCCAGCCGACGAGCAGCAGCAGGAGGTTGCCGCCCTCGACGAGCAGGAGCATCGAGAAGACGAACAGCGACATGTACGCGAAGTAGCGCCGCTCCTCCTGGTCGCCGTCCATGTAGCCCACCGAGTAGAGGACGATCAGGGCGCCGACGCCGCTGACGATCAGCATCATCACGGCGCTGAGCGGGTCGACGAGCACCTGCAGCCCGACCCTGAAGCCGCCGCTCTCGAGCCACGTCCACGCGGTCGAGAGCGAGCCCGCGTGGCCGCCTGCGAGCGGAGCGAGAGGAACGCCCAGACGGCGCCGCCGAACGCGGCGAAGACGCTCCCGGTCGAGATCCAGGCGGCCGTCCGGTGCGAGATCCGCGTCCCTCCGAGCAGGATCAGGATCGTTCCCGCGAGGGGCGCCAGGAGACAGAGCCAGCCTCCGCCCGTCATCCGCGCAGCTCCGAGAGCGTGTCGACGTCGATCGCGAGCCGCCGCCGGTGCAGGGCGACCACCAGGCCGAGGCCGACGCAGACCTCCGACGCGGCCACGGCCATCACGGCGAGCGCGAAGATCTGGCCGGCGCCGTTCCCCGCCTGGCGCGAGAACGCGATCAGGGCGAGGTTCGCCCCGTTCAGCATGATCTCGAGCGAGAGCAGCACGATCAGGATGTTGCGGCGGATCAGCACGCCGAGCGCGCCCGTCCCGAAGAGGAACGCGGCGACGCCGAGGTACCAGGCGACTCCCGGGCCCGTCACGAGACCTGCGCCACCTCCCGCGGCTCCTCGGCGGGGAGCTCGTCGGCGGGGAGGGGGCGTTTCGTGTGCGAGCCGAGGATCACGCCGCCGACGGCCGCGACGAGCAGCACGATCGAGGTGATCTCGAACGCGAGCAGATGGTCGGTGAGGAAGATGCGCCCGATCCAGGCCGGCGAGCCGAAGCCGGCGTCGATCGGCGCGGAGCGGCGGAGCGAGCCGCCGGCCTCGAGCGCGACGGCGACGATGATCTCCGTCAGCAGCGCCCCGGCCGCGAGCACCGCGCCCAGCGTCTGCAGGCTCGGGCCGCCGGCCCACGGCGCCTCCATGCGCGGGCCGACGTACGCGATCACGAACAGGAACATCACCATCACCGCGCCCGCGTAGACGAGCACCTGCGCCGCGGCGACGAACTCGGCCGAGACGAGCAGGTAGAGCACGGCGAGGGAGCCGAGGTTCCCGATCAGCGCGAGCGCCGAGTAGAACGGGTTCGAGAACGAGACGACCGCCACGCCTGACGCGAGGCACGCGAAGGCGGCGCCGACCCAGACGATCCAGACGAGCGCGCCGCCTGCCGAGTACGCAGCGATCAGCACGGGCCAGGCTCCGATCCATGGTCGAATGCGCTCCTGCGCGCGGAGGCGAGACCGCGCTCTCGCCGGAGCGCACATGGCCGCCGGCCACTCGCCGCCGCGAAGAAGGGGGACCGTGGGGGAAACATGGTTTCCCCCACGCGAGCGAGCCGAAGGCGAAGCGAGGTCACGAGTGCGTCCTGTAGTAGGGAATCGGGGTGTCGTAGAGATCGGGGTCGGCGACCGGGATCTGCTTCATCGGCGGGGCCAGCAGCATGTCCTTCGTGTAGATCTGGTCGTCGCGGTTGTGCTCCGCGAGCTCGTACTCGTTGCCGAGCGTGATCGCGTCGAACGGGCAGGCGAGCTCGCAGTAGCCGCAGAAGATGCAGCGGCTCATGTTGATCTCGTAGATGCGCGCGTAGCGCTCGCCCGCCGAGACGCGGTTCTCCGGCGTGTTCTCGGCCGCGATCACGCGGATGCAGTCCGACGGGCAGGCGGCCGCGCAGAGCGAGCAGCCGACGCACTTCTCGAGCCCGTTCTCGTGCAGATGGAGCCGGTGGCGGCCGCGGAAGCGCGGGTAGACCGGCCGCTTGAACTCCGGGTACTGCTGCGTGATCGGCTTCTTGAAGATCTGCTTGAAGGTGACGCCGAACCCCTTCAGCGTCGAGATCGGCTGCGGGCTCATGTTCCCCGCTCCCGCCGCCGGCCGGGCCGACGCGTCCGCTCCCGGATGAGCTCTGTCGAGCCGACGCTCATGTTCCCCGCTCCCGCGCCGGCCGGGCCGACGCGTCCGCTCCCGGATGAGCTCTGTCGAGCCGACGCTCATGTTCCCCGCTCCCGCCGCCGGCCGGGGCCGACGCGTCCGCTCCCGGATGAGCTCTGTCGAGCCGACGCTCATTGGAACGCCACCACCAAGGCGGCGGTGACGACGGCATTGATCGTCGCGACGGGAAGGAGCACCTTCCAGCCGAAGCGCATCAGCTGGTCGTAGCGCAGCCGCGGCAGCGTCGTGCGCAGCCAGATGAAGACGAAGAGGACGCCCATCAGCTTGAGCAGGAACCAGATCGGGCCGATGTCCCACGGCCCGTGCCAGCCCGAGAAGAAGAGCGTCACCATCAGGCCGGAGAGCGTGATCATGTTGATGTACTCGGCCATCTGGAAGAGGCCCCAGCGCATTCCCGAGTACTCGGTGTGGTAGCCGGCGACGAGCTCCTGCTCGGCCTCCGGCAGATCGAAGGGCGCGCGGCTCGTCTCGGCGATGCCGCCGATGAAGAAGATCAGCATCCCGACGAACTGCGGCGCGACGAAGGGCAGGAACTCGCCCTGCCGGTGGACGATCTCCGAGAGGTTGAGCGAGCGGCCGAGGATGACGACGCCGAGCACGCTCAGCGCGAGCGAGACCTCGTACGAGACGAGCTGCGCGCAGGTGCGCATCGAGCCGAGGATCGAGAACTTCGACTCGGAGGCCCAGCCGCCGACGATGAAGCCGTAGATGCCGATCGAGCCGAGCGCGAAGATCAGCAGCAGCCCGATCGAGACGTTCGCGACCTCGCCGTTGATCCGCCAGCCGTTGACCGTCCAGCCCGGCCCCCACGGGATGACGGAGAACGCCGCGATCGCGGTGAAGGCGGAGATGATCGGCGCGAGGATGTACGGGATCTCGATCGCGCTCGACGGCGCGAACGCCTCCTTGCGGACGAGCTTCACGAGGTCGGCGATCGGCTGCAGCAGGCCGAAGGGGCCGGCCCGGTTCGGGCCGTAGCGGAGCTGCATCCGCCCCATCAGCTTGCGCTCGATCAGCGTCAGGTACGCGAACAGGACGAGCACGACGTTGACGATCACCACGGCCTTGATGAGCGAGATCCACCAGGGCTCGCTCATGCGTCGACCTCCGAGCGGGCCTTCGCGATCTCGACGACGCCGCTCAGTCCTTCGGCGTGCTCGATCGCGACACGCGCGATCCCCGTGCGCAGCCGGCGGTTGACCCGGGCGGGCAGCGTGATCGCGCCGCCGTTCGAGCCGAGGGTGACGAGGTCGCCGGTCGCGATCTTGCGCTTCGCGGCATCCTCGGTCGAGAGCTCGAGCTCGGCCTGCGGGCGCTGGAACTGCAGCTCCGTCACGCGCTCGACCTCCGGCCCGGAGAAGAGCGGCCTGTAGGCGACGAGCCGGATCTGGCCTGCGCGCGGCTTGGGCTCCGCGGCGGGCAGGGCGTCCGCGGCCACGTGCTCCGGCGCGTCCGGATAGACGCGCAGCGGCGCGCGCTCGCCCACCTCGCCGAACGCGAGGCCGCCGTAGCAGCGCTCCGAGACCTCGGCGAAGAGCCCGGCCGCGTACGGCGAGAGGTCGACGTCGAAGCGCGCCGCCAGCTGCGAGATCCACTCGAGCTCGTCGGGGCAGGGCGGGGTCGCGGTGCGGCGCAGCCGCTGCAGGCGCCCCTCGAGGTTGACGAGGGTGCCTTCGCGCTCGAGGTAGCTCGTGCCCGGCAGCACGAGGTCGGCCCAGCCGGTGGCGAGGCCGTGGAACATCGAGATCACGATCACCGCCTCGGCCTGCTCGGCGAGGGCGCGCACGTTCTCGTTTCCCGCCGCCTCGTCGCCGGAGACGACGAGCAGCCCGATCGGCTCCGGGCTCTCGCCCTCGTCGTCGCAGCAGGCCGCCCAGGCGTCGGCGACGCCGCGGCCGTTCGGCGTCTCGGGGAGGTAGAAGGCGCCGCAGCCCTCCCGGCCGGCGAGGCTTCAGCCGCTCGGCGAGCTGCGCGACGTGGGCGCCGCCGCGGCCGCCGGGCCCGGACCAGACGAGCACGACCCGCTCCGCCTCGCCGATCGCCTCCTCGTCGACCTCGTCGAGGACGCGCGCGCCCCGGCGGCGCGCCGCCTTGATCCAGAGGTCGACCACCGGCGCCCGCTCGACCACCGGCACGTCGCCGAGGACGACGACGACGTCGGCGTCGCGGATCGCCGAGAGCGGCAGCCGGTACGCGTCGAGCGCGCCCGAGACCTCCTCGGGGAGCATCGCCTGGTGCGAGTCGAGCCCACGGCGCAGGAGCGCGCCGAGCGCGTAGGCCTGCTCGACCGTCTCCGAGCCGGAGAGGGCCGTGACGATGCGGCCCCGCGCGCTGCGCAGCAGCTCCTCCGCGGTGTCGAGCGCCTCGTTCCATGCCACCTGCTCGAAGCCCTGGCGGCGGACGCGCCTCATCGGCTCGAGGATCCGGTCGTCGGCGCGGAGGTGCGGGAAGGCGAAGCGGCCCTTGTCGCAGATCCAGCCCTCGTCGATCTCCGGGTGGTTGCGGGAGAGGATCCGCTTGACCTTGCCCTCGCGCATCGTCGCGCTGACGTTGCAGCCGACGGGGCAGAGGCCGCAGACCGTCGGCACCTCGGTGATCTCCCACGGCCGCGCCTCGAAGCGGTACTGCGTCGGCAGCAGCGCACCGACCGGGCAGAGCTCGGTGACGTTGCCCGTGAAGGCGCCGCTGTAGGGCTCGTCCTCGAAGGTCGTGATCACGGACATCGCGCCGCGGTTCGCGGCCACGAGCTGGCCGTCCTCGGAGACGGTCTCGCTGAAGCGCGTGCAGCGGTAGCAGAGGATGCAGCGCTCGCGGTCGAGCGCGATCGTCGGCGAGATCGGGATCGGCTTCTCGAAGGTCAGCTTCTCGAAGCTCATCCGCGTCGAGCCCGGGCCGTAGCGGAAGGTCAGGTCCTGCAGCGGGCACTCGCCGCCCTTGTCGCAGACCGGGCAGTCGAGCGGGTGGTTGACGAGGATGAACTCGAGGGTCGCGTTCTGGCCCTCGGCCGCCTTCTCCGAGGTGCGCGCCGTCTTCACGACCATCCCGTCCTGTGCGGTCAGCGTGCAGCCGGCCTGGAGCTTCGGCATCCCCTCGACCTCGATGAGGCACATGCGGCAGGCGCCGACCGGCGGCCCGAGCCGCGGCTCGTAGCAGAAGACCGGGATCTCGACCCCGGCGGCGAGCGCCGTCTCGACGAGGCCCGTCCCCTTCGGGACGTGGACGTCCTGGCCGTCGACGGTGACGCGGACGAGCTCGGGCGTGCTCACGCCAGCGCCTCCTGCGCGACCGGGGTGTGGGAGTGCTGGTCGACCGGCGCGAACAGGCCGTCGAGCTGCGAGTCGTGCCCGAACGGGCAGCCGCCGTGCTCGAGGTGCGCCCGGAACTCGTCGCGGAACTTCGTCACGCAGCTCGCGACGATCATCGCGTCGGAGTCGCCGAGGACGCAGAGGCACTTGCCGATGATCCGGTCGCAGACGTCGAGCGCGAGGTGGAGGTCGGACTCCTTCGCGGTGCCGTTCTCGACGGCGCGCAGGAGCTGGACGAGCCAACGCGTGCCGACGCGGCACGGCGTGCACTTCCCGCACGACTCGTGCATGTAGAACTGCGCGACCCGCAGCGCGAATTGGATCATGCATGTGCGGTCGTCGATCACGCTCACGACGCCCGAGCCGATGAAGTAGCCCTTCTGGCCGAGCGAGTTCGCGTCGAGCGGCGTGTCGAGGTCGTCCGGGGTCATCACCGGGAACGACGAGCCCGCCCATCATCACCGCCTTCAGCGTCCGACCCTCGGGTAGGCCGCCGCCGATGTCCTCGATCAGGTGGCGGGCGGTGATCCCGTGCGGCGCCTCGTAGACGCCGGGCCGTTCGACGTTGCCAGAGAGGCAGAAGAGGCGCGTTCCGGTCGAGTCCGGCGGCGCGCCGATCGTCGCGTACTCCTCCGGGCCGACGGCGAGGACGGCGGGGATCGTCGTGATCGACTCGACGTTGTTGATCAGCGTCGGCGAGGCGTAGACGCCCTGAGATCGCCGGGAACGGCGGCTTCGACCGCGGCTGCCCGCGCTTGCCCTCGAGCGACTCGAGCAGCGCCGTCTCCTCGCCGCAGATGTACGCGCCGGCGCCGCGGTGGATGACGATCTCGACGTCGGCGAGGATGCCGGCGTCGCGCGCCTGGTCGAGCGCCCCCTGCAGCGACTCGTACTCGGCGAAGTACTCGCCGCGGATGTAGATGTAGATCTGCTTCGAGCGGATGGCGTGCGCCGCGATCAGGCACCCCTCGATCAGCCGGTGCGGGACCTTGAGCATGATCTCGCGGTCCTTGAACGTCCCCGGCTCCGACTCGTCGGCGTTGACGGTGATGTAGATCGGCTTCGCGATCTTGTCGGGTGTCGGGATGAAGCTCATCTTGCGGCCGGTCGGGAAGAAGGCGCCGCCGCGGCCGCGCAGGTTCGACTCGATCACCTCGGCGATCACGTCTGCGGCTCCTCGCGCGCGCGCCTTCTCCAGCTGCTCGTAGCCGCCGACGGCGCGATACGCGTCGAGGTCGCGGAGGGGCTCGCCCTCGAAGCCCGCGAGGACGAGCGCCGGACCGTCGGCGACCCGGACGGTCGTCAACTCTTCCGCTCCGGCGCCGGCGAAGCCGGCGCCTCCGCTCCTGGGCGGGCTCCGTCGAGCCTACGCCCGCTGCCATTGTCGCAGCTCCGCCACGATCGAGGGCACGTCCGCCGGCGTCACCGACTGCCGGTAGCGGTGGTCGACGGCGACGAGCGTCGGCGTCGAGCAGCCGCCGAGGCATTCGACGGCGCGCAGGGTCACCTCGCCGTCCCCGGTCGTCTCGCCGGGGCCGACGCCGAGCTCGCGCTGGAACGCGTCGAGCACGGCCTGCGCGTTGACGAGCCCGCAGCAGACGTTGGTGCAGACCTCGACGGTGTGCCGGCCGACCGGCTCGAGATGGAACATGTCGTAGAAGCTCGCGACCGAGAAGCAGTACGCCGGCGTCAGCTCGAGCGCATCCGCCACCTCCTCGAGCGCCTCCCGCGAGAGCCAGCCGTAGCGCTCCTGGGCGAGCCGCAGCGCCGGCAGCACCGCCGAGCGCGTCCCCTCCGGATAGCAGCGTCCGCACCTCCTGGATCTCGTCGTACAGCTCGGTCATCGGTCGGTGTCCCCCATCACCGCGTCGAGCGAGCCGACGATCGCGATCAGGTCGGCGACCAGCGCGTCGTGCATGCAGGTCGCCGTGGCCTCGAGCGCGACGAACGACGGCGAGCGGAAGTGGACGCGCCACGGCTTCGGGCCTCCGTCCGAGACGAGGTAGCAGCCCGACTCGCCGCGCGGCGACTCGATCGCCACGTAGATCTCGCCCTCGGGGACGCGGAACCCCTCCGTGACGATCTTGAAATGGTGGATCAGCGACTCCATCGAGGTGTGGAGCTCCTCGCGCGGCGGCAGGACGACCTTTCGGTCGTCCGCGATCCACGGCCACCCGTCCATCCGCTCCAGCCGGTCGAGGCACTGGCGGACGATCCGCGTCGACTCGGCCATCTCGTCCATGCGCACGCGGTAGCGGTCGTAGACGTCGCCGTTCGGGTAGACCGGCACCTGGAAGTCGACCTGGTCGTACGCGAGGTACGGCTGGTCGCGGCGGAGGTCCCAGTCGACCCCGGACGCGCGCAGGTTCGGGCCGGTCTGCCCGAGCGCGATCGCGTCCTGCGGCGAGAGCACGCCGACGCCTCGCGTCCGCTCGAGCCAGATCTGGTTGCGATCGAGGAGCGCGAGGTAGTCGTCGAGCGCGTGCGGCATCCACTCGACGAACTTCCGGCACTCGGGGTAGAAGCCCGCCGGGATGTCCTCTGCGAGGCCGCCGACCTGGAAGTAGCGGGTGTGCATCCGCTGGCCGGTCGCCAGCTCGAACAGGTCGAGGATCTGCTCCCGCTCGCGGAAGCAGTACCAGAACATCGAGATCGCCCCCAGCTCGAGCGCGGAGGTGCCGAGGAAGACGAGGTGCGAGTGGATGCGGTTCAGCTCGCAGAGGAGCATCCGCATCCAGGTCGCCTTCTCGGGGGCCTCGAGCCCGAGCAACCGCTCGACCGCGAGCGAGAAGACGAGCTCGTTGTTCTGGTAGCCGACGTAGTCGATCCGCTCGGGATAGGTGACGCACTTCCAGTAGGTCTTCGTCTCCATCGTCTTCTCGAAGCCGGTGTGGAGGTAGCCGACCACCGCGGAGAGCCCGACCACCTCCTCGCCGTAGAGGTCGACGATCAGCCGGAGCACGCCGTGCGTGGACGGGTGGTTCGGCCCGAAGTTGATCTGGAAGACGTCTTCGGTGTCGCGCAGCTCCGCGGCCACGTCGAGGATCGTCGGGACGCGGCTCGGGATGCGCGAGCCGTCGTAGGGCGGATCGAAGGCGATCGGCCAGCGCCGTGTGCCGCCGGTGCTCTCGGGGGCGATCGTCATTCGGCGTCGGAGAAGCGGACGGGCTCGCCGCCGACCGGGTAGTCCTTGCGGAGCGGGTGCCCCTCCCAGTCGTCCGGCATCAGGATCCGGGTCAGATTCGGATGGCCGTCGAACTCGACGCCCATCAGGTCGTACTGCTCGCGTTCGTGCCAGTCGCAGGTCGGCCAGACGGAGACGACGCTCGGCACGTGCTCGCCCTCGTCGATCCAGCAGCGCAGCCGCGCGCGCGGCGCGCCCTGGCGCAGCGCGAGCAGGTGGTAGCTGACCGAGAAGCGCTTCGGCTTCGGCTCGGGCAGCGCCTGCAGGCCCTGCGTGGCGGGGTGGACGATGTCGCGGCCGGCCGGGGTGCCGATGTAGCCGGAGACGCCCTTGCCGCCCCAGCCGAGATAGTCCGTCGCGACCACGTCGACGCAGACGTCGAAGCCGAGCCCGTCGCGCGCGTAGAGGCACGCCTCGCGCAGCTGCGCGGTTTCGACGACGACGGTCGGCATGTCGCCGCTCTCGCGCATCGACACGAAGCCGGGCATCTCCTCGAAGCCGCTCACGTGGCCACCCCGCGCCGCTCGTAGGCCGGCGGGAGGCCCGCGAGGTGCGCCTCGTGGAGCCGGATGATCCCCTCCATCAGCGCCTCCGGCCGCGGCGGGCAGAAGGGCACGTAGATGTCGACGGGGACGATGCGGTCGACGCCCTGGAGGATCGTGTAGTTGTTGAACATCCCGCCCGAGCTCGCGCAGGCGCCCATCGCGATCACCCACTTCGGCTCGAGCATCTGGTCGTAGATCTGGCGCAGCGGCTCCGCCATCTTGTGCGCGACGCGGCCGGAGACGATCAACAGGTCGGCCTGGCGCGGCGAGGAGCGGAACGCCTCCATTCCGAAGCGGGCGAGGTCGTAGCGCGAGGAGACGATGGACATCATCTCGATCGCGCAGCAGGCGAGGCCGAAGGTGTCGGGCCACATCGACTTCGTCTGCGCCCAGCGCACGGCCTTCTCCAGCGTGGTCAGCCCGAGCGCCTGCTCGAGCTCGTCGGCGCCCAGCTCCCGTTCGAAGTTCGACGGGCCCTTCGTCGGCCAGAGCAGCCGCTCCGACTGGAGGCCGTGGTCGCGGAGGCGGGTCGGGCGGTCAGCCATTCACCACTCGAGGGCGCCCTTGCGCCAGATGTACACGTACGCGACGAGCAGGATCACGACGAAGAACGCGAACTCGGAGAACCCGAACCAGCCGAGCGCGTGCAGCTGCACCGCGAGCGGATAGAGGAACACGATCTCGATGTCGAAGACGATGAAGAGCATCGCCGTCAGGTAGAAGCTGACGTTGAAGCGCTGCCGCGTCATCGGTCCCGTCGACACGCCGGACTCGAACGGGACGGTGCGGGCGCGGGTGCGGCGGGCGGGACGCTGCGCGAAGGCGAACGACATTGCGATCATCGACGCCGGGATGGCGAGGGCCATCAGTCCGTAGATCAGGAATGGCAACCAGTCGTGCAGCATTCAGCCGCGCTCTCCTTCTCCGTTCCGGCTGTCGCGAGCGCCCACCGACGGCTGACGTTATCAAGCAGCAGCGGGGTGCACTTGCGGGTACCGAAACCCCGCTGGCAAGCGTGAGTCTGCTGTTACAAAGTCCCGCTCCGCAGGCCCTCGAGCGTCACCCCTTCGAGGCACGTGGACGTTGCTACGATGCAGAGCATGGAGATCAAGGAGCGCACCGACAGCATCGTGTCCCTCACGCCGGCCGCGGCGACGAAGATCCGCGCGCTGATGGAGACCGAGGCCGACGTCTCCGTGCTGCGGGTCGCGATCGAGGGCGGTGGCTGCTCCGGCTTCCAGTACGGCCTCGGCTTCGACCGCGGCGCCCAGGAGGGCGACCACGAGTTCGACTGCGAGGGCGTGTCGGTGGTCGTCGATCCGTTCAGCGCCCCGTACCTCATGGGCGCGCAGGTCGACTACCTGGAGACGATCCAGGAGTCCGGCTTCAAGATCGAGAACCCGAACGCGGTCTCGTCGTGCGGCTGCGGGCACTCCTTCCAGGTCGCCGACGGCGAGGCTCCGGCCGACGCCGACGCCGGTTGCGGCTCCGGCTGCTCCCACTAGCGGAGCTTCGGACAATCCCGCACGCCTGCCGCCGCGACAGCGTCTAGCATCGATCCCGTGGGCGAGAACGGAAGCGAGCGGCCGCTGCGGGTCGCGGTCGTCGGCTCGGGCCCGGCCGGTTTCTATGCCGCGGGCGCTCTGCTCGGCGGGGAGGCGGCGGTCGAGGTCGACCTGATCGAGCGCCTGCCGACGCCGTGGGGCCTCGTTCGCCTCGGTGTCGCGCCCGACCACCCGAAGATCAAGTCGGTCTCGCGCGCGTTCGAACGGATCGCCGAGCGGGACGGCTTCCGCTTCCTCGGCAACGTCGAGGTCGGCCGCGACCTGCACCACTCGGACCTGGCCGCCCTCTACGACGCGGTCGTCTACTCGGTCGGCGCCCAGACCGACCGGCGCATGGGAATCTCCGGCGAGGACCTGCCGGGCTCGTGGCCGGCGACGGAGTTCGTCGCCTGGTACAACGGCCACCCCGACTACGAGGAGCTCTCGTTCGACCTCTCCGGTTCGCGGGCGATCGTGGTCGGTGCGGGCAACGTCGCCGTCGACGTCGCCCGGATGCTCGCTCTCACGCCCGAGGAGCTCGCGCCCACCGACACGAGCGATGCGGCGATCGAGGCGATCGGCGGCTGCGGGATCCGGGAGATCGTGATGGTCGCCCGCCGGGGGCCCGCGCAGGCCGCCTTCACGACCCCCGAGCTGATCGAGCTCGGCGAGCTCGCCGGCGCAGACGTGATCGTCGATCCGGCCGACCTCCAGCTCGACCCGGCCAGCGAGGCGGCGCTCGCCGGCGACACGAACGCGCAGCGGAACCTGGAGGTGCTGCGCGAGTACGCCGCCCGCGAGCCCGCGGGGAAGCCGAAGCGCCTCGTCCTCCGCTTCTGCGTCTCGCCCGCCGCGATCCTCGGCGAGGATCGCGTCACGGGGATCGAGCTCGTGCGCAACCGCCTCGAGCCAGGCGACGGCGGCTACGTCGCCGCCGTCCCGACCGACGAGCGCGAGACGCTGGGCTGCGGTCTCGTCTTCCGCAGCGTCGGCTACCGCGGCGTCGCCGTTCCGGGGGTGCCGTTCGACGAGCGCCGCGGCACGATCCCCAACGAGCGCGGCCGCGTGCTCGGCCCGGACGGCGAGCCTGTCGCCGGCGTCTACTGCGCGGGCTGGATCAAGCGCGGCCCCTCCGGCGTGATCGGCACGAACAAGAAGGATGCGACCGAGACGGCGGAGCTGCTGCTCGAGGACGACGCATCCGGCACGCTCGTGCGCAAGGGCGTTCCCGCCTCCGCCGTCGAGGGCCTGCTCGCCGAGCGCGGCGTCCGCTTCGTCGCCTACGCGGGCTGGGCCGCGATCGACGAGGCCGAGCGCGCGGCGGGCGAGCGGACCGGCCGGCCGCGGGTGAAGCTCTGCAGCTGGGACGAGCTCCTGGCCGCCGCCGAGCGCGCCTCGTCGCGCGCCTGACGGCATCCCCCCGATGGGGGAGTCTCACCTGCGCGCACCGCGCCGATGGACCCTGTGCATGGAATCGCTCGTCGCCGAATGCCTCAGCTGCGGTCACACGCGCCTCATCCGGCGCAGCGTGTTCAGCCGGTTCGATTCGCCCGAGTGCCCGCGTTGCGGCTACCTCGGGTGGGCGCCGATGCTCGAGCTGACCGAGCCGGAGCGGGGCGAGCTGCGTGCGCTGCCGGTCGAAGAGCGCCGGCTCCCCTCGGTCGCGTAACCCCGCACCGCTCATCCGCGAGAGCGCGGATGCCCGACGCCGCGTCTCCCGGCAGCGTTCCCCTACACTCGAACGCAGTCGGCGAGGTGCGGCCTCGCCGCGCGACGACCCGGAGGACGCCATGAGCCAGACCGAGGAGAAGCAGCAGCTGTGGGGCGGCGAGACCGCCAAGGCCGTCGACAACTTCCCCGTCTCCGGGGAGCCGATCCCGGCGCCGGTCGCGCGCTGGCTCGGCCGGATCAAGGGCGCCGCGGCGCGGGTGAACGCCGACCTCGGGCTGCTCGACGCCGACCTGGCCGAGCGGATCGCGGCCGCCGCGGAGCGGATCGCCCGGGGCGAGCTCGACGACCAGTTCCCGATCGACGTCTTCCAGACCGGCTCCGGCACGTCCTCGAACATGAACGCGAACGAGGTGATCGCCACCCTCGCCGGCGAGGGCGTGCACCCGAACGACCACGTCAACATGGGGCAGTCCTCGAACGACGTCTTCCCGTCGGCCGTGCACCTCGCCGCGCTCGACGAGATCACGAGCGACCTGCTGCCCGCGATGGACACGCTGGCCTCGTCGCTCGAGGCGAAGGCGCGCGAGTTCGACGACGTCGTCAAGTCGGGGCGCACGCACTGGATGGACGCCGTCCCCGTCACGCTCGGCCAGGAGTTCGCCGGCTACGCGGCGCAGGTGCGCCAGGGGATCGAGCGCGTCCAGGACTCGCTGCCGCGGCTCGGCCGGATCCCGCTCGGGGGCACCGCCACCGGCACCGGCCTGAACACGCATCCCGAGTTCGCCGCACGCGTCCGCGACCTGCTCTCGCAGGAGACGGGCCTGGCGATCTCGGCGCCCGCCGACCCGTTCGAGGCGCAGGCCGCCCGCGACGGGATCGTCGAGGCGTCGGGGGCCTTGAAGACGCTCGCCGTCTCGCTGACGAAGATCGCGAACGACATCCGCTATCTCGGCTCCGGCCCGCGCGCCGGCCTCGCGGAGATCTCGCTGCCGGAGCTCCAGAAGGGCAGCTCGATCATGCCGGGCAAGGTCAACCCCGTCATCCCCGAGGTCGTGACCCAGGTCGCCGCCCAGGTGATGGGGAACGACACCGCGATCGCCGTCGGCGGCATGCAGGGCCACTTCGAGCTGAACGTCTTCGTGCCGCTGCTGGCGCGCAACATCCTCGACTCGGTGAGCCTGCTCGCGAGCGCCTGCCGGCTGTTCGCCGAGAAGTGCGTCGACGGGATCGAGGCGAATCGCGAGACCTGCGAGAGCTACGCGGAGCTGACCCTCTCCGCCGCGACCGCGCTGAACCCGTACATCGGCTACGACAAGGCGTCCGAGATCGTCAAGGAGGCGGCGTCGTCCGGCCGGTCGTTCCGCGAGGTCGCGCGGGAGATGGGCGTCGAGGACTCGGTGCTCGACGAGGCGCTCGACTATCGCGCGATGGCGAAGCCGCACGGCTCGTAACGCGGCCGCCGCGTCAGGATGCGATCGTCACCCGCGCCCGGAAGGCGCGGGTGGCGTGCTGCACCGTCGCATTCGCGGTTCGCCGGCCGACGAGGCGGACCCGGGCGGACGTCGCGAAGTGGATCGTCAGCGGCCCGAGCGAGATCGAGTGGCAGGTGATGCCGCGCGGCAGAAGGGTGATCGTGACCGTGCGGTGCGCGACGTGGACGCGTGAGACGGCGACGCCCGCGAGCGTGACCGCCGTCGGCGCGATCACCCGCGGCAGCCGGGCCGACGCCGGAAAGACGATCTTCAGCGTGCCCAGCGGACGGCCGCACACGAGCGGGTAGCCGCCGACCGCGACGGTGGCGCCCGGCGCCGGCGTCGTCGCCACCGTCGAGGCGCCGGTGCCGTCACCGCGACCGGCGGGGCTCCCGGCGGCCGTGTCGCGGAGGCCGGGGCGGCGGCGAGGAGAGCGGCGGCGACGAGGAGAACCCAGCGCACGTCTCGAATGATAGTGCGAATCTCGCCCGAATTTAGGGATTGCGAGTCACATGATTCGGGTGCACGATGCGACCGTTGCGCAGCAAAGGAGCGCCAGCGCTCCAGACCGAGGGAGAGAGAGGAATCGCCTGATGATCCATCCACGCAGACGGTGGCGGACGCTGCTCATGCTCGCCGGGGTCGGTGCTGCGATCGCCGCATTCACTGCGACGGCCGGCGGCGGGACTGCAGCCCGCCAGGTCATGACGCCGGCGAGCGGGCCGGCCGCGCTCTACCAGTCGATCGGCCAGCCGATGGCGGGGGCGCAGGGCTCCGTCGTGTTCGCCTGCCAGGACCCCAGCAGCCCGAACAACCCGTTCGGCGTCACCTTCTGCTACGGCCCCGACCAGATCCGGGCGGCGTACTCGATCCAGCCGCTGCTCGACCGCCACCTGGACGGGAGCGGCCAGACGATCGTGATCATCGACGCCTACGGCAGCCCGACCATCCAGTCGGATCTGGCCGGCTTCGACGCCCTCTGGGGGCTCCCGGACCCGCCGAGCTTCCAGATCGTGGCGCCGTTCGGGGTCGGTACCCCGTCGGGCCAGGTGGAGGCCGACGGCTGGTCGGGCGAGACGTCGCTCGACGTCGAGTGGGCGCATGTCGTCGCGCCCGGGGCGAAGATCGTCCTCGTCGTCGCGAAGTCCTCGAGCGACAGCGACATGCTCGACGCGACGCAGTGGGTCTACGACAACAACGCCGGCGACGTCCTCTCGCAGAGCTACGGCGAGGCGGAGCAGTGCATGGATCCCGCCCTGCTCGACCGGCAGCACCAGCTCTTCCAGCAGATGACGCGCCGGGGCATCACCCTGCTCGCGTCATCGGGCGACGCGGGGGCCGGCCAGTACACCTGCGACAGCAGCGCCTATTTCAAGGCCGTCAGCACGCCCGCCTCCGACCCGTACGTCACGGGCGTCGGCGGCACGGATCTGACCGCCGACGGAACGACGGGCCAGTACCAGTCGGAGACGACGTGGAACCAGTCCGACGTTCTCGGCGGCGCATCCGCGGGCGGCGGCGGACTCTCGGTCGTCTACTCCCGCCCGAGCTACCAGGCGTCGGCGCTGAACGGTCGCAACACCGCGGCGCACTCCGACCGAGGCGGCGACCGCGGCAGGGGCGGCAACGGCGGCAGGGGCGGCAACGGCGGCGAGAGCATGCGCGGCGTCCCGGACGTCTCGTACAACGCCGGCGTGCTGGACGGCGTGATGGTGGTCTGGAGCTCGAGTCTCCAGTGTCCGATCACCGACACGGCGAATTGCAGCGCGTACTGGCTGTTCGGCGGCGCGAGCGCCGGCTCGCCGCAGTGGGCCGGGCTCGTCGCGATCGCCGACCAGCTCGGTCGCGGCCGCGTCGGGGCGATCAACAAGCCGCTGTACCAGGTCGGGACGGCCGGCCGGTTCGCGTCGCGCTTCTTCCACGACGTCGCCGACGGGTCGAACAACTCGCTGCCCGATCTGACGCCGCTCCTCGGAGCGCCGTACGGCACGCCGATCGACGGCTACACGGCCGACAACGGCTACGACCTCGCGACCGGTCTCGGCACGCCGATCGCGAGCGCGCTCGTCCCGTGGCTGGCGCTCCACGCCGACCGCGGCGACGCCAGCGGCTGGGGCAGCATCGGTCACGCGATCGGCGGCTCGAACGGCCATCGCGACGGCCACAAGCGCGAGCACTAGCGCTCGCCCGGCACGACGACGCGGAGGGCCGCCCACGGGGGGATTAGCGCCGCCCAGCGCGGCCCTCCGCCGTTCGTTGCGGCGTGCGGTCCCGCTAGTACGTGACCGCGCCGCGGCCGGTCGCGGCCGCATGCTTCTGCTCGTCGGCGCGGTAGCTCGAGCGCACGAGCGGGCCGGAGAAGACCGAGCCGAACCCGAGCGCCTCGCCCTGCTCGCGCAGCCAGCGGAACTCGTCCGGATGCACCCAGCGGTCGATCGCCGCGTGCTTCGCGCTCGGCTGCAGGTACTGGCCGATCGTGACCACGTCGACGCCGTTCGCGCGCAGGTCGCGGAGCGTCTCGACCACCTCGTCGTTCGTCTCGCCCAGGCCGACGATGATCCCGGACTTCGTCAGTACCGGATACGCGGCGAGCTCCTTCGCGCGGCGCAGCAGCCAGAGCGCGCGGTCGTAGTCGGCCTTGCCGCCGCGCATCTGCCG
This sequence comes from uncultured Actinomycetes bacterium, assembly GCA_963746895.1. Classification (GTDB taxonomy): domain Bacteria; phylum Actinomycetota; class Thermoleophilia; order Gaiellales; family Gaiellaceae; genus Palsa-739. Next base: position 263,409 of record CAVVDI010000005.1, on the reverse strand, counting down.
GTGCAGGCGGCGGACGGTCTCGATGTTGTGGTTGAAGACCTCGGGCTGCGCGTCGAGCACGGTCCGGAGCGCCTCCTCCTCGACGCCGAGGAAGTCGGGCGTCAGCACCTCGACCGAGCACTCCGGCAGCTTCGCCTTCAGCGCGCGGATCGTCGCCGCGTAGTGGCCGGCGCCGCGGTCGGCGACGTCGTCGCGGTCGACCGAGGTGACGACGACGTGCCTCAGCCCCATCTGCGCCGCCGCCTGGGCGAGGCGCAGCGGCTCGAGCGGGTCGGGCGGCGCCTCCGGCTTTCCCGAGTTGACGTAGCAGTAGCGGCAGGCGCGGGTGCACGTCTCGCCGAGGATCTGGAAGGTGGCGGTGCCGCGCCCCCAGCACTCGGAGATGTTCGGACAGCGCGCCTCCTCGCAGATCGTGTGCAGCGAGAGCCCGTGCACGAGCTTCTGCACGTCGAAGTAGGCGCCGTCCTTCGACGGTGCGCGCACCTTCATCCACTCGGGCCGGCGCGGACGGTCGGCGACGGGAAGCGATGACTCCATCGGCGCGTTTCAGTCTACGTTGCGGAGGCAGCCTGCCCGTCGCTACGCTTAAACGGACTACGCAGTCCGCTTAATTCGAAGGAGCCGCATGACGCGCCACGCCAGCAATCCCTGGGTCGTCCTCGTTCTCATCTGCTTCGCGCAGTTCATGGTCGTGCTCGACGCGACCGTCGTGAACGTCGCGCTGCCGTCGATCCAGAAAGACCTGCACATGACCGAGGCGAACCTGCAGTGGATCGTCAACGCGTACACGCTCGTGTTCGGCGGCTTCCTGCTGCTCGGCGGCCGCGCAGGCGACCTGCTCGGACGGAAGCGGCTCTTCCTCGGCGGGCTCGTCGTCTTCACGGCCGCGTCGCTGCTCGACGGTCTCTCGGGCAGCCAGGGGATGCTGATCGGCGCCCGCTCGCTGCAGGGCCTCGGTGCGGCGTTCATCTCGCCGGCGGCGCTCGCGATCATCTCGACGACCTTCAAGGAGGGCTCCGACCGCGCCAAGGCGCTCGGCATCTGGGCGGCGATCGCGATCGGCGGCAGCGCGGTCGGGCTCGTGCTCGGCGGGGCGTTGACCCAGACGCTCTCCTGGCCCTGGATCTTCTTCATCAACGTCCCGGTCGGCGTGGCCGTCTTCTCCCTCTCGCTGCGGCTGATCCCGGAGTCGAAGGACGAGGCCATGCACCGGAGCTTCGACATCCCCGGCGCGGTGACGGTCACCGGCGGGCTGATGGTGCTCGTCTACGCGATCGTGCAGGCGCAGCAGAAGGGCTGGGGCTCGGCGCAGACGATCGGCACGTTCGTCGCGGCCGTCGTACTGCTCGCGGCGTTCGTCGCGATCGAGCTCCGCGCGAAGGCGCCGCTCGTCCGGCTTTCGATCTTCCGCGTCCGCTCGCTCGCGACCGCGAACGTGGTGATGCTGTTCGTCATGTCCGGGATGTTCGCGATGTTCTTCTTCAACTCCCTCTACATCCAGCGTGTGCTCGGCTACGGGCCGCTCAAGGCCGGCCTGGCGTTCCTGCCGTTCACCGCCGGGATCATGGTCTCGGCCGGCTTCGCGTCGAACTTCGCGCCGAAGCTGGGCGTCCGCATCGTCGCGCTCGGCGGGATGATCCTCTCCGCCGGCGGGCTCGCGCTGCTGACGCGGATCCCGGTCGGAGGCTCGTACGTCGGCGCCGTGCTGCCGTCGCTCCTGCTCGTCTCGCTCGGGATGGGAGCCGTTTTCGTGCCGCTGACGCTGATCGCGACGACCGGCCTGGAGGACGAGGACCAGGGCCTCGCCTCCGGGCTCTTCAACACCTCGCAGCAGGTGGGCGGCGCGCTCGGCCTCGCGATCCTCTCGACCGTCGCCGCCAGCCGGACCAACCACCTCGGCGGCAGCGGCGCGCCGGCGCTCGTCGGCGGCTTCCACTACGCGTTCGCGGGGAGCGTGGTCTTCGTCGTCGCCGGGTTCGTGGCGATGGTGGTCATGCTCCGCGCGCGTCACGTCGAGGGGATCGAGGCCGAGGCGGCGACGGCGGGGATGCCGGCGTGAGCCGGCGGCAGACGCGGGACGGAGCCGGACAGGTGAGCGGAGTCCGCTGGCTCTGCCGGGGACGGAGCGTGGCCTCCGCGCCGACGCGCAGCGCAATCGGGACAAGCTGCTCGGGGCCGCGAGCGAGTGCTTCTCCGAGCAGGGCGTCCACGCGAGCGTCGACGAGATCGCCCGTCGCGCCGGCGTCGGGCACGGCACCGTCTTCCGCCGCTTCCCGACGAAGGACGCGCTGCTCGAGGCGGTGCTGGCGCAGGAGCTCGACCGGATGCTGGTGCTCGCGGACGCGGCGGCCGCAGAGCCCGACGCGGGCGCCGCGTTCGAGACCTTCTTCCGCGCCGCGGCCGAGGCGTACGGACGCAACCGGGCGCTGCTCGAAACCGTCGAGCGCTGCAAGGAGCTGCCGCAGATGACGTCGCTGGAGCAGGCGGCGGACACGCTCGTGCGCCGCGCACAGACGGCGGGCGCGCTGCGCCGCGACCTGTCGCGCGCAGAGGTGTTCGAGCTCGTCCCCACGGCGAGCCGCTTCCCCGACGTGATCCTCGACGGGCTCCGCCCGCAGCGCCGCGCCTGACCCGCCCCGGCGTATCTGGGAGAGTTCGTCCCGTGGAGGCGCCCCTCGAGCCCACCGACCATGGCCTCGTCCCCCGGGGCGAGGACTTCTTCGTCCTCTCCGGCGAGGCGCTGTTGATCGTCGGCGGCGAGGAGCGGCAGCTGCGGCGATGGGACTTCGTCCACATGCCCGCCGGCGTTCCGCACACGATCGTCGGCACCGGGGACGGCCCTGCCGCGATCCTCGCGATCGGTGCGCGGGAGCACCAGGAGGGCGACGACTGGGGCGGCTACCCCTGCAGCGAGGTCGCGATGCGCCACGACGCGAGCGCGCCGCGCGAGACGACGGACGCGGCCGAGGCATACGCCCGCTTTCCCGCGCGCGAGCCGACCGCCTACAGCGACGGCTGGCTCCCCTCCTAGCCTTGTAACACTGTGTTACTTGGCGAGCTCGGCGTGGTGCGGTTGCGCCCAGAGGCCGACGCCCGCGTCGGTCGGCAGCTCCTCGAAGGCGAGGCCGAACACGTCGGAGAGCGCCGCGACCGCGTGCGGGCGCACCTCGTCCACCGTCACCGCGCGCTCCGCCTCGCGGGCGATCGTCGTGAACGTCGCGTTCTCGAGCCCGCAGGCGGTGATCCACTCGGTGAACGGGGTCGGGTCGAGGTCGACGTTGAGTGCGTACCCGTGCGTCGTCACCCAGCGCGAGACGTGGACGCCGATCGATGCGATCTTCCGGGGCGGGCTCGTCATCCAGACGCCGGTCAGCCCCTCGATCCGCGCGCCGCTGAGCCCGAACGGCGCGATCGTCCCGATCAACGCCTGCTCGAGGTCGCGCACGTACTTCTTCACGTCGCGGCCGTGCCGCTTCAGGTCGAGGATCGGATAGCAGACGAGCTGTCCCGGCGCGTGGTAGGTGGACTTGCCCCCGCGGTCGGTCTCGACCGTCTCGACCGCGGCGGCGTCGGGCACGTGCAGCTCGGTCGTCTCGTCGGTTCGCCGTCCGAGCGTGATCACCGGCGGGTGCTCGAGCAGGAGCACCGTGTCCGGGATCGCGCCCTGCGAGACGGCGCCGGCGAGCGAGCGCTGGAGCTCCCACGCCTCGGCGTAGGGCACCCGGCCGAGCTGCATGAGGTACGCGCCCTGCGCCACCTGCTCAGCGTACCGTCGGCCTCACGCCGTGGTCTCGTCGGCGCCGCTGCGAGCGACGCCTCGGGGTTCGTTCGTCCCGCGTCCGGGACTAGCCCTCCTCGCCCTCCCAGCCCTCGAGCCGTTCGCGGAGCGCCTTCAGGAACCGGCCGGCGTACGCCCCGTCGACGAGGCGATGGTCGTAGGTGAGCGTGATGTTCATGATCGGTCGGATCGCGATCACGTCCTGCCCGAGCTCGTCCTCGATCACCCAGGGGCGCTTGACGAGCGCGTAGGTGCCGAGGATCGCCGACTGCGGCTGGCTGATCACCGGCGTGCCGTGGAAGGTGCCGTAGCCGCCCGGGTTGGTGATCGTGAAGGTGCCGCCCTGGACGTCGTCGGGGACGAGCTGCTTCGAGCGCGCCTTCGCCGCGATGTCGGCGATCGCCTTCGCGAGCCCGAGCAGGTTCAGCGTCTCGGCGTTGCGCACGACCGGGACGATCAGACCCTTGCCGTCCTGCAGCTCGACCGCGAAGCCGAGGTTGACGAAGCTGCGCGTGACGATCGAGTCGCCGCGCAGCTCCGCGTTCACGTAGGGGAAGTCGCGCAGCGTCTCGACCGACGCCTTCGCGACGAAGGAGAGGTAGGTCGGGTTGACGCCGTAGGCAGCCTGGTACTCCTTCTTCAGCTTCGCTCGCAGCGCCACGATGCGGGAGAAGTCGACCTCGATCGCGCTCGTGACGTGCGCCGAGGTGTCGAGCGAGCGGCGCATGTGCTCGGCGATCCCGCGGCGCATTGCCGTCATCGGCTCGACCGACTCGCCGGCGAGCGTCTCGCCGGCCTGATCGAGCACGTGCGCCGCCTGCGCCGGCGGGGCCTTGGCGGGCTGCGCCTGGCTGGGGCGCCGGGGGCTGTTGCGCCGGGGGCTGTGGCGCCGGGGCCTGCTGCGTCTGGGGCTCCGGCTGTTGCTGCTGCGCGGCCGGCGGCTGCGGCCTGCTGTTCCGCGGCCCCCGCCTGCTCGGCGCCGCCGCCCTCGACGAAGGCGAGGATGTCCCGCTTCGTCACGCGCCCGCCCTTGCCGCTCCCCTGGATGCGCGCCGGGTCGACGCCGTGCTCGGAAGCGATCCGCGCGACGACCGGGGAGACGAACGCCCTCCCGTTCTCCGACGAGCTCGCCGCCTCGCCCGCGGGCTCGGGAGCCTCGTGGGGCTCGTCGACCTGCGCAGCGGCGGGCGTCGCGTCCCCGGCGGAGGACGTCGCGGCGGACTCGACCGCCGCCTGAGCGGCCACCGGCTCCTGCGGCGTCTCTCCGGCAGGCTCCTCCTCGCCCCCGGCGGCGCCTCCGCCGATCCGGCCGAGCTTCGTGCCGACGTCGACCGTCTCGCCCTCCGGGACGAGGATCTGCGTCAGCGTGCCCGACGCCGGGCTCGGCACCTCGGTGTCCACCTTGTCGGTCGAGATCTCGAGCAGCGGCTCGTCGGCCTCGACCTGCTCGCCCTCCTGCTTGAGCCAGCGGGTGACCGTCCCTTCCGAGACGGAGACGCCCATCTGCGGCATCACGACGTCCACTGCAGTCTCCGTTGCCATGCGACTCCCTTTCTAATACTCCGCCAGTTCCCGCAGGCCTGCGACGACGTCCTCCACCTGCGGGATGAAGGCCTTCTCGAGCGGCGGCGAGAACGGCACCGGCGTGTCGGGAGCGGCCATCCGCTTCACCGGCGCGTCGAGGTCCTCGAACGCCTCCTCGGCGACCGTCGCCGCGATCTCGGCGCCGAAGCCGCCGGTGCGCGTGTCCTCGTGCAGGACGAGCACCTTCGACGTCTTCCGCACCGAGTCGAGCACGGCCTGCCGGTCCCAGGGCATGATCGTGCGCAGGTCGACGATCTCGACCGAGACCCCGTCGGAGTCGAGCTGCTGCGCCGCCTCGTCGGCGGTGTGCACCATCGCGCCCCACGTGATCACCGACAGGTCGTCGCCTTCGCGGTGCAGGCGCGCCTTCCCGATCGGCGTCGTGTAGCGCTCCTCGGGCACCTCGGCCTTGATCCGCCGGTACAGGTGCTTGTGCTCGAAGAAGAGCACCGGGTTGGGATCCTCGATCGCGCTGATCAGCAGGCCCTTCGCGTCCTCCGGCGTCGCAGGGCAGACGCACTTGAGCCCGGGGATGTGCGCGAACGACGACTCGGGGTTCTGCGAGTGGAACGGCCCGCCGGAGAAGCCGCCGCCCGAGGGCAGGCGGATCACGATCGGCACCGGCGTGTTCGCACGCCAGCGCTGCTTCGCCGCGATCGTGACGAGCTGGTCCCAGGCGCAGGAGATGAAGTCGGCGAACTGCATCTCGGCGACCGGGCGCATCCCCATCAGCGCGGCGCCGGTCGCGCCGCCGACGATCGCCGTCTCCGCGAGCGGCGCGTCGAGCACGCGCCAGGGCCCGAACTCCTCCTGGAAGCCGAGTGAGACCTTGAAGGCTCCGCCGTAGACGCCGACGTCCTCGCCGATCAGGAACACGCGCTTGTCGCGGCGCATCTCCGTCCGGAGCCCGTCGGAGATCGCCTGCAGATACGTCATCTCGGCCATTGCTACTTGTGGTGCGGCGTGTCGAGGTCCTCGGCTGCCGCGTACACGCCCTCCGTCAGCCGCGCGGGGTCGGGCAGCGGCGACTCCTCCGCGCGCCTGAGCGAGTCGTTGAGGAGCTTCTTGACCTCGCTCGCGATCTCGTCCTCCTCCTCGTCGGAGAGCTCCGCGTTCGCGCGCAGCCAGCTGCGGTAGCGCTCGATCGGGTCGGACTCGGCCCAGCGCTCGAACATCACCTTCGGCACGTAGAACGCGTCGTCGTGGACGGCATGGCCCTCCATGCGCAGCGTCAGGCACTCGAGCAGCGTCGGCCCGCCGCCCTCGCGCGCCTTCTCGATCGCGCGCCTGGCCTCGCGGTAGACCGCGAGGACGTCGGTGCCGTCGACGACGACGCCCTCGAACCCGTAGGCCGAGGCACGGTCGGCGACGTGCTCGGTCGCGAACTCGAGGTGCGTCGGCGTGGAGTACGCCCACTGGTTGTTGTCGCAGACGTAGACGATCGGCAGCTTGCGCGTGCCGGCCAGGGTCATCGACTCGTGCGTGTCGCCGCGCGCCGAGGCTCCCTCGCCGAACCAGCCGACCGCGACCCGCGGCTCCTCGCGGATCCGGAAGGCGAGAGCGCAGCCGGTCGCAACGGGGAGCATCGCCGGCAGGTGGCTGACCATCGCGATCAGGCCCAGCTGCGACTCGGCCATGTGGACGTTGCCGTCCCGGCCGTGGGACGGGCCGTCGACGCGGCCCATGTACTGGGCGAAGATCCGCCAGGGCTCGACCCCGCGCACGATGTGCACGCCCATGTCCCGGTGCAGCGGGGTGCCGATGTCGTCCTGCCCCATCGCCGTCGCGACGCCGACCGCCGCGGCCTCGTTCCCGCGGCCGGTGTAGAAGGAGCCCGGGATCTTGCCCTGCCGGTAGAGGATGTGGCCGCGCTCCTCGACGCCGCGCGTCACGAGCATGTTCCGGTAGGCGCCGAGCAGGTCGGCGCGGTCGAGGCCGGCCTCCCTGACCTCGTGCAGCGAGCCGACGGGCTCCGCTTCTCTCGCAATCGCCATGGCTTCGGGATCCCCCTGCAGTGGAGCGGCAACCTTCGACGCTGGACTCTAACCACTGGAGGCGGACGCCCAGTCGTACGCCTCGCCCAGTTTCCGAAGGCGCGAACGCGTCTTCTCGTCGCAGAGCGCGCCGGCCACGCCCGCCTCGTAGAACGCGCGCGGCTCGAGGCCGAGCGCGGTGGCCGCCTCGCAGTCGCGCGAGAGGTCGGTGTCGAACATCGCCGGGTCGTCGGTCGAGATCGAGCAGCGGACGCCGGCGGCTGCGAGGCGCGGGAGCGGATGCTCGGCGAGCGACGCCACGACCCCTGTGCGCAGGTTCGAGAGCGGACAGACGTCGAGCACGGTGCCGCGTCCGGCGAGCTCGCGGACGAGCCCGGGATCCTCCACGGCGCGGATCCCGTGCCGCAGCCGGTCGGCGCCGAGCGCCTCGAGTGCGCCGCGCACCGAGGCGGCGCCCGCCACCTCGCCGGCATGAGGCACCGAGCCGAGGCCGAGCGACTTCGCCAGGCGGAAGACGTTCTCGTACGGCTCCGGCGGGAACTCCGCCTCGAGGCCTCCGAGCCCGACGCCCACGACGCCCCGCTCGCGGTGGCGCGCCGCCCACTCGACCGTCGCCCGCGCCTCCTCCTGGGTGAAGCCGCGCGGGATGTCGGGCGTCAGTCGCACCTCGACGCCGTGGCGCTCGCGCGCCTCCTGCGCGCCGGCGCAGACGCCCTCGAAGATCACCTCCCAGGCCACGCCGCGCCGCACGCGCTCCGCCGGGCTGAAGATCCCCTCGAGGTAGACCGCGCCATGCGAGGCGGCCTCCTCGGCGTAGTCGACCACCGTCTGCCTGAAGTCGGCCTCGGTGCGGAGCGCGTTCGTGGTCAGGACCCAGATCTCGATGAAGTGGCGGAAGTCGCGGAAGGCGTACAGCTCCTGCAGCCCCTCCACCGTGGCCGCCGGGAGCGGGTAGTCGTTGCGCCGGGCGATCTCCAGGAGCGTCGCCGGACGCACCGTCCCTTCCAGGTGCACGTGCAGCTCGATCTTCGGGTACGTACCGACGTCGGCCATCGGCCGCGAGGCTACAGTCCCCGCCGTGGGCAAGGCCTCCGACTGGCTGCGAGAGGAGCGGCGCAAGGTGCTCGGCGACTGGGTCGCCTTCTGTCTCGGCTGCGGCGCCGCACGGCGCTGGTTCGAGGGCTTCGAGGCGGAGCTGCCGGACACGTGCCCCCAGTGCGGGGGCGAGCTGCTCCGGCGCTGCAAGGCCTGCGGCGCGCCCTTCTCCTCGCTCGCCGTCGTCGACTGCGAGGAGTGCGGCGAGCCGGTGCGCCCGAACACGCTCTTCGGCTCGAAGATCCGCCGCGCAGGCTAGAGGAATCGAGCGCTGGGCCGATTCAAGCCGAGCGAGGATGGTCGGCGGACGCAGGCGTGGCCTGAGCAAGACGACGGCTCGCGCACGCCGGAGCGGCATCGGGCACGATTTCCATCAATCTAGTAGAGGTCGTTCTCGCCGCGGAAGGGCGGCACGACCGGGCCGGCCATGATCTGCGAGAAGCGGATCACGGTGACCACGTCCTCGCTGTCGACGTCGCGGTTGTAGAGCTGTCCGAGGAAGTTCGCCATCTCGTCGGTGCGGCGGATCTCCGGGTTGTCGTGCTCGATCTCGCGGGGCGAGAGCTCGCCGAGGGTCTTCACCTCGACCTTGTCGATCACCGCGTCGAAGATGCGCTCGCGCGGCCCGAAGCGGACGCCGCACAGCACCTGTACGACCATCCCCTTCCGATACTTCCCCGACTTGTCGCCCAGCCGGATCGTCGCCGACTTGCGGCCGCTGCGCAGCTGGTCGGCGACCATGGGCGAGTAGAAGTTGAGGGCGTACATGGGCTCTTGTGGATCCATCCTCGGGGCCGTGTTTCAGGCGCGAGCAGCATACGGCACGGTCGGCTGAACGTGGGCGCCTCCCACCTCGGCCGGCCGGGTGCATCCGAGCAGGGCGAGCGCGCGCTCCAGCTCGTCCCGCAGCAGCTCGAGCACGCGCGCGACCCCCGCCTCGCCGTCCGCCGCGAGGCCGTAGAGCAGAGGACGTCCGACCAGCACGGACTGCGCGCCGAGCGCGAGCGCCTTCAGCGCGTCGCTCCCGCGGCGGACGCCGCCGTCCATCAGCACCGGGACGCGGCCTCCGACCGCCTCCACCACCTCGGGCAGCGCGTCGAGGCTCGCGGCGACGCAATCCAGCTGCCGGCCGCCGTGGTTCGAGACGATCACGCCCGCCGCGCCGTGCTCGACGGCGAGCTTCGCGTCCTCACGCGTGAGCACGCCCTTCACCAGCACCGGCAGGCGCGTGCGTCCGGCGAGCCACTCGACGTCCCGCCACGAGACCGACGGCGACACCGGAACGAACGCGATTCCGTCCGCACGGAGCGAGTCGTCGGTCGAGGCGTAGGGGATCGGTAGGTCGGGTGGCACCTGGAAGCCGAGCCGAAGGTCCCGCTCGCGCCTGGCCCAGTACGGAGTGTCGACCGTCAGCACGACCGCCGAGTAGCCGCAGTCGGCTGCCTCGTCCAGATGCGCCTCGGTGCGGGCCTGGTCGGCGAGGATGTAGACCTGCAGCCAGCGCGGCGCGCCCGGCGCCGCGTCGCGGATCTCCGCGTGCCGCCGGGTGGTGATGGAGGAGACGCACATCAGCGTGCCGGCGGCGGCGCAGGCCCTCGCGGTCGCGAGCTCCCCCTCCGGATCGAGGAGCCGGTGCATCGCCGTCGGGGCGGCGAGGATCGGCATCGAGAGCGTGTGTCCGAGCAGCTCGACCTCCGTGGTCACCGTCGCGACGTCGACGAGCACGCGCGGACGGAAGAGCCAGCGGGAGAAGGCCGTGCGGTTTGCCTGCAGCGTCACCTCGTCCTCGGTGCCGCCGGCGAAGTAGCACCACACCTCCGGCGGCACGCGCTCCTCGGCGAGGCGCTCGAAGTCCCTGACGCAGACGGGATCCGTCACGAGCGCATTCTCTCCCATCCCCTGCGCGCCATCACGCGCTCGCCGTCGTAGGCGAGCAGGCTCGGTGCGTCCTCGAGGGGGAGCCAGCGCGCCTCGGCGACCTCGACCCGCATCCGCTCCTCGAGGTCGCCGATCCGGCCGCGCCCCGCCCGCAGGAGGTAGAAGCTCACGACCTTGAAGATCCGCTCGCCGTCCCGCGTGTAGACGTAGCGCACGTCGCCGAGCTTCTCGACCAGGCGTCCGCTCACCCCGGTCTCCTCGTGCGCCTCGCGCACGGCCGTCTGCTCGGGCGACTCGTCGGGGTCGATTCGCCCCTTCGGCAGCGCCCAGGTGCCGGGGCGCTTCCCACGGGGCCGGATCGCCGCCACCATGGGGCGGCCGCGCACGCTCCGGACGAGGACGCCTCCGGCCGAGAACTCCCGCTCCACGCCTGCGGTTCTACCAGAACCGATCCTTGGCACTTGCGGCCGCCGAGTGCCAACCGTACACTCTCTTCGGCACTCGGAACGGTAGAGTGCCGAAGGATGTCATTGAGCAAGTCAGGAGGCCTTGCATGAACCTGAAGCCGCTTGGTGACCGCCTGATCGTCGAGATCCTCGAGGAAGAGGAGACGACGACGAGCGGCATCGTGCTTCCGGACACGGCGAAGGAGAAGCCGCAGCGCGGCCGCGTCCTCGCCGTCGGCCCGGGCTCCCGGGACGAGAACGGGAAATTCGTCGCCATGGACCTGGACGAGGGCGACGAGATCGTCTTCTCCAAGTACGGCGGCACCGAGATCAAGGTCGGCGTGGACGAGTACCTGATCCTGCGCGAGTCGGACGTGCTCGCGAAGGTCGTCGGGGACCGCGAGCCGGCCGGCGCCAGCGCCTAGGACACAACGGAGGTAGGAAGACCAGATGGCTCACAAGGAGCTCAAGTTCAACGAGGACGCGCGCCGGGCGCTCGAGCGCGGCGTGAACATCCTCGCCGACGCGGTCAAGGTCACCCTTGGCCCCAAGGGGCGCTACGTCGTGCTCGACAAGAAGTTCGGCGCGCCCACCATCACGAACGACGGCGTCACGATCGCGCGTGAGATCGAGGTCGAGGACGTCTTCGAGAACCAGGGCGCACAGCTCGTGCGCGAGGTCGCGACCGCGACGAACGACGTCGCGGGCGACGGCACCACGACGGCGACCGTGCTCGCACAGGCGATCGTCCGCGAGGGCCTGAAGAACGTCGCCGCCGGCGCCAACCCGATGGGGCTCAAGCGCGGCATCGAGGTTGCAGTCGAGGCCGTCGTGGAGAACCTCAAGACCCAGTCGAAGGACGTCTCGGGCCGCGAGGACATCGCTCGGGTCGCGACCGTCTCGTCTCGCGAGCGCGAGATCGGCGACGTGATCGCGGACGCGATCGAGAAGGTCGGCAAGGACGGTGTCGTGAACGTCGAGGAGGGCCAGACCCTGGGCCTCGAGCTCGAGTTCACCGAGGGCATGCAGTTCGACAAGGGCTACCTGTCGCCGTACATGATCACCGACCCCGAGCGGATGGAGGCGGTGCTCGAGGACCCCTACATCCTCGTCGCCAACCAGAAGATCGGCGCTGTGAAGGATCTCCTGCCGGTGCTCGAGCAGGTCATCCAGGCCGGTCGCCCGCTCCTGATCGTGGCGGAGGACGTCGAGGGCGAGTCGCTCGCGACGATCGTCGTCAACAAGCTGCGCGGCACCTTCCAGGCCGTCGCCGTCAAGGCGCCGGGCTTCGGCGATCGCCGCAAGCGGATGCTCGAGGACATCGCGATCCTCTCGGGCGGCGAGGTGATCACCGAGGAGATGGGCCTCAAGCTCGAGAACACGAAGGTCTCGCAGCTCGGGCACGCCCGCCGTGTCGTCGTCGACAAGGACTCGACGACGATCATCGACGGTGCCGGCGACACCGATGCGATCAAGGGCCGGATCAAGCAGCTGAAGTCCGAGATCGAGAACACCGACTCCGACTTCGACCGCGAGAAGCTCCAGGAGCGGCTCGCCAAGCTGTCCGGCGGCGTCGCCGTGGTCAAGGTCGGAGCGTCGACCGAGACCGAGATGAAGGAGAAGAAGCACCGCGTCGAGGACGCGCTGCAGGCGGCCCGCGCCGCCCTCGAGGAGGGTCAGGTGCCGGGCGGCGGCGTCGCGCTCATCAACGCGGCGGACGCGGTCAAGGACGACATCCTCGGCAAGCTCGAGGGTGACGAGAAGACCGGTGCGAAGATCATCATCCGCGCCCTCGAGGAGCCGCTCCGCCAGCTGTCGGCGAACGCGGGCCTCGAGGGCTCGGTCGTCGTGCAGCAGGTTCGCCAGGCTGCCGCCGGCTTCGGTGTGAACATCGAGACCGGCGAGCTCGAGGACCTGCTCAAGAGCGGGATCGGCGATCCGACGATGGTCACCCGCTCGGCGCTGCAGAACGCCGCGTCGATCGCGAAGAACATCCTCACCACCGAGGCGATCGTCGCCGAGGCTCCCGAGAAGGCAGGCGCGGGCGCCGGCGGCGGCATGCCGGACATGGGCGGGATGATGTAACGAGCCTTCGGGCTCCGCACGACGCGAAGGGCCGCCCGCGGGCGGCCCTTCGTCGTTCTCCTCGCTCGCCCGGCGTCGTCTACGGAGAGACGTGGAGGCGCCAGAGCGACGTGCCGCCGAAGTCGGCGGTCCAGACGTCGCCGAAGCCGGCACGGATCACGAAGGGGTTGCCGCCGGTCGCGATCGAGTCGACGATCTTCCCGCTCGAGGGGTCGATCCTCGTCACCGTGCCCGCGACGCGGCTGGCCACCCACTCGTAGCCGTCGGGCCCGCGGAAGGCGTCCGTCGGCTTCGCCGGCAGCGTGATCGTGCGAATCGGTGCGTACGTGCGCGGGTCGAGCACCGTGACCGAGTCGTCGAGGTTCTCCACGACCCAGACCCCGTCGTCCTGGGCGTCGACGCAGAGCGCGCTCGCGTGGCCGACGTGGATCGCCTGCGAGACGTTCGTCGCCGGGTCGATGCGGAAGATGTCGCCGTTCTGGCCGCCGACCCAGACGGCGCCGGCTGCGACTCGCAGGCACGCCGGGGCGCCGCCGGTCGTGATCGTCTTCACGACCTTGCGTCTTCTCGGGTCGATGCGCGAGACGGTGCCGTCCGACTCGTTCGACGCCCAGACCGAGCCGAATCCGAACGCCACGTCCCAGGGGTGGTGTCCGACCCGGATCCTGTTCGTGATCTTGAGGTGCTTGACTCCGACGCGAACGATCGCGTTTCCGCCGTAGTCCTCGACCCAGATCGCGTTCGCCCCTCCGGCGAGCCCGCACGGCGCGCCGACGTGCGCCACCCGAGCGACGATCGTGTTCGTCGACGGGTCGATGCGGGCGAGCGTGCCCCGGCCGTAGCTGTCGGCGTAGAGGTACTTCCCGAAAGCGAGGATCCCGCACGCCTGCGGTCCGATCGTGATCGTCGCTGCGACCTGGGCACTGCCCGCGCCTGCGAGCGCCGTCGGCGCGAGCAACGCTGCGATGATGAGCCGGAGCATGGCGTCTCCCGTCCACGATTAATACGATGTCGCAGTAATATGGTGCGACATCGCAGTACTGTCAAGGCGCAGCCCGGCCTGCTCCTCCAGCCCTTCGTCGTCTCGCAGCTCGTGGGGGAGGTGATCGACCACGTGATCGAGGGCAGCGGTCTCGTCGGCTCCGAGTACGCCGTCGCGAGCTGGCTCAACTCGATCGGCAGCGCGACGCCGACCGAGCTCGCCCGCCAGCTCGGGCTGTCGGCGACGACGCTGTCGGCGATCATCGAGCGGCTCGTCCGGAAGAACGAGGTGCGGCGTGTCCGCAACGCGGACGATGGCCGCTCGTACGTGCTCGAGCCGACCGAGCAGGGACGCGCCACGTATCGCTACTGCGGGCGGCGCTTCCAGAAGGCCCGTGCCCGGTTGATCGCGAACCTCGCGGGCGAGCCGGAGGACGTCCTCGCGGCGCTGCGGCTGCTCGAGGACGCTCTCCGCAAGACGTCCGCCGAGAACCTCAGCGCACTGCTGGCGGAGGAGTGACGGCGAAAAGAAGACGACGCCTCGCGGCGCCGTTTTCCAGGGGGTGGGGAGGGTGGGTCGCCTCTGGTATCGGCGGATCGGCGCCGGGACTTTAGGTCCGTCTCAGAATCCGTAGCGCTGCTCCTGCCAGTAGTCGGCGTCGTTGTGGTACCCGTAGCGCTCCCAGAAACCGGGTCGGTCGCGCGCCGAGAGCTCGAGGCCGCGCAGCCACTTGGCGCTCTTCCAGAAGTACTTCGACGGGATCACGAGTCGCAGGGGCCAGCCGTGCTCGGGCGTGAGCGGTGCACCGTCCGCCTCCCAGGCCACGAGCGCGTGCTCGTCCTCGAGCGCGGCGAGCGGGACGTTCGCTGTGAAGCCGCCCTCGGCGTGAGCGATCACGAAGCGCGCCGAAGGCTTCGGCCGGCAGAGCGCCGCCAGCTCCCGCCAGTGGACGCCGTGGAAGCCCGCATCGAAGCGGCTCCAGCGGGTGACGCAGTGGATGTCCGTCGTGAGCGTGGTCGCTGTGAGCGCGGTCAGCTCGTCGAAGGAGAGCGCCAGCGGCTCCTCGACCTCGCCCCAGACGCGGAAGTCCCAGCTTGCGAGGTCGGTCTGCGGAACCTCGCCGGCGTGCAGCACCGGCCACTTCTCGGTCAGGTACTGGCCGGGGGGGAGGCGTGCCGGGTCGTACCCCGCACGGCGGACCTTCTCCTCGGCCTTGGAACGGAAGAGGGGCACGGGTTCCTACACTAGACCGCGTGGACGTGGCTGCACGAGAGCGGGCGTTCGTCCGCGTCGCCGGGCCGGACGCGGCCGACTACCTGCAACGGATGGTCTCGAACGACGTCGTCGGCCTCGACGTGGCGGATGCGCGGCCCGCCCTGCTCATGACGGCGAAGGCGCGGGTGATCGCGCCGCTCGTCGTCTGGCGGCGCGGCGAGGAGGATTTCCTGCTCCTCACCGAGCCCGAGCTGGGCGAGACGGTCCGAGGGCTCCTGATCCGGATGCGCCTGCGCGCTCGCTGCGAGATCGAGTTGGAGGAGCACTCGTCGCTCGTCGTGTTCGGCTCCGGCCGCGACGGCGTCGCGTCGGAGCTTCCGGGCGCGGTCGAGCTGCTCGACGCCGATCTCGAGCCGACGCTCGAGCCGGAGGAGCTGGAGCGCCGCCGGATCGAGGCGCGCGTGCCCCGTTGGGGTCGCGAGATCGACGACCGGGTTCTCCCCGCCGAGGCCGGCCTCGACGCGACCCACATCAGCTTCTCGAAGGGCTGCTACCCGGGTCAGGAGCCGGTCGCGCGGCTCCACTTCCGCGGCCATCCGAACCGGGGCCTGCGCGTGCTCGAGCTCGACGACGTGCCCCCCTACGACGCGGAGCTGCTCCACGATGGCAAGCCGGTCGGGCGCGTGACGAGCGCGGTTCGGCGCCCGGACGGCTCGGTGGTCGGCCTCGCGTTCGTCCGCACCGAGGTCCCGGAGGGAGCTCCGCTCGAGCTCGCCTCGCGTGCCGAAGCGTGACCTTCCCCCGGCGGAGTGGTACGCCGTCCGTCGTGCGCAGAGCCTGAAGCCGGCAACCTATCGCTGCCCGCTCTGCGGCTACCGGCTGCACGCGATGAGCCCGCACGTGCTGATCGCGCCGGAAGGAGATCTGTCGCGCCGCCGCCACGCACACCCCGAATGCGTCGCCGCCGCCGGGCTGGCGGGGCCGCCGCGCCGGGTGGGGCTGCTGGAGCGGCTCCGCCGTTCCCGGCGGCAGTGAGCGCGCCCGGCATGATTCGAGCATGCGACCTCTGCCTCCGCCGGGCGGCCCTCCGGCCCGCGAGCGACGGGCGCTCGCGCAGCCGACGCGCGCGGCCGTCCGATGATGCGCGGGTCGAGGGCGTGGGTGAGGCGGAAGGCGGCCGCCGTCGAACGGCGCGCCCGCATCCCGATCGCCTGGGCCGAGTGGCGGCTCGAGCGGGCGCGCCGCCCTCCCGTCGCAGCGCCGTCGCTCGGCGCCGCCGCTGCGCTGCGGTTCCTCGCGGTCGGGCGGCAGGGGTACGGCAACGCCCTGGGCCGGCGCGTCGCCCGGGGGATGGAACGCGCAGCCGCCGAGGCGCCGACCCACGGGGTCCTCTATCTCGGGGACAACTTCTACCCCGTGGGTGTCGCATCCGTGCACGATCGCCAGTGGAGGACGAAGTTCGAGTGGCTCTACGCCGGGCCTCACCTCCGCGGGCTCCCGTTCTTCGCCGTCGCCGGAAACCACGACCACGAGGGCGAGGTCGACGCACAGCCGGCCTACGCGCGCGCAGGGTTCGGCTCGGCTCGCTGGCACATGGACGCCCTCGTCTACACGCGCGACTTCGGCGTCGCCGGGGGAGGCGCGCTGGTCCGCGTGGTCTTCGTCGACACCGAGACGATCCGGGGCGATGCCGACCAGCTGCGGTTCCTGCACGACGCCCTCGCGGCCGGGCCTCCTGCGGCGTGGCGCATCGTCGCCGGGCACTACGGGTGCCGGAGCCTGACCCGTGAGCCCTTCACGCTGGAGCGAACGCTGCACGAGCTGATCGGCCCACTGCAAGCCTCCGGCGTGGATCTCTATCTCAGCGCGAACGACCGCTTCCAGCAGATCCTCGACCGTCCGGGGGAGCCGATGCACGTCAGCACGAACGGGGGCGGCACCAAGGCGGAGGTCGACGTGAGGCCCATGAACGAGCAGACCGACGTCGCCCTGCCGCAGGCGGGATTCGCCGTCGTCGAGGTCGCCGCGGAGACGATCAGCGTGGAGCTGCGCGACGCCGACGGGAGAGTCGCCGCGACCCGCACCCGGCAGCGGCTCTGAGCGACGCTGAAGTCGGTCCGGTAGCCGTCAGTCTGTCTGTGGGCAACTACGGGTGAGGCATCGGCGCCGGTGCCGATTGTTGGAGTAGATGGAGCGGGTGTATCCGAGTCACCGCCTGACCCGGTTTCGCAGAGGCGGTGGGCTGGCTGCTGCGGTTCTGGTGGCGACGGTGTTTGCGGCCTGGGTCGGAGCGGGGGTCGGGGGTGCGACGATCGTGCGTTACGTCGACGACGTCGCGACGGTCGCTGCCGCGCTCCTTGCGGCCGGCGTCTGCGTGGCCGCTGCGCGCCGGCAGACCGGGCGGGTTCGTCTGTTCTGGCTGCTGCTCGCCGCTGGGTCGGCCGCCTGGTCTCTGGGCGAGCTGCTCTGGGCGTTGTACGACTTGGTCCTGGTCGGCTCGGTGCCGGTCCCGTCCTGGGCAGATGCTGCCTACCTGGCCGCGGTTCCGCTCGCGGCCGCAGCGCTGCTCGTCCACCCGGCGATGCGAGGCCGCTCAACCGGCAGAAGCCGTGCGGTGCTCGATGGTCTCGCGATCGCGAGCGCCCTCTTCTTCCTCTTGTGGACGCTGGTGCTCGGTCCGCTCTGGCGCACGACGGATCTGAGCACCCTCGGCGGCCTGGTCGCGCTCGCGTATCCGAGCGGCGATGTCGTCGTCGTGCTGCTGGTCGTGCTCGTGCTCCGTGGCGCCTCCACCCGGGCGAGGCTGGATCTGTGGTACCTGCTCTTCGGGCTGCTCGCGATCACGTGCTCGGACGCCGTCTACGGATACCTGACCGAAGTGAAGAACTACGCGACCGGCAACGTGATCGACACCGGCTGGGTCGTCGGCTATCTGGCGATCGCGCTCGCCGCGCGCTCCTCGCGCGCCGAGCATGCGACCGAAGCCACGACGATCGAGCAGACGCTCTCGCCGGCGGCGATTGTCGCGCCCTTCGTGCCGCTCCTTGCGGCGCTAGGCCTCGCGGCCGTCCGCACCGAGCTCGGCCATCGCCTGGACGGCGTCGGCCTGGTGACCGCGTTCGCGCTTGTCGCGGTCGTTCTTCTCCGGCAAGGGCTGCTCGCCCTCGACCTCTTCAGCCGCGAGGGCCGCGAGCGCGTGCCGATCGGCGATCGACTCCTCACCGCCGTCGGAACGGCCGCGCCGACTGTCGGGAAACGGCGATGAGCGTCGCGGGTTCCGCGAGAACGCGCGCCGTATCCGCGAGCACGCTACAGCGCATCCGAAGCGCCGATGCGAACGCGTTCACAGTCGCGGTCCTCTCGATCGCGGCCACGCTGATCGCGTTCTACGACCTCTGCATCCTTGCCCTCAGCGTCCACTGATCCACGCCGCGCTGTCGTACGAATCCACGGACTTCGGAGCACACAAGACCACCGAAGACGGCTTGGTCGAGCCATGCGCCCGGCATGATTCGAACATGCGACCTCTGCCTCCGCAGGGCAGCGCTCTATCCCCTGAGCTACGGGCGCGCGGGACGGACAGTGTAGCCGCGTCCGCCCGCGCGCCCGTGCCCGGCCTCAGCCCACGAGCGGTGCGCCGGTCTCGAGCAGCGTCTTCAGGCCGCTGAGCACCATCATCCACCCTGGGCCGGCGACGCTGGCCGCCGTTCTGGGCGCTCCTTCGAGCTGGTCGTGGACGACGGTGAGCAGCGAGTAGCCGCCGTCTTGCGGAGCGATCTCCCACGTCACCCGGCTCGTCTCCTCGGCTGCCAGGTCCGGCGCGTAGAGCGAGCGCCAGCCGTGGACGAGCCGTCGAGGCGGGTCGAACTCGAGCACGGCGTCGTCTCCCCAGACCTCGCCGTCCGGGCTGAGCGAGGCGTAGTGGTCGGGCGTCACGGTGACCCGCGCGCCGTGGAAGTACTTCGCGGTGAACTCGGGAGTGGTGATCGCCTCCCAGATCGCCTCGGGTGTTGCCTTGATGAACAGCTGGTACACCTGGGTCGTCTGCGTGGTGGTCGTGGTCATGCTGTCTCCTCCAGTTCGTGCTTGAGATCGGCGAGCGCCGCGACGCGGTGCTCCCGGTACTTGTCGATCCAGCGGTCGTGGATGAGCCTGATCGGGACCGGGTTGAGGTAGTGGAGCTTCTCCCGGCCCGAGCGGCGGGTGGCGACGAGGCCTGCGTCCTCCAGCACTCGCAGGTGCTTCATGACGCCGAAGCGCGTCATCTCGAGCTCCGACTCGAGCTCGGTGAGCGTGCGGCCGTCGCGCTCGAAGAGCCGGTCGAGGAGATGGCGGCGGGTCGGATCCGCGAGCGCCTTGAACACCTGGTCGTCGTCGTGCATGTCCGCGACAATACGTGACTAAATAGTCACATGTCAAGCCCATGCGAGAGAATGCGCGTGTGACGCTCCATCTCTCCGAGTCCGACGTCGCCGACCTGCTCTCGCCGGCCGATGCGGTGGAGGCCGTCGAGGCGTGCTTTCGACGCATGGCGGCCGGCGCCGTCGAGAACAGGCCCCGCTACCGCCTCCGGCTCGAGAACGGTGCGCTCGCGGTGATGTCGGCGGTCGACCTGGAGCTCGGATACGCGGGCGCGAAGGTCTACGCCGGCTTCCGGGAGGGTGCCGTCTTCGAGGTGCTGCTGTTCCGCGCCGACTCGCCGGAGCTTGTCGCCGTGATCGAGGCGGACAAGCTCGGGCAGCTGCGGACCGGCGCGGCGAGCGCCGTCGCAGCGCGGTATCTCGCTCGCCGCGGCGCCTCGAGCCTCGGGCTGATCGGCTGCGGCTGGCAGGCCGAGTCGCAGCTCGCGTGCATCCGCGCTGCCCTGCCGACGCTCGAGCGCGTGGTCGCCTACTGCCGCACGCCCGAGCGGCTGCGCGATTTCTGCTCCCGCACGGGCGCCGAGCCCGGGGAGAGCCATCGCGACGCCGGTGAGTGCGACGTCGTCGTGACCGTCACCGGCTCGCCCGACCCCGTCCTCCGCGGCGAGTGGCTCCGGCCGGGAGCACTCGTCTGCGCCGTCGGCGCGAACGACGGGAGACGGCGCGAGCTGGACAACGTCGTGCTCGAGCGGGCGAGCTTCGTCTGCTGCGACTCGGTCGAGGACGCTCGCCTCGAGTCGGCCGACCTGATCGAGCCGATCGCGTCCGGCGTGCTCGACTGGCTCGAGGTGCACGAGTTGCAAGAGGTCGTCGCCGGTCGGCTGCCCGGCCGTCAGTCGGACGAGGACGTCGTCCTCTTCAAGTCGAACGGGCTCGCCGCATGGGATGTCGCCGTGGCAGCGGTGGTCGCCGAGCGGGCGCGCGAGCGCGGTGCTCTAGCCGGTGATTCGCGCGAGGTAGCCGCGGGCCGCCTCGAGGTCGTCGCTCGACACGGCGCGGATGACGTCCTCGCGCTCGAGCAGGCGTGCCTGCTGCTGCGGCGTCAGGCGGTTCTGGACGTAGTGGTCCTTGAGGATCTCGTCGAGGTCGCGGCCGCTGTGGTGCTCGCGGGTCACGTACGCGGCGACCCGCTCCTCCTGCGTCGAGCGCGCGAAGAGGAACGACATCGGGTTGCGCAGAAAGGAGCCGATCTTCAGCATCGAGTCGATTGTATAGTCGGGGGTGTGCAGGGTTCGTCCGACCGCGGTCGCTTCGCGGAGCGGGTGCTTCACGGGGTCGACTCGGCCGGCGACCCGGAGACGGTCGTCGTCTGGATCGAGCGCAAGGAAGGCGGCGTCTGGGCAGTCGGTCGCGCCGTCAACCCCGAGCAGCGCGACGTGCGCCGGCCGCGTCCGGAGGACTACGTCTTCGAGGGGTACGAGCTCGCCGACGCGCTCGACGAGGCGAACTCGACGCTCGAGGACGACCTCACCGTCTCGGAGCAGGACGGGCGGGGCGAGCACCTCAGGCCGTTCACCCGCGACGAGCTGCTGAAGCCGCTCGAAGCCTGGTTCTTCGGGCGCTAGCGATCTGCAGGGATCCGAGCGGCGCGCCGGAGCGCCGGGCGCGCCGCCCAGACTTCGCGATTCCTCATCCCGGATGCAGCGGGCGATGCTGCGGCAGCGTCGCGTGCGAAGGGTGGCCCCGGCCCAGAGCACGACGGTGTCGAGCGCGAAGAGCCCGAGCATCCACTGCGAACCCGTCCACATGGCGAGCGCGAACAGGAGCAGCGCCGCGCCGCCGAGCACGGCGAGCCCGGCGACGATCGGGCTGGAGCCGTCCTCGGTCGGACGGCCGAGCGCGCACGTGACCAGGCCGAGAGCGAGGATCGCCCCGGCCGCCCAGCGGTTGCTCGAGAGGAGCGGCACGTTCCAGCCGTTGCTGTTCGCGAGGTACGCGAGCACGACGAGCGTGACCGGGATGGTCGACGCGAGATCCTTGCGCGTGAGCGACATGACTCACCTCCTCGCCCCGAGGATCGCCCGAGTCCGCCGAGCGCCATCGGGGCGGACTACGGAATCAGCCGGCCTGCGCCCGGGCCAGCGCAGGTTGGCGTCCGGGATCGGATCGCCGTGCGGGTCGTGCGTCGGATAGCCGAGCACCCTGTCGATCCGCGCCTCCAGCTCCTCGGAGAGCGCGTGCTCGAGCCGGTCTGCCTCGTCGTGGACGTCGTCGACGGAGACGCCGAGCGTCTCCGCGAGGTACAGCTCGAGCAGGCGGTGGTGGCGAATCACCTCGACCGCGACCCGCTCGCCGCTCTCTGTGAGCGTCACTCCGCGGTACTTCGCATGCTCCGCGAGGCCGAGTGCGTCGAGCTTCTTCACCATCGCGCTCGCGGACGCGGCCGAGACGTGCTGGGCCCGCGCCAGCGCGGTGACCGAGACGCGGCCGCCGCCGCTCTCCGCGAGCTTGTAGATCTCCCTCAGGTAGTGCTGGATCGCCTCGGTGAGCGGCTCCTGCGACACGTCGTGACCATACCGGGCTAGGGTCAGGCCCCATGATCGTCCGCGTTGGCTTCAGCGCCGATCCCGACGACGCATTCATGTACTGGGCGATCGCCACGGGGGCGGTCGACACGCGCGGCTACGAGTTCGAGCCGGCGACCGAGGACATCCAGACGCTGAACGAGTGGGCGCTCGAGGGTCGGCTCGAGGTGACGGCGATCTCGGCCGCGGCCTATCCGCTCGTGCAGGAGCGCTACCTCCTGCTGCCGCACGGTGCGAGCGTCGGTTCGGGATACGGGCCGGTCGTCGTCGCGCGCGAGCCGATCTCCGTCGCCGACCTGGGCGACGAGGAGATCGTCGTCCCCGGATCGCTCACGACGGCCTATCTCGTCCTGCGCATGGCGCTCGGGCGGGATGTCCGCGTGCGCGTGCTGCCGTTCGACCGGATCCTCGACGAGGTGGCCGAGGGCCGCGCGCGGGCCGGGCTGCTGATCCACGAGGGCCAGCTCACGTACGGCGAGCACGGGCTGGCGAGGTGCCTCGACCTCGGCGAGTGGTGGCTGCTCGAGACGGGGCTGCCGCTGCCGCTCGGCGTGAACACGATCCGCCGCGACCTCGGCACCGATGCGATCCGGGACGTCTCGGCGATCCTGCGCGCCTCGATCGACGCCGCCCTCCTGCACCGCGACGAGGCGCTCGACTACGCGCTCGGCTTCGGGCGCGGCCTCGACGGCGAGACCGGCGACCGCTTCGTCGGCATGTACGTGAACGAGCTGACGCAGGACTACGGCGAGGAGGGGCGCACGGCCGTGCGCGAGCTGCTGCGGCGCGCCGAGGCGGTCGGCGCGTACGACGCACCCGTTCGGGTTGAATTCGCCCCGTGAGCCGGGCCGTCGTCCTCGCAGCGGTGCGCACCCCGATCGGCCGCTACGGCGGCGGGCTCTCGGGCGTGCGGCCGGACGACCTCGCGGCGCTCGTGATCCGCGAGGCCGTCGAGCGCTCGGGCGCGCCCGCCGGAGAGATCGAGGACGTCTGGTTCGGCGCCGCCAACCAGTCGGGCGAGGACAACCGCAACGTCGCGCGCATGGCGGCCCTGCTCGCGGGCCTGCCCGACTCGGTCGCCGGCGTCACCGTCAACCGGCTCTGCGCCTCGGGGCTCGCCGCCGTCGTCGGTGCGTGCCACTCGGTGATCGCGGGCGACGGCGACCTCTTCGTCGCGGGCGGCGTCGAGTCGATGAGCCGGGCGCCGTTCGTCACACCGAAGCCGGATTCGGCCTTCGCGCGGGGCGACCGGCCGCTTCACGACACGACGCTCGGCTGGCGCTTCGTCAACCCGCGGCTCGTCGAGCTGTTCCCGCCCGAGGCGATGGGCGAGACGGGCGAGAACGTGGCCGAGCGCTGGGGCGATCTCGCGCGAGGACCAGGACGCGTTCGCGCTCGAGTCGCAGCGCCGCTGGGCCGCCGCCGACGAGGCCGGGCGGTTCGCCGACGAGCTCGTCCCGGTCGGCGACGTCGTGCGCGACGAGCATCCACGGCCGGAGACGAGCGCCGAGAAGCTCGCCTCGCTGCGGCCGGCGTTCCGCGAGGGCGGCACGGTCACCGCGGGCAACGCGTCGGGGATCAACGACGGCGCCGCCGCGCTCGTGATCGCATCGGAGGAGAAGGCGCGCGAGCTCGGGATCGAGCCGCTCGGCGCCTTTCTGGGCAGCGCCGTCGCGGGTGTCGACCCGCGCGTGATGGGTGTCGGCCCGATCCCCGCGGTGCGCAAGGTGCTCGAGCGGACCGGCGTCTCGATCGAGGGAATCGACCTCGTCGAGCTGAACGAGGCGTTTGCGTCGCAGAGCCTCGCCGTCGTCCGCGAGCTCGGGCTCGACCCTGAGAAGGTGAACGTCAACGGCGGCGCGATCGCGCTCGGGCATCCGCTCGGGATGAGCGGCGCCCGGCTCGTCGTCTCGCTGCTGCACGAGCTGCGCCGCCGCGGCGGCCGCCTCGGGCTCGCGACGCTCTGCGTCGGCGTCGGCCAGGGCCAGGCGGCCCTGTTCGAGCGCGGCTGAGCGCGCGGAGCCGCTACCGGCCGCGACCGACGAGTCCGTCGCGGACGGCGGCCGTCGCCGCCTCGCCCCGGCTCCGTACCGCGAGCTTGCGCAGGACAGACGCGACGTGGTGCTCGACCGTCTTCGGCGAGAGGAAGAGCCGCTCCGCGATCTCGGCGTTCCGCAGCCCGCCCGCCACGAGCTCGAGCACCTGCAGCTCGCGGGCGGTGAGGCTCGCGGGATTCCGCCGCGTACTCGGCCGCGGCCCGCGGCGGATGCCACGCGCGCCCCGCTCGCGGAGCCGCCGCGCCACCAGCGCCGCCGCGGCCGCCGCGTCGAGCTCCTGCAGCTGCTCCAGGGCGCGCCGCAACGGCGCCTCGGCGCCGGCGGCCGCGAGCGCGAGTGCCGCCTCGTAGGGGCACCCCAGCCGCTCCCATAGCGTCCCGGCGCGCTCCGCCTCGCCCGCGAGCTCCAGCGCGTACGGCTCTGCGATCTCTGCCGGAGCCTCCTCCCGGAGCCCCGCACGGTGCCGCCAGAGCGCGAGCTCGCCCCGCAGCCAGGGAACGGGCCGCTCCCGCGCGAGCGCGAGCGCCGGTCCGGTCTCGGCGGCGACCGCATCGGGGCGGCCTTCGAGCCACGCCGCCTCGGCCCTCGCCGCGGCGACCGGACCGATCCGCGGCAGCTCCCCGCTCGCGTCGGCGAGCTCGGCCGCCTCGTCGAGCGGCGACCAGGGATCGGGGTCGCCCCGGCGCGCCCGGAGGAGGCCGATCACGACGAGCGCCGTGATCGTCGGCTTCGTCGAGGCCCGGCGGTGCCGTAGCACCTGCTCGGCGGCGTCGGCGGCCTCCTGCCACCGTCCCCGCTCGAGGGCCATCCTGGCGCGGTAGGAGACGCCGTACTGGCGGAACAGCTCGAGGCCCCGTTCGTCGGCGAGGGCGAGGGCGCGTGCGAGGCGGCGATCGGCCTCGGCATAGGAACGAGACTGGAGATGCAACGCGGCGAGCTCGACCCCGAGCCAGGCGGCCGTGTGGGAGCCGTGGGCCTCGGCGAGCGCGAGAGCCCGGTCGATCTTCGCGAGGCCGTCCGCCCTGCCGAGCAGCACCTCGGCCTGCCCGAGCGACGCCAGCGCCCACGCGTGGAACTCGAGGTCGGCGAGCGGCGTCGTCGCCTCGAGCGCTCGCCTCGCCCAGACGACGGCCTCGTCTCCGCCGCCGGCGGTCCGGCAGAGGAAGGCCATGTTCCCGTACGCCTGGGCGAGCTTCCGGGAGGGGCCGCCGGGCTCGAGGAGGCGTACCGCCTCGCGCCCCGCCTCCTCCGCCTCGGCCACCCTGCCGGGGCACCACAGGAACTCGGAGAGGAGCCGAAGCGTGTTCGCCTCGGCAGGGACTTCGCCGATCTCGCGGTAATGCGCGAGCGCGGCCCGGAGAGCCTCGATCGCCTCCGGGTTCCGATCGGTCAGGTAGCACTCCTGCGCCCTCCGCTCGAGCAGCCGGGCCCGCTCGCCGGCGTCGAGCGCGGCCCCGAAGCGGAGCGCCCGCGCGAACTGCTCGGCCGCCTCTCGATGCGCGCCGAGCGAGGCGGCCCGCTCGGCGGCGGCGGGGGCGAAGCGGAGCACCGCGTCGCGGTCGCCGGCCGCCTCCGCGTGGTGCGCCAGGCGGGCGAGGTCCGGCGCGCCGTCCGGCGGGTCGGCGAGCGCGGCGAGCGCGCGGCGGTGGAGGGCGCGCCGGGTGTGAGGCGGCAGTGACTCCTCGATCGCCAGGCGGGCCAGCTCGTGGCGGAAGACGACGTGTTCCGGCTCGACCCGCAGCATCCCCGAGAGGAGACATTCCTCGAGCCCGTCGTCGGCGCTGCCCGCCAGCCCCTCGAGCAGCCACGTCTCGGCGTGGGGAGGCAGCACCGCGACCGTCTCGAGCAGCTCCCTCGCCCCCGGGCTGAGCCGCGCCGCCCGTGCGAGGACGGCGTCGCGCAGCGTCTCCGGGATCGCGGCTCCCGCGGCGGCGAGCACCTCGGTGACGAAGAACGGGTTGCCGCCCGTCCTCCGGTAGAGGTCGTCGGCGTCGACGCCGTGCGGCTCGGCGAGCAGGGCCACGGCTGCCAGGGAGAGCGGGTCGACGTCGATCGAGACGACGCCGGCGGGCGCGAGCTCGCCGAGGAGCGTCCGCAGCGGGTGGCGGCGGTCGAGCTCGTCGTTGCGGTAGCTGGCCACGACGAGCGCCGGCACGGTCCCGATGCGGCGTGTGACGATCCGCAGGACGTCGAGGGTCGCCTCGTCGGCCCAGTGGACGTCCTCCACGATCACGACGCTCGGGCGGGTGCCTTCCAGCCGGGCCAGGAGCGCGCCGGCGACCTCGTATGGCTGGGCGTCGCCCTGCGTCAACCGCTCGAGCTCGCCGCCGGCCGAACGCGCGATGTCGAGGAACGGGGCGAGCGGCCGGGGGGTGAAGAGGGTGTCGCACGCGCCCCAGAGCACCTCGCCGACCTTCTGGTCCTCGAGGAAGCGGCGCACGAGGGAGGTCTTGCCCGCCCCGGCCTCGCCGCGCACGAGCACGAGCCTGCCGCGGCCCTCCGCGGCGACCCCGGCGAGCGCGGCCAGCAGGGCCGCCAGCTCGTCGCCGCGCTCGAGCAGTTCGCCGGCCCGCTTCGCCTTGATTCGCGATCCTCCCACCATCGGAAGCGAGCTCTGCCCGCACCGACATGATGCAGTCGGCCTCGCGCCGGTTCAAGTGCGGCGCCGCGGCCGCAAGCGCCTAGCCGACCGGTGGGCGGATGTAGATCACGTCCTCGTGCTTGATCGGGACGAACGAGGCGCCGATCCGCATGATCACGTCCTCGACCTGCGAGTAGACGTCGGCGGAGATCCGCTCGGCGTCGCCGCCGTACGGCACCTCGATCCCCACCTCGTCGACGGCGCGCGCGTCCAGCCCCGCCTCCACCAGCTCGCGCAGGAGCCGGTCGCGGTCGGGGATGCGTGCTGCCTTCACGTGGATCGACGTCGCCATGTCCGTCTCCTTCGCTTGCCGGTTCGGATCCGATCGGTGCCCGGCGTCGGCCCAGCTGCCGCCTCCGCCCCATTCTCGGATCCAGATTGTCGCTGCGGCGGGCGAGGATGGCAACCGGTATTTTCCGGATTCGTGACGGCGTCGGCGCAACGGGAGGTCCGGCTCTCCAGCGCCGTTCGAGCCGTCGAGGCGCTTCCGCGGATCCCGCCCGGCGCTCTCACACGCGGTCGGACCTCGGGCGCGAGCTGTCGCCAGTCGACCTGTTCGGCCCCCGAGTGACGGCTCCGATCGCTCGGTGACGCGCCCTCGCGGTCATCCGCGGGTGCGGGGCGGCCCGGCGGCCCGCGCTCGCGAGCCTCCTCTTCGGGCTGTTCGTGTTCGCGGTCGGGATCGTGGCCATCCTGGAGTCGCGGCTGGGTCTCTCGCCGTGGGACGTCCTCAACCAGGGCCTCGCCAGGCACACGCCGCTCTCGTTCGGGATGGCGAACGTCGCCATCGGGCTGGCGATCCTCGTGCTCGCGTGGTCGCTCGGCGGCGCGCCCGGGATCGGCACGGTCGCGAATGCGGTGCTCGTCGGCACGTTCATCCAGGCGCTGACCTCGATCGGCGCGGTGACCTCCCTCGCGCACGACGGTCTCGCGGCGCGCGCGGCGCTGCTCGTCGTCGGCATCTGGCTGATCGGGCCGGCCACCGCCTTCTACATCGGCGCCGACCTCGGCGCCGGCCCGCGCGACACGCTGATGCTCGTCGGGACGAGGCGCACCGGGGTCCGGATCGGATTCGTGCGCGCCGTCCTCGAGCTTTGCGCGCTCGCGGCGGGGATCGCCCTCGGCGGCACCTTCGGCGTCGGGACCGTGCTCTTCGCGCTCGCGATCGGACCGGTGATCGAGTCGAGCTTCTCGCTGCTGGCGCGTTCGCCGCTCGCGCGTCCGGCTCCGGCCGTAGTGCCGGTCGTCGTCGGCGAGTGACGCTCAGGCGTCCGGCGGCAGCGGCGGCGTGACCCGCCTCGCGGCGCCCGCGCTCGCGACGACGACGAGGCCGATCGCGGCCCACGCCCGCGCGCGCAGGTGCTCGTCGAGGAACACGAAACCGGCGAGAGCGGCGACGGCCGGCTCGAGGCTGAGGACGACGCTGAAGATGGACGGAGGGAGACGGCGCAGCGCCTCGATCTCGAGCGACCACGGCAGGGCCGAGGAGAGCAGCCCGACACCGACCCCGGCCCCGAGCAACTGGGCGTCGCGGAGGTGGCCCCCTGCCGAGACGACCCCCCACGGAGCGGTGAGCACGGCGCCGAGCGCCATCGCGGGAGCGAGCCCGCTCGCCCCGGGGAAGGCGCGTCCGACGCGCACGCCGAGCACGATGTAGAGAGCCCAGAACACCCCGGCGACGGCGGCCAGGACGAGACCGAGCGGCTTCGTCGCCGTTCCGCTCCCGTCGGCGAGCAGTGCCACGCCGCCGCCCGCGCACGCGACCCAGACGAGGTCGAACGCCCGTCGCGAGCCGAGTATCGCGACGGCGAGCGGGCCGAGGAACTCGACCGTCACCGCGACGCCGAGGGGCGTCCGGTCGAGCGCCTCGTAGAAGGAGAGGTTCATCGAGGCGAGCACGACGCCGAGCGCGACGAGCAGCCCCAGGTCGCTTCGCGCCCGCCCGCGCAGGCGCGGCCGGGCGATCGCCCAGAGCGCGATCGAGCCGAAGAGCAGGCGGAGGAACACGACGCCGGGCGGCCCGAGCTGCGGAAAGAGCGACTTCGCCACCGCCGCGCCGCCCTGGACGGAGCAGGCGGCGCCGAGCACGAGCGCGACCGCCGAGGCGCGCCGCTCGCGCACGGCTATTTCCTCAGCGAGAGCGCGGCGCCGGTCGCGAGCAGCGCGATCCCCAGCAGCCGCGGCCAGTGGAGCGGGATCCGCTCGGCGCCGAGCAGGCCCCAGCGGTCGATCGCCGCCCCCATCACGAGCTGGCCCGCGATCAGGATCCCGACGGTCGCCGCGACCCCGATGCGCGGCCCCGCGTAGGTGACCGTGAAGACGATCAGCAGTCCCATCACGCCGCCGGTCAGCGTCCACCACGGCTGGTGCACCGCCCGCCCGAAGCCGGCGAGGCTGCCGCGGGCGAGCACGAGCACGGCGACCGCCAGCACCGCCGTCAGCGCCGTGGAGAAGCCGAGCGCCTCCAGCACGCCGACGCGCTCGCCCAGCCGCGACATGACCGCGACCTGGATCGAGCCTGCGAGGCCGGCGGCCACCGCCAGCCCCGTTGCGAGCGCTCCCCCGGACACGCGCCTACGATACTCACGTGCCGATCTTCCAGCCCGAGCTGGAGACGCTGGCCCGCCCCGAGCTCGAGCGGCTGCAGCGGGAGCGGCTGCGGGAGCGGTTCGCGGTCGAGCTCGAGGCGCTGCCCGAGCTGCCGTTCGCGGTCAAGTCCGACCTGCGCGAGGCGTATCCGTTCGGGCTGCTCCGCGTGCCTCGGGAGGACTGCATCCGCATCCATGCGTCCTCGGGCACGCGCGGCAAGGCGACGATCGTCGCGTATACGCGGGCCGACGTCGAGCTCTGGGCCGACTGCTGTGCGCGCGCGATCGCCGCCGCCGGCGGCGGGCCGGGGACGGTCGTCCACGTCGCCTACGGCTACGGCCTCTTCACCGGGGGGCTCGGGCTCCACTACGGCGCAGAGCGGCTCGGCTGCACCGTCGTCCCCGCCTCGGGCGGGAACACGCCGCGGCAGGCGCAGCTGCTCGAGGACCTCGGCGCGGAGATCCTCTGCTGTACGCCGAGCTACGCGCTCGCGATCGCCGACCATGTCTCGGAGCCGGCGCGGCTCTCGCTCCGCGCGGGGATCTTCGGCGCCGAGCCCTGGACGGAGGGGCTGCGCGAGGCGATCGAGCACGCCCTCGACCTGACCGCCCTCGACATCTACGGCCTCTCGGAGATCCTCGGTCCCGGTGTCTCCTCCGAGTGCGCCGAGGGCCGCGGCGGGGCGCATGTGAACGAGGACCACTTCCTCGTCGAGGCGGTCGATCCGGCGAGCGGCGAGCCCGTCGCCGAGGGCGAGGTCGGGGAGCTCGTGTTCACGACCCTGACGAAGGAGGCCCTGCCGCTCGTGCGTTACCGGACCGGCGACCTCGCCTCGCTCTCGCGCGAGCCGTGCGCGTGCGGCCGGACCTTCGCGCGGATGTCGCGGATCCTCGGGCGTACCGACGACATGTTGATCATCCGCGGCGTCAACGTGTTCCCGAGCGAGATCGAGCGGGCGCTGCTCGCGATCCCGGAGCTCGCGCCCCACTACCAGCTCGTCGTCGAGCGCCCGGGCCACCTGGACGAGCTGACGGTGCAGGCGGAGCTGCGGGAGGGCGAGACGGGCGGGGAGCGCCTGCAGGGCCTCGTCGAGGAGCGCCTCGGCCGCGCGCTCGGCCTCACGGCGAGCGTCGAGCTCGGCGCCGCGGGCAGCCTGCCGCGGAGCGAGGGGAAGGCGCTGCGGGTCCGCGACCTGCGCGCGTGACCGCGGAGCAATGCGGCGTCGCCGAGCGAACCGCCTAGCCTGCGGACGAGTCGCCCTGCCAGAGCCGGAAGGCGTTGCCCTCCGTGTCCTTGCAGGCCGCGAACCAGCCGAACCCCGGGACGGGCATCTTCTCGGCCGCCTCGCCTCCGAGCTCGCGCACCTTCGCGATCGAGCCGTCGATGTCGTCGGTGTCGAAGTACACGAGCAGCGCCCCCGGATCGTCGGCCGCATAGAGCCCGCCGCCCTGATCCTCGGCCGTCTGGAACATCCGGTAGTCCATGTCCGGCATCTGGGACGGCTGGATCTGCCAGCCGAAGACGCCGCTCCAGAACCCCTGCGCGCGATCGGCGTCCTTCGCCTTGATCTCCACGTGCACCAGCTTCCCTGCCACCGCTCCTCCTCTCGTTCGCCACCGGTATACGCTCCCTCCGCCAGCGAGTCGAAGGGACGAGTATGCACCGCATCGTCGTGCTGTACGAGCAGGAGCCGGACGCCGGGCTGTACGCCGAGCACGTGGAGCTCTTCGGGCACGCGCCGAACGGCGTCTTCCGCCACGGACGCGTGACCGGCGCGCCGATGGGGAAGCCGACGCACGCGTACTACGCCGAGTGGGAGTTCGCCGACAGGGACGCCTTCGACGCGTTCGTCCGCAGCGACCAGTTCATCGCCTCGGGCAAGGACGCCTACAAGCGCGGGTTCCCGCAGCCGGCGGTCGAGTTCCTCGAGCTCTCGTGAGCGTCGAGCTCGTCCGCGTCGAGCGCGACGGCCGGATCGGCGTCGTGCTGATGAACCGCCCGCAGCAGCTGAACGCGCTCTCGGGCGAGCTGATGGGCGCGGTCGTCGGCGCGCTCGAGGAGCTCGACGCCGACCCGGAGATCCGGGCGATCGTCCTCGGCGGAAGCGAGCGCGCCTTCGCGGCGGGCGCGGACATCAACGAGCTCGCGAGCGGAACGCCGATCTCCCTCTACGAGAGCCGGCGGATCGACCGGTGGGACGCCATCCGCACCCTGCGGACGCCCGTCGTCGCCGCCGTCTCGGGCTTCTGCCTCGGCGGCGGCTGCGAGCTGGCGATGCTCTGCGACCTGATCGTCGCCTCCGAGAGCGCGAGATTCGGTCAGCCGGAGATCAACCTCGGCGTCCTCCCCGGCGCGGGCGGGACGCAGCGGCTGACCCGCGCCGTCGGCAAGGCGGTCGCGATGGACATGATCCTCACCGGCCGGATGCTCTCCGCCCGCGAGGCGCTTTCGTTCGGGCTCGTCGCGCGCGTCGTCGCGAGGGAGGCGTGGCTCGACGAGGCGAAGCGCGTCGCGGGCGAGATCGCGGCGAAGGGGCCGATCTCGGTGCGGCTCGCCAAGGAGGCGGTCGACGAGGCGTTCGAGGCGCCGCTCGCGGCCGGCGTCGAGTTCGAGCGGCGCGCGTTCTACCTCGCCCGGGCCTCCGACGACGCGGGCGAGGGATTGAACGCCTTCCTCGAGAAGCGGCCGCCGGACTTCAAGGGCCGGTAGCGCGCCGGCCGGCGCAGCGGCGGACGCGTTCCGCGGAATCCCCGCCGGGCGCCCGGCGACGAGGCCCGAGCGTCGCGATAGGCTCCGCCTCATGGCGGAGGTCGAGGTGGTCCGGGAGGGCGCGGTCCAGACGATCACGCTCAACCGCCCCGACAAGCTGAACTCGTTCACGCGCGCCGTTCACGAGGGGCTGCGCGACGGCCTCCGGGAGGCGCGCGATCCGGAGGTGCGGGCGGTCGTGATCACCGGCGCCGGCCGTGGCTTCTGCGCCGGCCAGGACCTGACCGAGTTCGGCGAGATGCCGGACGTCGGAGCCGGCCTGCGCGCGACCTACCACCCCAACGTCCTCGCGATCCGTGCGCTCGAGAAGCCGGTGATCGCCGGCGTGAACGGCGTCTGCGCCGGCGCGGGGCTCTCGCTCGCGTGCGCCTGCGACCTCCGGATCGCGTCCGACGCGGCCTTCTTCGTCCCCGGGTTCGTCGGGATCGGGCTCGTCCCCGACTCGGGTGGGACGCACTTCGTGCACCGGCTGCTCGGCGCCCCGCGGGCATTCGAGTGGATGAGCTCGAATCGCCGCCTCACTGCGGCCGAGGCGCACGACTGGGGGCTCGTCTCGGAGGTCGTCGGGGCGGACGGGTTCGCCGCCCGCCTCGCCGAGGTCGCCGCCACCTATGCGGCCGGGCCGACGCGGGCGATCGGGATGACGAAGCGCCTCTTCGACCGCGCGGGCACGGCGACGCTCGAGGAGCAGCTGGAGCTGGAGGCGCAGCTGCAGGCGGTCGCTGCGCAGGGCGAGGACTTCCGCGAGGGCGTGGCCGCGTTCGTCGAGAAGCGCGCACCGGAGTTCCGCGGCCGCTAGGGCGTCGCGCAGGTCTCGAGACCGACGTCGCCTGCGGCCCGCCGCGCCGAGAGGCTCGCCGCCTGGAGCGCGTCGGAGGCCGCATTCGTCGCCGCGAGGTCGTGCCGCATCGCCGCCCCGCGCAGCGTGTGCAGCGCGGCGGCGACCCGGCCGTCGGCTGCGAGCCACGTCCGGACTGCGGACGCGTCCTGCTGCGGCGGCTTCAGGGCCTGCAGGTCGCTCGGCCGCGGCGACGTGCAGCGGCAGCGTCCGATCGACGTACGCGATCACGGCGGCGAAGGACGCCGGGCGCGCCAGGAGCTTCACCTGCGCGTCGTAGGCGGCACAGATCGCGTCCGCTCGCTGCACGAAGGCGCCGTGGGAGAGGCGTCCGCTGCCGCACCCGGCTGCCGCGAGCGTCGCCGCACCCGCGAGCGCGACCGTGACCCCGACTCTCGGCACGACCCTAGCTCAGCGCCGCGACGATCTCGGATTCCTCCGGGAAGCGGTGCTCCTGGCGCTTCGAGAAGACGAGCGTGCCGTCGTGGAGGACGTCGAACTGGCTCCGCTCGCCGGGCACCGCCTCGGCGGCGACCCCTCGTGCCTGCAGCGCGGCCACGAGACTCGCGGCCCGGTCGTCGTACCCACCTCAGGTCGGGCAGTAGCGGATCTCGACGGTCATGCTGCGATCCTACGCGCCGCACCGGAGCGCAGCCGGCCGCGCTCGCCCGGCCGCCAGTGCGAGAATCGCTCGGGTGCGCCGTCCGTCCCGGCCCGACGTCACCCGGCCCGCAGGATGAGGCCCGCTGCGCGGGCGCTCGCGGCCGTCGCACGCAACCGCGACCTCCGCCGAGCCGAGGCCGCCTTCGCGCTCGCCCTCGCGGCGGAATATGGATCCTGGGTCGCGATCCTCGTCTACGCGTACCGGCAGGGAGGCGTCACCGAGACCGGGATCGTCGCCACGGTACAGCTCGTGCCCGCGGGCCTGCTCGTGCCCCTGGCCGGGGTCGCGGCCGACCGCCTCGGCGGCGCGAGGGCGTTCAGCGCCAGCTGCGCGCTGCAGGCGCTCGCGATGGCCGGCACCGCGGCAGCGCTCGGCGCCGGCCTGTCCCCGTGGCTGGTCTACCCGATCGCGGTGAGCGCCGCCGTCGCGGCTGCCACGACCCGACCGACGCATGCCGTCGTGACTCCAGCCCTGGCGCGGTCTCCGCTCGAGCTCGGCGCGGTGAACGTCGTGGCCGGATGGATCACGGCCTCCGTCGCACTCGCGGCGCCCGCTCTCGTCGGCGTCGTTCTCGCGCTCGCCGGCCCCGGCACCGCGTTCGGCTGCGCCGCGGGCGCCGAGGCGCTCGCGCTGCTGCTCGCCGTGCAGCTGCCGCGGGCAGCATCGTCTTCGACGTGGCGGCGCAGACGCTCCTGCAGCGCACCGCCCCGACCGACGCTCTCAGCCGTGTCGCCGCCCTGGCCGAGGCGCTCGCCAATCTCGGATGGGCCGCCGGCTCGCTCGCCGTCCCGGTCCTCGTCGCGTTCGGCGGTGTCCGCGCGGCGTTGATCGGGATCGGCGCGATGCTGCCGCTCCTCGTGCTGCTGCGGCTGCGTGGGCTCCTCGTGATCGACGGCGAGGCAACGGTGCCCGTCGTGGAGATGGCGCTCCTGCGCGGGATGCCGATGTTCGCCCTCCTGCCTCCGCCCGCGCTCGAGGGACTGGCGCACGCGCTGACGCCGCTCGAGGTCGAGCCCGGCACAGCGGTGGTCGTCGAGGGCGAGGAGGGAGACCGCTTCTACGTGATCGCGGACGGGCGGGTCGAGGTCACTGCGTCCGGCCGCGCCGCCGCGGTTCTCGGCCGGGGCGACGGATTCGGCGAGATCGCGTTGCTGCGGGGCGCACCAAGGACCGCCACCGTCACGGCGGTGAGCGCCGCTCGCCTCTACGCGCTCGAGCGCGAGGCGTTCCTCGCCGCCGTCACCGGGCACGCGCCGACCGGGAGCACGCTGCACGCGATCGCCGACGCGCGCCTCGAAGAGCTCGACGGGCTGCGCTCGACCTAGAGGCTCGATGTGAATGAGAAGCGGTGCCCGGATGCCGCTCCGGGCACGGCGCGAGGCCGTCTCGTCGGTCTTGCCCGGGCTGCCGGCCCGTGCTGCGACCGCCGCGCCATCCTCGCCTGGCCTGAAACGGCCCCGAGCGGGCTCGATTTCACATCAACCTTCTTGGGGCGTCGACCGGAGCGGGTGGGACAATCGACGACGATGGCCCATCCGATCCAGCTCGTCGTCCGCCGACGACCTCGAGCGCAACAGGCTCACCGTCTTCTTCAGGCTCCTGCTCGCCATCCCGCCTCTGATCTGGGTCGGGCTCTGGGGCTTCGCCTCCATGTTCGCGCTGCTCGCCGCCTGGGTCGCTGCGCTCTTCACGCGGCGCGTCCCGGCGGGGTTGCACGGGTTCCTCGCGAGCTTCGTCCGCTACCAGACGCACGTCTTCTCGTACGCCACGCTCGTGGCCGATCCGTTCCCCGGCTTCTCGGGCTCCGCCGGCTATCCGGTGACGGTGACGATCGAGCCGCCCGCCGAGCAGGGCCGCCTCGGCGTCTTCTTCCGGCTGCTGCTCGCGATCCCGGCCGCGCTGATCTCCGGCGTTCTCAACTACCTGACCGAGCTGCTCGCGTTCTTCGGCTGGTTCGTCTGCCTCGTGCTCGGCCGGATGCCGGAGGGGATGCGGAACCTGCTCGCGTTCAGCGTCCGCTACCACGCGCAGACGCAGGCGTACGAGTACCTGCTGACCGACCGCTACCCGAGCCTCAACGTCGGCCTCGAGTAGGGCCCGCTGTCCCACGGTGGCTGGATCGACCGCGGCGGTCCGGCGTTCCTCGCCGGGCCGTCGATGGATCGCTCGCGCCTCGTGCGCGGCATCGCGGAGGTCTGCTCCCTCGTCGATCCCACGCCCCGCCTCGCCGGACGCCTGCTTCGCGGACGGTCTCATGCCGCCCCTGTCCGCGGTCTCCGTCTACC
Source organism: uncultured Actinomycetes bacterium (assembly GCA_963746895.1). Classification (GTDB taxonomy): domain Bacteria; phylum Actinomycetota; class Thermoleophilia; order Gaiellales; family Gaiellaceae; genus Palsa-739. Next base: position 227,563 of record CAVVDI010000005.1, on the reverse strand, counting down.
GGAATCGGAACGAGGACACCGTCAGGGCACTGGTCGAGCCATTGCTCGCGGCCGGGGCGTCCGTGCGCCTCTGGGCGCTCGACCGGCCCGCCGCCGGCCTGATCGAGCACACGGTCGGGCACGGCCCGGGACGGCGCTTCCAGCTCCTGAACCGTCTCCTCGACGGCACCGTGGGGCGTCCGGTCGTCGTCTTCGACGACGACGTCCGGTTCCGGCGCGGGAACCTCGTCGATCTCGTGGCGCTCGCCGACGCTCTCGGGCTCGACATCGCGCAGCCTGCGCACGAGCGGGCCAGCGCTGCGTCGCATGCGATCACTCGCCGACGGCCGTTCTCGGTCGCCCGGCTCACGAACTTCGTCGAGATCGGCCCGGTCGTCTGCTTCAGCGCCCGGGTGCTGCCGCGGGTCGCCCCGTTTCCGGAGGCGGGGATGGGCTGGGGGACGGAGCTCGCCTGGGCGGATCTCGTCGGAGAGGGGTTCCGCCTCGGGATCGTGGACGCCGTCAGTCTCGTGCACATCGGGCGGCTGCACGAGGCGTACGACACGGGTGAGGATCGCGAGCGCATGAACGCGATGCTCGCGGAGCGGGGCCTTGCCGGCTGGGAGGAGCGCACACGGCTCTACCGGCGGATCTTCCTGGGCGAGCTCCGAGCGCATCGGCGGCGTGCGCGATGAGTCTCCGTCACGGCGCCGCCCGGCCGCGCCGGGGCAGCCGGCCACGACTACTAGGTACTAGATCGTCTTGAACTGCTCGAACGGCTGGCGGCAGCTCTCGCAGTAGCGCAGGCTGCGGCACGGGGTGGGGCCGAAGATGTTCTCGAGGCGCGTCTCCGTCGAGCCGCAGTACGGGCAGCGCCACGCGCTCGTCTGCAGCTGCACCAGCCTCGGCGCCGTCGCCTCGCGCGGGGCGGGCGGGGCGAAGCCGGCGTCGCGCAGCTTCTCGCGGCCGGATGGGCTGATCCGGTCGGTCGACCACGAGTCGTCCGAGATCACCAGGACGTCCGGCTCGGCGCCGAGGGCGGCGACCTTCTCCTCCATGGCCGTCTTCATGGCCTCGAGCGCCGGGCAGCCGAGGAAGGTCGGGGTGAACTCGATCCGGACCCGTCCCGCGCGGACGTCGACCGAGCGGATGACGCCGAGGTCGACGAGCGAGACGACCGGGATCTCCGGGTCGGGGATCTCCTCGAGCGCCGCCCATACCTGGTCCGACGATACGGTCGCCGGCCTCACCACTGCGATCCGGCGGGAGCCGACCGCCTGACGCTCGTCATCTCGTCCAACAGCTCCGCGAGCTCGTCCGTGTGCGTGCCCCGTTCCGTGCCAAGTGACACTGTGTTACTTGGCAGCTCGAGGCCGGTGCGGATTGCGAGCTGGGGGCGGAGCGCCTCGGGCAGGACGCCGAGCGCGTAGGGCCACAGCTCCTCGACGGCCTCGCGGAAGCGGGGCTCGTCGCGCAGGCGCTCGTGCCACATCTCGGCGTGCATGCGGTGGTAGGCCTCCTCGCGGTCGATCTTCGCCGCAAGGCCGGCCACCTCCGGATCCGGATCGTTCTTGAGCGCGGCGATCCGCACCTCGTCGGCGGTCTCGTAGAGCCAGCGGCGCGCGATCGTGTGCGCCCAGTCGAGGAGGCGCAGCTCCACGAGCGGCGCGCAGCGGTACTCGTCGGGACGTCGATCGAAGGCGAGTGCGTCGGGGTCGTTCGGTCAGCAGGGCGTAGACGGCCCGCGCGTGCCCGATCTCGTTCTGCGCGATCGACGAGAAGGCGACGTCCTCCTCCAGCAGCGGCGCGATCCCCGTCCACTCGGACTCGCGCCAGCCGAGGATCAGCTCGTCGTCAGCCAGTCCGAGCAGATGCTCGTTCACGTGCCTCCTTCAGGCGCGCCTTGATCGAGTAGCCGTCGACGCGCCGGTACTTGAGGTCGAACTCGTCCGCCCAGTCCTCGACGTGGCGGATCGCGTTCGCGCGGGACGAGCCAGAGCGCGGCCGACTCGCCGCGGCGGCCGTACTGCTCGCGCGCCCACGCCTCGGCGAAGTCCGGGTCCGGGGCGACGATCGAGCCGGCGTGCTCGAAGGGCCGGCCCTTCCGCTCCTGCCGGAAGACCTCGTAGACCTGCGGCGTCATCCGGCGAGCACCGCGTCTCGCACCCACCGCTCCTGCTCGAGGAAGCGGGCCCGGAAGGCCAGGCGCTCCGCCGTCAGCGGGCCGTGGCCGGTGACGACGTGGCGAAGCTCGTCCCAGTCGGGCTCGCTGTACGTCCACGAGCCGTCGTCGCCGCGGGCGAGCAGCGGGTCCGGCACCTCGAGGCCGAGCTCGCGGATCTGCGGCACGTACCCCTCGAGGAACTGCTGCCGCGCCTCCTCGTTTCCCTGCGACTTGATCCGCCAGTGCCACATGGGGTCGTCCTCGCGGGGGATGGGATTGCCGTGGAACTGCATCAGCGGCCCCCACCACCGGTTCAGCGCCTCCTGCACGAGCTCGAACTGCTCCGCGGTGCCGGTGACCATGGCGAGGATCACGTCGCGGCCGTGGAGGATGTGGAACGACTCCTCCCAGCAGATCTTCTTCATGATCCGCGCGTACGGCGCGTACGAGCACTTGAGGAGCGCCTTCTGGCTGACGATCGCGGCGGCATCGACGAGCCAGGCGATCACCCCGACGTCGCCCCAGCTCCTCGTCGGGTAGTGGAAGACGTTGTGGAACTTGCTCGTGCCGGCGACAAGGTCGGCGAGGCACTGCTCGCGCGGCTTGCCGAGGTCCTCGACCACGCGATAGATCAGCTGCGCGTGCCCGACCTCGTCCTGCACCTTCGCGGTCAATGCGAGCTTGCGCTGGAGCGTCGGAGCGCGGAGGATCCACTCCCGCTCGGGCAGGACGCCCATCAGCTCGGAGTTGCCGTGCATCTCGATGAACTTGACCAGCTTGCTGCGGTAGTCCTCGGGCATCCAGTCGCCGGTCTCGACCTGGCCGCCCGAGTGGACGTACTCGAGAAACGCCTCCTCGTCCCGTGGAACCTCGACCGCTGCCACGCAGCACCACCTTCCGAACGATCGTTAGTCTCGACAGTCTAGTGTCCGCGCGCCGCACCGAGCTGACCCGAGCCGCCGCCCGGCTCTTCGCGGAGAAGGGCTACCACGGCACGTCGATCGGCGACCTCGCCCAGGCGCTCGGCGTGCAGAAGGGCTCGCTCTACGCGCACATCGAGTCGAAGGCCGACCTGCTCTGGGACGTCGTCCGCGACGGCGCCTCCTCCTTCCACGCCGCGCTCGACACGGTGCCCGACGACGGGCCGGTGCTGGAGCGCATCCGCGCCGCCCTGCGAGCGCACCTCGGCGTCGTCGCCGAGCGACTCGACGTCGCGACGGTGTTCGTCCGCGAGTGGCGCTACCTCGAGGTCGGGCGGCGCGACGAGTTCGTCGCGGAGCGACGCCGGTACGAGGAGCGCTTCCGCGCCCTCTTCCGCGAGGGCCGCGAGCTGGGCGAGCTCCGCACGGACCTCGACGACGGCACCGCCGCTCTGCTCGCGCTCTCCGCCGTGAACTGGGCCTCCACCTGGCTCCGGCCCGAGGCCGACACCGACGCGCTGGCCGATCGCTTCACCGCGCTCCTGCTCGACGGCATGCGCGGCTACGCGAGCCGCTGACGGGCCGCCGGGTTGCGTGTCGGAGGCTCTGCGCGGGCAAGCTCGCCCAGTGCGCCGGGCCGTCCTCGTCGTCAATCCGTTCGCCACGCGCGTCAGCGAGGACAAGCTCGCGCGCGTCGAGGCCGAGCTCCGGCGCGTGTGCGAGCTCGTCGTCGTCCGCACCGAGCGACCGAAGCACGCGACGGAGCTCGTGGCCGCCGCCTGTCGCGACGGCTGCGACGCGGTGATCGTCTTCTCCGGCGACGGCGGGTTCAACGAGGCGCTGAACGGGCTCGAGGGCGACCTCCCGATCGGCTTCCTGCCGGGCGGAGGGACGAGCGTGCTCTCGCGCGCGCTCGGGCTGTCCGCCGACCCCGAGGAGGCAGCGCGGCGCGTGGCCGGCGCGATCGCGGCCGGCCGCACGCGCCGGATCACGGTCGGCCGCGTCAACGGGCGCCGCTTCGCCTTCGGCGCCGGGATCGGTCTCGACGCGCAGGCGGTCCGCCTCGTGGACGAGCTGGGACGGACCGAGGACGGCCGGCGTCCGGGCGACATCGCCTTCGCGCTCGCGATCCTGCGCGCGCTCGCGTCGCATCGCGGTCATCTGGAGCCCCAGCTCGAGGTGGCGGGCGTCGGCCGCGCCGCGCTCGCCTTCGTCGCCAACGCCAGCCCGTACACCTACGCGAAGGGCGTGCCGCTGCCGATCGCGCCGGAGGCGGAGTTCGAGCTCGGGCTCGATCTCGTCGCTCCGATCTTCATCCGCCGCCGCACGCTGTTGCAGACGGCGGTCCGCCTCGGCACGGGCCGCGTCCGCAACGGGCCGTACCTCTACGGCCACGACCTCGACCGGGTCGAGATCCGCTGCGACGAGCCGATGCCGCTGCACGCCGACGGCGAGGATCTCGGCGACGTCGAGGACGCGGTCTTCGAGGCGGAGCGGAACGCCGTCTCGGTGCTGGTCTAGGCGCCCTACGAGGCGTCGAGCCGGGCGGGGAGCCCGAAGAGCGGGAAGAGGCGCGCGGTGTCGAGGAAGAAGGTGAACCCCCCGATCCCGCCCCGCGCCGAGAGCTCGAGCACCTGCAGCGCCCACGGCTCGTAGCCGCTCGCCGTCGGCGGCCGGCTTGTACTGCGCGAACGCGGGCGCGCCGTTGGCGGATCCGGCGGGCACGACGCGCGAGCCCCGGCAGGCGATGCCGGGGCCGAACCACCAGGCGAGGATGTCGTCGCGGCCCGAGAGCCAGAGGTCGTACGGCGGCATCGACTGCATCGCGTCCTCGCGGATCAGGTCGGTCAGCGCGTCCATGTCGTAGCGCTGGAAGGCGTCGACGTAGCGCGCCAGCAGCTCCCGGTCGGCTCCGGCGAGCGGAACGGCGTCGGCTGCCGGCCCCGCCACGCGCGCGTCCAGTGTCGCCCGCGCCCGCTGCAGCGCGCTGTTCACGGAGGCGACGCTCGTCTCGAGCAGCTCAGCGACCTCGCTCGCCTGCCAGCGCAGCACCTCGCGGAGGATCAGCGCCGCCCGCTGCTTCGGCGGCAGGTGCTGCAGCGCGGCGACGAGGGCGAGCCGAACGCTCTCGCGCGCCTCGGCCACCTGGGCGGGGTCGCCGCCGTGGACGACGATCGCGTCGGGAATCGGCTCGAGCCACGGCACCTCCTCGCGGAGGGACGCGTTCTCGAGCACCGGTGCGCCGGCCGGGCCGAAGTCCATCGGCATCGCCCGGCGGTCGCGGCCCCTGAGCAGATCGAGGCAGACGTTCGTCGCGATCCGGTAGAGCCAGGAGCGGAGGGCGGAGCGGCCCTCGAAGCGGTCGTGTCGCGCGCCAGGCGCGGACGAGGGTCTCCTGCACCGCGTCCTCCGCCTCGAACGCGGAGCCGAGCATGCGGTAGCAGTACGCGCGCAGCTCGATGCGGTGCTCCTCGAGCCGGTGCTCGAGGTCGGTCGTGGCGACGGACGCTTCCACCGAGGGCATCCTACGCACCGGGGCCTGGCATACACTCGGATCATGGCCCGGGTGGCCCCAGGCGAGCCAGATCTGCGCCGCGTCATCGACGAGGAGCGCGAGGTCGACGGTCTCGGCGAGCAGGAGCTGCTCGACCTCTACCGGTCGCTCGTCCTGCTCCGCACCTACGACGAGCGTTCGCTCGTCTACCACCGCCAGGGCCGGATCGGGACGTACGCGATCTTCTGGAACCACGAGGCGATGCAGGCCGGCTCGGTGCACGCGCTCGCCGACGAGGACTGGATCTTCCCGAGCTATCGCGAGTCGGCGATCGGGCTGCTGCGCGGCATGCCCGTCAGCACCGTCCTGCACTGGTGGCGCGGCCATCCCGCCGGCTGGTGGAACCCGGCCGACTACAACGTCGCCTCGATCGCGGTGCCGATCGCGACGCACGTCCCCCATGCCGCCGGGCTCGCCTGGGGAAAGAAGCTCAAGGGCGAGCGGGTGGTCGCGATCGCGTACTTCGGCGACGGCGCGACGAGCGAGGGCGTCTTCCACGAGGGCGCGAACTTCGCCGGGGTGATGCAGGCGCCGCTGATCCTGTTCTGCAACAACAACCAGTGGGCGATCTCGACGCCGGTGCAGGCGCAGACGCGCGCCGAGACGCTGGCGGCGAAGGCGGCGGGCTACGGGATGCCGGCGATCCGGGTCGACGGCGGCGACGTGCTGGCGGTCTACGAGGCGACGCGGGAGGCGGTCGAGCGCGGCCGCGCCGGCGAGGGGCCGACCTTCATCGAGGCGCTCTCCTACCGGGCTGCACCGCACGCGACCGCCGACGACCCGCGCGCCTACATCGACCTGCAGCGGGTGGAGGAGGAGAAGCAGAACGAGTGCCTCGGCCGCTACGAGCGCTACCTGCGGCGTCTCGGCGTGCTCGACGACGCGCTCGTCGAGGAGGTCAGGGCCGAGGCGCTCGAGGCGATGAAGCGAGGGATGGCCGAAGCGGAGGCCGAGCCGGAGCCCGACGTGGGGCTGCTGTTCGAGCACGCGTTCGCGAGCCCGCCGGCCTCGTTCGCGGCCGACCTCGCGGAGCTGCGCCGGATCCTCGGAGAGGGCGTCGAGTGAGCGAGCGCTTCATGGTCGAGGCGATCAACGACGCGTTTCACGTCGAGCTGGCTCGCGACGAGTCGGTGCTGGTCATGGGCGAGGACGTCGGCCGCGCCGGCGGCGTCTTCCGCGCCACCGCGGGGCTGCGCGAGCGCTTCGGCGAGGACCGCTGCGTCGACACGCCGCTCGCCGAGGCCGGGATCCTCGGCACCGCGATCGGGCTCTGCATGGCCGGCTGGCGGCCGGTCTGCGAGATGCAGTACGACGCGTTCTCGTACCCGTGCCTCGACCAGCTGATCACCCACGTCGGCCGCTACCACTGGCGCACCGGCGGCAGGATGGAGTTCCCGCTCGTCGTGCGCATGCCCTACGGGGGCGGCGTCCGCGCGCCCGAGCTGCACGACGACTCGCCCGAGGCCTACTACGTGCACACGCCCGGCGTGAAGGTCGCGATTCCGTCGAACCCCGCCGACGCGAAGGGCCTGCTCGCGGCCGCGATCCGCGATCCCGATCCCGGTCGTCGTGCTCGAGCCCAAGCTGATCTACCGGGCCGAGCGCGTCGAGGTGCCGGACGGCGAGCACGTCGTCCCGCTCGGCAAGGCGAGGCTCGCCCGCGAGGGGAGCGACCTGACGCTCGTGGCCTACGGCGCGATGGTGCCGCTCTGCGAGCGCGCGGCGGACGCGCTCGCCGGCGAGGCGTCGGCCGAGGTGCTCGACCTGCGCACGCTGAAGCCGCTCGACGAGGAGGCGCTGCTCGCCTCGGCCGCCAGGACCGGGCGCGTCGTGATCGTCCAGGAGGCGCCGCGCACCGCCGGCTTCGCGGCGGAGGTCGCGGCCGTCCTGGCCGAGAAGGCGATCCTCGACCTGCAGGGGCCGGTGCTCCGCGTCACGGGCTACGACGTGCCGTACCCGTACTGGAAGATCGAGGACGCGTACATGCCGTCCGTCGAGCGCGTGCTCGACGCCGCGCGGAGGCTGCTCGCGTTTTGAGGCGGTCCACCTGGACGAGATCGCGGAGGGCCCGTCGGTCGCCGCCGGCGCTGGCTCCGGTCCGCGCCGAGCTCGGCCTGCGGGCCTTCGGCGCGAGCGCGTACCGCGGCGAACCGGGCGAGACCGTCGTCCCGCTGCACCGCGAGCTCGGGGAGGGGGCCGGCAACCACGAGGAGCTCGACGTCGCCTCGACCGGGCGGGCGACCTTCGAGGTGGAGGGACGGAGCCTCGACGCGCCGGCGCAGCGCGGGGACCTCGCGCCGCCATGATCCCCCTGAGAGCCGACACCGTCCGCGGCTTCTTCTCGCCCGACTACGAGCCCGTCGCGTCGGCCGATCCCGGCGAGCCCGTCGCGTTCCAGTCGCTGAACGCCGGCTGGTGCTGGGATCCCGAGCAGCCGTGGGACGCGCCCGAGGGTGCGGGGCACGCGCTGACCGGGCCGATCGAGATCCGCGGCGCCTGCGCGGGCCGGACGCTCGCCGTCGCCATCGACGAGGTCGTGCCCCGCGGCTGGGGCGTGACCTTCGCGCACGGAGACCGCTTCGACTGGGAGCTCGACGGCGACGTCTGGCGCCTCGGCGAGCGCAGCGTCGCCTCACAGCCGTTCCTCGGCGTGATCGGCATGTCCTCCACCGGAGGCGGGCGAGCACTCGACGATCCCGCCGCGGCGCTGGGGAGGGAACGTCGACTGCCGGCTCCTCGTCGCGGGCACGATCCTGTACCTCCCGATCCCCGTGGACGGCGCGCTGCTGCTGGCCGGGGACGGCCACGGCGCGCAGGGCGACGGCGAGGTGTCCGGCACTGCGATCGAGTGCCCGCTCGAGCGGGTGCAGCTCACCTTCGGGCTCTCCGACCTCGAGCTGCGCTCACCGGTCGCGCGCACAGCGGACGCGTGGCTCGCCTTCGGCTTCGACGAGGACCTCGACCTCGCCGCCGATCTTGCCATGGCGACGATGCTCGACCTGATGGAGCGCGAGCTCGAGGTCTCCCGGCGGGAGGCGCTCGCGCTTGCGAGCGTCGCGGTCGACCTGGCGGTCACGCAGATCGTCAACCAGGTCAAGGGCGTCCACGCGGTGCTTCGCGACACCGCGATCAGGTAGGAATCCCGCGTGGCCTACGAGTTCAAGCTCCCCGACCTCGGCGAGGGCCTGACCGAGGGGGAGATCGCCCGCTGGCTCGTCGCCGAGGGCCAGGAGATCGCGGAGGACGACCCGCTCGTCGAGATCGCCACCGACAAGACGACGGTCGAGATCCCGTCGCCGGCGGGCGGCACCGTCGTGCGGATCCTCGTCGGCGAGGGCGAGGTCGTCCCGGTCGGCACGCTCCTCGTCGTGATCGGCGGCGACGGCGTCCCGCCCGTGGAGGAGAAGCAGCCGCGCTCCGAGCCCGCGCCGCAGCCGCTTCCGTCGAAGGCGGGCGACGTCGTGTCGCGAGGCGGCGGAAGGTGCGGGCCACGCCGCTCGTGCGGCGGGTGGCGCAGGAGCTCGGAGTCGAGCTCGAGACCGTCGCCGGCACCGGCCCGCAGGGGCGGATCACGGAAGAGAACGTGCGGCGCGCGGCCTCGTCGGGCCATGTCCGGGGTCAGACCCCGACGAGTCCTGCCGAGACAGGCGGCCGCCGCGAGCCGATCCGCGGCATCCGCCGGCAGATGTTCGAGCACCTGACCCGTGCGCACCACGAGATCCCGGCCGTCACCTGGGTCGAGGAGTGCGACTTCACGAACGTCGAGACGGCGCGGCTCGTCCCGCTCGTCCTCGAGGCGGTCGCCGACTCCCTACCGGAGTTCCCCGAGTTGAACGCGCGGATCGAGGACGGCGAGCTCGTCTATCTCGAGCGCTACGACCTCGGGATCGCGGTGCAGACCGAGCAGGGCCTCGTCGTGCCCGTCGTTCGCGGCTGCGATGCGCTCGGGCTCGACGAGCTCGACGCCGAGGTGCGGCGCCTCGCCGAGGCGGCGCACGCCGGGAAGCTCCAGCCGGAGGAGCTACGCGGCGGCACCTTCACGGTCACGAGCGCCGGCCGGGCGGCCGGGCTCTTCGTCACGCCGCTCGTCAACCACCCCGAGGTGGCGATCCTCGGGGTGCACCGGATCGGCGACCGCGCGATCGTGCGCGAGGGCGAGGTCGTCGTGCGCCGGATGGGGAACGTCTCGGTGACGTTCGACCACCGCGTGATCGACGGCAAGCGCGCCGCCGACTTCGGGCTCGCCGTGATCGCCCGGCTGCAGACGGGCTAGGCGGCCCCGGGTCGTTCGCGCGCAACGCCGAGCGACGCGGAGGGATCCGCCCCGCTCTACACTGGCCGCGATGGGAGCCTGGTACTGGATCGGCGTGTCGGCCGGGCTCGGCGCGGGCGCCGGAGTCCTGCTCGCCGGGCTCGTCGGCGCTGCGCGTGCGGCCCTGATCGGGGCGGCCCTCGCCGCCGTCGTGGCGGGCGGCGCCCTCGGCTGGGGCATCGACGCCTGGCAGCGCGGGAGCTGGGGAGACGTCGCCGCCGGCGCGGTCGGCGGGCTGCTCGGTGCGCTCGGCGCGGCGCAGGTCGTCGCGGGCGCCCTCCGGCGCGGAGGCACGCGAGGCGGCACCGCGACTCTGGTCGCCGGAGCGGCGATCGTCGCCGCGGCGCTCGCGTGGGTGCCGGTGCTCGGCTACGTCGAGGCGCTCCTGCTCCCCGCCCTCGCGGCGCGGATCCGCCGGCGCCAGCCGGAGCGCTACGCCGGTCTGCGCACGCTCGCCCGCGACTAGGAGGCGGCAGGTGGCCAAGAAGCTCGTCCTGATCCTGGTGGACGGGATGACGCCGGCCGCATTCGAGCACGCCGTCGAGAGCGGCCGCGCTCCGGCACTCGCGTTCCTCGCGTCGAACGGCTCCTATCGGCAGGCCGTCTCCGTCTTCCCCTCCCTGACGCCCGTCTGCCTCTCCTCGATCGCGACCGGTGGCGGGCCGGACGTCCACCACATCCCGTCGCTCGTCTGGTGGCACCGGCGGGAGCGGCGGATCGTCGAGTACGGCTCCTCCTTCTCCGCCCTGCGCGCCGCCGGCTTCTCGCAGGCGCTCGCGGACACGATCTTCAACATGAACCAGCGCCACCTCGGCGCCGAGGCCGTGACGGTCTACGAGGCGCTCGAGGACGAGGGTCTCGTCGCAGCCGCGGTCAACATCACCTGCTACCGCGGCCGCCACCGCCACCTGCCGACGCTCCCCTGGGTGACCCGCGCCGCGTACGGGCCGAAGCGCTTCTTCTACTACAGCCTGTTCGAGTCCGACCGGACCGGGGCGCCGCTCGCGATCCGCAACCGCGCCGCCGGCTCGCTCGATGCGTACGCTGCCGCGGTCGGGCGCTGGCTCGTCACCCGCGACGGCTTCGACTTCCTCGCCTACTACCTCTCCGACTACGACTACGCCTCGCACGCGCGCGGGCCGGAGGGCGCGTCGGCGGTCGCGCTCGAGCGGACCGATGCGGCGGTCGCCGCGCTCCTCGACGCCGCCGGCGGACCGGAGGAGTTCCTCGAGCGCTATGCGGTGATCCTCCACTCCGACCACGGGCAGACCGACGTCGGTCGGGCGGCGCAGCTCGAGTCGTCCTTCGCCGGCCTGGAGGAGCAGGTCGTGGTGACGGCGTCCAACCGCGCCGGGCAGGTCTATCTGCTTCCGGGAGCACGGGTCGACGCGGCCGGGCTCGCGCGGAGGCTCGACGGCGAGGCCGCGGTGGAGACGACCTTGCGCCGCGAGGGCGAGGAGGCGGTTGCGCGCCGCGACGGGGAGGAGCTCCGCTTCCGTCCCGGGGCGGACGGCTGGGAGACCGCCGGCGACCCGTCGCTCCTCGACCAGCCGGACGCGCTCCGCCGCGCCTGGGCGGCGCTCGGGAACCCGAATGCGGGCGAGCTGCTCGTCTCCGCCGCCGAGGGCTGGGAGCTCGCCGACCTCGGCGGCCGCCACCACGCGGGCGGCGGGAGCCACGGCTCGCTCGTGGCAGGCGATTCGCTCGTCCCGATCCTCACCGTCGGCGTCGACGCGGCGCCGGCGCGGATCACCGAGGTCGCGCCGGCGGTGCTCGCGCACTTCGGCGTGGAGCTGCCGGCGTACCAGCGCGCTCTCGTCCATGCCGTCTGACACGGCTGCCGCCCGCAACGCGATGGTCGAGCGTCAGCTGCGGGGCCGCGGGATCCTCGACGAGCGCGTGCTCGAAGCGATGCGACGTGTCCCGCGGGAGCTGTTCGTCCCGGAGGAGCTCAGGGCCGGCGCCTACGAGGACGAGGCGCTCCCGATCGGAGGCGGCCAGACGATCTCGCAGCCGTTCATGGTCGCGCTGATCTGCTCGCAGCTCGCGCTCGGCGGCGGGGAGCGCGTGCTCGACGTCGGCACGGGCTCCGGCTATCAGGCGGCCGTGCTCGCGGAGCTCGCGGCCGAGGTGCACTCGATCGAGCGGCTCCCGGGCCTCGCCGAGCGCGCGCGGGAGCGGCTCGCGGCGGCCGGGTACGGCAGTCGCGTGCACGTCCACGTCGGCGACGGCACGCTTGGGGCTGCCGGCGCACGCGCCCTTCGCCGCGATCGCAGTCGCCGCCGCGGCGCCCGGGCTGCCGCGCTCCCTCTACGGGCAGCTGCAGCCGCACGGCCGCCTCGTCGTGCCGGTGGGCGACCGGCTACGAGCAGCTGCTCGAGGTCGTCGTGCGCACTCCCGAGGGGCCTGCGATCGTGCGCAGCGTCCCGTGCCGCTTCGTCCCGCTGCTCGGCGCCGAGGGCTTCTGAGGCCGGCGGCTCGCCCGACCGCCCGCGGCGACGTCTCGTCCCGGCGCGCCCCGGCCGCCGAGTCGGCTACCCTCGGCCGAACGGTGGACCGCCCTGCCGCCACGCTCCTGCCGCACGCCCCGGGCCTTCGCGCCCGCGTCGCCGCGGCCCTCCGCTCCAGCAGCAACTGGACGCAGCTCGGGAAGTTCTGCGCCGTCGGCGCGGTCGGCTACCTCGTCAACCTCGCCGTCTACGCCGCCCTTCTGCACGCGGGCGTCCACTACCTCGTGGCGGCGACGTGCTCCTTCCTCGTCGCGGTGGCGAGCAACTACACGTGGAACCGGCTCTGGACGTTCCGCGACCGCCGCGGCGGCGTCGCCACCCAGGGGGCCCGCTTCTTCGCCGTCTCCCTCGCGTCGCTCGGCGCGAACCTGCTCGTGCTCCACCTGCTGATCACGTTCGGCGCCGGGAAGCTGACCGGCCAGGCGATCGCGATCGTGCTCGTGACGCCGCTGAACTTCGTCGGCAACAAGCTCTGGTCTTTTCGCAGAACCGGCGCGTAGCCTTTCCCCGGTGAGGATCCGTCTCCTCGCCGCGCTCGCCGCAGCCCTGCTCGCGCCCGCGGCCGCGGCCGCAGCCACCATCCCGACCGCGCCCGTCTTCGACGGCAAGGGACGGCTCGTCCAGACGCCCCTCGTGCCTCCGCGCGCGACGCCGCGGCTCTCCGAGAAACGGGCGCTGGCGCGGTTCGAGGCCGCCCCGAAGGTCTCGGCGTGGCTCTCGCGCTATCCGCGCAGCGACCGCAGCGACGAGGAGACCTACGACGCCACGACCGGCACGTGGACGGTGAAGATCTGGTGGGGGAAGGCGGGCGAGATCGCCGAGGGGACCGTCGACGATGCGACCGGCGCCGTGAGCGAGGCCTGGACGGGGCCGCAGGTCGCCTGGAAGATGGGCCGCGGCTACCCGGGCGCATTCGGCGGCTCGATCATGAACGACTCGCGCGTCTGGGGCGCCTTCTGCGTCGCCTTCCTGCTCGGCCTCGTGGATTGGCGGCGCCTGCTGTCGCTGCGTAACCTCGACCTGCTCTTCCTGCTCTCGCCCACCGCGTCGCTCTGGTTCTTCAACCACGGCGACGTCTTCACGGCGGTGCCGCTCTTCTACCCGCTGCTCGCCTGGGTCGTCCTCCGCTGCGGCTGGATCGGCGCGAGCGGCCGCGCATCGCGGGGCCGGACGCTCTGGCCGACCTGGCTGCTGCTCGCGGCGACGGTCTTCCTCGTCGGCTTCCGGATCGGTCTCAACGTCCAGACCTCGAACGTCATCGACGTCGGGTACTCGGGCGTGATCGGCGCCGAGCGGATCGTGAACGAGGGGAGGGCGCCGTGGGGGAACTTCCCGGTCGAGGGCGACCTGAAGGCGTGCGGCCCCGCCGACGCCTCCGGCGAGACGCGCGAGCGCATCCAGGCGAACGGCCGCTGCGAGTCGGCCAACCCGAACGGGGACACGTACGGGCCGGTCGCCTACGAGGCGTACATCCCGGGCTACCTCGCGCTCGGGTGGAGCGGGAAGTGGGACGACCTCCCGGCGGCGCACTTCACCGCGATCGCCTTCGACCTGCTGACGCTGCTCGGGCTCGGGCTCGTCGGGCTGCGGCTCGGCGGCTCCCGCCTCGCGGCGATCCTCGCGTTCGCCTGGGCGGCGTATCCGTTCACGCAGTACACGTCGAGTTCCAACACGAACGACGCGCTCCTGCCGTGCTTCCTCGTCTGGGGTCTCTGGCTCGCCTCCGCGCCCGCCTCGCGCGGCGTCCTCGCGGCGCTCTCGGGCTGGACGAAGTTCGCGTCGCTCGTCGTCGCGCCGCTCTGGCTCACCTACCCCGACCGCCGGCCGTCGCGGCGCTTCGTCGTCGGCTTCGCCGCTGCCACGCTCGCCGCCTTCTCGGTCGTGCTGCTCGAGCCGTCGCCGCTGCACGAGCTGCGCGTCTTCTGGGATCGCACCGTCGGCTGGCAGATCGGACGCGACTCGCCGTTCTCGCTCTGGGACTGGGGTCAGTACCACGCGCGCGGCCTGCCCGACCTGCGCCTCGTGCAGCGCGCGCTCGAGGTGCTGCTCGTGGCGGGTGCGCTCGGCGCCGCCCTGGTGCCGGAGCGCAAGTCGCCGCTCCAGCTCGCGGCGCTGACCGCGGCGCTGCTCGCCGGCTTCCAGCTCGTCCTGACGTACTGGCTCTACACGTACATCCCGTGGTTCTTCCCGTTCGCCGCCGTCGCGCTGCTGGGGTCGGCCGCCGTGCTGCCCGCCGGCGCCCTCGCCGCGCAGCCGCCGTCGTCAGAGCTCGACGCGGAGCAGCTCGATCCCGGTGGCCCGCCCGTCGTCTGAGCAGTCGACGACGACGCCCTCGATCCGGACGCCGCCCTCGGCCGGCTCGAAGCGGACGGGCATCCGGGTGCGCATCCTCCGGATCGCGAGCTCGGCGCGGACGCCGATCACGGAGTCGTGGGGGCCCGTCATGCCTGCGTCGGTCACGGCTGCCGTACCGCCGCGGAGGATGCGGGCGTCGTTCGTCTGCACGTGCGTGTGCGTGCCGATCACCGCCGTGACCTTGCCGTCGAGCCAGGCCGAGAGCGCGACCTTCTCGCTCGTCGCCTCGGCGTGGAAGTCGACGAGGACGACCGGCGCCGCCGCCCGCGCCTCCTCGACGAGCCCGTCCACGACCTCCCACGGCGACACCGCGGTGTCGAGGAAGAGCGAGCCGAGCAGGTTGAGCACGGCGACACGGACACCGTTCGCGGCCTCCACGACCGCCAACCCGCGCCCTGGTGTCTCCGCTCCCTGGTTCGCCGGCCGGATCACCCGCTCGCTCCCGGCGAGGTAGGCCCCGATCCCGTCGCGGCGGTACGTGTGGTTGCCGAGGGTGATCACGTCGGCGCCGGCGGCGAGGAGCCGGTCGGCGAGCTTCGCCGTGATTCCGGCTCCGTCGGCGGCGTTCTCTCCGTTGACGACCGCGAGGTCGGCGCCGAGCTGTGCCTTCAGGGCGGGCAGCCGCTCCTCGACGGCGCGGCGGCCCGCGACGCCGAACACGTCTGCGAGAAACAGGAGTCTCAGCGAGGGAGGCCTAGTTGAGGACGACGCTCGCGGCCGGGCGCAGCTCCACCGTCACGTGGTTGCCGGCGTCGTTCGTGTAGCGGGCGAGCGCCTGGTGCTCGACGCGGGCGAGGTCGGCGACGCTGCCGAGCCTGCGGGCCCCGCTGACGACGGCGCTGCCGACGCTGAGCGAGGGGTCGACGTTCAGCTGCGTCAGCGAGACGACGAGCGAGGGCGCGTTCTGCGGCTGGATGTCGATCCGCGAGCCGTACCGCTTGCCGCCGACGATGTACGGGGAGATCGCGACCACCGTCCCGTCGACGGGGGCGTAGACGTTCGCGCCGACCGGCGCGCCGACGTCGAGGGCCGAGGTCGTTGCCGCCGCCGAGCTGGTACCAGGCCGGCGCGCCGCCGCCGCCGCCGAAGATCGAGTGGACGACCCGCTGCACGAGCCCCTCGTTCGCCTGGTGCCCGGATGGCGCCAGCGTCATCCCGCCGTCGTCGGCCGCGTGGTAGCCGATCGCGGTCAGGCGCTTCTGCGAGACGGGCAGCTGCAGCCGCACCGGCCCGCGCACCGCGACGATCTCCGGGTAGGGCCGCGTCTGCACGTCCGTCGCAGCGGCCGCGAGACGCGCGGCGGCGAGCGTGATCGGCGCATGCGACGTGCCGCCGCCGAAGGCGGTGAAGAGGAGGCTGACGACGAAGACGGTGGCGAGGAGCACGAGGAGCGCGAACTGGCGTGCCCGGCGTGCTGCACGCGCCTCTCGGCGCTCGACTCGCCGCCTCCGGTTGGGGCGCGACGGCGGCATGTCGGCGGCCACGGTATCGAACCCCCCGACCTCTTTCAACCGGGTGGAACCCCGATTCGGTCCCGGGAAGCTCGCGGGCTCGTCCCAGAGCTCGTCGAGTGCGAGCGTCCCGTCCGTCGCGGGCCCCCAGTCCCAGACCTCCGGCCGGGGCGGGATCCGGGGGACGGCGGCGCTACCATCGCTCGCATGCCGCCCCCCGCCACGACGCGGATCGAGATTCCGCGGTGGGTGCAGCTGGTGCTGCTGCCGCTGGTGCTCCTGCTGTTGTGGACGGTGGCGGGAGCGGTGCGTCACGTGGTCTTCCTCTTCCTCGTGGCGCTGCTCATCGCCCTGCTCCTCAACCCGCTCGTACGCGGGCTCGGAAGGCTGCGGTTCCCCCGCGGGCTGGCCGTCGCGCTCGTCTATCTGGCGTTCGCTGCGGTTGTCGCACTGGCGATCCTCGCTCTGGCCACCGTCGTCGTGCAGCAGACGCGGCACGCCTCGACCAGGGTGGACAACTACTTTACGGTCGCCTCCGGACATCCCTCGGCGACCGGTGCGGAGCACGATCTGGCCCGGGTGCAGGAGTGGCTGAACGGGCACCACCTGCGCCGGGTCAACGTCCAGAGGCAGGGTCAGAAGTTCCTCACGCAGGTCGGCACGGCCGACGTCCAGAAGTACACCTCGCGGGCGCTGAGCTGGGCGGAGGGTGCGGGGGTGGCCGTCGTCTCCCTCCTCTTCAGCGTCGTGCTCGTGATCGTCGTCTCGATCTACATGCTGCTCGACATGCACCGGCTGACGGAGGCGGTCGACCGACGCTTCCCGCCGCACGGGCGAGGGGGCCTCGTCGTGCGGATGGAGCAGGCGGTCGCGAGCTACGTGAAGGGTCAGCTGCTGCTGTCGCTGATCATCGGCGCCAGCTCGGGCATCGGGATCTGGATCCTCGGCATCGCCGGGCTGATGCCGAACGGCGGCCGCTACGCCCTGCTCTTCGGCGGCTGGGCCGGCGTGACCGAGCTGATCCCGTACGTCGGCCCGTGGCTCGGCGCCGCGCCGCCGGTGCTCTACGCGCTCGTCCAGCACCCGCTCTCGGCCCTCTGGGTGGCGCTGCTCTTCCTCGGCATCCAGCAGCTCGAGGGGCACGTGATCGTGCCGAAGGTGATGGGCCACTCGCTGCGGCTGCACCCGCTGCTCGTGATCTTCGGGCTGCTCGCCGGCGGCGAGATCTACGGCTTTCCCGGGATCCTCGCCGCCTTGCCGCTGCTCGCGGCCGGGCGTGCGGTCTGGGAGTTCTTCGCCGAGCGGGTCGACCTCGAGGAGTGGCCGTCGCACCACCCGCTCGCCGAGGCGGCCGGGCTCGAGGACGCATCGTCCCCGCCCGCGCCCGAGCGTCCCGCCGCGTGACGGACGCGCTGCTGCGGGCCGTGGGGGTCGGCCGGCGCTACGGCGAGCTGGAGGCGCTCGAGCCGACCGATCTCGAGCTCTGCGCGGGCGAGACCGTCGCGCTCGTCGGCCCGAACGGCGCCGGCAAGTCGACCCTGCTCTCGATCCTCGCCGGAGCGCTCGAGCCGAGCGCGGGCAGGGTCGAGGGGCAGGCGCGGACGGGCTGGGTGCCGCAGCGTCCGGCCCACTACGCGCGCCTCAGCTCGCGCGAGAACCTCGAGTTGTTCGCGCGGCTCGAGGGCGCGACCGACCCCGCGGCCGCGGCGGCGCGCCTGCTCGAGCGCTTCTCGCTCCCGGCCGACAAGCCGAGCAGCGAGCTGTCCGTCGGGAACCGGCAGCGCCTGAACGTCGCGCTGTCGCTGCTCGGGGAGCCGCGCGTCCTGCTCCTCGACGAGCCGACTGCCTCGCTCGACCCCGGCCAGCGTCGCCGCGTCTGGCAGGTCGTGACCGAGCTGCGCGGCGAGGGCGGTGCGGTCTGCTTCGCGACCCAGAACGTCGAGGAGGTCGGCCAGCACGCCGACCGGGTGCTCGTCCTCCGGGGCGGGCGCGTCGTCTACGAGGGCGAGCCCGCCGGCTACGCCGAGGCGGCCGAGGAGGCGTTCCGCTGACCGCCGGCGCAGGCGCGACGGAGTCGGCCGGCAAGGTCTGGCTCCTGTTCCGCAAGGACGTGCGGATCCTGCAGCGCTCGCCGGCGCTGCTCGGGGCTCTGCTCGCCTACCCGATCGTGATCGCGGTGCTCGTCGGGCTCGTCGCCGGCTATGCGAGCTCGAAGCCGCGGGTCGCCTTCGTCGACCGCGACCACATCCCGCCGGTCGTCCGCGTCGCGGGCCACAGCTTCCACGTGCAGACGATCATCGACCGGGTCGCCTCGAACGTGACCCTGGTCCGGATGGGGCCGGACGAGGCGGCGCGCGAGCTCGCCTCGGGGAAGGTGGTCGCGACGATCACCGTTCCGCCCGGCTTTCTCACGAAGCTCGCCTCGACGGTGCAGACCCCGAGCCTGATCCTGCGCACCGGCACCGGCGGGCTGACCCCGGTCGTGACCGAGCAGACGCAGGCCCTCGTCTACCAGCTGAACCGCAAGCTGCAGGACGCGTTCGTCAAGGCCGACCTCGGCTACGTGACCCTGATCCAGCAGGGCGGGCACGCGACGCTGCTCGGGCGCAGGTACGACGTGCTCGGCCTCGACCGGATGGAGAAGCTGCTGGCGACGCTGCCTCCCGACGAGCGGGTGGCGACGATGAAGCAGTTCGTCTCCTTCGCACGGTTCGCGCTCGGGGAGACGGGCAGCGCGCTCGCGGCGACGGCCAACCCGATCGACCTGAAGCAGCCGACGACGAAGGGCCGCTCGTGGGCGCTCTCGGCGCAGGTGCAGGCGTACGGGATCGCGGTCACGGTCACCTTCCTCGCGCTCCTGCTCGCCGCCGGTGCGACGGCGGCGGAGCGGGACGAAGGCACGATCGGCAGGCTCGGCCGCGGGCTCGTCTCGCTCGGGCAGCTCGTCTGGGCGAAGGTCGCGCTCGCCGCCGCGGCCGGGCTCGCGCTCGGAGCGACGATCGCGGTCGTCTTCGGGATCGTCGTCGAGGTGGGAGGCGTCACCGGCGGCGAGCCGTGGTCGCGCCTGCCGCTCCTGCTCGCGGGCGTCCTGCTCGCCGCCGCGGTGGTCGGCGCGGCGGGAGCGCTGCTCGGTGCGCTCGCCCGGGAGGCGCGGACGGCGTCGCTCGTGGCGGTGCTCGTCGTTCTGCCGATCGTCTTTCTCGGCCTCGTTCCGAGAGGCGGTCGCGGCGCCCGCGGCCTGGATCAGCGACGCGCTCCCGTTCGTCCACGCCGTCCGCTTCTTCAGCTCGGCTCTCTACGACACGAGCCCGTGGCGGTCGGTCGGGATCGAGACGGTCTGGCTGCTGGGGATCGGCGCCGTCCTCGGGACGCTGGCACGGGCCGGGATGAAGCGCCTCGCGGCGTGAGGCTGACGTGGCAGCAGGTGCGTGCGCGCCGGCTCGCCGCGGCCGGCCGACCGCTCCTCGGCGCGAGCGCGAGCCAAGTAACACAGTGTTACTAGTAGAGGCTTGATGCGCATTGCGACCTGTCCCGCGGTTGCGGGGAGCCGAATCCACATCAAGCCTCTAGGTCTCGAGGGCGAGGGCTTCGTCGACCGAGAGCCACGGGCCGGGGCGCTCGCCCCCGGCGATCGCGATCGCCGGCAGCGGCAGCACCGCCCCGAGGCCGCCGGCGTCACCGCGATAGAGGGTCAGCAGCAGGCCGTGCGACACGATCGCGAGCGGTCCGTCTGTCGCGGCGCGGAGACGATCGACGCACCCGACGACGCGCTGCCGGGCGTCCGCCGGAGGCTCCCAGCCGTCGGCGCCGCCGTCGATCAGGTCGGCGCGGACACGGCGTCCGATCTCCTCGGACGAGACGATCGGGCCGGGAGGCCGCTCGACCTCGCGCAGATCGGGCTCGACCGCGAGCGCGAGGCCGAGCCGCCGCGCGATCGGCTCCGCCGTCGCGAGCGCCTTCCTCTCCGGGCTCGACGCCACGGCGCGAACGCCTGCGAAGAGCGGCGCCTGCGCGAGCCGCGCCGCGGCTGCGAGGCCTTCCGGTGACGCCGGCCACTCGCCGGGCGCGAGCCCCTCGACGAGCGTCACCGCCGTGTGACGCACGAGCAGCAGGCGTTCGCCCACGAGTCGAGTCTAGGGCGGCGTACTCTTCCGCGTGTGAGCAGCTTCCCGGACGTCCGGCTCCGCCGCTTCCGCCGCACGGCGCCCCTGCGCGGGCTCGTGCGCGAGACGCGGCTCTCGCTCGACCAGTTCGTGCTGCCGCTCTTCGTCGCGCCCGAGGCGCTCGCCAACGAGGCGCTGCCCGGAATGGCGCGGCACGACCTCGACGGTCTGCTCCGCGAGGTGGACGGGCTCGCCGCGAGCGGCGTCCGCGCCGTCATGCTCTTCGGGATCCCCGACGGCAAGGACGAGGAGGCGACCGGCGCGTGGGAGGAGGACGGGATCGTCCAGCAGGCGCTCCGCGCGCTGCGGCCGCGCTTCCCCGAGCTGGTGCTGATGACCGACGTCTGCCTCTGCGAGTACACCTCGCACGGCCACTGCGGCGTGATCGTCGACGGCGAGGTGCACAACGACCGCAGCCTCGAGCTGCTCGCCCGCACCGCCGTCAGCCACCTCGAGGCGGGCGCCGACGTCGTCGCGCCGAGCGACATGATGGACGGCCGCGTCGCCGCGATCCGCGAGGCGCTCGACGACCACGGCTTCGAGGGCGCGCCGATCCTCGCGTACTCCGCGAAGTACGCCTCCGCCTTCTACGGCCCCTTCCGCGTGGCGGCCGACTCGACGCCCGCCTTCGGCGACCGGCGCGGCTACCAGATGGACCCCGCCAACGTGCGCGAGGCGCTGCGCGAGTGCGAGCTGGACGTCGAGGAGGGCGCCGACGCGATCATGATCAAGCCGGCGCTCCCCTACCTCGACGTGATCCGCGCCGCCCGCGAGGCCTTCGACGTCCCGGTCGCCGCCTTCAACGTCTCCGGCGAGTACGCGATGGTCAAGGCCGCTGCGCAGGCGGGCTGGCTCGACGAGCGGGCCGCCGCGCTCGAGACGCTGACCGCGATCAAGCGCGCCGGCGCCGACCTGATCGTCAGCTACTGGGCGAAAGACCTCCCGGCTTGGCTCTGACCTCGCGCTCCGACCTCTACCGGCGCGCGCTCGAGCTGATTCCCGGCGGCGTCAACTCGCCGGTCCGCGCGATGCGGGCCGTCGGCCTCGACGAGCCGCTGTTCATCCGGCGCGGCGAGGGCGCCCGGGTCGAGGACGTCGGCGGCCGCCGCTACCTCGACTGGGTGATGTCCTGGGGGCCGCTGCTCTTCGGGCACGCCGACCCGGCGACGGTCGCGGCCGTGCGCGAGGCGGCCACGCGCGGGACGAGCTTCGGCGCCGCCACCGAGGCCGAGGTCGAGCTCGCCGGGGAGATCGTCGACGCCGTTCCCTCGATCGAGAGGGTCCGGCTCGTCTCCTCGGGCACCGAGGCGGCGATGAGCGCGCTCAGGCTCGCGCGCGCCTTCACGAAGCGCGACCGGATCCTCAAGTTCGCCGGCTGCTACCACGGCCACGGCGACGCCCTGCTCGCCGACGCCGGCTCGGGGCTCGCCACGCTCGGGATCCCTTCCTCGCCCGGCGTCCCGAGCGCGGTCACGGCCGACACGATCGTCGTCCCGTACAACGACCCCGAAGCCGCGGCGGAGGCGCTCGTTCGCTACGGAGAGGGCCTCGCGGCGGTGATCGTCGAGCCGGTCGCCGGGAACATGGGCGTCGTCCCGCCCGCCGCGAACTACCTCGAGACGCTGCGGCGGCTCTGCGATGCGAGCGGGGCGCTGCTCGTGTTCGACGAGGTGATCAGCGGCTTTCGGGTCGCTCGCGGCGGCGCGCAGGAACGCTTCGGCGTCCTGCCGGACCTGACGGTGCTCGGGAAGATCGTCGGCGGCGGCCTGCCGCTCGCCGCCTTCGGCGGGCGGGCCGAGATCATGGACCTGCTCGCCCCGGTCGGACCGGTCTACCAGGCCGGCACGCTCTCCGGCAACCCGCTCGCGACCGCGGCCGGCCTCGCCGTGCTGCGCCGCCTCCGCGACCCCGGCGTCTACACCGAGCTGGAGCGGCGCGGCGCGAGGCTCGAGGCCGGGCTCGCCCCGTTCGGCACCGTGCAGCGCGTCGGCGCGATGCTCACCCTGTTCCAGACCGACCGCGCCGTGCGCGACTTCGACGACGCGCAGCGCTGCGACACCGAACGCTACGCCGCGCTCTTCCGCCACCTGCTCGAGCGCGGCATCTACGTCGCACCGTCGCAGTTCGAGGCGCTCTTCCTCTCCCTCGCCCACGGAGACGAGGAGATCGACGAGACGATCGCCGCCGTGGCGAGCTTCGATGGCTGACGTCTGGGACGCGATCGCAGCCGAGGCCGAGCGGGAGAGCACGCTCTGGGCCGACTCGCTCCGGCCGGGCGGCGAGCGCGAGCGGACGGCCGTCTTCTCCGTCCTCTCCGAGGAGCGGTACGCCCTCGGACTGGAGACGATCTACGAGGGCTATCTCGTCCACTACGGGGCGCCGCGCCTGTTCGCCCCGCCCGATCCCGACACGGCGCTCCTGCTCGGCGACTACCTCTACGCGCACGGACTCGTCCGCGTCGCCGCGGGGCGGAACGTCGAGGCCGTCGCCGATCTCTCGGAGCTGATCTCGCTCTGCAGCCAGCTCCGCGCCGAGGACGCCGAAGGGGACGGTCAGCTCTGGGCTGCGACGGCGGCGCTGCTGGGCCGCGGCGGCCTCGAAGAGCCCCGAGCGGCGCTCCGGCTACGGGGCGACGCGGGCGTGCTCGACGCCGCCGCCCGTGCTGCGGCAGGCGACGAGGCGGTCGAGCAGGCCCTCGCCGCGCACGACGGGCGCCTGAGGTAGAGTCGCGGCCGGATGCTCGCCGTGCTGCTCGAACCGCTGCGCTTCCTCGCCGCCGAGTCGGCGGCCGAGGAGGGCAAGAAGACGATCCTGATGATGCTCGCGACGGGCGGTGTCTTCGTCGGCGTGATCGCGCTCGGCGAGCTCACGCACTGGCTGCGGCACCGCCGCTAGGCCCTGCGTGGCGCCCGCCCGCGACCTCCGCGAGTGGATCTCGCTCCTCGAGCGCGAGGGCGAGCTGGTCCGCGTCACGGTCGAGGTCGACCCCGACCTCGAGATGACGGAGATCGTCGACCGCACCGTGAAGGCGGGCGGCCCTGCGCTCCTCTTCGAGCGGCCGAAGGGCGCGAGCCACCCGCTGCTCGTCAACCAGTTCGGGACCGAGCGGCGGATGTGCCTCGCGTTCGGCGTCGACACGCTCGACGACGTCTCCCGCGGCGTCTCCGAGCTGCTGGAGATGCAGCCGCCGAGCGGCCTGATGGACAAGGTGCGCGGCCTGCAGAAGCTGAAGTCGATCGCCGACTCGCGGCCGCAGACCGTCCGCCGCGGCGCCTGCCAGGACGTCGTCCTCCGGGGCGACGAGGTCGACCTGCGCGTGCTGCCGATCCAGCGCTGCTGGCCCGGCGACCCGGCGCCCTTCATCACGCTCCCGGCGGTGATCACCCGCGACCCGCACACCGGCTCGCGCAACGTCGGCATGTACCGGATGCAGGTGATCGACGAGCGCACGACCTTCATGCACTGGCAGATCCACAAGGACGGCCGCGCCGACTGGCTCGCGGGCGACGGCCGGCTCGAGGTCGCCGTCGCGCTCGGGCTCGACCCGATCACCGCGTACTCGGCGAGCGCGCCGCTGCCGAAGCACATCGACGAGCTGATGATGGCGGGCTTCCTCCGCGGCGCGCCGGTCGAGCTCGTGAAGGGCGTCAGCGTCGACCTCGAGGTGCCGGCGAACGCCGAGATCGTCCTCGAGGGCACCATCGAGAAGGGCGAGGTGGGGGAGGAGGGGCCCTTCGGCGACCACACCGGCTTCTACACGCCGCCCGAGCCGTTCCCGGTCTTCCGGATCAGCGCGATGACGATGCGGCGCGACGCGATCTACCCGTCGATCGTCGTCGGCAAGCCGCCGCAGGAGGACGCATGGCTCGGCAAGGCGACCGAGCGGATCTTCCTGCCCGCGATCCGCGCGACCGTCCCGGAGATCGTCGACTACGACCTGCCGGTCGCCGGCGCGTTCCACAACTGCGCGATCGTCTCGATCCGCAAGCAGTTCCCCGGCCACGCGCGGAAGGCGATGTCCGCGATCTGGGGGCTCGGGATGCTGAGCCTGACGAAGTGCGTCGTCGTCGTCGACGAGCACGTCGACGTGCACGACTACGAGCAGGTCGTGTTCTACGCCGGGGCGAACGTCGATCCGCAGCGCGACGTCGTGATCGGGGAGGGCCCGCTCGACCAGCTCGACCACGCGCCTGTGCGCCAGTTCGTCGGCGGGAAGCTCGGAATCGACGCGACGGCCAAGTGGCCCGAGGAGGGCGCGCGGCCCTGGCCCGAGGAGATCGAGATGAGCGCGGAGGTGCGCGCCCTGGTCGACCGGCGCTGGCGCGAATACGGCATCGCGGCGGTTCCCGGCGCACGTGACGCCGGAGTCGGTAAGACTTCCCGCGCGTTGCGGCAACTGCTACGAGGTTGACGTCGGTCGAGGGGCGAGGATTGAATCCAGGTCGGATGCGCAAGGGGATCGTCTAGTGGAGCCAAAGGGGCCGGCGCCCGAGACGGAGCGGCACGAGACGCAGCCCGCGGAGATCCACCTGCCGCCGCCGACGCTCTGGCCGCTCGGCTTCGCCATCGGCGTCGTCGTCGTCCTCGTCGGGCTGGTCATCAACCCGGTCCTGATCTCCTCGATCGGCGGCGCGATCGCGATCGTCTTCGCTGCGCTCTGGGCGCGCGACGCGACCGCCGAGCTGCGCGGCCACCCGGTCGTCGTCGAGCCGGAGCGGCGCGAGCCGAGCCCGGCCGGAGAGGGGGAGACCGCGTCGCCGTCCGGCCGGCGGGAGGCCGAGCCGGGAGAGCGCTTCGCGCGCAGCCGCTTCCTCGAGGGCGCGACGCTGGGCCTCGGCGGCGTGATCGGCGGAATCATCACCGTCCCGGTCGCCGGGTTCGCGATCCTGCCCTCCTTCCTCGGCCAGAAGCGCCACGAGGTCGACCTCGGGCCGCTCGCGACCTTCCCGGAGGGCGACTGGTACATCGCGACGTTCATGACGGATCCGGCCGAGGGCGAGGTTTCGCGCCGCACCGCGTTCATCCGCAACAACGGCGTCTTCCAGAACGAACCGAGCTTCACGATCATCTCCAACCGGTGCGCCCACCTCGGCTGCCCGGTGCAGGCGAACGGCCCGAGCGGCCAGATCCTCGGCAAGAAGACGGTCACCGAGCACACGGCCAACGGCGAGGTGTCGCTGCTCCCGGTCGTCCCCGCCGGCTTCGGCTGCCCGTGCCACGGCGGCCAGTACGACACCGAGGGGAACCGAACCGCCGGCCCGCCCGTGCGCGCGCTCGACCGCTACTCGTTCGAGGTGCGCAACGGCCGCCTGATCCTGCTCAGCACCTACTCCGTCGGGCACGTCGACGGCTCCGGCGCCCAGGCGCAGATCCACAAGTACAAGGTGGCCGGCCCGGGCGAGCACGTCGACGGGCCGGAGCAGTGGTTCTATCCCCTCCAGCCGCCTCACCACTAGATGGCCTCCCGCCGCCCGCCCAGCAAGGCACAGGTCCGCCGCGAACGGATGGAGGAGCTCGTCCTCTACCCGCTCGACTGGCTCGAGGAGCGCTCCGGCCTCGTCGGCGGGATCCGCTACTTCCTCTTCCGCAAGGTCCCCGGCGACGTCAACTGGATGCAGACGCTCGGCTCCGCCGCGCTGACCGCCTTCCTCGTGCAGGCGATCACCGGCGTGATCCTCGCCATGTACTACCGGCCGACACCGACCGAGGCGTACCCGTCGATCCAGAACATCACCGACCACGTGACGATGGGCTGGCTCGTCCGCGGCATGCACCGCTGGGGCGCGAGCGTCTTCATCATCCTGATGTTCCTGCACATGGGCCGCGTCTTCCTGTTCGGCGCCTACAAGTACCCGCGCGAGCTGAACTGGATCGTCGGCGTCCTGATCCTGGCGATGGGAATGATGGAGGGGTTCACCGGCTACCTGCTGCCGTGGGACCAGACGGCGTACTGGGCGACGGTCGTCGGCATCAACCTGAACGGGACGGCGCCCTTCCTCGGCCCATGGCTGGCGCAGTTCCTGCGCGGCGGCCAGGAGATCGGGGCCGACACGCTGACGCGCTTCTACTCGCTGCACATGCTCCTGATCCCGGGCGGGATCATGGCCCTGATCGGCCTCCACCTCTACCTCGTGGTCCGGCTCGGCGTCACCTCGCCGCCGTGGTCGCGCGAGGCGGCGGGGATGGAGCAGCTCGAGGAGGAGCCGCAGGAGCTGCGGGCCGGTCTCACGCGCACGATCCCGCGCGGGATCGCCGCCGCGCCGGCCGAGCCGGGAGGGAGCGAGTAGTGGCCGGTTCGGCCGAGAAGCCGTCGCGGGCCGACGAGTCGCGGGCGGAGTTCGCCCGCTACAAGGCGGACGTCAAGACCCGAGGCAAGCCGTTCTACCCGTACGCCATGTTCCACGACACGGTGATGAGCCTGGTCGTCGTCTCCGTGATCGCCGCCCTCGCCGCGATCTGGAAGTGGTCGTCGTACGGCCCCGGCCACGACGGCACCCACCCGGGGCTGCTCGGGCCGGAGTTCACCGCCCCGGCGGATCCCGGCACGACGAACTTCGTGCCGAGGCCGGACTGGTACTTCTATTTCCTCTTCTACCTGCTCCGGATCTTCAAGTGGCCGGAGTCGGTGTTCCTCGGCACCGTCGGCGTGCCGACGATCTGCCTGATCCTGCTGATCGCGCTGCCGTTCATCGACCTGCGGCGCGAGCGCCGGCTGCTGCACCGCCCGGTCGCGGTCGTCGCGGCCGCGCTGACGGTCGTCTCGATGGGCGTGCTCACCTGGAAGGGCGCGACCGCGAAGGAGGCGCTCGCCTCCGAGGTGATCGCGAACGTGCCGAGCTGGGTCACGCAGGAGAAGCTGCCGGCGGACGCGGTGCCGGGGGCGAAGCTGTTCGCGACCGCGGGCTGCACCGCCTGCCACACCTATCTCGGGAGCGGCGGCCAGAACCTCGGCGCCCCCGACCTGACCGCCATCGGCACCCGCAACCTCGGGGTCGCCTTCCAGATCCGGCACCTGAAGTGCCCGTCGTGCGTGACCCCTGGCTCGCCGATGCCGAAGTTCGATTCGCTCGGGGAATCCCGGCTGCGCCAGCTGGCGATCTTCCTCGAGGCCTCGAAGGGCAAGCAGTAAAACCGGCAGACTTCCGGGGATGCACGTCCTCCTCGGCCTGACCGGCGCCTCCGGGTCGCCCCGCGCGGCGCGGCTGCGCGTCGCGCTCGACCGACCGGGGCTCGAGAACGCGCTCGCGAAGCGATGGACACGGTAGTGGTCGAGACCGGACGCCTCCCAGCCGAGGGCGTGCGGCGGATGTTCGACCGGATCGCCCCGGTCTACGACCTGATGAACCGGGTGATGACCGCCGGCCTCGACCGCCGCTGGCGAGCGGTCGCCGTCGAGCAGGCGGTGCGGCCCGGCGACCGCGTCCTCGACGCGTGCTGCGGCACCGGCGACCTCGCCCTCGCCGCTCGGCGCGCAGGCGCCGGCGAGGTCGTCGGCCTCGACTTCTCCGAGCGGATGCTCGAGCGCGCCCGCGCGAAGGAGCCGGCGCTCGAGTGGGTGCGGGGCGACGTGCTCGCCCTGCCCTTCCCGGACGCGAGCTTCGACGCTGTCACGGTCGGCTTCGGCGTGCGCAACGTCGAGGACCTCGAGGCGGGCCTGCGCGAGCTGCGGCGCGTGCTCCGGCCGGGCGGCCGCCTCGCCGTCCTCGAGATCACGACGCCGCGCGGCCCGCTCGCGCCCTTCTACCGCCTCTGGTTCGACCGCGTCGTGCCGCTGCTCGGACGCGTCCTCCCCGGCGGCGCCGCCTACACCTACCTGCCCGCGAGCGTCCGCCGCTTCCCCGCACCCGCGCAGCTCGCCGACCTGCTGGCAGCCGGCGGCTTCACGAGGGTGCGGTTCCGTCTCTTTGCAGGGGGTATCGTGGCCCTGCACGTAGGGGAGGCGCCATGAGCGTAGGCTCGACGGAGCTCGATAGGGAGCGGAGGCACCGGCCGTGCCGGTGGCGGAGCGGGGAGTGAGCGCGACCATCACGCTGGCCGGGATCCGGGCCGTGCCCGGGCTCGAGGAGTATCTCGACGCACTCGAGGAGCGCCTCGCGCGGACCGTCGCCAGTCACCCGGGCCTCGTCGCGGCCGTCGGCAACGAGGCGCTGGCCGCCGGCGGAAAGCGGCTGCGGCCGGTCCTCGTCTTCCTCTCGACGCCGCCGGGCGAGGAGCCGTCCATCGCCGCGGGCGTCGCGGTCGAGCTCGTGCACATGGCGACCCTCGTCCACGACGACCTGATCGACCGCGCGCACTTCCGACGCGGCAAGGCCGCCGCCTGGTCGGTGTACGGGCCGGACGCCGCTCGCGCCACGGGCGACTACCTCTTCGCGCGCGCCTTCGCCGAGCTGAGCGCGACCGGCGACGCCGATGCAGTGGAGATCCTCGCCGACGCGACGCTCTGCCTCGCCCGGGGCGAGGCCCTGCAGCGCACGCAGGTGCACGATCCGACGACGACCGTCGACGCCTACCTCGAGCGCTGCGCCCTCAAGACCGGGAAGCTGTTCGAGGCCGCGTGCGCGCTCGGGGGCGGCTCCGGCTCCTACGGGCTCGCGCTCGGGATCGCGTTCCAGATCGCCGACGACGTGCTCGACTGCGCGGGCGCGACGATCGAGACCGGCAAGATCGCCGGCACCGACCTCCGCGACGGGACGCCGACGCTGCCGCTGCTGCTGGCGGCGCAGCGGGACGCCGTGGTGCGCTCGGCGCTGGCGGGCGGCCCGATGGACGGCGCGCTCGTCCGCGTCGCCGCCACCGGCGCGTTGGAGCGGTCGATCGAGGTCGCCCTCGACTACGCTTCGCAGGCCAGGGCGTGTCTCAACGGGGAGCTCCACCGCGACGAGCTCGAGGCGCTGACGCACGCCGTCGTCAACCGCGAAAGGTAGGTCCGGGCACCGGTGGCAGTCCTCGACGCGCTCGACACGCTCGCGCCCATCCGGGAGAAGGTGGAGGCCGGCGAGCGGCTCGACTTCGAGGACGGGGTCGCCCTGATGGAGACCGACGACCTGCTCGCGCTCGGCGAGCTCGCCGACCTGGCGCGGCGCCTGCGCGGCGGCGGCGACGAGGTCTACTTCGTCCAGAACCTCTATCTCAACCAGACGAACGTCTGCCGTGTGAAGTGCAAGTTCTGCGCCTTCGCGAAGACGCGCAAGCAGGAGGACGCGTACACGCTCACCGCCGACGAGCTGGTCGAGGACGCGGTCGCGCAGTACGGGCTCTCGCGGTTCACGGAGATCCACTGCGTCAACGGCGAGAACCCGCACGTCGACCTCGAGTTCTACGCCGAGGTGCTGCGGCAGCTGAAGGCGGCGCTGCCGGACGTCCACCTCAAGTTCTACACCGCCTCGGAGATCCACCACATGGCGAAGCTCGAGGGCTGCTCGCACGAGGAGGTGCTGCGCGTGCTCAAGGACGCGGGCCTCGGCTCGCTCCCCGGCGGCGGCGCCGAGATCTTCGCCGACCGCGTGCGCGGCCTGATCGCGCCCGGCAAGGAGCACCCCGACGAGTGGTTCCACGTCCACGACACCGCGCACCGGATGGGGATTCCGACCCACTGCACGCTCCTCTACGGGCACGTCGAGACCTACGAGGAGCGCGTCGACCACCTGCTCCGCCTCCGCGGCCAGCAGGACGAGACGGGCGGCTTTCTCGCCTTCGTCCCGCTCGCGTTCCATCCCGAGAACACGGTCTTCGAGCGGCGCGGCTTCAAGTTCACCACCGGCGCCGACGACCTGAAGATGGCGGCGGTCTCGCGGCTGCTGCTCGACAACATCCCGAACATCAAGGCCTACTGGATCATGATGGGCCTGCCGATGGCCCAGATCGCGCTCCACTTCGGCGCCAACGACGTCCAGGGCACGGTCGTCCGCGAGCAGATCTTCCAGGCCGCGGGCGCCTGGAGCGGCACCGAGCAGAAGATCCCCGAGCTCGTGCGCACGATCCGGGAGGCGGGGCGGATCCCGGTGCAGCGCGACACCCTGTACGACGAGGTGCGCCGTTGGGAGCGCGCGGCGTGATCAGGCTCGGCCGCATCTCCTACGTCAACATGGCGCCGGTCTTCTACCGGGTCGATGCCGAGGTGGAGGAGGTGCAGGGCGTCCCGACCGAGCTGAACCGCCGCCTCGTCGCCGGCGAGCTCGACACGGCGCCGATCTCCTCGATCGAGTACGCGCGCAACGCCGACAAGCTGCGGCTGCTGCCGCGCCTCTGTGTCGCCTCCGAGGGCGCCGTCGACTCGATCCAGCTCGTCACGCGCCGGCCGCTCGAGCAGGTTCGGGTCGTCGCGGTCACGCCCGAGTCGGCGACCTCGGTCGCGCTGACGAAGGTGCTGCTGCCGGAGGCCGAGCAGGCGCCGCTCGAGGCCTACGACGCCCGCGAGGCGGATGCGAAGCTTCTGATCGGCGACGCCGCGCTCAAGTCCGCGTTCGAGGACCCGACCCCGCACTACGACCTCGGTCGGCTCTGGCTCGAGCGGACGGGGCTGCCGATGGTGTTCGCCGTCTGGGCCTGCCCGGAGCCGCTCGCCGACGGGCTCGCAGAGCTGGAGGACGCGCTCGTCGCGTCGGTGCGGGTCGCGCGCGCCGAGCCGGAGCAGCTCGCCTACGAGGCATCCGAGCGCTACGGCTACCCGGCAGGCTTCCTCGCCCGCTACTTCGAGAAGCTCCGCTACCGCTTCGGGCCGCGCGAGCGCGCCGGCCTCTACACCTTCCTCGAGCTCGCGCGCGACGCCGGCCTGCTCGAGAACGTGCCCGAGCTGCGGTTCGTGCAGACGACCGGGGCGGCGGTCGCGTGGAGCGTCGCCGAGCGGGACGCCCGTCGCCGAGATCCTCGAGAAGGCGGTCTCCGGAGAGCGGATCGACGACGCCGAGGCGGTGACGCTCCTGCGCTCGCGCGACCTCGTCGCCGTCGGGCGCGCCGCGAACGAGATCCGCAACCGCAAGCACGACCCGGAGCGGGTCACGTTCATCATCGACCGCAACCTCAACTACACGAACGTCTGCACGACCGACTGCGACTTCTGCGCCTTCTACCGGCGCCCCGGCGACGTGCGCGAGGGCTACCTCCTGCCGAAGCCGGTGATCTTCAAGAAGATCGAGGAGACGCTCGCGCTCGGCGGCACCGGCCTGCTGATGCAGGGGGGCCACCATCCGGACCTCGGCGTCGAGTACTACGAGGACCTCTTCTCCTCGATCAAGGCGCGCTACCCGATCCATCTGCACGCGCTCTCGCCGTCGGAGGTGCAGCACGCCGCGCGGCGTTCGAAGGTGACGGTGCCGGAGGCGCTCACGCGCATGCGCGACGCGGGTCTCGACTCGATCCCCGGCGGCGGAGCCGAGATCCTCGTCGACCGCGTGCGCAGGATCATCGCGCCGAAGAAGACGAAGACGAAGGAGTGGCTCGGCGTGATGCGCGAGGCGCACCGGCTCGGGATCTCCACGACCGCGACGATGATGTACGGCCACGTCGAGACGCTCGAGGAGCGGGTCGAGCACCTGCGCCGGATCCGCGAGCTGCAGGACGAGACCGCGGGCTTTCGCGCCTTCTTCTCCTGGACGTTCCAGGACGACGGCAACCGGCTGGTCGACCTCGTCCCGGCCGCGACGCGGCCGACCTCCTTCGACTACCTGCTCACGCAGGCGGTCTCGCGGATCTACCTCGACAACCTGCCGCACATCGGTTCTTCCTGGGTGACGCAGGGCAAGAAGATCGGGCAGGTCGCGCTCGGCTTCGGGGCGGACGACCTCGGCTCGGTGATGATCGAGGAGAACGTCGTCTCGGCCGCCGGCACGACCCATCGCACGAGCGCCGAGGAGCTCGTCCACCTGATCCGCAGCCTCGGCAAGGTCCCGGTCCAGCGCGACACGCTGTACCGCGACGTCAGGGTCTGGGAGTAGCCGGCCGGCCGCCGGAGACCCGGCTACCCTGGCCGGGGTCGTGCTCCTCCGGGTCGCCATCGCCGCCGCGCTCGCCGCGCTGCTCGCCTCCTCGGCGGCGGCCGCCACCTCCTCGCGGGGCGGCTCGGCGCAGACGACGCAGTCCAGCGAGCTGCTCATGCCGGGCGTCACCTACACGCGCGAGGTCGACTTCACGCCGCGCGGGCCGGTCGTCCTCGACGTCGTCACCGCGCCGCGGCCCGACGGCACGATCTACACGCTCGCGCCGGTGCTCTCGAACGAGACCGTGACCGGCGCCGAGACGCTCACCTCGATCGAGCGACGGCTCGACGCCGCCGCGACGGTCGTCGGCGTCAACGGCGACTTCTCCTCGACGAAGAACGGCTCGCCGAGCGGGATCCTCGTCCGCGGCGGCACGCTGGCGACCGCGCCCGCGTCCGCGCGCTCGAGCCTCGGCATCGCCGCCGACGGCACGCTCTCGGTCGCGCGCGTCGCGTACAAGGGCACCTGGCAGGGGAGCGGCCAGCGGCACCCGCTCGACCTGAACGCGGCGCCCGTGAAGGGCCACGCGACGCTCTACACGCCCGCGTGGGGGGCGGCGACGCCGGTCGAGAGCGGCGTCGCCGCGGTCGTCTTCTCCTCGTTTCCGCCCGCCCGCGCGGGACAGCCGCTCACCGCGCCCGTCGCGCAGGTCGCCGGCTCCGGGTCGGTGCCGATCCCCGCCGGCGGAGCCGTGCTCGTCGCGCGCGGGCTCCAGGCGCAGAGCCTGACGGCCGAGGCGCCGGCCGGCCGGAACGTCGAGGTGCGGCTGACGCTGACCCCGGACTGGAGCGGGCTCACCTCGGCGATCGGCGGCGGCCCGCTGCTCGTCGCCGGCGGCAAGGCGGTCTTCAACGCGCACGAGTCGTTCGCAGCGAGCGTCGTCAACGGGCGCACCGCGCGCAGCGCCGTCGGGCAGCTCGCGGACGGCCGGATCCTGCTCGTCACCGTCGAGGGCGGTCGCGCAGCCTACAGCGTCGGGATGACGAGCTACGAGCTCGCGATCTCGCTCGCCCGGCTCGGCGCCGTCACCGCCGTCGGGCTCGGCTCGGGCGGCGCCGCGGGGATGGCGTTCGACGGCACGCTGCTGACGCAGATCTCGGGTGGCGCCGAGCGAGCTCTCCCGGACGCGCTCGTCCTCTCCTACACCGGGGTCTATGCCGCCCCGCCCGCCGCCGAGGTGCTCTCGCCGAACGGCGACGGCGTCGACGACACGCAGACGCTCGCGTACACGCTCGTCCGCCCCTCGCACGTCGTCGCGACGCTGTCCGGCCCGGGCGGCGCCGCTCTGACGCTCGCCTCCGACGACGAGCAGCCGGGCGTGCACTCGCTGCAGTGGGACGGCAAGGGCGCGGACGGAGCCGTCGCCCCCGAGGGGCCTTGGCGCTTCACGGTGACCGCGACGGACGACCGGGGCGCGACGACGACGGCCGAGCGGGACTTCGCGCTCGACGAGACGCTCGCGGCGCTCTCCGTCGGCCCGCCCTCCGGCCAGGCCGTCGCCACTGCCGCGTTCCAGCTCGCCCGCGCGGCCACCGTCACTGCCACGGTCGAGCGCAGGAACGGGATCGTCGTCGCGACCCTCCTGCGCGGGCCGCTCGATCCGGGAGCCCACACGGTCTCCTGGGACGGCCGCACCGCCGGCGGCAAGGCGGCTCCGGGCGGCGGCTACCAGGTGCGGATCGAGGCCGCGAGCCCGATCGGCGACGTCGCGCTCGTCGCGCTCTTCACCGTGGGCTCACGAGCGCGGCACTAGAGGCGTGACGTGAAATAGGAGCGGTGCCCGGATGCCGCTGCAGGCTCGGCGCGAGGCCGTCTGGCCGGTCTTGCTCGGGCCACCGGCCCGCGCTGCGGCCGCCGAGCCGCCCTCGCTCGGCCTGAATCGGCCCCGAGCGAGCTCGATTTCACATCAAGCCTCTAAACTGCCCGCGGTGCTCGCGAGCATCTCCTCCAGCTTCACGTCGCAGGTCGCCTCGCACGGCGTCTACGCGGTCTTCGGACTGATGGCGATCGACGCGGTCTTCCCGGCGGCGAGCGAGCTGGTGATGCTCTACGCGGGTGCGGTCGCCGCCGGGGTCTTCGCGACGGCGCACGGCGTCTCGATCCTGGGGTGGCACGTCGGCTTCGGCATCGGCGCCTACGTCGCGCTCGCGCTCGCCGGCACCCTCGGCTACCTCGCGGGCGCGGTCGTCGGCTGGGGGATCGGCCTCTACGGCGGCCGGCCGCTGCTCGAGCGGCGCGGCCGCTGGTTCCACCTCACCCCGGAGCGGCTCGACCGGGCCGAGGCCTGGTTCGGGCGCT
Organism: uncultured Actinomycetes bacterium; assembly: GCA_963746895.1. GTDB lineage: Bacteria > Actinomycetota > Thermoleophilia > Gaiellales > Gaiellaceae > Palsa-739. The sequence continues at coordinate 192,882 of CAVVDI010000005.1, read as the reverse complement.
GGGGGAACGTCGGCGTCCTGCTCGGCCGGGTCACGCCGATCGTGCGCTCCTTCGTCTCGATCCCGGCCGGGGTCTTCGAGATGCGGCTCGCGCCGTACACGCTGCTCACGTTCGTCGGCTCCGCGGTGTGGGCCTTCGCGATAGCGGGCGCCGGCTACGGGCTGGGGACGAGCTACGAGCGCTTCGACAAGGACTTCAAGTACGTGGAATACGCGATCGTTGCAGGCATCGTCGTGCTGCTGGCGTATCTCCTCTACCGCTGGGTACGCAGCGCTAGAGTGAGTCGCCATGCAGAGGATTCCGCTCGTTGACGTCCATTCGGAGTACCAGGAGCTGATCCCGCGGCTCGAGGCCCGGTTCCGCGAGGTCCTCGACAGCGGCCAGTTCATCCGCGGCCCGCACTTCTGGGCCTTCCAGGAGGAGGCGGCCGCCTACCTCGGCGTGAAGCGCTCGGTGGGCGTCGGCAACGGGACCGACGCGCTCGTGATCGCCCTCGACGCACTGGAGATCGGGCCGGGCGACGAGGTGATCTGCCCCGCCTTCACCTTCTACGCGACGGCCGAGTCGATCGCCCGCCGCGGCGCGACTCCCGTCTTCGCGGACGTCGACCCGGTGACGCTGAACCTCGACCCGGAGGACGTCGCGCGGAAGGTCACCGGCCGCACGCGCGCGCTCATGCCCGTGCACCTCTTCGGCCGGCCGCTGCCGCTCGACGAGCTGCTCGAGCTCGGGCTGCCCGTGGTCGAGGACGCGGCCCAGGCGTTCGGCGCGCCCGGCGTCGCGCAGCGCGGCACGCTCGCGACCTACAGCTTCTTCCCGACGAAGAACCTCTTCTGCCTGGGCGACGGCGGCCTGGTCGCGACGAACGACGAGGAGCTCGCCGAACGGGTGCAGATGCTCTCCTTCCACGGCTCGCGCGACAAGACCGACTTCGACTTCGTCGGCTACAACTCGCGCCTCGACGAGGTCCAGGCGGGCATGCTCCGCCTCTTCCTGCCGCAGCTCGACCGCTGGAACCGGGGCCGCCGCGAGGCCGCGGCGCGGTACGCGGAGCTCGGCCTGGACGAGCTCGTCGACCTGCCGCAGGACGAGCCGGGCCACATCTACCACCTCTTCGTCTGCCGCTCGCCCGAGCGCGACCGCATCCGCGCGGCGCTCGCCGAGGAGGGCATCGACTCGGCGATCTACTACACGACGCCGCTCCATCTGCAGCCGGCCCTGCGCTTCCTCGGCTACCAGCCCGGGTCGCTGCCGGTGACCGAGGAGGTCGCCGGGGACAACTTCTCGGTGCCGCTCTGGCCGGGGATCTCCGCCGGGGCCCAGGAGCGCGTCGTGGATGTGATCCGCTCCGCGGTCGGCGCAGTCTCCCGCGCATGAACCTCGTCGCGCGCCACCGGCTGTGGCAGCTGCTGGTGGACGCGGCGATCGTCGCGCTGTCGTGGTGGCTCGCGTTCGAGCTCCGCTTCGACAACGGCCTGCCCGTCTACTACTCGAAGCTGCTGCGGCAGACGATCCTGATCGTCCTCGCGATCAAGCTCGTCGTGTTCGTCGCGTTCGGCTTCTACAACCGCTGGTGGCGCTACGTCTCGATCCGGGACATGTGGGCCGCGGCCCGCGGTGTCTTCGTCGCCTCGCTGATCGCGGACGTGACCGTCTACCTCGTCTCGCCGGTGCACAACGTGCGCCTGCCGCGCTCGATCGCCGCCACCGACCTCCTGCTGACCCTGGCCCTCGTCGCCGGGGCGCGGCTGCTCGCGCGCACCGCGATGGAGCGGCCGGGCCTGAGCGTCGTCGCGCGGGGCAAGGAGGTGATCGTCGTCGGCGCGGGCGACGCCGGGCGGCTGATCGTCCAGGAGATGCAGCGCTCGCGGATGCTCCGTTACACGCCGATCGGGTTCGTCGACGACGACCCGCGCAAGCGGAACGCCCGGATCATGGGCGTGAAGGTGCTCGGCACGCTCGCCGACCTGCCGCACGTGCTCCGCGAGCGCAAGCCCGACGAGGTGCTGATCGCGATGCCGTCCGTCTCGGGCGAGGTGCGCCGCCGCATCGTCGAGACGGCGCAGGAGTCCCGGATCCCGGTCAAGACGCTGCCGGGCCTCTACGAGCTGATCGCCGGCGACCTCGGCCTCGCGGGGCAGCTGCGCCCGGTGCAGGTGGAGGACGTGCTCGGCCGGGAGCAGGTCGAGGTCGACTTCGAGCAGGTGGCCGGCTATCTGAAGGGCCACACCGTCCTCGTCACGGGCGCCGGCGGCTCGATCGGGTCGGAGCTCTGCCGCCAGATCGCGCGCGTCGGCCCGGCTCGGCTGATCCTCGTCGACAACGCCGAGACGGCGCTCTTCGAGATCGAGCGCGAGCTCGTTGCCGAGCGCGACTTCACCCCGGCGGTGCCGAAGCTCGTCGACGTCAAGGATCGCAAGGCGCTGCGGCGCGAGGTGTTCGAGAAGTACAAGCCGACCGTGGTCTTCCACGCCGCCGCCTACAAGCACGTGCCGCTGATGGAGACCCATCCGCTCGAGTCGGTGCGCAACAACGTCGTCGCCACGCGCACCGTCGCCGAGCTCGCCGCGGAGTTCGAGGTCGAGCGCTTCGTCCTGATCTCGACCGACAAGGCGGTGAACCCGAAGACGGTGATGGGCCAGTCGAAGGCGCTCTGCGAGTGGGTCGTCGAGTCGCTCGGCCACCGTCGCGACGTCACGACCCGGTTCGTCGCCGTGCGCTTCGGCAACGTCCTCAACTCCTCCGGCAGCGTGATCCCGACCTTCCGCAAGCAGATCGAGCGCGGCGGGCCGGTGACGGTGACCCACCCGGAGATGACGCGCTACTTCATGACGATCCCGGAGGCGGTCTCGCTCGTCGTCCAGGCCGGCGCCATCGGCGGCCGCGGCCAGGTGTTCGTGCTCGACATGGGCGACCCGGTGAAGATCGTCGACCTGGCGCAGAACATGATCCGGCTCTCGGGCAAGGAGCCGCGGCTGCCGGGCCAGGACGCCGGCGACGCCCGCGACATCCGGATCCAGTACGTGGGCTCGCGTCCCGGCGAGAAGATCCACGAGGAGCTGTGGGCCGAGGCGGAGGCCGTCGGCGAGACGTCCCACCCGAAGATCATGCGCCTGAGCCGGCCGCCCGTCGACCCGGCGTGGCTCGGCGAGCAGCTGCGCGAGCTCGAGCAGCTCGCCGACGACGGCGACACGCTCGAGGTGGTCGCGAAGCTGGGCACGATCGTCCGCTCCCCGCGGCGGTTGAACCCGCAGGACCAGCAGGCCGACACCGCAGCCGACCAGGCCCTGCTCCCGCTCGACGGCTCGGTGCCGCAGGTCGACTGAGCCGCGCTGCGCGAGGCAACCCTCTAGGGCGTCGCGAGCGGTCCGCCGACGCAGCGCAGCGTCACCGCGAACGGCAGCGAGACGGTCTCCGTCCGCTCGAACCAGCGCGCGTAGCGGTAGCGCAGCTGCAGCGAGTCGGCATAGACGGAGGGCACCCGTCGGTTGCCGGCGGGGCAGAGCGGCCGGAAGCGCGCGACGACGACGGCGCTGTCCCCCGCCGCAAGGCTCAGAGGTGCGAACGCGCGGGTGTGCGCGACCGGCGCGCCCGAGGAGACGGACGCCGTCGTCAGCAGCTGGACCGCCCCGATCCAGGGCGGCGTCCCCGGCGTCTCGGGGACGATCCCCTCGACGGTGACGGCGAAGTGGCCGGTGTTGCTGAGCGTGAACGAGGCCACGAAGCTGCGTCCCCTGCGGTAGGCGGGGAAGAACACCTCCTTCCCGCCCGAGCCGACTGCCGGCTGGATCACGGCGCCGACGCCTGGTCCGGGCGCGACCTCCCCGCCGTTCGCGCCGAGGGGGGCGTACGTCCGCAGCCAGAGCACGACCGCCGCTGCCGCCGCGGCCAGGACGACGGCGAGCGCCGCGGCGAAGATTCCGGCGAGCTTGAGCACCCGCGCGGCCCGGAACCGTTCGTTCATCAGTCCGTCCACACCCGGATTCTGCCCACCAGGGCGGCGGGCGCGCCCGTGACGGAGTCGCCGGCCTCGCGCGAGGAAGCCGACCGGCGGCGCCGCTACGGTGCCTTGCCTGGACGCTGCGACGATCCTCGAGGGGCTGAACCCGGAGCAGCGCGCCGCCGCCGAGGCGACGCGCGGGCCGCTGTGCATCCTGGCGGGCGCGGGCACGGGAAAGACGACGACGATCACGCGCCGGATCGCGTGGCAGGTCGCGAGCGGCGCCTTTCCCGCGTCGCAGATCGTGGCCGTCACGTTCACCGATCGGGCCGCCGGCGAGCTGCGCGCCCGGCTGCGCGCGCTCGGTGCGGAGGGCGTCCGCGCCTCGACCTTCCACTCGACGGCGCTGACGCTGCTGCGCCACTTCCGCGGCGACCCCGGTCGGATCCTCTCGACGAAGGCGCTGCTGCTGCGGCGGATCGGCAACGGGCTGCCGAAGCCGTACCGCTTCCGCCCGGCAGGCGACCTCGCGACCGAGATCGAGTGGGCGAAGAACCGGCGGCTCACGCCGGCGACCTACGCCGACGGGCTCGGCGAGCACGAGCCGCCGCTCCCGCCCGACCTCGCGCTCCGGGTCTTCCGCGAGTACGAACGCCGCAAGGCGGCGGAGGGCGCGATCGACTTCGAGGACCTGCTCGGGCTGACCGTCGCCCTGCTCGAGGAGGACGAGCAGGCCCTCGCGGCCGTCCGGGATCGCTGGCGGGCGTTCACCGTCGACGAGTACCAGGACGTCAACCCGCTGCAGCAGGCGCTGCTCGACCTCTGGCTCGGCCCGCGCGACGACCTCTGCGCCGTCGGCGACGACTACCAGTCGATCTACGGCTTCACCGGGGCGAGCGCCCGCTGGCTGCTCGGTCTGCCGACCCGCTTCCCGCACGCGCGCGTCGTGCGGCTGGAGCGGAACTACCGCTCCACACCGCAGGTGCTCGAGCTCGCGAACCGGCTCGTCCCGCGGCTCGGAGGCTCGGAGAAGTCGTTGCGGGCGACGCTCGCCGACGGGCCGGCCCCGGAGCTGCGCGCGTGCCGCGACCCCGCGGAGCAGGCCGCTGCGGTGGCGGCCCGCGTCCGAGAGCTGGCGGACGGGGGAGTGCCGCTCGAGGCGCAGGCGGTGCTCGTGCGGACGAACGCGCGCACGACCGAGCTCGAGGAGGCGTTCCACGAGGCGGGGCTGCCGTTCCAGGGCGCGTCGCTCCTCGACCGCGACGCGGCGCGGCAGCTGCTGAAGGCGCTGCGTCCCGAGGCAGGAGCCCCGGCCGCCGAGGTGGTGCCCCGACTTGCGCTCGCGCAGGGGCTCCTCGAGGATCCCCCGGACAAGCTCGGCGACCGGGAGCAGACGCGGCAGGCCGACCTCGCACGGCTCGTCCGTCTCGCCGAACAGTTCGAGGGCGGGTCGTCGGCGGAGTTCGCGGCCTCGCTGCACGAGCGCTTCGGCGCGAGCTCCGGGCGCGGCGTGCACCTGCTCACGCTCCACCGCGCGAAGGGTCTCGAATGGGACGCGGTCTTCCTGCCGCGGGTCGAGGAGGGCGAGCTTCCGATCCGACGCGCGCGCGGCGACGAGCTGGCCGAGGAGCGGCGGCTCTTCTACGTGGGCCTGACTCGCGCGAAGCGGCATCTGCTCCTGACCTGGTCGGGCCGACCGAGCCGCTTCCTCGACGAGCTCGGCGTGCGTGTCGCTGCTCCGGCGGCGCCTGCGGCCGCGAAGCCGAGGCTCGAGCAGACGCCCGCCGTGCTGGCGCTCAAGGAGTGGCGGCTCGCGCGGGCGAAGGCCGAGGACGTGCCGGCGTACGTCGTCTTCAACGACCGCACGCTCGCCGAGCTCGTGGCGCGGACGCCGCGGACACTCGCCGAGTTGGCCGCCGTTCCCGGGCATCGGCCCCTCGAAGCTCGAGCGCTACGGGCCCGAGCTGCTCGCCCAGCTCGCCCGCGTCGCCTGACGCTCCCCTCGCTGCGACGGAGGCGGCACAGAGTCTCGACCCGGCCGGCACCGGTTCCCCGGTAGCGTCGAGGCCGTGGGCCGGCGGGACGCCGCCCCACCCAGGGAGGGGGTGTGCGCGGTGGAGCTGCGCACACGGCCGCTGCGGCCGCGTCGTCGCTACGCGTCGAGGGCGGAGAGGAGCATCCGCAGCATCTCGCCGGGGTCGCGGTGGACGCGGCCTTCGCCCACCGCACCGCGCTTGTGCAGGTCGAGTGCACGAGGATCGGTGAGCGGCTTCAGGCGGCCGTCTCGGATCAGCGCCTCGTCGACGCCGCCGAGCCGGCCGCCGTAGGTCGTGTACACGGGCACGCCGAGCGCCGCCGCCTCGCGGTTCATCGTCCCGCCGGCCGAGACGACGAGGTCGGCGAGCGCGATCAGGCTCTGCGCGTCGACGGCGCTCTCCGGCAGGATCACCGACGGCAGATCGAGCCTTCGCACGAACTCGCGCTGCTCCTCGGTCCGCGGCAGCACGAACGCATGGACGTGCTCGAGGCGGCCGAGATGGTCGAGCGTCTGCGGAAAGAGCGGGTTCGCGTGCCGGTGGTAGAGCGAGACGTCGGGCGGAGGGCGGAGCACCACGAGGACGCGCGCGGGGTCGACGCCGAACCGCTCGAGCAGCGAGCGGTCGGGCTCGAAGTCGCTCAGGTAGTACTCCTCCTTCAGGCCCGGGTACTGGACGAGCTTCGGCGGCTCGACGCCGTACGGCCGCAGCCGGTCGGGCGGGATCGCGTCCGGGACGACGACCCGTGTCGCGGCCCGGCAGCCGAGCTGATGCTGCAGCGTGGCGAATTCGTAGTCGAACGTCGTCGCGCTCGGAATGCCCAGGCGTCGGGCTGTGATCGTCAGCTCGTGCGAGCCGTGGGCCAGCGCGACGTCGAAGCCCCGTCCCTTCGCCCAGCGGCGCAGTGCGCCGAGACGATGGGTCATCTGGCGCGCCTTCTGCAGGCGTGAGCGGCCTCCGTGCCTCCCGATCACCGCGTCCGCCTCCAGACCGTGCAGCTCCGAGCAGCTGGAGCGTCTGCGCGTACTCCCGGGCGGTGATCTCGACCTCGTCGCCTCGCTCGCGGAGAATCGCGATCAGCGGCCGGAAGACGAGGACGTGCGCCGACGCGGTCATGTCGACCCAGACCCTCATGCGACCAGCGCCTCCATCCGGGCGGAGTGCAGGTGCGGCGGCTCCTGCTCGACATGGCGCTCGTACCAGAGCGTGAAGGCGAGCAGCCCCCAGAGCTGGCGGCTCCGGTCCTCGCGGCCGGCGACGTGCTCGTCCAGCACCCGTGCGACGGCCGCCGGCCGGAAGAAGCCCTGCCGGTCGAGCGTCGCGGCCGAGAGCGTCTGCCGTGCGAACGGCTCCAGCTCGCCGCGGAGCCAGGCGGCAGCGGGGATCGAGAAGCCGCGCTTGCGTCCGTGGACGACCTCGCGCGGGAGCAGCGGCTCCAGGGCTTTGCGGAGCAGCACCTTCTTCGAGAGACCGCGCACCTTGTGGCGCGTCGGGAGCGCGAACGCGAGGTTCGTCACGGCCGGGTCGAGGAACGGGACGCGCGCCTCGAGCGAGTGCGCCATCGAGGCGCGGTCGGTCTTGACGAGCAGATCGTCGGCGAGGTAGATGCCGAAGTCGACGTCCTGGAGCCGTGCCAGCTCCGGCGCCTTCTCGGTCTCGCGATAGCGGTCGCGATAGATGTCGACCGGGTCGAAGACGGCGTTCCGCCCGGTCAGTTCCGCTCTGGCGTCCGCGGAGAAGATCTCCTTCCACCCGTGGTGGCGCTCGAGGGGCGGCAGGTGGGCGGCGCGGACGAATCGCTTCGCCTTGTAGTCGAGGCTGGCCTTGCGCGTCGACGCGGGCAACGCCTCCACGAGCGGGCGTGCGACCCGGGCGAGCGGCGCCAGCCGGTCGGCCATCAGGTCGGCGGCGTAGGTGTAGTAGCCGCCGAACAGCTCGTCGCCGCCCTCGCCCGAGAGCGCGACCTTCACGTGCTCGGCCGCGAGCCGGGAGACGAGGTACGTCGGCAGGGCCGAAGAGTCGGCGAACGGCTCGTCGAACGTATCCGCGAGCGCGCGCAGCAGCAGCTCCGGCTCGGGGCGCACGAGCAGCTCGTGGTGGTTCGTCCCGTAGCGGTCGGCGACGCGCCGCGCGTCGGCCCGTTCGTCGAAGCTCCGCTCGGCGAACCCGATCGTGAACGTGTGCACCGGCTCCGCGGTCTCCTGCGCTGCGAGCGCCGCCAGGGCGGCCGAGTCGACGCCGCCGGAGAGGAGGACACCGACGGGGACGTCGGCGAGGAGGTGGGCCCGCACCGACTCGCGCAGCCGCGCCCGCAGCTCCTCGGCGAGCTCGGCCTCGTCGCCGAGGCGCAGTTCCTCCGTCGCGGCCGGGCCGGGCCGGGCGAAGCGCTCCAGCCGCACCGCTCCGTCCTCGGCCCAGACGAGCAGGTGGCCCGGTGGCAGCTTGCGGACCTCGCGGAAGATCGAGTACGGCGCGGGGATCGAGTTGAACGCGAGGAACGCCTCGAGCGCGTCGAGGTCGACCTCGCCGCGCGGAAGCGAGCGCAGCTCGGACGCGAACCGGAGCTCGCCGCTCGTGTGGCGGTAGTAGAGCGGCTTGATCCCGTAGCGGTCGCGTGCGAGCACGAGCCGGCGCCTGCGCCCATCCCAGACCGCGGTCGCGAACATGCCGCGCAGGCGCTCCGCGAAGCCGAGCCCGTGCTCCTCGTACAGGTGGACGATCGTCTCCGTGTCGCAGTGCGTGCGGAAGGAGTGACCGGAGCGCTCGAGCTCGCGGCGCAGCTCGGGCGAGTTGTAGATCTCCCCGTTCTGCACGACGACGCAGCTGCCGTCCTCGTTGGCGATCGGCTGGTCGCCGCGGGCGAGGTCGACGATCGACAGCCGCCGCGCCGCGAGCGCGACGGGGCCGTCCAGGTGCTCGCCGGCGCTGTCGGGGCCACGGTGGACGAGCAGGTCGCTCATGGCGGCCAGCTGTCCCGGGTCGGGCGACCCGGCCGAGGAGGCGATTCCGCAGATCCCGCACATGACCCGTAACTCTACGGGGGGCCGGTCGCAGCTCCTGCCGCCGTGCACGTCACCTCTCCGCTGCGGACGGCCGCCGCGGCGTCCGCGTACGCCGCTGCCGCCGGCTTCGGGCCGGAGCCGCGCCAGAAGAGCCCGGACTGCCAGCCGGCGAGCCGGGTCTCGTCGATCAGCTCGAAGTTGAAGAAGGCCTGCACATGCGGCTGGCACGCCGCGAGCAGGATCGACTGGCGCAGCCGCTGCGCCTGCGCCGCGGCCGAGAGCGTCGGCGCGTTCTCGCTGCCCGCGTAGCCGCCGCGCAGCGGCGCGGGAGTCTCCGACTGGTAGCCGTCCTCGAGGTACCAGACGTCGAGGCTGCGCTGGTCGGTGCCGGAGAAGCCCTCCTCCAGCACGGACATCAACCGGCCGTAGTCGCCCTCGCCGAGGAACCCCGGCCCGTGCGTCGCGACCGGCGGCTCCGTGGAGTCGCGAGGGTACGGGTTGTGGCCGAAGGCGTCGACGAGCGGCTCCGTCCGTCCGCTCGCCCGGTAGGCGGCCGCGACCGACCGCAGGAACGCCGCCGGGGAGTGCGCCGATGCGGTCGAGTCGAGGACCGTGACACCCGGACGGGCTGCATGGAGCACGTCGTAGCAGCGGGCCAGCAGGCGCTCGTAGCCCCCGGGGCCGCCGCGCCAGTACCTGCGCGAGTTGACCTCGTTCCAGACGACCACCGCGGCTGCGTCGGGCACGCGGTCGAGCGCGGCGCGCGCGTAGTCGCAGAAGCGCGTCCGTGCCTGCTCGGTCGTCGGAGTCGCGCTCGCGAAGCCGAAGACCGCGAGCACGACGGTCGTTCGGCGGGCGGCTTGCTCGGCGCGGGCGAGCTCCGTCCGGCGCGTTGCGCCGGGCGAGGCGCTTCCGTGCCACGGAACCCAGACGCGCACCGCCTGCGCTCCGAGCGCGCGCTGGCGGCGGACGACGGCGAGTGGGTCGGTCGACCACTTGAGCGTGTCGTCGTCGACGCCGAGCAGCAACGGCCGGGCACGGGTCGGCGGCGACGCCGCCCGCGGCCCCCGCAGCGACAGGTAGAGCAGGACGGCGCCCGCCGCAGCGAGCGCGACGGCGACGAGCCCGACGAGGACGATCCTCAGGCGTCGGGTCGTACGAGCCCTCGCAGCGACTGTCGGATCACGCGCCAGCCGGTCGCCGCCACGGTTCGGAGGTACAGCCGGGCGGAGCGGTCGGCGATCCACTCGAGGTCGTGGGCCAGCTTCTCGGCCATGCTGGTCTCGTAGCCGCGCCGCACCTGCGCCAGGCCCGTCAACCCGGGCCGGACGACGAGGCGCTGCCAGTAGGCGGGCAGATCGTGTGCGAGCTCGGCGAAGAAGACCGGGCGGATGGGCCGCGGGCCGACGAGGCTCATGTCGCCGCGCAGGACGTTCAGGAACTGCGGGAGCTCGTCCAGTTGCGTCGCCTTCAGCCAGCCGCCGATCGGCGTGAACTCGCCCTGCGTGCGACGCACGAGCTCCTCGCCGAGGCGCGGGCCGAGGCGCAGCTCCGCCCCCTGCCGCAGCGTGCGGAACTTCAGCATCGTGAACACGCGGCCGCCGCGACCGACGCGCTCGCCCCGGTAGAGGACCGGAGCGCCGCTCGTGAGGAGCACGAGCAGCGCGATCAGCAGCGACAGCGGCGCCGCCGCGACGAGGAAGAGCGTCGAGAGGACGAGGTCGAGCGCCCGCAGCAGCGCGTCGCGCTGCCGGGCCGGCGTCTCGTTCGCCAGCCGCCGGTAGCCGCGGACGAGCGTGTCCTCGACCCGCGTCGTCGTCTCTGGCACCCTCGGATCGTAGACGGTCGCACCGGCTCGCCCGGTCGCGGCGCGCCCGCGTCCTCCGATAAGGTCTGCTTATGGAAACGCGGCAGCTGGTGGCGTTCTGCGCCGTGGTCGAACGTCGCAGCTTCTCGCAGGCGGCCGACCAGCTCGGGGTGACCCAGCCGGCCGTCAGCCTCCAGATCCGCTCGCTCGAGAAGCGGGTCGGACAGCAGCTGCTCGACCGGTCCGGGCGGCGCGTGGAGCCGACCGAGGCCGGCCAGCGGCTCTACCGCAGCGCCCAGCGGCTGCTGGCGCTGGAGGAGCAGTTGCTGCAGGAGCTCGGCGAGGAGGCGGAGGGCGAGCTGGCCGGACGCCTCGAGATCGGCGCCTCGACCGGGCCCGGCGGGACGGTCGTGCCCGTCGTGCTCGGGGAGTTCCAGCAGCTCCACCCCGAGGTGCGCGTGGCGCTCACCGTCTCCGACACGCAGAGCGTCGTCGAGCTCGTGGCACGTCGCGAGCTCGAGCTCGGCGTCGTCGGCGCCGTGCGTCGGCAGCGCGGCGTCGGTTTCGAGCCCTTCTTCCGGGACGAGGTCGTGCTCGCCGTGCCGAAGGGGCATCGCCACGCGGGCAGGTCGATCTCGCTCGAGCAGCTGAAGGCGGAGCCGCTCGTGCTGATGCAGGAAGGCGCCGGCGTGCGGCAGATGATCGACGACGAGCTGCGCGAGATGGGTGTGCGCCTGCGCGAGCTCGACGTGCGGCTGGAGCTGGGGCTGCAGGAGTCGGCGCGGACGGCGGTGCTGAACGGCTTCGGCGTCACGTTCATCTCGAGGGGCGCAATCGAGGCCGACGTCGCCGCCGGATCGCTTGCGATCGCCCGGGTCGAGGGGCTCGAGCCCTCGCGGGAGATCCAGCTCGTCCGCTCGACCGGGCGGGCCGAGACCCGAGCGGCGCAGGCGTTCGTCGAGTTCGCGCGGGAGCGGCTCGCGTGATCGTCCGCTGGGGGCTCGCCGCGCTGCCGGACGCGTGCGCCGCCGCCGGCGTCGGCGTGCCTCTTCGTCGTCGCGGGCCCGCGCTGGGACGGCCTCGAGCTTCCGCCCGGAAAGGGCGAGCGCTGGCGCGAGGTGCCGTCGCATCGGATCGAGGACGCGGCCGCCCGCGCGGCCGGGGCCGACGGCGTGATCGCGGTCGGCGGCGGGAGCGCCATCGATCTCGGGAAGGCGGTCTCGGCCGCCGCCGGACTGCCGCTCGTCTCGGTCCCGACGACGTACTCGGGCGCCGAGTGGACGACCTACTACGGCATCCGCGACCCGGGTCGCCGCATGCAGGGAGGCGGCGCGGGCGCCCATCCGGCGGCGATCGTCTACGAGCCCGAGCTGACCCTCGAGCTGCCGCGGGAGACGACCGTCGGCACGGCGCTGAACGCGCTCGCGCACTGCGCCGAGGCGCTCTACGCCGACGGGCACAACGCCGCTGCCGACGAAGAGGCTCTCACCGGCGCCAGGCTCATCTCCGAGTCTCTGCCGCGGGTGGTCGAGGCGCCGCGCGACGGTGACGCGCGCGCGGATCTGCTCCGCGGGGCGTGTCACGGCGGAGCCGCGCTCGCAGGTTCGATGCTCGCGCTGGCGCACGCCATGGCGCAGGCGGTCGGCGGCCGTTACGGGCTCCCGCACGGGACGCTGAACGGGATCTGCCTCCCGCCCGTCCTCCGCTTCAACGCCGCGTTCGAACCCGACGCGGTCGGACGCTTCGCCGAGGCGATCGGAAGCGACGATCCCGCCGCGCGCGTGGAGTGGCTCTCCCGGCTCGGTCTACCGGAGTCGAGCGGCCCGCCCCGCCTCCGCGACCTCGGCGTGCCGGAGCAAGACCTGCCCGAGCTGGCGGCCTCGGCGGCCGAGCGCGGCGGCAACCGAGCCAACCCGCACGTGGCCACCCCGGCGGAGATCGAGCGGCTGCTGCGCGAGGTCTGGTAGCGGCGCTCAGCGGAACCGCTGCCCCTCGTCACGTCGGTAGCCCCACGCCGCGAGGACGCCGAACGCCAGCGTGAAGCCGAGCAGGGCGAGCCAGTGACTCCAGCCCCAACCGTCGCCCAGCACGGCGCTCCAGAGGATGTCTCCCCACTGCCGGGTGGGAAGAAGGGGCGCGACGCGCTCGACTGCATGGGGCACGCCGTGCGGGCCTGTCCACAGTCCGCCGGCGTAGGCGACGGCCAGGTAGACGAGGTTCGCCACCGGCAGAGCGCCCTTCGGCGGGATCCAGTAGCCGAGCGCAACTCCGAGGAGCGCGAGCGGGATGCCGCCGGCGATCAGGGCGATCAGGAAGCGGAGCCACTCGGCGGTCGTCAGCGAGACCGGCCTCGTGGTCACCGCCAGCGCGATCACCGGGACGGCGGCGGAGGTCGCGAAGACGAGAGCCGCGCCGAGTCGTCCGGCGAAGCGCACGGCGATCGACACCGGCAGCGTCCGCAGGAAGCTCTCCCAGGGCTCCTCGCGCTCGGCGGCGATGCCGACGCCGAACTGGAAGAAGGCGATCCCGAGGACGGCGTAGGCCGCGAACGACGCCATCAGCACGCCCGGGTCGACGTGACGCCTGGGAAGCCCGAACAGCGCGAAGAACGTGATCGGGAAGCCGAGCGTCGGGACGAGGAATGCCGGGTAGCGCGCCAGTTGCCGGACCTGCGAGCGGACGTGAAGCGCGACGAGCGTCACGTCACCGCTCCGAGAAGGGAGAGCGCCTCTTCGAGGCTCGCAGGCGAGATCTCGAGGCCCTCGAGCGGTGTGTCCCGCGCGACGAGCTCACGGATTGCGGCGGCGGCGTCGGTCACGTAGAGGATCGTCGAGTGCTCGCCGTGCTCGCGGCGAACCACCCCGGGCACGTATGGGATCGCGTCCGTGGCCAGTCGTACGCGGGTCAGGCCGGTGCGCGACCGGATCGCCGCCACCGTGCCGTCGACCCGGATGCGCCCCCGCGCGATCACCGCGACGCGGGTCGCAAGCGCGTCCGCCTCCTCGAGATAGTGGGTCGTCAGGAGCACCGCGCCGCCCGACGCGGCGTGGCTTCGCACCTGCTCCCAGACGAGACGCCGCGCGGCGACGTCGAGGCCCGCGGTCGGCTCGTCGAGGACGACGAGGTCGGGGGCGCCGGCGAATGCGAGCGCGACGGCGAGCCGGCGCCGCTGACCTCCCGACAGCCCGCCGTTCTGGCGGTCGGAGCAGCTGTCGAGTGCGAACCGGCGGAGCAGCGTCTCGGTCGAGACCGGTCGCGGGAAGTGCGCACGGACGAGCTCGACCGTTTCCCGCACCGTGAGCGTCGGCGGCAGGCTCGTCTCCTGCGGTGTGGAGCCGAGACGGAGACGGCCCTCGATCCGCCGCGGGTCGAGGCCGAAGAGCCGGGCTCTGCCCCCGTCGGGCCGCCGCAGCCCCAGCAGGATCCGCAACGCAGTCGTCTTTCCGGCGCCGTTGGGGCCGAGCAGCGCCACGATCTCTCCGCCCTCGACTCGCAGGTTCACGCCGTCGAGGGCGACCGTCTCCCCGAAGCGGCGCGTGACGCCGTCGAGTTCCGCCATCGGCTCCCGGCTCACCCCGGTCCCTCGAGGAGCGCGAGGACGTCGTAGGCGGCGTGCGCGATCATTGCGACGGCCAGGCCGTGCGGCCGGGTCGAGACTCTGCCCAGGACCGCGCCGATGAGAAGGCATGCCGCCGCGGCGCGTCCGTCCGCCCGCGGCAGATGACTCGCCGCGAAGGCGGTCGCTGCGATCGGGACCGCCAGCCGGGGCCGCCGCCGTCGCAGCGCACCGAGAACCAGTCCGCGAAAGAGGAGCTCTTCCGCCGCGGCCGACACGACCAGAGCGGCGAGCATCGGCCCGTGGGCCGTCCCGGGGCGGCGCGGACGAGGCCGCCTCCCGGCGATCGCCGTGTACAGCGCCGCTCCGAGCGCGAGACCGGCAGCGGCAGTCCTCACGAGGCACCCGGCCGCGCTCCGACACACACGACGTAGAGCGACGAGCGGTCGACCCCGTCGAGCGCGAGCACGGCGTCCAGCCGGTGGTCGAAGAATCCGCCCAACGGCACCGCGGCCAGATCGAGTGCGTTGGCGGCCAGCAGCAGATTCTGTGCGGCGTGGCCGGCCTCGAGGAGGGCGAAGCGGTAGGCACGTTGCCCGTACTTGAAGCGCGAACGCCAGAAGGTCGCGGCGAACACGACCGTCACGGCCGCAGCGTCGGCGAGCTCGGGATTGGCCGTCGCTTCGCCGAGGGCGGCAGGCGGACCGATCGCTTCGAGTCCCGCTGCCAGCGGCTCGTACCTGTAGAGCCCAGGGGGGAGACCGACCACGCGCGCAGCGGCGACATAGACGTCGAGGGGATAGAGCGCACCGCCCGACGGCGCCGCGCGGAGAGGTTGGAGCCCGTCGTCGCCGTCGGTCAGCTCGCCGGTGACGCCGTAGCACGCCTGCAGGAGGGCGGCGAGTGCCGGTCGCTCGATGGGAAGGGCTCCGAAGGTCCGGGCCGAGCGGCGCGTCTCGATCGCCGTTCCCAGCGGGGTGTCGAGCGGCGCTGCGGCCGGGAGCGGGAGCAACGGCAGCTCCGGATGCCGCAGCGACGACGCGGCCACCGTCCGGCGAAGGGCCGGCGACGCGGCCAGCGCGGCGGCTCCGGCAAGACTGTGGGCGACCGTCGCCGGGGTCAGCTTCGACGCCTCGTGAAAGAGCTCTGCAGGGTCGTCGCGACGAGGCTCGCCTCGATAGACGGAGGACGCGAGGCGGGCTCGGCCGTCCGGCGCGCTCACGGGAACGGGTGCGGGATCGAGGTTGAGCTCGTGGAAGGCGAGCTCCCGCCCGCGCAGCCGGAGGTCGACCGGGGCTCGCCTGAGACGCGGGCCGCCCAGGAAGCACGCGTCCTGCCGGACGTCGAGCATGCACAGCTCGGGGGCCACCGCCCTGACGACGCAGAGGCCGAGGTCGGCGATGTCGGGCGTCGTCACGTCGACGGCGTAGCTCTCGACACCCGCGTCGAGCAGCGCCCGGGCGACGAACTCCAGCTGCTCCTCCGGCGGCGCAGGCGCCATGGCCGGCAGCAGATCGAGCTGCACCCGGTCGGGCGACGCGGTCAGGAATGCAGCGCGGACTGCGTTTCGCGGGTCCGCGTAGACGGCGATGTGGTCGGCGAAGGTCGCGATCTCCTCGAAGTGCGCGCGGCGGCTCGTGCCGTCCTCCCGCATCCGCCGGGCTGCTCCCTGCGTCGCGTACGCCTCCGCGAGCGCCTTGCGGTAGGCGGCTTCCGGTGACGCGGCCGCCGCCGCGCCCACTCCCAGCGAGCCGGCTCCGTCCTCGACGACGGCGAGAAGGGTGGGAAGACCGTGGACGCAGGAGAGATCCACCACCCGGCGGCGAAGACGAGCCCCGTCGAGGTAGCGCCGCTCCCACGCGACGACTCCGTGGGCGGCGTGCGGGTCGATCCGCGGCAGGGACAGGCGGTTTCTCCAGACGAGCATGAAGGCGTCGCGCTCGACCAGCTCGAGCAGGGCTGACAGCGCCGCCTCTGCGTACGACGCTCCGCAGGCCAGGCCGCTGCTCGTCGCGTGGACGATCGACGCCTCGCCGTCCGCCAGCTCGTCCCACGCGAGGTAGACGAGCTGCGCGGGGAGCAGTGCAGGAGCGTCGTCGGCCAGCGAGCGGCCGGTCTGTCCAGCGCACCGGCGTCCGGCGGGTGAACGGCACGAACGGGAACCCCGGGCGGGAGTACTGCTCCCCGGCGAAGAGCGCGAACCGTTCCGGCGCGACCGCACCGTCGACGTCGGCCGCGGCTGCTGGCGGCGGCAGCGGCGGCGGGAGCGCCGCGCTGTAGCGTTCGATCGCCTCTCCGACCGCCGCTGCGCGTGCAGCTGCGGGATCCGCCGAGTACCCGGCCCCACCGGCCTCGAACCGCTGCGGCCCCTGGGCGCCGATCGCGACCAGGTGCGTCAGACGGGAGTCCGCCGGCCCGGCCAGCAGACCGTCGACCTCGGTGACGATTCCGACGTATCGCGAGCAGGCGGCCTCGAGTGCGCTCATGCGGCGCTCCACGGGAGCGGAGAGGCGACCGCCCTCGCGGGCGAACAGGCGGGGCAGCGGGGCACGCGGAGCACGCGATGACCGTCGACGCGCATTCCGTCCGCGAGCTCGAGGGCGAAGAGCACGCCCGGCAGCGACGGCTCCCGACTCGCCAGCCAGCGCGCCAGCAGCAGGGTCGCGAGCGCTGCGAGCGCCGTCGCCATGGTCGGCGGCTCCGGGTAGCCGGCGGGAGAGCCTTCCAGCGAGGCGAAGAGCTCCGGCTCGCCGAGTGCAGCGCCGCGGCGCTCCCGGTAGCAGCGTTGACAGCACGTCTCGCCGGGAAGGAACAGCGGGCCGAGCGCCGCGAAGCGGCCGTTGAAGGGCAGGACCTGCAGCCAGGGCAGGTGCAGCTCGAGGGCCCGCTCGTTCCACGCCCCGACGCGGGGAAGCTCGACCGGCGCGGGCGCGACGACGGCGATGTCGGCCTCCGGGGCGGCCTCCCAGCGCGTCCGCACCGCGGCGCCGACCAGCGGCTCGAGGAGGCGGGCGAGCTCCGAGGCGCAGGCCGACTCGCCCACGACGGCGACGGCGGCGCCGCGGAGCGCGTCCTCGAGCTCCTGTGGATGCTCGTGCCGGGAGAGCGCCGCGCAGAGCAGCGCCGTCTCTCCCGCTCGCGATCCGGACACCACCAGGCCGTGCGCGCGCAGCTCGCGTACGACCGCGTCGACGACCGCCCGGCTCACGCCGAGGGACGCTGCGGCGTCCGCCGTCGTCCGCGTCCCGTCGAGCAGCGGCAGCAGGCCGTCGAGCAGAGCCGTGGCCCGCTCGCCGCCGAGAACGACGATCTCGTCGCCGTACTCGAGGACGAGTCGACCCTCGGAGCCGGCATGCCGCAGCCACGGCGCGAGGAGGGGCCGCTCCGGCGGCGGCCCCTCGTTCGTCTGTCTCCCGCCCGCCACCGCTAGTTCGAGCAGCAACAGGAGAGGCAGCAGCAGAGCGTGAGCGTCCTCGCCAGCGGTGTCGCGTTGAGGCCGCGCCGCTCGATCTCGAGGTCGAGCTGTTCGATCACCGTCGCGAACATGTCCTCCTCCTCACTAGACGACGAAGCCACCGTACCGTTGTCTGTTCAGACAATCAAGATGGCTCTTCTGGCCATGTCCGTGGCAGATAGAGATAAGCAAGTCTCATGCGTCGCATTAGTAGAAACGGGTATAGTCGGCCGCGCTGTGAGCACAGACGGCCATGTCGACGTCCTCGTGATCGGAAGCGGCGCCTCCGGGCTCGCCGCCGCGGTCTCCGCCGAGCGGGCCGGCGCGCGCGTCGCGCTCGCGACCAAGGGGTCGATCCAGTCCTGCAACTCCGCCAAGGCGCAGGGCGGGATCCAGGCGGCGCTCGGACCGGACGACTCGCCCGAGCAGCACGCGCAGGACATCTGGAAGAGCTCGCACGAGAGCGCCGACATGCGGCTCGTCGAGACGCTGACCACGGAGGCCCCCGCCGCGATCGAATGGCTCGAGGAGCTCGGCGTGGCCTTCACGCGCGAGAACGGGCGCTACCGGCTCGCCCGCTGCGGGGGCGCCTCGGCCGAGCGGCTGCTCCAGGTCGGCGACCAGACGGGGCTCGCGATCACCTCGGCGCTCCGCGACGCGGCCGAGGTCGGGCTCTGCGACCCTCTATCCGAAGTCGCCGCTCGCCTCGCTCGAGCAGGGCGAGAACGGGTGGCGCGCCCGCTGCGGCGAGCACGAGCTCGAGGCGGCGACCGTCGTGCTCGCGGCCGGCGGCCGCTGCTTCCGCGAGGCGGAGGAGCGCGGCGAGCTCTCGACCAATCACCCCGGCGCCACGGGTGAGGTGACGCGGATCGCGCTCGGGCTCGGGGCCGACGCGCGCGACCTCGACGCGCTCCAGTACCACCCGAACGGCGGCGCCTGGCCGAAGACCGTGCAGGGCTACTCGATCCCCGAGACCACGCGCGCCTACGGCGCCGTCCTGCTGAACGCGGACGGCGAGGAGTTCTGCGACTCGCTCGCGGCTCGCGACGTCGTCAGCCGGGCGATCTTCGACGAGATCGCGAAGGGGAAGGGCGTCGAGACGCCGGACGGCCGCCCGGCCGTGTGGCTCGACACGACGCGGATCCCCGAGCACGACGCCGAGCTGTCGCTCCCCTACATGCTGCGCCGCTATCGCGCCGCGGGGATCGACCCGCTGCAGGAGAAGATCCTCACCTACCCCGTCCTCCACTACCAGAACGGCGGTCTCGTCATCGACACCGATGCCGAGACGACGCTCGAGGGGCTCTACGCGTGCGGCGAGATCGCGGGCGGAACGCACGGCCGCAACCGCATGATGGGGAACTCCCTGCTCGAGTGCGTCGTCTACGGCCGACGCGCGGGCGCGGCCGCCGCCGGGAAAGCGAAGGCCTGATGAGCAGTGTCGCCACGGATCTCCAGCACGCCGTCGAGGACGCTGCGGCGCACCTCTACGTCTGGGCGCTGAAGGACATCCCGCAGGACCTGCGGGACGCGCTCGCCGCCGCCGCCGCGCGCGAGACCTCGGTCCCGGGGCGGCGCGTGCTCTCCACGATCCTCCGCAACGTCGAGGTCGCCGACGGCGAGAAGAACCTCGTCTGCCAGGACACGGGGATCGCCGTCTACACCTGCCGCGTCGGCGAGCACTTCCCGCTCCACCCGGCGCGGATCTACGAGGCGCTGCACGACGGCACCGCGCGCGCGACGCTCGAGCACCCGCTCCGCTCGAACGCGGTGCACACGATCACGCGCGAGAACACCGGCCCGAACGTCGGCCACCGGCTGCCGATCGTGCACTGGGAGTTCGTCGCCGACTGGGACGGCCTCGACGTGAAGTGCGTGCCGAAGGGCTCGGGCTCCGAGAACATGAGCTTCCTGAAGATGTGCACCCCCGCCGACGGCGTGAAGGGGATCAAGCAGTTCGTGCTCGAGTCGATCGTCGGCGCCGGCGGCAAGCCCTGCCCGCCCGGGATCGTCGGCGTCGGGATCGGGGGCTCGGCCGACTACGCGATGTACCTCGCGAAGGAGGCGATCGCGCGCCCGATCGGGACGCGCAACGCCGACCCGGTCGTCGCGCAGCTCGAGGACGAGCTGTACGGGCTCCTGAACGAGACCGGGATCGGGCCGATGGGCCTCGGCGGCGACGTCACCGTGCTCAACTGCCACATCGAGCACGCGGACACCCACATGACGCTCAACCCGGTGGCGGTCAACTACCAGTGCTGGGCAGCCCGCCGCGCGACGGCGCACGTCTCGGCCGACGGCAGCGTCGACTTCGACAGAGAGGCATAGGAGCCATGGCAACCCACGAGGTCACGTTCCCGATCACCGACCCGGCCGAGATCCTGAGGCTCAGGGCCGGCGACGAGGTGATCGTCCAGGGCCACATCATCGGGATCCGCGACCGCACCCAGATCCGGATCTTCGACGAGGGCGTCGAGCCGCCGATGGACCTTCGCGGCGCCTTCCTCCTGCACACCGCACCGGGCGTCCGCAAGCTCGAGGACGGCCGCTACGAGAAGGTCTGCATCGGCACGACCACCTCGGCGCGGATGGTGCGCTTCACCGAGGGGCTCGGCGCGCAGTACGGCGTGCGCGCGATCTGCGGCAAGGGCGGGTTCCCCGACGAGGCGATCGCGCCGATGCAGGCGCACGGGATGGTCTACTTCGCGATCGTCGGCGGGGCCGCCGCGCTCGAGACGACGCAGATCGAGGAGATCGAGGAGGTGCTGTGGGAGGAGCTGATGCCCGAGTGCCTCTGGAAGTTCCGGGTGAAGGACTTCGGGCCGCTCACCGTCGGCATCGACGCGCACGGCAACTCGCTCTACCACGACGTCCAGACCGCAGCGACGAAGAAGCTGGAGGAGCTCTATGCCCGCCTTTGAGAACGGGTTCCTGGGCGTGCCCGCCCGCGACCCGAAGCCCCGCAACCGCGGCCTGACCCACGTGATGGACAAGGGCCTCAACCTGCGCGACATCGAGGGGATGTTCGACACCGCCGGCGAGTTCGTCGACATCGTCAAGCTCGGCTGGGGCACGAGCTACGTCACGAACAACCTCGAGAAGAAGATCGCCCTCTACCGCTCCTTCGACACCCCCGTCGTCTGCGGCGGGACGCTCTTCGAGGCGGTCTACGCGCGCGGCAAGATCGACGGGTTCAAGTCCTGGCTCGCCGAGTACCGCTTCTCGCACGTCGAGATCTCGGACGGCACGATCGAGATCCCGCGCGACCGGAAGCTCGAGCTGATCGAGGAGTTCGCGCAGGACTTCACCGTCCTCTCGGAGGTCGGCTCGAAGGACGCCGAGGTCAACATCGCGCCGTACCTGTGGGTGCAGTGGATGCGCGAGGAGCTCGACGCCGGCGCCTGGAAGGTGATCGCCGAGGGCCGCGAGGGCGGCACCGCCGGCATCTACCGGCCGACCGGGGAGCTGCGCACCGGGCTCGTGGACGAGATCGAGCACTCGCTCGACTTCCACGACGTGATCTGGGAGGCGCCGACGAAGTCGAGCCAGGCGTGGTTCGTCAAGCACTTCGGCACCGACGTCAACCTCGGCAACATCCCGCCCGAGGAGGTCATCCCGCTCGAGACGCTCCGACTCGGCCTCCGCGGCGACACCCTGAAGGAGGTGCTCCTCGGTGAGCGCGCCTGAGCCTGCTCCGGCTTCCTGACGTCGAGGCGATGACCGCGGAGGAGGCGCTCCTCTGGGCCTATCGGCAGTTCGGCGAGAAGCTCTGCCTCACGTGCTCGTGGCAGAAGCAGTCGTCGGTGCTCGTCCACATGGTCTCGGAGCTCGGGCTCGACGTCCCCGTGATCGAGCTCGACACGGCGCTCTTCTTCCGCGAGACGTACGAGACCCGCGAGCGGCTCGTCCAGCGCTACGGGCTCGAGCTCATCCGGCCCGAGGTGCTCTCGGTCGCGGAGCAGCACAGGCAGGAGGGGCCGAACCTCTGGGAGCGCGACCCCGACCGCTGCTGCCACATCCGCAAGGTGGAGCCGCTCGAGCGCGCGCTGGCGGAGTACGACGGCTGGATCTCGGGGATCCGCCGCGAGCAGAGCCTGACCCGCCAGGACGCCAGGCGCGTCGAGTGGAGCGAGCGCTACGACGTGTGGAAGGTGCAGCCGCTCGTCGACTGGGACGCGAAGCGCGTCGACGCCTACATCCACGTGAACGAGATCCCGTACAACCCGCTCCACGACGCCGGCTATCCGTCCATCGGCTGCATTCCGTGCACGCGTCCGGTGGCGCGTGATCAGGACGAGCGGGCCGGCCGTTGGGCAGACTCCGACAAGATCGAGTGTGGGATCCACGGAATCGCAACGAGGTAGGAGCGGCTTCACGCTCTGGTTCACCGGCCTCTCGGGCGCGGGCAAGACGACGATCGCCGAGCTCGTCGCGCCCGAGCTGGAGCGGCGCGGGCTGCTCGTCGACCGCCTCGACGGCGACGTCGTGCGCCTGCATCTCTCGCAGGGGCTCGGCTTCTCGAAGGAGGACCGGGACGCGAACATCGAGCGCATCGGCTGGGTCGCCTCGCGCCTGACGCGGGCCGGCGTCGCCGTGGTCGTCTCCGCGATCTCGCCGTACGAGGCGGCTCGCCGCAGCGCCCGCGCGCTCGTCGAGGAGCACGGCGCGTTCGTCGAGGTGCACGTCGCGACGCCGGTCGAGGAGTGCGTCCGCCGCGACGTGAAGGGCCTCTACGCGAGGGCGCAGGCAGGTGAGATCCCGGAGTTCACCGGCGTCTCCGACCCCTACGAGGAGCCCGAGAGCCCCGAGCTGCGGATCGACACGACCGAGCACCCGCCCGAGGAGTCGGCGCGGCTCGTCCTCGCGAAGCTCGAGGAGCTCGGCCTGCTGGGCGTGGCGGCATGACGGAGCGGGTGCGCCTGACCCACCTGGAGCGCCTCGAGGCCGAGGCGATCGACGTCATCCGCGAGGTCGTCGCCGAGGCCGAGAAGCCGGTGATGCTCTACTCGATCGGCAAGGACAGCTCGGTGATGCTCCACCTCGCGCGCAAGGCCTTCTGGCCGGCGCCGCCGCCGTTCCCGTTCCTCCACGTCGACACGACCTGGAAGTTCCGCGAGATGTACGCCTTCCGCGAGCGGATGGCCGCCGAGCACGGCTTCGAGCTGCTCGTGCACGTGAACGAGGACGGCCTGCGCCGCGGGATCGATCCGTTCGCGAGCGGCTCGGTCGTCCACACCGACGTGATGAAGACGGAGGCGCTGAAGCAGGCGCTCGACAAGCACGGCTTCGACGCGGCCTTCGGCGGCGCGCGCCGCGACGAGGAGAAGTCCCGCGCGAAGGAGCGGATCTTCTCCTTCCGCACCGCGCAGCACCGCTGGGACCCGAAGAACCAGCGCCCGGAGCTGTGGCGGCTCTACAACGCGCGCCACCGCCGCGGCGAGTCGATCCGCGTCTTCCCGCTCTCGAACTGGACGGAGCTCGACGTCTGGCTCTACATCCACCGCGAGGAGATCCCGATCGTGCCGCTCTACCTCGCGGCCGTGCGGCCGGTCGTCGAGCGCGACGGGACGCTGATCATGGTCGACGACGAGCGGATGCCGCTCGAGCCGGGCGAGATGCCCATGCAGAAGCGGGTGCGCTTCCGGACCCTCGGCTGCTACCCGCTCACCGGAGCGGTCGAGAGCGAGGCGGACTCGCTGCCGGCGATCATCCAGGAGATGCTGCTCGCCCGCACGTCGGAGCGCCAGGGCCGCGTGATCGACTACGACGCGTCGGCCTCGATGGAGAAGAAGAAGGTCGAGGGGTACTTTTGAGCGCGGGTGAACCCATGGCTCCCCCGCGAGCCCCCTCCTTCACGGCGGCGGGTGCCCGGCGGCGCGTGCTCCACCCACGACGCGAGACCCGCGCGTTGACGCAGTCGGATCTCATCTCCGAGGACATCCTCGCCTACCTCGACGCGCACGAGCACAAGAGCCTGCTCCGCTTCATCACGTGCGGCTCGGTCGACGACGGCAAGAGCACGCTGATCGGCCGGCTGCTCTACGAGTCGCAGATGCTCTTCGAGGACCAGGTCGCCGCGCTCGAGGCGGACTCGAGACGGGTGGGGACGCAGGGCGAGGAGCTCGACTTCGCGCTCCTGCTCGACGGGCTGGCCGCCGAGCGCGAGCAGGGGATCACGATCGACGTCGCCTACCGCTTCTTCTCGACCGACACGCGCAAGTACATCGTCGCCGACACGCCCGGACACGAGCAGTACACGCGCAACATGGTCACCGGCGCCTCGACCGCCGACTGCGCGCTGATCCTGCTCGACGCGCGCAAGGGCGTCCTCACCCAGACGCGCCGGCACAGCTACCTCGTCTGGCTGCTCGGGATCCGGCACGTCGCCGTCGCGGTGAACAAGATGGACCTCGTCGACTTCTCGCTCGAGCGCTTCGGCGAGATCGAGCGCGAGTACGGCGAGTTCGCGCGCCGGCTCGGCCTCGAGGACGTGACCCTGATCCCGCTCTCGGCGCTCCGCGGCGACAACGTCGTCGAGCCCTCGCAGGACATGCCCTGGTACGAGGGGCCGACGCTGATGCAGTACCTCGAGAACGTCGAGGTCGACCAGGAGCGGATGCAGGACAGCCCCTTCCGGCTGCCGGTGCAGTGGGTGAACCGGCCGAACCCGGAGTTCCGCGGCTTCGCCGGCACCGTCGCCGGCGGGCAGGTCGCGCCCGGCGACCGCGTCGTCGTCCTGCCGGGCGGCCGCGAGAGCACGGTTGCGCGCGTCGTCGCCTTCGGCGGCGACCTCGAGCGCGCCGTCGCCGGTCAGGCGGCCACGCTGACGCTCGCCGACGAGGTCGACGTCAGCCGCGGCGACGTGATCGCGGCCGCCGACGCCGCGCCGCACGTCGGCGAGCAGTTCGAGGCGACCGTGATCTGGATGGCGGAGGAGCCGCTCCTGCGCGGGCGCACCTACCTGATGCGCGTCGGCACGAAGACGGTGCCGGCGACCGTTGCGCCGCTGAAGTACAAGCTCGACGTCGACACGCTCGAGCAGATCGCGGCGAACCAGCTCGACCTGAACGAGATCGGCGTCTGCCAGCTCGAGCTCGCCCAGCCGATCGCGTTCGACCCCTACGTCGACAACCGCGACACCGGGGGCTTCATCCTGATCGACCGGGTGACCAACCACACGGTCGGCGCCGGGCTGCTCCGCTTCGCGCTCCGACGCTCCGACAACGTGCCCTGGCAGGCGCTCGAGGTCGACCGCGACGCCCGCGCCGCGCTCAAGGGGCAGCGGCCGTTCGTCGTCTGGCTGACCGGGCTGCCGGGCGCCGGCAAGTCGTCGATCGCGAACCTCGTCGAGACGCAGCTCTTCTCTCACGGCCGCCACACCGTCCTGCTCGACGGCGACAACCTCCGCCACGGGCTGAGCAAGGACCTCGGCTTCAGCCCCGCCGACCGGGCGGAGAACATGCGGCGCGCCGGCGACGTGGCGCGGCTGATGACCGACGCGGGCCTGATCGTGATCGCCGCGTTCGTCTCCCCGTTCGCCGCCGACCGCGAGACGGCCCGCTCCCTCTTCGCCGAGGGCGAGTTCGTGGAGGTGTTCGTCGACCTGCCGGCCGAGCTGGCCGCCGAGCGCGACACGAAGGGCCTCTACGCGAAGGCCCGCGGCGGCGAGCTCGAGAACCTGACCGGTCTCGGCTCCGCCTACGAGCCGCCGGAGAGCCCCGACCTGCGGCTCGACATGACGCAGCTCGACGTCGAGGCCGCCGCCGCGCGCGTGGTCGAGCTGCTCCGCGAGCGCACCCTCGTCCCGTGACCTGGCAGTTCGTCCTCGCCGGGGCTGCCGTCGGCGTCCTCGTCGGGATGACCGGGATGGGCGGCGGCTCCCTGATGACCCCGGCGCTCGTGTTCGTCTTCGGCTTCAACCCGGCGACCGCGATCGGCACCGACGTCCTCCACGGCGCGATCTTCAAGACCGTCGGCGGGCTCCGCCACCACCGCCTCGGCACGACGCAGGCGCAGCTCTCCGGCTGGATGCTCGTGGGGAGCGCGCCCGCCTCGCTGCTCGGGGTCGTCACCTCGACCTGGCTGAAGCACCGCTACGGCGACGGGCTCCGGTCGACGGAGGGCCTCGTGCTCGGGGCCGCGCTCCTGCTCGGCGCCTTCGGGATGCTGCTGAAGAGCGTGCTCCGCGTCCGCGACGTCGGCGACTCGCCGTTCGTGCTGCGGCCGCGAGACCGGGCCGCCGCGATCGCGATCGGGGTGCTCGGCGGCTACGTCGTCGGGCTGACGTCGGTCGGGAGCGGCGTCTTCTTCGGGCTCACGCTCCTCGTCGTCTTCCCGCTGCGCGCGCACAAGGTCGTCGGCACGGACATCCTGCACGCGGCGGGGCTGCTCTGGGTCGCGGGCCTCGGCCATCTCGTCGCCGGCAACGTCGACCTGCACGCGCTCGCGTGGCTGCTGCTCGGCTCGATCCCGGGCGTGCTCGCCGGGAGCCAGTTGACGCTCCGGATCAGCGACGTGTCGCTGCGGCTCGTGCTCTCGCTCGTGCTCTTCGCCTCCGGGGCGAAGCTCGTGGCGCCCGGCGGGAGCGTCTGGATCGCGGCCGCGGTCGCGTTCGCGCTCGCATCGGTGCTCGCGGGCGTCGTCGCGCGTGCCCGCGGCCCGGCGCAGGCCAGGCTCACGGCCGGCGCCGAGTGACCTGGCAGTTCACGCTGACGGGCCTGCTGATCGGCGCGCTCGTCGGCTTGACGGGGATGGGCGGCGGCTCCCTGATGACGCCGATCCTCGTGATCGTGTTCGGCTTCCAGCCGACGTACGCCGTCGGCACCGACATCCTGCACGGGGCGATCTTCAAGTCCTTCGGCGCGATCCGGCACCGCCGGCTGGGGACCGTGCACGCGCGCCTCGCGGGACTGATGTTCCTCGGCTCCGGGCCGATGTCGCTCGCCGGCGTCGCCGTCGCCAGCTGGTTCAAGCACCGCTACGGCGGCTCCGCGCAGACGCTGGAGGGCTACGCGGTCGGCGCCGCGCTCGTCGCCGGCGGGATCGGCTTCCTCGTCAAGTCCGTCGTCACCAAGGGGATCAAGCCGAGCGACCTGCCGTTCCTGCTCGAGCGGCGCGACCGGATCGTCGCGGTCGCGATCGGCGCGGTCTTCGGCTTCGTCGTCGGCCTCACCTCGGTCGGCAGCGGCACCTTCTTCGGGCTCGTGATGGTGCTCGTCTACCCGCTGACGATGGCGAAGATCGTCGGCACCGACATCTTCCACGCGGCGGCGCTCCTCTGGGTCGCGGGCGCCGGCCACCTCGTCGCCGGCAACGTCGACCTCCACGCGACCGCATGGCTCCTGATCGGCTCGATACCGGGCGTGCTCGTCTCGAGCCGCTTCACCGTGCGCCTCCCCGACGGGGCGCTGCGGGCGACGCTCGGCACCGTGCTGACGCTCAGCGGGCTGAAGCTCCTGAACGCTCCCGGCGGCGACTGGCTCCTGATCGGCGGCCTGATCGCCGTCGGCGTCGCCCTCGCCGCGTACGGCCTGCGCGCCTGGCTCGCGCCCCGCGTCGCGCACGGTCGCCTCTAGTCGCCGCGACGCGCGTACAATCGCCTGGCTTTGCAGCGGGTTCTCTCCACCGCGGCTCTCGTGGGCCTGCTGATCGCCACCGCCGCCGCCTTCGCGATCACCGAGCGCCTCAAGCTCGTCAAGAGCCCGATCTACGGCACGGTCGTCTCGAAGCGGATCTCGCCGACCTGCGGCTGCGCGCGCGGCAAGGCGACGATCAGCGTCAAGCTCCGTCGCGGCGACGACCTGACCGTCACCATCCTCGACTCCGGCAGGCACGTCGTCGACACGCTCGCCGAGAGCGAGTACGTGCCGCGCGGCCGGGCCCGCTTCGTCTGGAACGGCGAGACCGACGCCGGGAAGCGGGCCGCCGACGGGGTGTACCTGCCGGAGATCCATCTGGCCGGTCAGCACCGGACGATCCTGCTCCCGAACAAGATCGTGCTCGACACCCATCCGCCGAAGGTGCTCGACGCGAGCGCGAGCCGCGCCACGGTCTCGCCGGACGGCGACAACATCGGCGGCACGATCAAGATCTCCTACCGGTTCAGCTCGCCCGCCCACGCCGTCCTCTACCTCGACTCGCGGCGGATCCTCTACAGCCGCAGCCACCAGTCGAAGGGCAAGCTGAGCTGGCACGGCAGGAGCCCCGACGGCCAGCCGCTGAAGGCGGGCACCTACACGCTCTACCTCGGGGGAGTCGATCTCGCCGGGAACGTGACCCCGGTGGACGCGCGGCGGCCGATCGTCGTCCGGGTCCGCTACATCCGGCTCCTCCGCGGCGTGGTCACGGTCAAGCGGCCGGGCGTGCGCTTCGGCATCGGCGTCGACACGGACGCGAAGACCTACTGGTGGAAGCTGAACGGCTCGCGCGGCGTGTCGGCCGCCCGGGTGCTGCGCCTGCACGCGCCCGGACGGCCGGGGACGTACACGCTCACCGTCGGCGAGCAGAACCACACCGCCCGTGCGAAGCTGGTCGTGGGTCCCGGCAGGTGACCGACCTCGCCCGGATCGCCGGCCCCATCGCGTGCATCGGGCTGGCCGTGCTCCTCGTCGCGCGCGGCCGGCGCGACCGGATCGCCGGCCTCGGCTTCGCCGTGTTCGGCACGGTGCTGCTGGTCGTCTCGCTTGCTCCGTCGCAGGCGTCGGAGCTCGGCGCGACGGTCGGGGCCGGGATCGTCCTGGCGCCCGCTCTGGCATGGCTCTTCCGCCGCGAGCCGTGGCTGCTCGCCTTCGGCACCCTCGGCTTCGTGCCGGTGCGCGTCGGGCTGCTCGGCCATCAGCTCCTCGTCCCGCTCTACGCCGTCGCGCTCGGCTCGGCGGCGCTCCTGGGCTGGGAGCTGCTGCGCGGGGACGGGCGCTCCCGCGAGCTCGGGCTGCTCTCCTGGCCGCTGGGCGCGTTCGTGGCCTGGACGGGGATGTCGCTCGCCTGGAGCATCGACGTCCACGAGGGCGCGGTCGAGGTGCTCGCCTTCTACGTCCCGTTCACCATCCTCGCGCTCGCGATCGCACGGCTGCCGTGGAAGCCGTCGCGGCTGCGACTGCTCTACGCCGAGCTGGCGCTGATGGCCCTCGCCTTCGCCGGCGTCGGCTTCTACCAGTACGAGACCCGCGACGTCTTCCAGAACCCGAAGGTGATCACGGGCAACGCATACGCCGCCTTCTTCCGGGTCAACTCGATCTTCTGGGACCCCTCCGTCTACGGACGCTTCCTCGTCGTCGCGCTGATCCCGACGCTCGTGCTGCTCGTCCGGGGCCGCTCGCCGCGCGTGTCCCTCGCCGCGACGGCCTTTCTCGTCGTCGGCTGGCTGGGGCTGCTGATCTCGTTCTCGCAGTCGAGCTTCGCGGCCCTGCTCGTCGGCGTCATCGGCGTCGCCGTGGTCACCTGGCGCTGGCGCTCGCTTGCCGCGATCGTCCTCGCCGCGGCGGTGATGGCCGGGATCGCGGCCGGGGAGCCGAAGGTGCGGCACTCGCTCGTCCACCACACGAGCGCCGGCCTGAACAGCGCCTCGAGCGGCCGCTACAGCCTCGTCGCGAACGGGATCCGGATCGCGATCGCCCACCCCGGGGTCGGGGTCGGGGTCGGCGGCTTCAAGCACGCCTACGCGCAGCGCACGAAGCTGAAGGGGAAGGAGCCGAAGACCGCCGCGTCGCACGACACGCCGGTGACGGTCGCCGCCGAGAGCGGCCTGGTCGGGCTCGCCCTCTTCGTGTGGCTCGCCGCCGCGTTCATGGTCGACGGCTTCCGCAGGATCGACCGCAGCTTCGCCGGGCGGGTCTCGCTCGCGGCGGTGCTCGCGCTCGCGGCGATCCTCGTCCACTCGCTCTTCTACAACGACTTCTTCGAGGACCCGACCACCTGGGGGCTGTTCGGGCTGATCGCGCTCGCCGTGCCGCGGCGGGAGCCTGCGCAGGAGGCGGCTGCCGCCGTGGAGAACAGAGAGCCGGTGCCCGTGTGATCGATCAGTGGCGGAAGGCGCTCGTGCTGGCGCCGCACACCGACGACGGCGAGTTCGGGTGCGGGGGCACGACGGTGCGCCTCGTCGAGGAGGGCTGCGAGGTCCGCTACGTCGCCTTCTCGATCGCGACGCGGTCGCTGCCGGCCGGGTTCCCCCCGGACACCCTCGCCCGCGAGGTGCGCGAGGCGACCGCGGAGCTCGGCATCCCCGAGCTGGGGCTCACCGTGCACGACTTCGACGTGCGCACGTTCCCGGAGCGGCGGCAGGACATCCTCGAGCTGCTGGTCGCGCTCTGGGAGGAGTGGCAGCCGGACGTCGTCTTCCAGCCCAGCCTCCACGACATCCACCAGGATCACCGCACGATCGCCGAGGAGGGACTGCGGGCGTTCAAGCGGACGACGATCCTCGGCTACGAGATCCCCTGGAACAACTTCGACTTCTCGTACCAGTGGTACGTGTCCCTGGAGCAGCGGCACATCGAGACGAAGGTCGCGGCGCTCGAGAAGTACGCGTCGCAGCACCACCGGCGCTACGCCAACGCGGAGTACGTCCGCAACCTCGCCCGCACGCACGGGATCAACGTGAACCGCGACTACGCCGAGGTCTTCCAGGTGTACCGCGTCGTGTCGTAGCGGGGGCGCGGCGGCGGCGGCACGGGACGCGCGGCCGCGTCTCGTTCGTAGGACACTCGGAGGGTGCGTGACGTCGGCGACCGAGATCTCGTGCGCGGAGCGCGGCGCGGCGACCGCGAGGCGGCCGCCGTTCTGTTCCGCCGTCACTGGCCGAGCGCGTGGCGCGCCGCGTACGCGATCACGGGACGGCGCGCGCTCGCCGACGACGTCGCCGCCGACGCGTTCGAGCGTGCGTTCGCCGCGCTCGAGCGCTTCGACGAGCGGCGGCCGTTCGCGCCCTGGCTGCACCGGATCGTCGCCAACCGCGCGCTCGACCTGCTGCGGCGGGAGCGCCGGCTCGCGGGCGACGAGCAGCCGGAGCCGGTCGACCTCCGGCCCGACCACCGCGGTGGCGACCGCGAGCTGCTCGCGGCGGTCGCCTGTCTCCCGTCCGACCGGCGCCTCGCCGTCATCCTCCGCTTCGGGCTCGGGATGACGCCGAAGGAGATCGGCGCCGCGCTCGAGGTGCCGGTCGGCACCGTCAACTCCCGGCTCGCCCGCGCGCTGGAGCAGCTCCGCGACTCCCTGGAGGAGCACCGTGCCCCCCGGGACTGAGGCCCGGCTCGAGGGATTGCTCGGGCAGCTGAGCGGGCCCGAGCCGCACGTCGGCGAGTCGGCGCTCGCTCGCGCGCTCGCTGCGCTGCCGCCGGCCGGGTCACGACGGCGGCTCCACGCCGGCCGGCTCGCGCTCGCGCTCGCAGCGACGCTCGCGCTCCTGGCCGCCGCCGCCGGGGCGCTCGCCGCGGCGGGTGCGCTCCACGTCAGCTTCGGCAGGCCCCCGGTCGCCGAGCCCCGGCCCGCCGCGAGCGCCGTGCCGCGGCTCTCGGTCCCGCGCGGAGCGCACGGGATCGCCGCCGTCGTCGACGGCAGGCTCTGGCTGACGACGAGCAGCGGGCTCCGCCTCCAGAGGCTTCCGGTCTCCGCGGCGGCCCTCTCGCCCCACGCGCTCTACGTCGCCGCCGGCATCGGCGACTCGCTGGTGGCGATCGCGCCCGACGGGCGCCGCGCCTGGTCGCAGCCGACCGCGGGCAGCGTCGCTGCGATCGCCTGGGCCCCGGACGGGCTGCGCATCGCCTACGCCGTCCGCTCGGCCCGCGGCTTCGCCCTGCATCTGATCGAGGGCAACGGCCGCAACGACCGTGTGCTCGACCGGGCCGTCCGCCGGGTCGTCCCCTCCTGGCGCGCCGACTCGCTCGCGGTCGCGTATGTCGGCGCGGGCGGGAAGCCGGTCGTCTACGACCTCGGCCACCGCTCGCGACGGGTCGTCGCGTCGTCGCGCGTCCGCGACGCGACGAGGCTCGCCTTCGCGCCGGCGGGGGCCGCGCTCGCGATCGGCACCCGGCACGGCTTCCGGCTCGCCGGCGGCGGCAGCGCCGCCAACGGCTTCGACGTCGGCTCCTCGACGATCGCCGGGCTCGGCTGGCTGAACGGGGCGCTCGCCGTCGCGATCGACCCGCCCGTCGCCGGCGCCGACCGGCCGGTCGTCCAGTTCTTCCGGAACGAGGGCGGCACCGCAACGCCGGCGGGCTCGCTCGTCGTGCCCGGGACGATCGCGGGCCTCGACGCCCACGGCAGGCTGCTCACGGTCGCCGTCAGAGCGCCCACCGGCACCCGGGTCCTCGCCGCCACGCCGGGCACCCCCGCGAAGAACGTGGCGCTCGCGAACGCCCAGGTGGTGCTCGAGCTCGTCCGCGGGTCGCGGGTGGAAGGCGTGGCGGCGCGATGACGATGAACCGGCGCGCCTTCCTGGCCGGCGCCGCGGGCACGGTGCTCCTGCCGCGGGCTGCGCTCGCGCGCGCCGCGCGCCCCGACCTGCTCGCTCTGGTCACCGCCGACCTCGAGTCGCACGTCGTCGTCTTCGACCTGCGGCGGAACGTCGTCCTGGAGCGGATCTCGACAGCGCGGTTCCCCCGCAGCATCGAGACGGTCGGCGGCCGTGCCGTCGTCGCGCACTCGGACATCGGCCTCGTCTCGGTGATCGACGGTGCGCGCCTTCGCGTCGCGCACGTTCTCGACGGCTTCAGCGAGCCGCGCTACGTCGCCGCGCACCCGGACGGCCGCCACGCCTACGTCACCGACGCGGCGCGCGGCGAGGTCGTCCTCGTCGATGTGGCCGCCGGGAGGCTGCTCGCGCGCGAGCCGGTGGGACCGCTCGCCCGCCACGTCACGATCCGCGGCGACGCCGAGCGGCTCTGGATCGCGCTCGGCTCGAAGGCGAGCGAGGTCGCCGTCGTCGAGATCGGCTCGCTGCGCCCGCGCCTGCTCGACCGCTTCGCGCCGCCGTTCCTCGCCCACGACGTCGGCTTCGCCCCCGACGCCCGCCACGCGTGGGTCAGCTCCGGCGCCGCCCGCGAGCTGGCCGTCTACGACCTGCAGCGGCAGCGGGTCGTCGCGCGGCCCTCGGGCGGGTGGCCGCCCCAGCACGTCACCTTCTCGGCCGGGCGCGCCTTCGTGACGAGCGGCTGGAGCGGCCGGATCGACGTGCACGAGATCGGCGGCCGGCACCTCCGGCGGGCGCCCGTCCCGGTCGGCTCCTACAACGTGCAGCAGGCGGACGGCGTCGTCGTCACGGCCGCCCTCGGTCGCGGCTACCTGACGACGGTCGACCTCGCGGGCCATCCGCTGCAGAGCCGGCGGGTCGCGCGCTCGTCGCACGACGCGTGCGTCCTGCGGCGCTGACCCGGGGCGGGGGCGCCTGGGGGCGATCTCGTCTACGGGCCGCGCGTCCGGCGGCGCCGGCGGGACCGGACGAGGAAGCGCCCGTCGCGATGCTCGAGCCGCAGCGGCAGCCCGAAGCACTCCTCGAGCCGCTCCTCGGTGAGCGCCGCCCCGAGCCGGCCGGCCGCGACCGCCCGCCCCTCGCGCAGGAGCAGTGCGTGGCTCGTCGTCTCGGGGAGCTCCTCGAGGTGGTGGGTCGCGGTGACGGTCGCCAGGGTCGGGCGGGCCGCGACCGCCTGCGCGAGCGCGTCGAGCAGGAGCTCGCGCCCCGGCAGGTCGAGCCCGCCGGCCGGCTCGTCCAGGATCACGAGCGGCGCGTCGAGCATGAGCGCGCGGGCGAGCAGGATCCGCGCCCGCTCGCCCTCGGAGCAGGTTCCGAGCGCCCGCGCCGCGAGCTCGCCCACGCCGACCTCGTCCAGGAGCCGCCGCGCGCGGGCCGTCTCGGCCGGGCCGATGCGCTCCGCGAGCGTCGCCAGCGTCCCCGTCGCGCCCGAGAGGACGAAGTGGAGCGCCGACCGCTCCGGCAGCGCGCTCCGGACGAGGGCGGGCTCGACGAGTGCGATCCGCGCCCTGAGGTCGTGGAGCGGCACCCGTCCCAGGCGCCCGCCGAGGATCGTCGCGGCGCCGGAGCTCGGGTGGATCTGCGCCGAGGCGAGCCGCAGCAGCGTCGTCTTCCCGGCTCCGTTCGGGCCGAGGAGCGCCCAGTGCTCGCCGGCGTGGACGGTCCAGTCGAGCGGCGCGAGGATCGTCCGGCCGCTGCGCCGAACCGTCGCGGCCGCGAGCGCGACGACCGTGTCGGCCGTCACCCGAGGACGAGCTCGGCCATCGTCTGCAGCGCCTCGGGCTGCGGCGAGCCCACGATCAGCGTCGTCACCGGCGTCTCCCGCCAGGCCTCGAGGCGGTCGCGGATCCGCTCCTTCGGGCCGACGAGCGCCACGGCGTCGACCAGCTCGTCCGGGACGGCGGCGATCGCGTCGCGCTGGTGGCCGGCGAGGTAGAGCTCCTGGATGCGCTCCGCCTCGGCCTCCCAGCCGTAGCGGCGCATCAGCGCGTTGTAGAAGTTCTTCCCCTTCGCGCCCATGCCGCCGACGTAGAGGGCGAGATACGGCTTCAAGGCGTCGCGGAGCGACTCGACGTCGTCGCCGACGAGGACGCTGACCGTCGGTGCGATCTCGAAGCCGTCGGGTGCGCCGGCGAGACTCTTGCCGAAGGCCTCGGCGAAGCGCTCGGGAGCCACGAACACCGGCAGCCAGCCGTCGGCGATCTCGGCTGCGAGCGCGACGTTCCTCGGCCCGATCGCGGCGAGATAGATCGGGATCTCGGCTCGCAGCGGACGCAGCATCAGCTTCAGCGGCTTGCCGAGCCCGGTCGCGTCCGGCCCGGCGTACGGGATCCGGTAGTGCTCGCCCTCGTGCTCGACGACCTCGCGGCGGAGGGCCGTGCGGACGATCTCCACGTACTCCCGCGTCTTCCCGAGGGGCTTGCCCCAGGCCTGGCCGTGCCAGCCCTCGACGACCTGCGGCCCGGAGGTGCCGAGCCCGAGCAGGAAGCGCCCCCCCGACATCAGGTCGAGCGTCGCCGCGGTCATCGCCGTGTTCGCCGGCGTCCGGCCCGGGATCTGGAGGATCGCCGAGCCGACCTTGATCCGCTCGGTGCAGGCGGCGATCCAGGCGAGGACGGTGACGGCGTCGGTGCCCCAGGCCTCGGCCGTCCAGACGGAGTCGTAGCCGAGCCGCTCCGCCTCCTGCGCGAGCGGGACGAGCTCGACCGGGTTCGTGCCGGGCGGCGCGTAGCCGAGATTGAGTCCGAGTCGCATTGCCGTGACGCTACACCGCCGCTAGGCTCATCCGCCCGATGGCGCACCCGGAGCTGGCGGCCGAGCAGGCCTACGTCGACCACGCGTACGTGTGCCTCGACCGCATGCGCGATTCGGTCGAGCGCGCGGCGGGCTCGGCCGACAACGAGGTGGCGGCGCTGGCGCTCGAGGCCTGGGCGCGGCGGCGGCTGCGGACGTTCCAGGACGCCGAGCGCGGACTCGTCTTCGGACGCCTGACCCTCGACGCGCACCCGAGACCGCTCTACGTCGGCCGCCGCTGGGTGCGCGACGACGCGCACGACACGGTGGTCGTGAACTGGCAGGCGCCGGCGGCGAGGCCCTTCTACACGGCGACGCCCGACCAGCCCCACGGCGTGACGCAGCGGCGGCGCTACCGCAGCGAGGGGCGGCGCATCGTCGACATCTCGGACGAGTCGCTCGACGGCAGCGCGGTCGAGGGCGCCGCCGTCTCGGACTTCCTGCTCGAGGAGCTGGAGCGGCGGCGAGAGGTGAGGATGCGCGACATCGTCGCGACGATCCAGTCCGACCAGTACCGGCTGATCACGGCCGATCCGGAGGGCGCTCTCGTCGTGCAGGGCGGTCCCGGCACCGGCAAGACGGCGGTCGGCCTGCACCGGGCGTCCTGGCTCCTCTACACCCACGGGGAGCGGCTGCGGCGCGTGCTCGTCGTCGGGCCGAACCCGACCTTCATGGACTACGTCTCCCACGTCCTGCCGGCGCTGGGCGAGGACGCGGTCGAGCAGCGCGCGGTGTCGGAGCTGCTCGACGGGGTCGAGACCGGCCGCGAGGAGGCGCCGGACGTCGCCCGGCTGAAGGCGGACACGCGGCTGCGCGAGGTGGTCGCGCGCGCGGTCGAGCTCGCGGTGCGGCCGGCGCCGGCCGAGCTCGTCTTCTACGCCGACGGGCGGTTCGTCTCGGTGAAGGAGCGCGAGGTGGCGGCGCTGCTCGAGGAGGCGCTCGCCTCGGGTGACGCGCTCGGCCGGGCGAAGGAGCGCTTCCGGATGACGGTGCTGCGCCGCTTCTACGAGCGCTACGGCGAGCTGCTCGGGGCCGGAGCGCTGCACAGCTTCGACGAGCTCGAGGCGGGCCTCCGCCGCCGGGGCTTCCTCACGCGCTGGCTCGACGGCGTGCTGCCGCTGCCTCGCTCCGACCGGCTCGTCGCGCGCCTGCTCGCGTCGCCGGCCGCGCTCGCCGAGGCCGCCGAGGGGATCCTCGACGCCGCCGAGCGGAAGCTGCTGCTGCGCGACCGGCCGCGGCGGATCGCGGACCTGGTCTGGAGCGAGCACGACCTGCCGCTGCTGGACGAGGCGCGGACGCTGCTGGAGGGGCCGCCGCGGGCCTACGGGCACGTGATCGTCGACGAGGCCCAGGACCTCTCGCCGATGCAGCTGCTCGCGATCTCGCGCCGGGCGGTCGACGGCTCGCTGACGATCCTCGGCGACGTCGCCCAGGCGACCGGACCGGTCGTCTACCGGCGCTGGCAGGAGCTCGAGCCGTACCTCCCGGAGGGGGCGGAGGTCACCATCGAGGAGCTGCGCCACGCCTACCGCGTCCCGGCCGAGATCATGGAGCTGGCGCTGCCGCTGCTGGAGCTGATCGCGCCGGACGTCGAGCCGCCGCTCGCCTACCGCCGCGGCGGCGAGCCGCCGCGGCTCGTGGCGGTCGCGGAGGCGGAGCTCCGGACGGCGGCGCTGCGCGAGGCGGCCGCGCTGGCCGAGCTGGACGGCCTCGTCGCGGTGATCGCGCCCCGGGCGCTGGCGGACGGCGGGACGGACGGCGACGCGTTCGACGAGCTGGTCGTGCCGGTGCTCACGCCGCGGCAGGCGAAGGGCCTCGAGTTCGACCACGTGGTCGTCGTCGAGCCGGCCGCCATCGCCGAGGGCGGCGAGCAGGGCCTGCGCGAGCTCTACGTCGCGCTCACACGGCCGACGCGGACGCTCGTCGTCGTCCACGCGCGCCCGCTGCCGGAGGGCATGGCCGCGTGAGGTACTGGGAGGACTTCCCCGTCGGCGCCGAGGCGGTGCACGGCACGGTCGAGGTGAGCGAGGACGCGATGCTCCGCTTCGCGCGGGAGTTCGACCCGCAGCCGTTCCACGTCGATCCCGAGGCTGCCGCCGCGGGGCCGTTCGGCGGGCTCATCGCGAGCGGCTGGCACACGGCGGCGCTGTACATGGGGCTCTTCGTCCGGTCGCAGCTGCTCGGCAGCGCCGGTCTGGGCTCGCCCGGTGTCGAGGAGCTGCGCTGGCTCGTCCCCGTCCGCCCCGGCGACGTCCTCACCGGGCGCAGCCGGATCGTCGAGGCCTGGCCCTCGGAGACGAGCCCCGGCCGCGGCACCGTCGTCGGCGAGCACGAGCTCGTCAACGAGCGCGGCGAGGTCGTGCTGCGCATGCGCGTGCGCGGCCTGTTCGC
Source organism: uncultured Actinomycetes bacterium (assembly GCA_963746895.1). Classification (GTDB taxonomy): domain Bacteria; phylum Actinomycetota; class Thermoleophilia; order Gaiellales; family Gaiellaceae; genus Palsa-739. Next base: position 155,439 of record CAVVDI010000005.1, on the reverse strand, counting down.
GCGCAGACCCACCGCCGACAAGTAGCGTCGGGGGCATGCGCACACGGACACTGGGCGACGGCGGGCCCGAGGTCTCCGTCGTCGGGCTCGGCACGAACAACTTCGGCGGCCGCTGCGACTACGCCCGCTCGCTCGCCGTCGTCGACGCCGCGCTCGAGGAGGGCGTGACTCTGATCGACACCGCCGACATCTACTCGCAGGGCGCGAGCGAGGAGTTCATCGGCCGCGCGCTCGACGGGCGTCGCGACCGGTTCGTCCTCGCGACGAAGTTCGGGAAGCCGATGGAGGAGCGGCCCGCCGGCTCGCGCGGAACCCGCGACTACATCCGCTGGGCGGTCGAGGGATCGCTGCGCCGGCTCCGGACCGAGACGATCGACGTCCTGCAGATGCACGAGCCCGATCCGAGCACGCCCATCGGCGAGACCCTCGGCGCGCTCGACGAGCTCGTCCGCGAGGGCAAGGTGCGCTGGATCGGCTCCTCGAACTTCTCCGCCGAGCAGATCGAGGAGGCGGAGAGGACGTCGCGCCAGGCGGGGATCGCCCGCTTCGTCTCCGCGCAGAACCACTACTCGCTCGTCGAGCGGGGAGTCGAGGACGACGTGCTGCCCGCCTGCGAGCGGCTCGGGATCGGGATGCTGCCCTACTTCCCGCTCGCCAGCGGCCTGCTCACGGGCAAGTACCGCCGCGGCGAGGAGGCGAGCGAGGGACGGCTCGCCGGGCGCGAGATCCCCGAGGAGCGCTGGGACCGCACGGAGGCCCTGCAGCGGTACGCCGACGCGCGCGGCGTCTCGCTGCTCGAGGTCGCGATCGGCGGCCTGCTGGCGATGCCGGCCGTGACCTCGGTGATCGCCGGAGCGACGAGCCCGGAGCAGGTGCGCGCGAACGCGGCCGCGGGCGCGTGGCAGCCGGGCGCGGACGACGTCGCCTCGCTGCACGCGCTTCGCTAGCGCACGAGCGGCACGAACCGCCGCAGCCGCCGCCGCTCCGCGGGCAGGTAGAAGCCGAGCGCGGCGAGCGCGAGCGGGTACGCGAGCACGAGCAGGAAGGACGGCGCGAGCGGAAGGTGCGGCACGCGTGCTGCGACGGTCAGCCCGGCGCCGGCGCCGAGCACCGTGACGACGCGGCGCCACTGGTACGGCACGCGGTAGACCGACTGCGCGTAGAGCGTCATCCCGACGAAGAGCACGGCGTACGCGATCAGCGTCGCGACGGCCGCGCCGACGAACCCGTAGGCGGGGACGAGCCAGAAGTTGAGGCCGACGTTGACCGCTGCGCCGGTGCCGGTGACGACCCAGTTCAGCTGCGTCCGCCGCGCGCGGCCGCTGCCGATCGCGAGCACGGTGTAGCCGGCGTAGAGGGCGAACGAGAACGCGAGCAGCGCGACGCCCTTCTCCGCGCCGACGTAGCCGTGGCGCGACGTCAGCAGCCGTACCCACCACGGGGCGAGCGCGCCGAGCCCCAGCGCGCACCAGGACACCGCGGCGAGCAGGTACGTGAGCACGAACGAGTACGTCCGCCGCGCCTCGTTGTCGTCCTCGATCGAGTAGGCGAACGCGGGCCACGCCGTCCGGAACGCGACCATCACGAACGTGATGATCGAGGCGATCTTGATCGCGACCGAGTAGACGCCGACCTGGCCCGCGCCCTTGTACCAGGTGACGAACTCGCGGTCGATCCAGCTGATCGCCCAGAGCGCGAGCGCCGACGGCACGAGCGGCATCCCGAACGTCTGCATCTTCCGGAAGAGCGCGCGGTCGAACTCGAGCCCGAGCTGCTCGCGCCGGTAGGCGAGGAGCGCGAGGTACACGATCAGGGTGCCGGTGAAGTTGCCGACGACGAGGCCGATCGCGCCCCAGTCGAAGACGGCGACGAAGAGCACCATCGCGACGACCGTGACGAGGACGTTGACGACGCTCGCGATCGCGTACTGGACCGAGCGCTGCTCCACGCGGAAGAGCGAGGTCAGCTGGTTGTAGTTCGTCTGCGCCCAGAGTCCGACCGCGCCCGCCCGGACGAGGTTCGGCTCGTGCCCGAGCCCGATCCAGTGACCGACCGGCCCGGCGAAGGCGAGCCCGAGCAGGAGCCCGAGCGTCGAGGTCGCCATGGTGAACCAGAAGGAGGTGCGGACGACGGTCAGCTTCTCCGCCGGCTCCTTCATGTCGAAGTAGAAGCGGAAGAACGCGGTCGAGATCCCCATCTGCAGCACGATCGAGAGCACCGCCGTCGTCGCGGTGACGATCTCGACGTGGCCGTACGCGTTCGTCGGCAGGTAGTGCGTGTAGAGCGGCAGCAGGACGGTGGCGAGGATCCGCGAGACGAGCCCGCCGAGCCCGTAGATCGCCGAATGGCGCGCGAGCCGCCGCAGCTCCTGGCCCAGCCTCATGGCGGCTCAGCGTAGAGGTTGAGGGCGACGCAGCGGGCCCGCCGGGGCGCGCTCAGGCGTCGAACTCGAGCTGGTCGAAGAAGCGCAGCGCCGTCCGGCCCGGGCGCACACGCGAGCGCAGCGCGCGCAGCTCGTCGTCCGACACCTCCCCGAGCGCTCGCTTGACCGCCAGCCACGGCAGGTTCAGGTCCTCCTGGTAGACGATCGTCGAGATGCGCGGGTTCACCTCGATCACGTGTCCGCCGACGAGCTGGATGTTGAAGAACCACTCGATCCCGAGGGCGCCGACGATCCGCTCGGCGATCTCGTCGAGCTCGGGCGCGTCGAGCGTGACGAAGTGCATGGCGAGCCCGGCGCGCAACGACTCGCGCGTCTTCGGGTGCCCGAGGACGACGCGCTCGCCGTCCGCGATCCCGTCGATCGTCCGCTCGCCGCCGGTCGCCAGCTCCATCACCAGCAGGTCGAGACCGTCCGCCGGGAGCAGCGCGACCGCCTCCTCGAGGCGCATCGTCAGAGAGCCGGGGCGCTCGTAGAGGAGCTGGTTGGTGCGGTCGACGACCGGGTCGAGAATGCGGAAGCCGCGCGAGCCGGAGGAGAAGACCGGCTTGAAGCAGACGGGGCGATCCGGGTATCCGAGCTCGCGCGCCGCCGTCTCGACGCCCGCCGCGCCGGTGACGCGCCGGAACTCCGGGGCGGGCACGCCGATCCGGTGCAGCAGCTCGTACGTCGCGGCCTTGTCGTTCGAGCGGCGGACGGTCTCGGGCGCCGAGACGAGCACCGGCACCGGGAACTCGCCGCGGCGCTCCGCGAGCCAGGGCAGGTCGTGCGAGGACTGCGGCAGGACGACGTCGACCCGCTCGCGCGCGACGAGCTCGAGCAGCGCGTCCGCGAAGGCCGTCGCGTCCCCGGCCGGGACGAGGTGGAAGGCGTCGCACAGATGCCGGCCGACCGAGCGCTCGGCCATGTCCACGCCGACGAGCCGCACCTCGCGCTCTCCGTTCTCGCGCAGGGCGCGCAGCAGCCGCGCAGCGCCGGGAGCGCCGGCGGCCGTCACGAGGATCGTCGTCACTCGAGCTCCAGCCCGTCGGCGTCGAGGTACTCGAACCACTGCTCGCCCTTCGCGGCGAGCATCGCGGCGACGCTTCCGTGCACCCACAGCTCGGGGTGGACGACGACCTGGAGCCAGTCGCGCTCGCCGGCCGCGATCGCCTCGTGCGGGCAGCCGTCGCGATCGCTGAGCGCGTGCTCGCCGTAGGGATCGGCGGAGACGTTGCTGGCGCCGAAGACCGGCTCGCCCTCGTACGCCGGATCCGGGTTGTGCCAGGAGACGACCTTGTCGAAGCGGTCGTCGAGCTCGGCCCGGGGATGCACCGCGTGCAGCCCGACGGCGTGGCCCCACTGCCGCAGCTGCCGCTGCGCGTAGTGCCCGACATGCGAGTCGAGGTTGTAGAACGCGCTCTCGGTCATCAGCAGATACGTCGCTCGGACGCCGAGGTCGTGCTCCAGCCGTGCGAGCTCGAGCGCCGCCTCGAGTGAGAGGCGCACGTCGTGGCGGAGGAAGAGGTCGCCGCGGCGGGGGTGCCGGTCGAAGCTCGCCCAGTCGTAGCCGGACGTGCGGACGGTCGCGAGCAGCTCGCGGTAGTGGTCGAGGCCGAGCCGGCAGCTCATGCCCGCTCCGGCGTTTCCGCCGGGAACCACTGGGACGTGTCCCCGGGGAATGCGACGCGCGCGCTCATGCGGGCCGGATGCTACTCGCGCGGGGCGAGCGCATCGTGGAGCAGCCGGAGCAGCGGCTCGACGTCGGTCTCCTCCTCCGAGGCGACGCGCAGCGCGAGGCCGTTCAGGACCATGCCGACGAACTGCGCCGAGCTGCTTCGCGGGCACGTCGTCGCGGAAGGTGCCGTCCCGCTGGCGCTCCTCGAGCCAGGCGCTGATGCGGGGCATCGCCTCGTAGGCGGCCTCCAGCCGGCGGACGAACTCGGGGTCGTGGCGGAGCTTCGACTGCGTCTCGATCAGCGCGCCCAGCCACGCCGGGTCCTCGGCGGCCATCGCCCGCACCGCGGCGTCGAGGCCGTGCTCGGTGACGATCTCCTGGAAGCGGACGCTGACGCGGACGGCGACCGCGACGAAGAGCGCCTGCTTGCCGCCGAAGTAGTTGAAGATCGCGCCGCGCGACAGGCCGACCTCCTGCTCGAGCCGCGCGACCGTCGCGCCCGTGTAGCCGTGCCGGGCGAAGCAGCGCTGCGCGCCCCCGAGGATCTGCTCCCGGCGCGCGTCCAGGTGCTCCTGGCTGACCTTCGGCACGATCCCACTTTACAAAACCGTACGGACGTTTTATTATCGCCGCGTGATCCGGGGAAACCGCTCCCTGCTCGGCCTCGTCGGCGCCGAGCTCGTCTCCCTCACCGGCTCGGCGATGACCTACGTGGCCCTGCCCTGGTTCGTCCTCGCCACCACCGGCTCGACCGGGAAGATGGGCTGGGTCCTGGCGGCCGAGATCGCGCCGGTCGGGCTGCTCGGGATTCCGGCCGGCTCCCTGATCGCCCGGCTCGGCGCGAAGCGGACGATGCTCGTCTCCGACGCCGCGCGCGGGCCGCTGATGCTCGTGATCCCGATCCTGCACTGGACCGGGCACCTGTCCTTCCCGGCCCTGCTCGCCGCGTCGTTCGCAGTCGGCTGCTTCACCGCGCCGTACTTCTCGTCCTCCCGCCTCGTCGTCCCCGAGGTCGTGGGCGAGGACGAGCGCCTCGTCGCGTCGGCGAACGCCGCGCTGAGCGGCGCGAACCAGCTGACGCAGATCGCCGGGCCGGTGCTCGCAGGGATCCTGATCGCGGCGACGAGCCCGTCGACCGTGCTCGTCGTCGACGCCGGCACGTACCTCTGCTCGTTCCTGACCATCCTCGCTTTCGTCCGCGCCGGGCGACGCGTCGAGGGGACGGCGGAGTCGCGCGGGCTGCTCGCCGGGCTCCGCTTCCTGACTGCGCGACCCGCTGCTCGGGCCGTCGCTGCTCGTCGCCTGCGCGCTCAACCTCGTCGCCCAGGCGCTGATCGTCGGCGTGAACGTCCTCGCGTACTTCCGCTACGAGAGCGCGCACGCCGCCGGCTTCCTGTTCGGCGGCTTCGGGATCGGGGCGTTCTGCGGCGCGGTCGTGGCGCAGCGGCTCGTCCGCAAGGTCGACCTGCTGCGGCTCGTCGCGTTCGCGATCGTGGCGATGCCGCTGCCGCTCTGGCTGCTCGCGATCTCGATGCCGTGGCCCGCCGTCACGGTCGTCGTCGCGTGCTTCGGCTTCTTCGCCCCGCTCGTGAACGCGCCGATCTTCGCCGTCATGACCACGCGGACGCCCCCGGCGCTGCGGCCGAAGGTGATGACCGCGGTGATGACCGTCGCGAGCCTCGCCTCGCCGCTCGGCTTCCTGGCCGGGGCCGAGGCGCTGCACGTCGTCTCGCTGCGGGTGCTCTTCGTCCTGATCGCAGCGCTGCTCACGCTCTGCGGGCTCGCGTTCGCCGCGGTGATCGTGCGCAACCACGAGGCCCCGCCGGCGCCGGATCCCTCCGTTCCGGTGCCGGCGTGACCACGTGGCCGTGCGCGGCACGCGGCTAGACTCGCGACCGTGCCTCTGCTGGGGAAACGCATCTTCGTCACCGGCGGCGCCGGCTTCATCGCGACGACGCTCGCGCGCCGGCTCGTCGACGGGAACGAGATCGTCGCGGTCGACAACCTGCACCGCGACGCGCTCTCCGGCACCGACCTCGGCTCGCATCCGAACTTCACGCTCCACAAGGTCGACGTCCTCGACGCGGAGGCGGTGCGCGAGCTCGCCCTCGGGGCGACGCACATCGTCCACTGCGCCGCGATCGCCGGGGTCGACACCGTGCTCGAGAGCCCGGTGCGGACGATGCGCGTGAACATGATCGGCACCTACAACGTGCTCGAGGCGGCGGTCGCGACCGGCGACTCGCTCGAGCGCCTGATCGACTTCTCCACGAGCGAGGTCTTCGGCACGCACGCCTACAACGTGCGCGAGGGCCACGTCTCGACGATCGGCTCCGTGGGCGAGGCGCGCTGGACGTACGCCGTCTCCAAGCTCGCCGGGGAGCACATGGCCCACGCCTACCACGACGAGCTCGGCGTGCCGACCGTGACGGTGCGGCCCTTCAACGTCTTCGGGCCCGGCCAGATCGGCGGCGGCGCGATCCGCGCCTTCATCGAGGCCGCGCTCGCCGGGGAGGACCTCGTCGTCCGCGGCGACGGCTCCCAGATCCGCGCCTGGTGCTACGTGGACGACATGGTCGAGGCGGTGCTGCTCTCGCTGCAGCGGCCGGAGGCGGTCGGGCAGAGCTTCAACGTCGGCAACCCGCGCTCGGCGGTCACGATCTTCGACCTCGCGCAGCGCGTGAAGCGGCTCACCGGCTGCACCGGCGAGATCCGCTTCGCGCCGCTCGACTACGTCGACGTCGAGCTCCGGATCCCGAACGTCGAGAAGGCGCGGGAGCTGCTCGGCTTCGACGCGCACGTCGAGCTCGACGAGGGCCTCGAGCGGACGATCGCGTGGTACCGCTCGCGCAAGCCGGCGCTCGCCTGAAGCGGGGTGCGCGTCCTCGTCACCGGCGGGCGGGGCTTCCTCGGAGGCCACGTCTGCGAGGCGCTGCGCGGTCTCGGGCACGACGCCGTCGCGCTCGGGCGCGCCGACGGGGACCTCGCGAGGCAGGGTGTCGCCGAGCGGCTCGTCGAGGAGCACGAGCCCGAAGCGGTCGTCCATCTCGCGGCCGTGCTGCCGGGCGACGAGCGGCTCGCGCAGAACGCGCCGATCACGGCCCTCGTCGCCGCCGCCTGCGCCGCGCGGCGGATCCCGCTCTTCCACGGCTCGTCGACCTCGGTCTACACGGACGACACGCCGTACGCCGAGAGCAAGCGCGCGAGCGAGGAGGCGGCCGCCGAGGCGACCATCCTGCGCTTCCACTTCCCCTACGGGCCGGGACAGCGGCGGGGCGCGATCACGGGCCTGCTGCGGCAGGCGCTCGCCGGCGAGCCGATCGTCGCGTATCGCGGCTGGGAGCGGTCGTTCTGCTTCGCGGCCGACGCCGCGGAGGCGGTCGCGACGCTCGTCGACCGCGGCGAGCGCGGCGACTGGGACGTCGGCCGCGACGACGACCGGCGGCCGCTCGAGGAGGTGGCGCGGCTCGCGTGCGCCGCGGCGGGGGCGGACGCGTCGCTGATCGTGGTCGAGGATCCGCCCGCCGGCCCGGCCCCGGGGGCCGGCTCGCTCGACACGGAGCGGCTGGCCTCGCTCGGCTGGAGACCGCGTGTCGAGCTCGAGGAGGGCCTCGCCCGGACGCTCGCCTGGCTGCGCGCGGGCGCGTAGCAGGCCCGCGTCCGCGGAAGCCGGCCCCGCTAGCATCCGGCGCGGCATGAAGACGGTTCTCTTCCTCGGCGCCGGACGCCACCAGCGCGCGGCGATCCTCCGCGCGAAGGAGCTCGGGCTGCGCGTCGCCGCGATCGACGGCAACCCGGACGCGCTCGCCCTCGACGACGCCGACGTCGCCGAGGTCGTCAACTTCGTCGAGATCCCGAAGGCGATCGAGTTCGCCGAGAGGATCCGGCCCGACGGCGTGCTGACGATCACCTCCGACCGCGCGGTGGTCGCCGTGGCGGCGGTCGCGGAGGCGCTCGGCCTGCCGGGAATCGGCGTCGACGTCGCCCTCGGGCTGACGCACAAGGTCGAGATGCGGCGCCGGCTCGAGCGCGCCGGGATTCCCGCAGCCCCGCTTCGGCTCGGCCCGCACGCTCGAGGAGGCGCGCGCCGCGGTCGAGCACGTCGGCTTCCCGCTCGTGATCAAGCCGGCCGACTCCGGCGGCCAGCGCGGCGTCTTCCGCCTCGACTCCGCCGACGGGCTCGCGGACGCCTTCCCGCAGTCGCTGGAGCTCTCGCGCGGGGGCGAGGTGATCGTCGAGGAGTTCGTCGAGGGCATGGAGATGAACGCGATGGCGGTCGTCCGCGGCGGCGAGGTCACGCACCTCACGCTCTCCGACCGGCACCGCCCGCCCGGAGCCGGCTTCGCGGTCGGCTGGATCCACGCGTACCCGGCGCAGCTGAACGGCGACGGGACGGCCAGGGCCGAGGCGATGATCGAGAGGACGCTGCTCGAGCTCGGGCTGCGGAACGGCATCGGCTTCCCGCAGCTGATCGCGCATCCCGACGGACGGATCCTGATGATCGAGGTCGCCGCGCGGATCCCGGGCGGCCAGATGGCCGACCTCGTCCGCCACGCCGTCGGCGTCGACCTCGTGGAGGTGGCGCTCCGCCTCGCGCTCGGCGAGCCGGTCGGCGACGAGCTCTGCGTCCCGACGGTGCGCCGGCCGGTCGCGATCCGCTTCTTCACCGCGCAGCCGGGCCCGCTCCCCGTCGGCCGCGTCACGAGCGTCGCCTCGCTCGACCGCGTGCTCGCAGCGCCGGGCGTCGTGCAGGCGGACAGCTACATCGTTCCCGGCGAGACGATCCGGCCCGTGCAGCGCGACGGCGACCGCCGCGGCTACGTGATCGCCCTCGGCGACTCCGGCCCCGAGGCGCTGGAGCGCTCGGAGCAGGCGGCCGCGCTCGTCGGCGTCGAGGTCGAGTGACGCCATGAGCGTCGGCTCGACGGAGCCCGGGAGCGAGTAATGCCCTGCGGGTTCGACCTCGCGCACTACCGCGAGCTGCTGGACGCGGCCGCGGCGGGCGGCTACCGCTTCGCCTTCTTCGACGGCGAGCCCCGGCCGGGAGACCTCTTCCTGCGCCACGACGTCGACATGTCGCTCGAGGCGGCGCTGGCGATGGCCGAGCTCGAGGCGGGGCGCGGCGTCGCGGCGACGTACTTCCTGATGACGCGCAGCCAGTTCTACAACCTCGACTCGCGCGACGGCCCGCCCGTGCTCGGCCGGCTTCGCGAGCTCGGCCACCGGGTCGGCCTGCACGCGGTCGCCCCCGACACCGCGCTCGACGAGCGCTTCGATCCCGTCGTCGCCTGGCACACGCCGGAGCCCGGGACGATGGGCGAGCCGATCGCCGGCGCCGTCAATCCGTACGCGCCGCCGTGGTTCGACCGCGGCCGCTACCGCTCCGACTCGAACCAGCACTGGCGCGGCGGCTGCCCGCACGAGCAGCTCGCGGCCGGTGCGTTCGACTGGCTGCAGCTGCTGATCCACCCCGAGATCTGGGTCTTCGCGGGCGCGACGATGCGCGAGACGATGCTGTCGCTGATCGAGGCCGAGCGCGAGGTCATGCTCCGCAGGATGGGCGAGAACCGGGTCGATCTCACGTGAGCGCCGACGCGGGGCGGGAGCGGCGGCTGCGCGTCCTCCACTGCCCGGTGAACACGGCCGGGATCCCGTGGGCGAACTCGCAGGCGCTGCGCCGCCGCGGTGTCGAGTCCGACCTCGTCGTCTTCAATCGCTACAAGCTCCACCCCGAGGCCGACCGCTCGCTCGATCTCGGCTCCGGCTTCCTCCGCCGCCAGGCGAGGCAGTGGGCGGCCTTCCTCCAGCTGCTGCCGCGCTACGACGTGTTCCACTTCTACTCGGCGGTCACGCTCGTCCCCAAGTCGGTGCAGTTCAGGATCCTGCACGCGCTCGGCAAGCGGGGCATCTACCACTACCTCGGCCGCGACATCCGCCACAAGACGCGCGAGCAGCTCGCCTACGGGCTGCGGGCGGACACCGAGATCGTCGGCAGCTACGACGCGATCCGCTGGGTGCCGCACGCGGACGTGGTGCTGCCCGGGCTCGAGGTCTCGCGGATCGAGCCGGCGCTGCCCGACGACCGGAAGCGGCGGCCGGTGATCCTGCACGCGCCCTCCTCCCGGCAGCGCAAGGGGACCGAGCACGTGGTCGCGGCCTGCGACGGCCTCGACGCCGACCTGAAGATCGTCGAGGGGCTGACCCACGACGAGGCGTTCGAGCAGTACCGCGAGGCGGACATCGTCGTCGACCAGCTGAACGCCGGCTGGTACGGCGTCTTCGCGATCGAGTGCCTCGCGCTCGGCAAGCCGGTCGTCACCTTCCTCCACGACGAGGCGGTGCGGCGGACGGAGGAGGCGTACGGCGTCGAGGTGCCGCTCGTCTCGACCACGAAGGAGGAGCTGCGCGAGGCGCTGCGGCCGCTCGTGGCCGACGCCGCGCGGCGACGGCAGGTCGGCGCCGCGTCGCGCGCGTACGCGGAGAGGCTCCACGACGTCGACGTGATCGCGGGCCAGCTGGTCGAGATCTACGAGCGCATCCGTCGGCGGACGAGGCGCGACTTGACAGGCTTGTGAGTCTTCACTTACTATGGGCCGCGTGAACCCCGCGACCCACACCCGCCTCTCCGCCGCCGAGCGCAAGGACGACGTCCTCGACGCCGCGCGCATCGAGTTCGCCGAGAAGGGCTACGCCGGCACCTCGACCGAGGACATCGCCGCCCGCGCGGGGATCTCGCAGCCCTACCTCTTCCGGCTCTTCGGCACGAAGAAGGAGCTCTACATCGCCTCCGCGTCGCGCTGCTTCCGCGAGACGCTCGAGCTCTTCCAGCGGTCGGCCGAGGGGCTGCGCGGCGAGGAGGCGCTCCACGCGATCGGCCATGCCTACATGGAGCACCTGGTGGCCGACCGGACCTGGCTCCGCGCGCAGATGCAGGGCTACTCGGCCTCGGACGACCCGGAGATCCGCGCCGTCGTCCGCGCCGGCTTCGGCGACCTCGTCGCCTACGTGCGGCGGGTCTCGGGAGCGGAGTGGCCCGAGGTCTGGCAGTTCTTCGCCACCGGGATGCTCCTCAACGTCCTCGCCTCGATGCACGTGAACGACCAGCCGGAGCCCTGGATGACGGAGCTCCTCGACGGCTGCGGCAAGAGCATCTGACCGCCCCTTTTTTCACCCTGGAGGAAGTGATGACTCACAATCTTTCGAAGCAGAGGACGATCTGGACGCTCGCGATCACCTCGCTCGCCCTGTTCATGGTCAGCCTCGACAACCTCGTCGTCACGACCGCGCTGCCGGTGATCAGGCGGCAGCTGCACGCGTCCGTCTCGCAGCTCGAGTGGACGGTCAACGCCTACACGCTCACCTTCGCGGTGCTCCTGCTCACGGGGGCCGCGCTCGGCGACCGGTTCGGCCGGCGGCGCCTGTTCACGCTCGGGTTGCTGCTCTTCACGGGCGCGTCCGCCTTCGCGGCCCTCTCGACGAGCGCGAACATGCTCGACGTCGCCCGCGCGCTGCAGGGCGTCGGCGGGGCGATCGTGGCGCCGCTGACGCTCACGATCCTGGCTGCGGGCGTGCCGGCGGAGCGGCGCGGCCTGGCGCTCGGGATCTGGGGCGGGATCGGCGGTCTCGCGGTCGCGCTCGGCCCGCTCGTCGGCGGCGCCGTCGTCAGCGGCATCTCGTGGCACTGGATCTTCTGGCTCAACGTCCCGATCGGGATCGTGCTCGCCCCGCTCGCGTGGCGGCGCCTCGAGGAGACGCGGGGTCCGGAGTCCGCGCTCGACCTGCCCGGCCTCGGGCTCGCGAGCGCAGGGCTGCTCGGGATCGTCTGGGGGCTGGTGCGCGGGAACGAGCACGGCTGGACGAGCCCCGGCATCGTCGCGCCGACCGTCCTCGGCGTCGTCCTGCTGGCCGGTTTCGTAGCCTGGGAGCGGCGCGCGCCGGCGCCGATGCTGCCGATGCGCTTCTTCCGGGGTCGCACCTTCACGCTGGCGAACGTCGCCTCGCTGCTGATGTTCTTCGGGATGTTCGGCTCCATCTTCCTGCTCGCGCAGTACTTCCAGACGGTGCAGGGCCTGTCGCCGCTCCAGTCGGGGCTGCGGATCCTGCCGTGGACGGCGATGCCGATGTTCGTGGCGCCGCTCGCCGGCGCGTTCTCCGACCGGATCGGCGGCGAGCGGCTGATGACGGCCGGGCTCGCGCTGCAGGGCGCGGGCCTGATCTGGATCGCGAGCGTCACGACCGCGACGACGCCGTACCTCGACCTCGTCGGGCCGTTCGCGCTCTCGGGCGCGGGCATGGCGCTCTTCTTCGCCCCGGTCGCCGCCGTCGTCCTGGCGGCGGTGCGCCCGGAGGAGCAGGGCAAGGCCTCGGGCGCCACGAACGCGATTCGCGAGCTCGGCGGCGTCTTCGGCGTCGCGGTGCTGGCGTCGGTGTTCGCCCACGGCGGCGGCTACCGCTCGCCGCAGTCGTTCGCCGACGGGACGACGACGGCCGTGTACCTCGGCGGTGCGGTCGTCCTGCTCGGCGCGCTGGCGGCCGCGCTGATCCGCCGAGGCCCGCGCGAGATCGCGGCCGCGTCGGAGATCGAGCCCGCGCTCGCCGAGGCGGCGTAGGCCGCACCGTCCACCCGGGCCACGTCCGGTGCCTGGCACCGGACGTGGCCTTTCCGGACGCTCCGACGGACGCAGCCGCGACAATGGCGCGGTGGGACGAGCGCACGGGGCGGGCGAGGGGACGGAGCCGAGACGGCTCCTCGTCCTCGGCGCCGGGCCGGCGCAGCTGAGCCTGCTCGACACGGCACGGCGGCGGGGCCTGTCGGTCGTCGCCGCCGACCGCGATCCTGCCGCTCCCGGCTTCCCGTGCGCCGACCGGCGCGCGCTCGTCTCGATCGAGGACGAGCCGGCGATCGAGCGCCTCGCCCGCGCCGAGGCCGTGGACGGCCTCGTGGCGCCCGGCACCGACCACGCCGTCGCGCTCGCCGCCCGCGTCGCGGCCCGGCTCGCGCTGCCGCACCCGGTCGACCCCGACGCAGCGCTGCGCGCCGCGTCGAAGCGACGCCAGCGCGAGCGGCTCGCCGAGGCGGGCGTGCCGCAGCCGCGCTCGCTGCTCTGCCGCACGCTCGACGAGGTCGCCGCGGCGGCCGAGGAGCTCGGCTATCCGTGCGTGATCGAGGCGCCCGACCGCGCCGGCGAGCGCGGCGTCGCCCTCGCGCCCGACCGGGCCTCGGTCGCGAGCGCCGCAGCCGAGGCCGTCGCCGAGTCGCGGAACGACTACTGCCTCGTCGAGGAGCTCGTCGGCGGCCGGGTCGTCACCGTCACCGGCTTCCTGCTCGACGGACGCCTCGTGCCGCTGACGCTGACCGACCGCGAACAGGCGCCGCCGCCCGCCTTCGGCGTGCCGCTCGTCCACTCGTGGCCCGCGGCGCTCGACCCCACACGAGGCGGACGCGGTCGTCCGGATCGCGGCTGCGGCCGCCGACGCGCTCGGTGTCCGCCACGGACCCCTCTCCGCCCAGGTGCTGCTCGCGCCGCAGGGGCCGCTGCTCGCGAAGCTCTCCGCCCGCACCGGCGGAGGGCACGACTCGGAGCTCTGCCGGGTCGCGACCGGCGTCGACCTCGACGAGCTGGCGATCGCCGTCGCGCTCGGCGAGCCCGTCGCGGAGGAGCGGCTGCGCCCGCTCGAGCTCGTCGGGGGAGCCTGCGTCCGGTTCCTCGTCGCGCCGCCGGGCGAGCTCGTCGAGGCGCGGGGCGTCGACGCGGCTCGTGAGGCGCCCGGCGTGCGGGCGGTCCTGGTCTACCGCGACCCGGGCCACCGCTTCGCGGAGCTGCGCCGCGCATCCGACCGCGCCGGCGCCGTGCTCGCGACCGGCGCCACCCGGGCCGAGGCGGAGGCCGCGGCGGCCGCGGCGGCGGCGCTCGTCGAGCTCGTCGTCGCGGAGCCCGCAGAGGCGCCCGCGTGACGCGGGCCCGGCTGCTCCGGGCCGGCCTGACGCTCCTCGTCACCGGCCTCTGCACCGCATACATCGTCTGGAAGATCGACCTCCGGCGGACGGGGCACGTGCTCGGGCACGCGAGCCCCGGCTGGTGGCTCGCCTCCTGCGCGATCATGGCCGGCTCGGTCTGGCCGCTCGCGTGGCGCTGGCGGCGGCTCCTGGCCGCGCGCGGCGTCCACGAGTCGCTCGGCTGGCTCGTGCGGACGAGCTTCGTCGCGTACGCCGCCGGCCAGGTGCTCCCGACCTCGCTCGGCGGCGACGCGTCGCGGATCTACGAGACGGCGCGCCGCCACCCCGGCGCCGGAGCCGCCGCCGCCGGCACCGTCCTGCTCGAGCGCGCGCTCGGCGGCGCGGCGACGCTCGTGCTCGCCGCGGCCGGGTTCGCTCTCGCCGTCGGCCGCTACTCGATCGGGGGCTACGTCTGGCTCGAGCTCGGGCTCGTCGTCGCCACCGCGCTCGGCGGGTTCGCCCTCTTCTCGACCCGCCTGCACCCGCTGCTGCAGCGGACGCGCCCGCTGCTGCGCGCCGCCCGGCTCGAGCGGCTGCTGCGCGAGGTCTACCTGGCGCTCCACTCCTTCCGCAGCAACGCTGCGCTGCTCGGGTCGCTCTTCGGGCTGACGCTCGTCGTCCAGGCGGCGCGGGTGCTCGCGATCTGGTGCGCGGGCAGGGCCGTCGGCGTGGATCTCTCGCCGCGGCCGTACTACGTGATGGGGCCGCTGCTCTTCCTCGTCATGCTCGTCCCGTTCACGGTCAACGGGCTCGCGGTGCGCGAGTCGTTCTTCGTCAGCTTCCTCGGCGCGCTCGGCGTCTCCGCCGACTCGGCCTTCTCGACCGGCTTCCTCTTCTTCGTGGTGACGATCGCGGTCTCGCTTCCGGGCGCGGCGATCGTCGCCCGGGAGAGCCTGCGCGGCCGGGCCGAGCCGGAGGCGTCGGGATGAGGTCCCGCGCGCCGCTCGTCCTCGTCGCCGCACCGGTCCTCGGGGTCGCGCGGCTGCTCCCGGAGCACGGCTTCGGGCTCTGGCTGCGGCTCGCGGCGGCGACGCTCGTCGTGCTCCTGCCGGGGCGCCTGCTCGCCCGCGCGCTCGGAATGCGGGGAGCCTCGGCGGCGCTCGCCTGGTCGGCCGGGCTCGTCGGCGGCGCGCTTGCGATCACCTTCGCCGTGCGCGGCTCGCTCGACCTGACGCTCGCGCTCGTGCTCGCCTCCGGAGCGGTCGCGCTCGTCCGGGCCGTCCTCGCCGACGACGGCCCGCGCGCCGAGGCGCAGGCCGTCCGCTGGCCGATCTCGGTCGCCGGGCTCGCCTTCGGCGGCGCGATCTGGTTCATCGAGAGCGCGGTCGACGGCGACTCGCTCTTCCACCTCGGCCGCGTCCGGAAGCTCGTCGACCTGCCGTCGCTCTCGCTGCACGCACTCGACGAGTTCCGCAACGGCGGCCTGCACCCCGGCTACGCCTTCCCGCTCTGGCATGCGTGGCTCGGGCTCGTCGCCCGCGTCGCCGGCGTCGACCCGACGGCGGTGATCGTGCACGAGTCGAGCATCCTCGTCCCCGTCGCGCTCCTGCTCGCCTTCGAGATGGGCCTCGCCGTGTTCCGCTCGGCATGGCTCGCGGTCGCGACCATGCTCGCGCAGGTGACGCTCGTCGCGCTCGCGCCGGGCGCCGGGGGCGGCTACGCGCAGCTGACGGGACCGGGGACGGCGGCGCGCCAGCTCTTCGTCCCGGCCGCGACCGCGCTCTTCTTCCGCTTCGTCCGCGAGCCGTCGTGGCCGGTCGGGCTGACGCTCGCCGCGGTGGCCGGCGACCTCTCGTTCGTGCACCCGACCTACGCCCTCTTCCTCGCGATCCCGCTCGCCGCCTTCGTCGCGGCGCGGGCGCTGCTCGCGCGCGGGTCCGATCTGCGAAACGGCGTCGCAGCGCTCGCGGCCTTCTGCGCACCGATGCTGCTCGTCTTCGCCTGGCTGCGGCCGATCGTGAATCAGACCGTCGACGTGAGCCCGGGCCCGAACCTGCTCGCGAACACGCTCCGCCACTACGCGGGCGACCTCGTCGTCCACTCGCAGTCGAGCTACGCGCTCGCGCCGTCGGTCGTCGACCGGACGGGGTCGATCGCGGTCGCGGCGCTGCTCCTCACGCCGCTCGCCCTGCTCGGCCGCGGCCGCTGGGCCGCGTACGTCCTCGGCGGGACCGTGGCCGTGCTCGCCCTCGAGCTCTGGCCGTTCGTGTTCCCGCACTTCGCGAGCGCGGTTTCGCTCTCGCAGGCGCGCCGCGCCGCCGGCTTCGTCCCGTTCGCGTTCGCCTTCGCGGGCGGTGCCGCGGTGCTCGTCGGCCTCTCGCGGCTCGGCGCGCTCGCGCTCGCGCTCGGCGCCGGGATCTGGCTCCAGCTCGCCTACCCCGGCGACTTCGGCCTGCGCACCCCGCACAACGGGCCGGCGATCGCCGGCTGGATCGCGCTCTACGGCGGCCTCGCCGCGCTCGCCGCCGGCACCGCGCTCGCCCGGCGGGGCCGCGACGAGGAGCTGCCGCCGTGGCGCGGGCCGCTGACCGTGCTCGCCGTTGCGCTCTTCGTCCTGCCGGTCGCGGTGCACGGCTTCGCGAACTGGCGCGCCTCGACGCCGCACGACGCCTACGCGCTCACGCCCGGGCTGATCGCCTTCCTCCGCGAGGACGTGCCGCCGCAGGCCGTCGTCTTCGGCGACCTGGAGACGAGCTACCGCGCCGTCGCCTTCGCGCCGGTGTACGTCGTCGCCGCGCCGCCCGCCCACGTCGCGAACACGAAGCCCAATCACGTCCGCCAGCGGCGCCGGGCCGTCCTCCGCTTCTTCGCGCACCCCTCCGACCTCGCGATTCCGCGCGCCTGGGGCGCGCAGTGGCTGATCCTCCGCCGCGGCGAGCACGTCGACTCCGTCGAGGCGCAGGGGCTGCGGCCCGTCTACCGCGACCGCGAGTTCGTCGTCTTCCGGCTGTGACCCCCCGGGCCACTACCTTTCGGGGTCCGTGAAGCTCCTGCTCGTGACGCTCTACTTCCCTCCGGCCGGCGGCGGCGGCGTGCAGCGGCCGCTCAAGTTCGCGAGCCATCTGCCCGCGCTCGGGATCGAGACGCACGTGCTGGCGCCCGACCTGCCGGGGATCGCGCCCCGCGACTCCGAGCTGGCGCTGCCGACGCAGGCCTGGGTGCACCGCGTCCGCTACGTCGGCCCGAGGGGCGGCATGCCCGCCGAGCGGCTGCACGGGAAGGAGGGGCTCGCGCGCCTGGGGACGCAGGCGTCGCTGCTCGGGCGCAGGCTGCTCGTGCCGGACGAGAACGTCCCCTGGAGCACGGCCGCGCTGCCGGCGGCGCTGCGGATCGCGCGCCGCGAGGGGATCGACGTCGTGCTCACCACCTCGCCGCCCGGGTCGCTTCACCTGCTCGGCGCGGCGGTGCAGAAGGCGACCGGCGCGAAGTGGGTCGCCGACCTCCGCGACTCGCTGACCGCGAACCCGCACCGGCGCGGGAACGAGTCCCGGCTCGTCCGGCTCAAGGAGACCGCGACCGGTGGAGTCGCGAAGCTCGTCGCCTCCCGGGCCGACGCGATCGTGGCCGCGGCGGACGCGATCGCCGAGGAGGCGCGCGCGCTCGGGCCGCAGGGGCCAGGTCGTGACGATCGCCAACGGCTGCGACTTCGACGACTTCGCCGGGCTCGAGCACCACCCGGGCGAGCGGCTGCGGATCACGCACGCGGGCTCCTTCTTCGGCAGGCGCGACCCGAAGCCGTTCCTCCGGGCGCTCGCCGAGTCCGGGCTCGACGACGTGGTCGTCCGCTTCGTCGGCGACGTCCGGGCCGAGGACCGGGAGTTCGCCGAGTCGCTCGGCCTCGGCGACCGGATCGAGCTGACCGGCTACGTGACGCGGCGGCGCTCGCTCGAGCTCCAGCGCGACTCCGAGGCGCTGCTGCTGCTGATCCCCGAGGCCGGCGGCCGCGGCCGCGGCGTCCTCTCCGGGAAGGTGTTCGAGTACCTCGCCGCCGAGCGGCCGATCCTCGCCGCCGTTCCTCCCGACGGAGCGGCTGCGCAGCTCGTTCGCGACACCGGCGCGGGCGTCGTCGCGGCCCCGGACGACGTGCCGGCCCTGCGCGAGGCGCTGCTCGATCTGCACGCCCGCTGGCGCGCCGGCGAGCTCGAGGGGACGCCGCTCTCGCCCGAATGGCGCCGCCGCCTCTCGCGCGGGGCCCGCGTCGAGGAGCTCGCCGACCTGCTGCGGAGCCTCGCGTGACCGCGGTGAGCCTGACTGCCGCCCGCGCGGTGCCGCGCCTGCAGACGCGCGTGCTCGACGGCCTGCTGCTCGCGGTGTTCTTCGCGGCGACCTTCGAGAAGGTGCACTGGAACTTCGGCGGCCAGGTCGGGATCGCGGACGTGCTGACGATCCTCTTCCTGATCGTGTTCGCACTGACCGAGCGGCGGCCGCTGCCGCGGTCGAGCGCGCTCGTGCTCGGCTTCTTCGCGGCGTTCCTGCTCGTCTACCTGGCCGGCTTCTTCGACATCTCCACGAAGGACGGGCTCGACCAGTTCGTGAAGGGGATGGTCAAGTTCCTCATCCACTTCCTCTTCCTCGCGGCCGCGGTCGGCTACGTGGCGCGGCGCGGCGAGCGCTTCTTCTGGCGCTCGGTCGGCTGGTTCGGCGCGGGCTTCGTCGCGAACGCGCTCTACGGGATCCTCCAGCTCGTCACGGCGCGTGCCGGGGTCAACCTCGACCACGTCGTCCTCGCGCCGCTCACCGGCGGCGCCAGCTCGATCAACATCTACGGCGCCGTCAACGGCGAGAGCATCTACCGCCCGAACGCGCTCACCGGCGACCCGAACCACCTCGGCGTGATGCTCGACGTGCCGCTGCTCGCGCTGACGCCCGTCTACCTGCGGATGTCGAAGGCGCACCGGCTGCAGATGGCCGCTCGCCGGGGTGCTCGCGTTCCTGCTGCTCGTGCTGCTCGCGACGCTCTCGCGCAGCGGCCTGCTCGGGCTCGGCGCCGGCGTCCTGATCCTGGCGCTCCCGTACCGGCGCTTCGTCTGGTCGCGGGCGCTGCTGGCTCCGCTCGCCGGACTCGGGCTCGTGCTCGCGTACGTCCTCTACTCGCGCTGGCACTACTTCTCGGTCGTGATCCGCTCGCGCATCCAGACGGGCGGGAGCTCCACGTCGGTGCACTTCGCGGTCTACAACTTCATCCCGCAGGTGCTCCACCTGCATCCGCTGCTCGGGCTGGGCCTGAACAACTTCTCCGTCTACTACCAGTTCGTCACCGGGCAGAGCAACTTCGGCGCGCACTCGTACTGGGTGGCGGTGATCGTCGAGACCGGGCTGGTCGGGCTCGTGCTCTACGTCGTCTTCCTCCGCTACCTGTTCGTGCGTCTGCTCGCGGCGCGGAGGCTCGGGCGGCTGCTCGACCGGAGAGGGCGACGAGGCCGGGGCGCTGGTGCGGCCGCTGGCGTGGGGGATGACGGCGGCCCTCGTCGGGACGATCGCCGCGAACTTCTTCTACCTGACCATGCAGTTCTACTACTTCTACGCGTTCGCGGCCCTGCTGCTGGCCCTGCCCGTCGTGTACGCGCGGCGGCGTTGAGGGTCGTCGTCCTCACCACCTCGTGGCCGCGGACGGAGAGCGAGTTCGCAGGGCGGTTCGTCGCCGATGCGGTCGAGCGGCTGCGGGAGCGCGGCGTCGAGGTGGAGGTCGTGGCCCCGGCGGGCGCCGGAGGCGCCAGCACTTCCGGCCGGGCGTCGTCGGCTTCGCCGGCGACGCCTCCAGGCACGGCGTACCGCGACTTCGGGCTCGCCTACGGCGGCGGGATGGCGGCGAACCTGCGCCGGCGGCCCTGGGCCGCACCGCTCATGCTCCTCTCGATGTGGCGGGCGATGCGTCGGGCGGCCCGCGGCGCCGACCTCGTCCACGCGCACTGGCTGCTCACCGCCGCGGTGGCGCGCTTCGCCGGGAGGCCGTTCGTGGTCACGCTGCACGGCTCGGGCTCGGCGGGGCGCTTCTCGGACGTCGAGCTGGCGCGGCGGCGGCCCGCGCTCGTGCGCGCGCTGCTGCGCCGGGCGGCGGGCGTGATCTGCGTCTCGGAGACGGTGGCCGCGGCGGTGCGCGCCGCCGGGAGTCGAGGCGGTCGTGATCCCGAACGGGGTGCGGGTCCCGGGCGAGGTCGCGCCGCCGGACGAGCCGCCGCACCCGCTCTACGTCGGGCGGCTCTCGCCCGAGAAGAACGTCGGGACGCTCGTCGAGGCGGCCGGCGACCTCGGGCTCGTCGTCGCGGGCGACGGGCCGCTGCGCCACCTCGTCCCGGGCGCGCTCGGCGCGGTGCCGCACGCCGAGGTGGAGCGGCTGCTCGAGCGGGCGGCGGTCCTCGTCGCCCCGTGCGAGCGCGAGGGATTCGGGCTCGCGGCAGCCGAGGCGATGGCGTTCGGGAGGCCGGTCGTCGCGGCCGCCGGCGGAGCCCTGCTCGAGCTGGTGGCCGACGGGGAGACCGGGCTGCTCGTCCCGCCGCGCGACGCGCCCGCGCTGCGCGCCGCGGTGCAGCGGCTGCTCGGCGACGCGGAGCTGCGCGAGCGCCTCGGCGCCGCCGCCCGCGAGCGGGCGCGCGAGCGCTTCGGCTGGGACGCCGTGATCGAGCGGACGCTCGCCGTCTACCGCCAGGCCGCGGCGCGGTGAGGCTCGGCTGGGTCCGCACCGGAGCCGGGAGCGAATACGACGAGGCGTTCATGGATGCCATGGCGTCCGAGTACGAGCGGCAGACGGCGTGGACGCGCATGCGGCTCGCGAACGTGCGCCTGCTCGTCGACCCGCACCCCGGCGAGCGCGTCCTCGACGTCGGCAGCGCGACCGGCGCGATCGCGCACTTCCTCTCGACGCTCGGCTGCGAGACGGTCGGCGTCGACCTCTCGGAGCGCGGCGTCGAGCGGGCGCGCGAGCGCTTCCCGCAGCTGCGCTTCGAGGTCGCCGATGCGGCGGCGCTCCCGTTCCCGGACGCCTCCTTCGACAAGGTGGTCGCCGCCGACGTGACCGAGCATCTCGACGACGGCACGCTGCGCGGGATGCTGCGCGAGGCGCGCCGCGTGCTCGTTCCGGGCGGAACGCTCTCGATCCACACGCCGAACCCGAGGCATCTGATCGAGCGCCTGAAGGCGCGCGGCCTCGTCCTCGAGCAGAACCCGACCCACATCGGGCTGCGCACCGGCCCGCAGCTCCGCGCCGAGCTGGAGCGCGCGGGCTTCGCGGTCGAGCTCGACCTGCGGCGGCCCGGCTTCTTCCCCGTTCTGGGGCGCCTCGAGCGACTCGCGCGCGGCCGCGTCGAGCTGCTCGGCTACCGGATCTGCCTCCGGGCGCGGACGGGCCTAGCGGCGGGCGCACGACGTGGTTCCCGAGCACGAGCACGTCCAGGTGCGTGCGCAGGAAGGTGTCGAGCGCCTCGGCCGGCGTGCAGACGATCGGCTCGTCCTCGTTGAACGAGGTGTTGATCAGGAGCGGCACGCCGGTGCGTCGGCGGAACTCCTCGAGCAGGCGGTGGTAGCGCGGCGCGGTGTCGGCTTCGACCGTCTGCACGCGGCAGGTGTCGTCGACGTGCGCCGCGGCCGGGATCTCGTCCCGGCGCTCGGCCCGCGTCCGGTAGACGAGGGCCATGAAGGGCGACTCGTGCTCCTGCTCGAACCACTCGCCGAGCGCGCCGGCGAGGATCGACACGGCGAAGGGCCGGAACGCCTCGCGGTGCTTGATGCGCGCGTTCAGCACCTCGCGCAGCTCCGCGCGGCGCGGGTCGGCGAGGATCGAGCGGTGGCCGAGCGCGCGCGGCCCGAGCTCCATGCGGCCCTGGAACCAGCCGACGACGTCGCCCGCGTCGAGCCGCTCCGCCACGAGCCGGAAGAGCTCGTCGTCGGGCAGGCGCTCGGATTCGAGGCCGGCCGCGGCGATCGCCGCCGCGCACGCCTCGTCGTCGAAGCCCGGGCCCGTGTAGGCGTCGCGCATGACGAGCGCGCGCGGCCGGCCGAGCTCGCGGTTCCAGACGTGGTAGGCGGAGCCGACCGCGGTGCCGGCGTCGCCGACGGCGGGTGGGGTGTAGAGGCGCTCGACCTCGGTCTCGCGCAGGAGCCTCCCGTTCGCGACCGCGTTGAGCGCGACGCCGCCCGCGAGGCAGAGGTCGCGGAGGCCCGTGCGCTCGAGGAGCCGCGCGACCAGGTGGAGGTGGATCTCCTCGAAGCGCTCCTGCAGCGAGGCGGCGACGTCCATGTGCCGCTGCTCGATCGGATCGCCCGGCTCGCGGGCAGGCCCGAGCGCCTCGACGAGCCGGTCGGAGAAGATCGGCGCGATCGTCGGCTCGCCCTCGTCCCAGATCATGTCGACGCCCTCCTCGTCGTGGGTGAACCAGTCGAGATCGAGGAGGAAGAGGTCTTCGTGCGGCGCGACGACGTCGCGCAGCGTCCTGCGGTACGGCTCCGGGTCGCCGTACGGCGCGAGGCCCATCACCTTCCCCTCGTCTCCGTAGTGCGGGAAGCCGAGGTACTGGGTCAGCGCGGCGTAGAACATCCCGAGCGAGTGCGGGAAGAGGACGCGGTCGAGCACCTCGATCGAGCTGCCGCGGCCGACCGCGGCGAGGGTCGAGCAGAAGTCGCCGAAGCCGTCGACCGAGAGGATCGCCGCCTCCTCGAAGGGCGAGACGAGGAACGCGCTCGCCGCGTGCGCGAGGTGGTGCTCGACGTCGTGGATCCGGGCCTGCAGCGCCGCCCGCTCGATCCCGCAGGCCGCGGCGAGCGCGGCTCCGACGTCGCGGGGCCTCGCGGCGTGGTCGAGCCGCGCCTTCAGGTAGCGGGCGCTCGCGCCGTGGCGGATCCCGCGGACGAGCTCCTGCCCGACGTTCGCGTGCGGGTCGCGCGAGACGGCGACGTGGTCGAGGCCGGTCGGGTCGAGACCGCCCTCCTCCAGGCACCAGCGCGCGGCGTGGGCCGGGAAGCCGGCGACGTGCTTGACCCGGGTGAAGCGCTCCTCCTCGGCGGCAGCGAGCAGCTCGCCGTCGACGACGAGCGCCGCCGAGGCGTCGCCGTGGTACGCGTTCAGGCCGAGGATGGCGGTCACATGCCGATGCTAGCCCGGCCGTCTGTGGGATCCTCGGCGAGGTGAAGCCCGGTCTCTATCTGCACGCGCTCCGCGTGGCGCGTGCGCGGCAGCTGCGCGGGCGCGCGCTGCGCCCGCTCGCACGCCGCCGGTTCCCCGGCGGGGCGTCTCCGCGCGAGGCGGCGCCCGTCGCCGGCGGCGAGGCGCTGTGGCGGTCGCCGGCGTTCGAGCCGGCCCCGGCGCCCGATCCGGGGACGCGTCTCGGGCGGTTCCACCTCCACTACGGCGAGGACGTGCTCGCGGCCGCGCGCGCCGGCGACGCGGGGGAGGCGCGGCGGCTCGTGGACTCGTGGCTCGACGCGAACCCGCCGCGCCCGGACGACGCCTGGCATCCGTACCCGCTCTCGACGCGGGCCGGCAACTGGATCGCCGCGCTGACCCTGCTCCCGGAGCTGGCCTCCCCGGCGCTCTCGGCGAGCCTCTGGCGCCAGCTGCGGCACCTCGAGGCGAACGTCGAGGACGACGTGCTCGGCAACCACGTGATCCGGAACGCGCGCGCGCTCGTCCTCGGCGGCGTCGCGTTCGGCTCCGAGCGGCTGCTGGGGCGCGGGCTCGACCTGCTCCGCCGCGAGCTGCCCGAGCAGGTGCTCGCGGACGGCGGACACTACGAGCGGGCGCCGGCGTACCACCTCGTCGTCCTGCGCGACCTGATCGAGGTGCAGGCGGCAGCGCCGCAGCCGTGGCTCGCGGAGCCGATCGAGCGGATGCGGAGCTTCGCCGCGGCCCTGCGGCGGCCCGACGGCGAGCCGGCGCTCTTCAACGACGGCTGGCCCGGCCTCGGGCCGGCGCTCGACCTGCCCGAGCCCCCCGAGGGCCTGACCGTGCTGCGCGAGTCGGGCTTCGCGGTCGTGCGCGAGGGGGCGATGTGGCTCGCGTTCCGCTGCGGTCCGCTCGCGCCCGACTTCCTCCCCGCGCACGCCCATGCGGACGCGCTCTCCTTCCAGCTGTGGTGGCGCGGCGGGCCGGTCGTCGGCGATCCGGGCGCCTCGACGTACGAGCCGGGCGCCGCGCGCGACCGGGAGCGCGGCACCGCGGCGCATTCGACGGTCCAGGTGGACGGGCTCGACCAGTTCGAGCTCTGGGGCGCTTTCCGCTCGGGACCGCTGCCCCGGGTGGAGCTGCTGGAGGCGCGCCCGGGGCTGCTCGAGGCGAGCGCGTCCTACCGCGGCCTCCGCCACCTGCGGAGGCTCGAGTGGGGGGCCGACGCGGTGACGGTGCGCGACCGCGTCGAGGGGCGGGGGAGGCACGCCCTCGAGAGCCGCGTCGTCCAAGCGGTGGAGGGCCGTGCGGGGGTTGCGGTCGAGCCGCAAGGCGGGGACGCGCGGACGGAAGACACGTGGGTCTCCGAGCGGGTCGGCGAGCGCATCGCCTCGGCTGCCGGCGTCGTGGAAGCCACGCCGACGCTGCCTGCAGAGCTCGCGTGGACGATTCGCCTCTCCTAGAGGCTTGATGTGAACTAGGAGCGGTGCCCGGATGCCGCTCCAGGCCTGGCGCGAGGCCGTCTCGTCGGTCTTGCTCGGGCCACCGGCCTGCGCCGCGTCCGCCGAGCCGCCCTCGCTTGGCCCGAATCGGCCCCGAGCGGGCTCGATTTCACATCAAGCCTCCAGAGGCCCCGCCGATCACGTTTCGCCGGGGGGTGTCCGCGCCCCCTCCGGGAGGGGGCGCGGAACCGGACGGGACTCGCTCGAAGCTACCGGCCGGCCGTTGTGACCTGAACGAGCCGGCGAGCCGAACTGCCCCCGAGCACCGGCTGGCCCGGCACGGTGGCGCGCACGAATATCACGACGGCGTGGCCGCGTCCGATCGGCAGCTTCCTCGACGGCGTGATCGTCATCGTCGCCCAGCCGTTCGCGTCCGTCGACACCTTCACACCCTTCTGCACCCACGAATACGGCAGACCGAGCGCGTAGACGAGCGCGCCGCGCACGTTGTAACCGCGCGAGTCGGACACGTGGAAGCGTGCGACGAACGGCGACCGCCCCTGGATGCGCGTCGGCTGGAACTTCAGGTTGTCGATCACGAGACGAGCCGGAAGCGAGACGCTCGGTGCGGGGACCGAGATGGAGCCGTCGGCGAGCCTGATAGCGCCGGCCGGGAGCCCCGCTCCGCCCACGACCTGGGTCGTCGCGGAGTGTGCGGTCGTGTAGCCGGCCGCCGTGTTCGCCGTGACGTAGACCAGCAATCGGTGTCCGTCGTCCTGCGGCTGGACCGTGTAGGTCGCGTGCGTGGCGCCGCCGACGTTGTCGCAGTGAGCGCCGTTCGAGTCGCAGCGCGCCCAGAGGTAGGAGAAGAAGGTGATCGGCGACGCCGACGACCACAGGCCGACGTTCGCCGTCAGCGTCTGCCCGACCGCCGCCGTACCGGCGATGGCGGGGGCACCCGTGCTCTTCGGCAGGTTCCCGCCCGCGACGACGCCCGTCGTGCGCGAGTGCGCGGTCGTCCACCCGCTCTTCGTGTTCGCGGTCACGTAGACGAGCACCCGCTGTCCCTGATCCGCCTGCTGGAGGACGTACGTCGAGTGGGTGGCGCCGGCGATGTTCGCGCAGCGGTTCCTGCTCGAGTCGCAGCGGGCCCAGAGATACGAGTAGAACGTGATCGGCAGGGCCGAGGACCAGCGCCCGGCGTGTGCCGTCAGCGTCTGCCCCACACGAGCAGTGCCGCTGATGGTCGGGGCGCTCGTGTTCTTCGGCAGGTCGGCGACGGAGACGACCGGGCTCGTGGCCTTCGAGTGCACGGTGGTCGCCCCGCCGGCGTTGTTGGCCGTCACGTAGACGATGAGCGTATGACCGATGTCCGTGTTCGTGGGGACGTAGGTCTGACTCCGGCTTCCGGAGATGTTGGCGCACCCGCTGCCGCCGGCGTTGCAACGGCCCCACAGGAACGTGTAGGTCGGCGTCGTCCGTGACTGCCACGAACCGGCCGTGGCGGTCAGGATCTGGCCGACGACGGGCTTCCCCTGAATCGTCGGGAGCGCCGTGTTCTGCGCTGCGCCGAGCACCTCCTGAGTCGGCGCAGCCCGCTGGGTCGTGTAGCCGTCCGCGTTGTTTGCGGTGACGTAGACGCGGATCGCGTGCCCCGTGTCGGCAGTCGTGACCGTGTACGTCTGGCTGGTGGCGCCGGGGACGTTCGAGCAGCCGTTGCCGCTCGTGTCGCACCGGGCCCAGTGGTAGGTGTAGAGGGTGATGGTGCTCGAGCTCTGCCAGGTTCCGGTCGACGTGCTCAGCGTCTGGCCGACCTCGGCGCTGCCCGAGATCACCGGCGGCGCCGTGTTCACGGGCGCGTCGGCGCGACGGCCGCGGGCCGCCTCGCCGGCAGACGCCGCGAGCAGGGCGGCCACGGCCAGCGCGAGCAGGAGTGTTGCCGCGGCAGCCGGGGCGACACGTCTGTGATGGTGCGAGTTGCTGGATGAATGCATGGTCGTACCCCCCTGGTTCTCAATTTCGCGATCGCGGGCATCTCTATTTCTGGCCATTTCCATCGTTATACGAACGATGCCACGGTGGTGTTTGGAAGCCGTAAACACGGCTCCTCGAGCCTGCCGGGCGGCGGGAGCGGCTGCCTACAATGGCTCGACGGCGGCCCGGGGGTCGCGCTGGTGTCCACGAGCTGAGGAGTTGGGATGCAGTTGCAGAAGGGCGATCTCGTCGTCGTCACGGGAGCGGGCGGCTTCATCGGCGGGCATCTGGTCGCGGAGCTGCGACGCCGGGGCCGGACGCGGATCCGCGCGGTCGACATCAAGCCCCTCGGGCGAGTGGTACCAGCAGCACGACGGCGTCGAGAACGTCGTCCGCCGACCTGCGCGGAGACGGACGCCTGCTACGCGGCCGCCGCAGGGCGCGAGCACGGTCTACAACCTCGCCGCCGACATGGGCGGCATGGGCTTCATCGAGAACAACAAGGCCGCTGTGCATGCTCTCGGTGCTGATCAACACGCACATGCTGCATGGCGGCCCGCGACGCACGGCGTCGAGCGGTTCTTCTACTCCTCCTCGGCCTGCGTCTACAACGCCGACAAGCAGACAGACGCCGACGTCACCGCGCTGAAGGAGGAGGACGCCTATCCGGCCATGCCCGAGGACGGCTACGGCTGGGAGAAGCTCTTCAGCGAGCGGATGTGCCGCCACTTCCGCGAGGACTTCGGCCTCGACGACCCGCGTGGCCCGCTTCCACAACGTCTACGGCCCGTACGGCACCTGGGACGGCGGCCGCGAGAAGGCCCCCGCCGCCATCTGCCGCAAGGTGATCGAGGCCAAGCTCGACGGCGACGCACGAGATCGAGATCTGGGGCGACGGCGAGCAGACCCGCAGCTTCATGTACATCGACGACTGCGTCAAGGGCATCGCACATGCTCACGCACAGCGACATCCGCGAGCCGATCAACCTCGGCTCCGACCGAGCTGGTCACCATCAACCAGCTGGTCGACATCGTCGAGGACATCGCCGGCGTCAAGCTCGAGCGCGAGCTACAAGCTCGACGCGCCCAAGGGCGTCAGCGGCCGCAACAGCGACAACACCCTGATCCGCGAGAAGCTCGGCTGGGAGCCGTCGATCACGCTCCGCGACGGCCTGGCGAAGACCTACGCCTGGATCCACGGCCAGATGACGAGCGGCGCCCGCGACGAGGCGGCGCTCGCGTTTCAGGGCGCGTAGGCCGCGTCGTTCAGGCGAGCCGGACGAAGTCGAACCAGTTGAAGTCCGGCACTCCGGTCGGCCCGCGACCCGCTCGACGATCTCGAGGTTCTGCGGAGCGAGGTCGATGCAGACGAGGTGTGCCGCATCTCCCTCCAGCATCGAAAGCGTGTCGGTCGCTAGCCCACAGCCGACGTCGAGCAGGCGCCCTCAGGCACGAAGTCCCGGTACAGCAGTCGATACCATCCACGGTCGTCGAGCTTGCCGTTCGCGTCGCGGATCGCGCGCCACGTGTCCAGTAGCGCCTCGTCGTCCAGGTCGGAGAAGGTAGGGCGCGGAGACCCCCGGCCGGCTCCGGCAGTTGGAACGGTCGACCACCGGCGAGACAGCCCCAGCGGCAGCCACGTCGAGACGACTCCGCTGTCGAGCTCCGACATCGTAGTTGAGTCTACGTGGGGCTGTCCTTCGCCGCGGTCGACGCAGCCGGGAGGCGTCTGCCGGCAGGCACGGCGACCGCGTTTCCCTCGGGCTCGTCGGGAGGTCGTGCGGCTCTGAGTTGCCCGCTCTCCGCGTCGAAGACGAACAGCCGTAGTCGAGCTCGTCGAGGAGTTGCCGAAGCTCGTCCTTCGTGCGGCCCTGGCTGGCCAACCGCTCGGTCTCCGCCTCGATCTGGATCACAGGATGGAACCGCTCGATCGTCTTTCTCGCCCCGAGCAACGCATCCACCTCGCTTCCCTCGACGTCGAGCTTCACGACGTCGACCCGTGCCAGGCCGTGCTCCTCGACCAGGCCGTCCAGTGTCGTCATGGGCACCGTCTCGTGCTTCGCGGTCGCGACCTTCGGATTGGAGACGCTCTCACCGATCGTGTTCTGACCCTCGTGCCCCACCTCGGCGACGGCCAGCAACGCCTCGCCCGGCGCCCGTCCGAGCGCGGCACGGACTGGTATGACGCGCATGTCGGGATTCCGCTCCAGGTTCGCGAGCAGGCGCCGGTGCTCGCGGCCACTCGGTTCGACCGCCAGGACGGTTCCGCCGGGCCCCACTCGACGGGCCGCGAACAACGAGTAGATGCCGTCATTCGCGCCTCCGTCCACGAACGTCATGCCTCGTTCGAGGATGGCGTCGAGGAACACGAACTCGTTCGGCTCGAACGCCCCGCCAACGTACAGGCACAGGCTCATGTCGTTGCCGAGGAAGACCCCGAGCGCAGACCGTCGTACCAGCGGAGCGTCACGGGGCGCTGGATCCCCCGCTCGCGGTCGTACTCCCAGATGTCTCGGCGGAACCGAACGAGCGCACTGGGACTCTTCGCGGCGACGTCGAAGTGCCAGCCGGGCTCCACTGCCAATGGGTTGCTGCGTGCGAGTGCGCCGGCCGCGAGCTCGACGAGTCGCTGCGGGGCGTGACGCAGGAAGACGAGGCCGAGCTTCTCCGCCCGCCTCTCCGGCTCGCGATCGAGGACGGAAGTCAATGCTGCTGCTCGACGAGCGGCAGCAGTCGGTCGTTCTCGAGCGGTGTCCGCGACGCGACGAAGACCGAGCGGAGCAGATGGCCGTCGCGCGCCGTGTCGAGATTCCCCTGCCACGTGAAGCGGTAGTCGGGGTGTCGAGGCGGCTCCGCGGCGGCGTACACGTGGTGGACGCCGACTCGATCGAGCACCATCGCCACCCAGGCGGGGCTCGGTCGCTGAGCGATCCCACGCAGCGCCTGGTTGAGCGAGAGATATTCGTCCTCGAGGCGCAGGACGGGCCCGCGGCTGTCGCGCGGCGACAGAGCTCCGGCGTGACCTGTGCCCTCGCGGCCCCGAGGGATCAAGGAGCGCAGAGAACGTTGCATCGCAGCGATCCTAGCGGCGTCGCGGCTTCGGGCCTCCACCGCCGACCTGTGATGTGCCTGAGGTCGAATCGCCCGAGTGAGGCGCCCGTTACGATACGGGCCGGCGTCCGGCATCTCCACCATTTCTCGCCTCGATGCACCAACCGTCCGTCGCTGAGACCCCGTTTGTCGGTGCGCGCGAGCAGCGGTTCGCAGCGCTGAGGCACGTGCGGACCGACCGCCGCGTTCGCCGCCGCGACCGCGGTGATCCTCGGGTTCTACGCGCTTCTTCACGCCGCGGTGCTCGACCCCGTGTCCTACCTTCGCCCGTGGTCTACACCGCCCTCTTCAAGAACTTCGGCTACCTCTACCACACCTTCACGTGGGCGTACTGGACGTCGCGGCTGCCGTGGATCCTCCCCGGCATCGCGGTCAACTGGGCCCTCCCCCCCGTCGGCGCCTTCTTCGTGATGCACATCGCTTTCTTCACCGCGGGGGCGCTGTCCGCGTACGTGCTCGCGCGGCGGTTCTTCGGCGCCCGCATCGGGCTGGTCGGCGCCGCGACGCTGATGCTCTCGCCGCTCTTCTTCGACGCGTATTCGAACGACTATCCGGACGGCCCCACGATCACCTATGTGTTGGCGGCGGCCGCCTGCGGGATCGGGGTCGTCGGCTCGCGTCGGCGTGCGCTGCGACTGGGCGCGGCCGGCTTCTTCGCCGCGGCTGCGTTCGGCACGCAGATCTATGCTGCGGTCGCGATCCTCGGGGTCGTCATGGTCTACCTCGTCGTCGAGTCGGCTGAGCCCGGCTTGGTCGGCGGCTGCTCCGCGTCGACCTCCCCGCCGCGGTGGCCGGCGTCCTCGTGTTGCTCGGCCTCTGCGGCAGCGTGGCCAAGGCCTACGGTGGAGAATTCCTCTTCTTCATGCCGTCGTGGCGGTACGCGCAGTCGATCCAGCTCTCGCGCTGGCAGCGGCCGGGCCACGAGTGGATCCTGCGCGAGTCGCAGCTGCTGATCCCCGTCTTCCTCGCCGTGCTGCTCGCCGTCCTGCTCGCGGGCTGTCGGGGCCGCCGCTGGCGGACGGATCGCGCGTTCCGGTTCACCGTCGGCTCGGCCGCCTTCCTCGCCTACATGACGGTGTTCCTCGCCGTCTGGGAGCTCACCTTCGGAGGCGACTTCTTCGAGATCTACTACTACTTCAGCATGTTCCTCGTGCCGGTCGCCTTCGTGCTGCCGGCGAGCTTGCACACGCTCCTGCGCGGCCGTGAGCCGTCCCGGCCGGCGGTCGCCGCCGCGCTCGTCGCCGCCGCCGTGCCGGTCGTGCTCGTGTATCGCCTCCACGTCGGCCCCGTCGACCGGGCGGGCTTCTACTTCTCGGCCGCGTTGATGGGGGCGGTTCTCGTCGCGGCGGCGCTCGTGCCGACCGGCCGGAGACCCGCGGTCGCGGCCGCCCTCGCCGTCGCCGTCCTGCTCGTCCCGTTCGCCGTCGACTACGCGAGCGCGAGCGGCTACACGACGAGAACCGTCTTCAGCACCGATACGAGGGACTTCACACACCGCCGCGCCGCGCTGGCGATGGCGGTGCAACTGATCGACTTCATGCGCGCGAACGGACTCCAGACCGAGCCCGCGCCGGCGTTCTGGTACGACGGAATCGCGAATCCCCCGCTGAACGGGATCCAGTCGACGTACCTCTGGGGGATCACGTGGGTGGGTCGCCAGATGCCGCGCGTCGTCCCCGCAGTCCGGAAGAACCTCACCAACCGGCGGCCGCCGAACATCGTCTTCCTGTGCGACCAGCCGTCCTGCTCCGGAGCCGCCCAGGCGCTCGAGACCGCGGGCTACCACCTGACCCCCAAGGCCCAGACGGTGCTCCGTTCCGGCGGCGAGCACTACTGGGTGAGGGCGTACCGGATCCCGAAGTTCGACGTCGATCCGGTCACGTCCTGGTACCGGCACTACCAGTCCGCTCTCGCGGCGACGCTCACCGGGCGGCCGATCACGCGGTAAACTTCTCTCCCACTGTGCCTTCGGGGTGGACGACCGACACACCCCCGGTGAGCGGACAGGGTGGAGCGACGATCGAGACCGCCCCCTCACCATGGCGATACGCGGTCATCTCGCCGAAGCGGACGCTCCCGGCGGGGTCCTGCCGCGTCTACCTCAGAGGCCGGGTCATCGCCGGCGGACTCGACCTCGGCGTGCTCGACGTCGGCGCGAACCAGTGGATCGTCCAGCGGATGTACTGGCACGGCCAGAAGGGTTTCGAGACGAGCTGGATGATGACGCCCTTCAGCCTTCAGAAGCCGACGACGGTTCAGTTCATCCTCTCGAACTGGGTCCCGAAAGCCATGAATTCCCGTTGGGAGCTACGCGAGATGCGACTCGTCAGCGCCGGGTAGCGCGAGGGAGGCCAAGGTCGCCTCTGGGGGTCAAGGCCCGGGCCGAGGCGCCGTACCTCGATCGTCATGCACTAGCCAGCATGCCGCGGCCTCCGTCCCGACCACGGTCGCTGGGCGCCGGGTCGGCGCCGGGCTTGTGCGGGCCCCCATCTGCTGTACGGGCTCGACGTGGTCGATGGCCCGCTTGATCCGGCTGATGAACAAGATCCACCGCATAGTCGGTGACCGGCCCGCGTATGTGGAGAACTTCCCTGACGGCTATCCAGGACTCGTCTACTTCCTTGCCGATCTCAAGCCGGCGCGATCCCGCTCGAGCCGGCGACGATGCTCCTGACCGAAACGCAGCGAATCGACTTCGGGCGGACATTTCTAAGAGATGTCGCGCCCCGGACGGGAGCGGTGCTCGCGGACAACCCGACTTCCGCGGAGCCTCTGAGTACCTCAGCCTCTATCCGCACGCGCGAAAGGTCGCGCTCCTCTACCGCGGTAAGCCCTACTACGTGCTCCTCCGGTGACGAAAGCTGGCCGAAGGCGTGGATTCATCCATGCCTTCGGCGCCGAGGATCGCGACGGATCAGAACGGCACGTGTTACGTCCTGCCGCACAGTTGTTCAGGTACGTCCAGCGTGAGGCCGGCGAAGAGCCTTAGCATCTGCGCGAGCTCCGGATCGTTCGCACCGGCTAATCGAGCGCGAACGCCGACTTGTAGTCACGGCCGAGGCTTGGATCCTGCTCGGCCTTGCGCAAGACGCAGTTGCCGGCGACGAGCACGTCGAGCTCGGTGCCCATGAAGCAGCGCTAGGCGTCCTCCGGCGTGCAGACGATCGGCTCGCCGCGGACGTTGAAGCTCGTGTTGATGATCACCGCGCAGCCGGTCCGCTCCTTGAAGCGCTTCGATCAGCCGTAGTAGCGCGGGTTCGTCTCGCGGTCCACCGTCTGGACGCGCGCCGAATAGTCGACGTGCGTCACCGCCGGCACCTCCGACCGCGGCACGTTCAGCTTGGCGAGGCCGCGCGAGCTCGTCGCAGTCCGGCGGCAGCTCGGCCGGCGGTCGTCGCGGCACGTCGGCGACGAGCAGCATGTACGGGCTGTCGGCGTCGAGCTCGAACCACTCCGCGACGTCGCTCGCGAGCACGGACGGCGCGAACGGCCGGAACGACTCGCGGAACTTGATCTTCAGGTTCAGCATGGACTGCATCGCTCGCGATGCGCGGGTCGCCGAGGATCGAGCGGCAGCCGAGCGCGCGCGGCCCGAACTCCATCCGGCCCTGGAACCAGCCGACGACCTTGCCCGCGACGAGCGCGGCGACGGTCGCGTCGAGCAGCTCCTCGTCGTCGAGCACGCGAAGCGTGCGCCCGCGCGCCGAGCCGGCGCTCGATCTCGTCCTGCGCGAACTCGCGGCCCGAGCTAGGCGCCCGCGCATCGCGTCGCCGCGCTCGCGGGCGCTGCGCGGCTGTCCGCCGAGGAGGTGGTAGCCAGACGAGAGCGCCGCGCCGAGCGCGCCGCCGGCGTCGCCGGCCGCGGGCTGGATCCAGATCTCGTCGAAGCGGCCCGTCGCGCAGCATCTTGCCGTTGGCGACGCAGTTCAGCGCCACGCCGCCCGCCAGGCAGAGGTTTCGCATCGCCGGTCCGCTCGGCGAGCGCGCGCGTCATGCGCAGCACGATCTCCTCGGTCACATCCTGGACCGAGGCGGCGAGGTCCATGTCCCGCTGCGTGATCGGCTCTCCGGCTCGCGCGGCGGTCCGCCGAACAGCCGTCGAACCGCTGTTCGTCATCGTCAGGCCGGTGCAGTAGTCGAAGTAATCCATGTCAGCCGGAACGAGCCGTCCGGCTTCAGGTCGACGAGCTGGTCGAGATCAGCTCGGCGTAGCGCGGCTCGCCGTAGGGCGCCAGGCCCATGAGCTTGTACTCGCCGGAGTTGACCCTGAAGCCGCATGTAGTAGGTGAACGCGGAGTAGAGCAGGCCCAGCGAGTGCGGGAAGCGCAGCTCCTTGAGCATTTTCAGCTCGTTGCCGCGGCCGACGCCGCGGTCGTCGTCGCCCACTCGCCCACGCCGTCCAGGTGAGGATCGCCGCCTCCTCGAACGGCGAGGGGAAGAACGCGCTGGCGGCATGGCTGACGTGGTGCTCGGCGAAGCGGAGCTTCGCGCGGGTCGACCTCGCCGCGCCCGAGCGCCGCCAGCTCCCGGAGCAGGATCCGGTCCTGCCGGCGCTTGCCGCCGAGCCACTCCGGATCGCGCGTGTCGGAAGGACGCGAAGCCGCGCGGAGCGAAGCCGAGGTAGTGTCGACACGAGCCGCTCGAACTTCAGCGGCCTTTCGTAGAAGACGACGGCGTCGAGGTCTCGAGCGTCGGCCTGCGTGCTCGAGGCAGTAGCGCGACCGCCGCGGCGCGGGAACGAGAGTCGTGCTTGCGCGCGTGAAGCGCTCCTCCTGCGCGGCGGCGACGATCCCGCCGTCGGCGACCAGGCGGCGGCGCTGTCGTGGTAGAAGGCCGAGATCCCGAGGATGCGCCGGACGCTCACGGAGACCTCCGCAAGGCCTCGGCGGTGATTGTCTCGCCGCGACTCCGCCAGTAGGACGTCGCACGCGGGTCGAAGCCGAGTCCGAGGCGTCGGCGCCAGAAGGGGCGTCCCGCCGCGGCGAGCGGCGTGACGACGGCGAGGAAGAGAAAACGGGTTTTCACCAGACGGGATAGATGTTCTTGCGCAGGTCCTCGACGGGTTCGGCCGACGTGGGTTCTTCCGGTGGCCTCCATCCTGCCATCGACGGCGGCGTCGCGGGGAGGCTCCTGCGGAGCTCCGCGCTCACGAAGTCCCCGCCTTCGCGTAGACGCGCGGCCGGAAGTGGCAGACGTCGAAGAAGTCCCGCGGGGCCGACTCGTAGCTCTGCGGGCGCATGAAGGCGTACAGGTCGATCAGTCCCGCCCCCGTGCGGGCGCAGAAATCGGCCAGGTGTGCGTTGAAGCGCTCGTGGGCGTCGATCAGCTCGACGAGCCACCGGTCCGGATCCCAGCCCCGCCAGAAGTGGAAGTAGTCGTCGGTGATGCCGGCGTCGGGCCGCTCGTTCACGAGCTCCGCGATGCCGCGGGTGCGCATCTCGGGAGCAGCGGTGTCGGCAGCGTGCAGAGGACGGTCTGATGATCGTTCGAGAGGTAGCTCTGAGGCATTCCCCCAGTACTCGGGCTTGCGCTGGTTGTAGATGAGGTTGTGCCAGCCCGTGTAGAAGACGGCGCAGGCGAGTGGGACGCGCGACGCAGCGCGCGTAGCGGCGACGGACACCGCCCATCTCGAGTCCCTCGACCCCGGCGTTGAGGACCGCGTATCCGGCAGGTCGACGTGCGCCGTCCAGCTGTCGCCCCCGAGTCCCGCGGCCGTGCCCATCACGCCGAGGGTCGTGCTGTCCCCGAAGCAGGCGACGACAGGCATCCCGGGCTCGAGCTCCGGGCCGCGGCAGCCGAGCGAGTTGATCTCGATCATCAGGTCGTCGCCGCTCCAGATCTTCGTTCGCGGCAGGAGGAACCCTGTGAGGAATCGGTGTAGAGCGCCTGCCGCTCCTCGTATGTCCGGAAGCGTAGTCGGCGTCGACGCGCAGTCGTTCCCGGCCTTCCCCGCGGAGCGTGCAGCGAGCATCAGCTCGACGATACGGCGGCGGCGGCAGCTGCACGGGGTCGGCGCGGACGCGCAGCTTGCGCAGGAGCATCCGGCGCGCTCGTGCAACCACGCGCGCGCGACAGCGGCCGGTCGTCGATCCTCGCAGCGTCGGCACTCGCCGATCGTAGCGTCCCGCCCGCCTGTCCGGCGCTCGACCCGCTAGGCTCGTCGCGTGGCGGTCGCAGACGTGTTCTCCCGCTTCCGGCCGTGGGAGGGAGACGTGGAGCCCGGCTGGGACGTCAACTGGCTCGGCGTCCGGACGCGCATCTCGGTGCAGGCGAGATGCGCGGGTACGACATTCGACCTTCGTCAGGACCGAGCCGCCGGAGCCCTCCGAGGACTCCTTCGAGTGGATCGACGTGCTCGACAGCGTCTGCGAGTCGGAGGGTTCGTTCACGATGGTCGAGCTGGGCGCGGGCTGGGGGCGCTGGATCGTGAACGCCGCGGTCGCGCTGAGGCAGATCGACCCGGAGCGCCCGTTTCTGCTCGTCGGTGTCGAGGCGGAGCCGACGCACTTCGAGTGGCTCCGCCGCCACCTGCTCGACAACGGGATCGACCCGGACCGGCACACGCTGGTCAGGGCCGCCGTCGCACCAACCGAGGGCCGGGTGAAGTTCCAGCGCGGAGACGCGGCCGGGTGGTACGGGCAGTCGATCGAGCGGGACGATCCTGCCGCGAAGCTCTCAGGGCCGGTCAGCCGACTCATCCGCTGGACGCGCAACGGCGTCGCGAACCGGCTCGCGGTCGGGTCGGAGCGCGCAAGGTCCGGCGCTCGCGCGCGGTCACGCTCACCTCGCTCCTCGAGCCGCTGGAGCTCGTCGACCTCCTCGACGCAGACGTGCAGGGCGCCGAGGCGGAGCTGCTGGAGCCTGCCGCCGACCAGCTCGTCGCGAAGGTGCGACGCGTCCACGTCGGCACGCACGGCCCGGAGAACGAGCTGCGTGTGCGCGCGCTGTTCGAGCGGCTCGGATGGGGCTGCCGGTTCGACTACGCGGGGCAGGCGCGGCACGACACGCCGCTCGGGCCCGTGACGTTCGAGGACGGCGTCCAGAGCTGGGTCAATCCGCGCTACGGCCTCGCGGCTGAGCGCCCCCTCGCCGAGCACGACGTACTCGACCGCCCGCTCGAACCGCTCTCTTGGCAGCAGGCGCCAGCAGTCGATCACCGCGCGAGGCCTGCCGTCGCGCTCGAGCTGGGACGGCTCGAGCGCCCGGAACTCGTCCCACGCCGTGGCGATCACGACTGCGTCGGCGGACGAGACCGCTTCCTCGAGCGAGTCGCTGAGGCGGCCGACGCCGTCGAGCGCACGCGCGGCATTCCCGTTTGCGGCGGGGTCGTGGCCGATCACGTCGACGCCGCGCGACGCGAGCTCCTGGAGGAGCAGCAGCCCGGGCGACTCCTCGACGACGTCGGTGTTCGGCTTGTACGAGAGTCCGAGCACGGCGGCCGTGCCACCCTCCGGCAGGCGCTCCTCGACGAGGTCGGCGAGCCGCTGGATGCCGTCGCGGTTCGCGTAGTCGGTCGCCTCGGCGACGAACGCCGGCGCACCGATCTTGCGGGCAAGTGTTGCGAGGGCGACATTGTCGCGCGGGAAGCACGGACCCCCGTAGCTGATCGCGCCGCGGAGGTACTTCCTGCCGATGCGCGTGTCGAGGCCGATCGCCGCGGTGACGACGTCGACGTCGGCGCCGGGCAGCCGCTCGCAGATGCGGGCGAGCATGTTCGCGTACGCGATCTTCGTCGTCACGAATGTGTTCACCGACAGCTTCGCGAGCTCGGCATTGACGAAGTTCATGCGGGCGACGGGCGCCGCGTTCTCGACCGTGCGGCGGTACACGTCCTCGAGCGTAGTGCCGGCGCGGTCGTCCGACTCGCCGACGAGCAGGAAGTCGGGGTCGAGGAAATCATGGATCACGCTGCCGAGGGCGATGAACTCGGGGCTGTAGCAGAGGCCGAAATCCTCGCCGCACCGCTTTCCGCTCGCCTGCTCGAGCGCGGGCCGCACCTGACCTCCCGTCGAGCCCGGCATGACGGTGCTCGTGAGCACGACCGTGTGGAAGCCGTCCTTCTCGCCGATCGCGCCGCCGATCACCTCGCAGACCGGCAGGACCCAGTCGAGCGAGAATCCGCCGTTGTCGTCACTCGGCGTTGCCACGACGATGAACGTCATCTCCGAGCGCAGGACGGCGTCGTGCAGGTCCTGGTCGCCGTGACCCGGTCGCGGTGTGCGGCGAGCAGCTCGTCGAGCCCCGGCTCGAAGACGGGCGCGCGGCCGTCCGCGACGGCGGCGACCTTCTGCTCGTCGACGTCGACGCCGATCACGTCGAAGCCCCTCGAGGCCAGGCTGGCGACCATCGGCGAGCCGAGCTTGCCGAGGCCGACAACGGTGACGGTGGTGGGTTGATCGGTCATGCGACCTCCGTGTGCGTCTGGGTGATGAGTCGGCGGGCGAGGGGCTCGTCTCGGGCAGGGGCTCGTCGGCGAAACCCCAGTTGGGCCTGTTGAACGTGACGGGCGTTTCGTCACGTACATCTCGTAGATCCACGCCATCAGCTGCTCGTTCGTGATCTGAGGGATGGCGTCGCGCTCCAGTCGCTCGTCGAGAGCGCGCGACCCGGGCTGGAATCCGCCGCCGTGCTCGATGTGGTACGCGGGCTCGCGGAGTCTCTTTTCCCGGATGCCACAGTATACGCACGGTAGAGCTGGAGCCCGTCGATGTGCATCGAGTACATCTCGAACTCGGCGTACCCTTCGCTGCGCAGCCAGGCCTCCTTCGACATGAGCGTGAAGTCTCCCGAGGCGTTCGTGTGAGACGGATGCGCGACTTCTCCCATTCCAGATCCCGCATGAACGCCCGGCTCCGGGCGTGGAGATCGAGCCCGAACGCGAGCATCATCCGCCAGAGCACCTTGGGGAGGTGGACAGAGAGCCGGTGGCTCTCACCCCGACCCCGTCGGCACGCGCAGCGGGATCTCCGACAGCCCCGAAGCCATCATCCGCCGGAGCCTCTTCTCGAGCCGGGTGCGGAGGAGACGCGGCTCCTTCAGGCCGCACCAGATCCAGTAGAAGAACGCGTAGATCCGCCACAGGACGTAGCGCGCCAGCTGCGTGCGCGCCTGGACCGAGGCCGGCAGGAAGCGCAGGATCACCGGGACGTCCTTGTAGATGCGGTACCGCTCACCCGTGCGCAGGTCGAGGGTCGAGTCGTAGTAGTTGACGAGGATCGCTCGCTCCCGGCAGAAGAGCAGCTGCTCGTCCATCGACCACCCCGGGTCGATCTCGGCCGGCACGTCGACGCGGTCGACGCGGTAGACCAGCTCCGGGTCGAGCGCCTCCCGTGCGAGGAACGCCACCAGCTCGTCCGGGAAGAGGATGTCGATGTTCGTCGCGAGCACGAACCTGCCGCGGGCACGCCGGATGCCGACGTTCTTGGCGATCATCTGGAACAGCGGCAGCCGGTCGGCGTGCTCGAGCCGCATGTGCAGCTCGTGCGGCACCTCGACGATCCGCACGTCGCACCAGCCCTCGCTCTCCGGCCGCTCGAGCACCTCCGCGAGCCGCGGCCGGTCCCCGGGTGGGTTCCACTCGACGAGGACGAGCTCCGCCGAGAGGCGGTGCCGGTCGCACTGTGCGATCAGCCCGTTCACGAACAGCTGCATCCGGTAGAGCGGATTGCCGCCGTGGTCGTCGTTGCGCGCGGTTGCGACGACGCTGAGATACGGAGTCTCGCGGGGCGTCGTCACCCGATCGCCTCTCCCGCCTCGACGCCGACTGCCGCCTCGGCAGGAGGCAGCACATCCCAGTGGTGGCGCACGAGCACCGGCGCCGAATGCGTGTCTCCGGCGAAGATCCCGGTGCCGAAGAAGTCGCTCGGGAGGATCGTGAGAATCCCGTGTCCCCGACTCTGTCGACGATCTCGCCGCCCGCACGCTGGATGGTGGCCGACACGGTGTACCGCCCAGGCTTGAGCGGTAGCTCCTCGACGTGACAGACGACCACGCTGCCGTCGCCGAGCTCCGCGGTGTCCAGCGGCTGCGAGGGGTCGTAATCGGTCGAGAACAGGACGTGCATGCCTCCGTACGTCGAATGAATGCCGAGCTGGAGCCGGAGGGCCTCGGTGTGCCCTGTCCAGCTTCCCCGGAGAGCGACGCAGATATCGGCCGGGCTGTCGGCTCTGACGACACCGTCGCCGTGGGAGCTCGACACCGCGATGCGGTCGACCCGGAGCTCTCCGGTGCCGTCGCGGTCGATCGGTGCGCCCGGATCGACGCCGAGAGGCGTGCTGGAGAGATAGGCCGCGACAGCCTGGTCGACGGCGCCGTCGAAGACGACCCGCCCGCTGTTCAGGACGAGGCCGCGATCGCAGAGGCGTGCAACCGACGAGACGTCGTGGCTGACGAAGATCACCGCCCGGCCGCTGTGAACGATCTCGGAGATCCGTGCCAGGCATTTCTCCTGGAAGGCGCGGTCGCCGACCGCGAGACCTCGTCGAGAAGCAGGATCTCCGGATCGAGATGCGCGGCGACGGCGAAGCCGAGGCGGACGAACATTCCCGACGAGTAGCGCTTCACCGGCATGTCGATGAAATCGCGGACCCCGGAGAACTCGACGATCTCGTCGTACTTCTCCTCGACCTCGCGCCGGCTCATGCCGAGGATCGCGCCGTTCAGGAAGATGTTGTCCCGTCCGGAGAGCTCCGGGTGGAAGCCGGTGCCGACCTCGAGCAGGCTGCTGACGCGGCCGTAGATCTCCGCGCGCCCCGTCGTCGGCTCGGTGATCCGCGCCAGGATCGAGGCAGCGTCGACTTGCCCGCGCCGTTCGGGCCGATGATGCCGAGCACCTCGCCGCGCCGCACGTCGAACGTGACGTTCTCGAGCGCCCAGATCGCCTGGCGGCGAGGCCGTTCCGGGCCGTCCGGGCCGCGTCGGTGCCGAACGGCTCCGACCAGGTGGTCGAGCTTGTCGCTGAGGCTCGTGGGCCGGGAGTCAGTCCAGATCTGGAGGCGCTTTCCCAGCGAGCGTGCCGAGACGACGAGCGGCTCAGGCATCGTCTGCGAGCGTTCGTTCCGCATGCGCGAAGCGCACGATCCCGAGCGCGAAGATCACCGCGGACTCGAGGAGTCCGGCGACGAGCAGGCCGTGCGGGGCCGGGGTGTCGAGCAGCGCCCAGCGGAAGGCGAGGATCAGGCCGACCATCGGATTCGCGGCCTGCACGATCGTCTGCCACGACAGACCGGGCGTCTGGAGCTGGTAGGCAACCGGGCTGAGGAAGAACCAGAGGGTCATCAGGAAGGGAAGCGCCTGCCCGATGTCCCGGTAGCGGACGTTGGTCGCCGAGAGGAACAGCGAAAGGCCGAGCGCCAGGACGAACGTCGCGAACAGCAGCGGCACCGCGAAGAGGATCCGCCAGGTCGGGAAGAAGCCGTACAGCGCCGAGATGACGAAATAGAGCAGCATCGTGACGAGGAAGTCGACGATCACCGAGATGTTCGCCGCGAGCGGAAGGAGGATGCGGGGCGCGGACGTCTTAGTGACGATCGTGATATTGGCCACGAGACTCTCCGAGCCGGTGAACACCGCGCGCGACGCGTAGATCCAGAGCGTCAGACCGGCCAGGGCGAACGCCAGGTAGGGGATTTCCCGGGATGGTGACTCTGGCCAGGTGCGAGAAGGCGAAGGTGTAGACGAGGAGCAGCGCGAGCGGCTGGAAGATCATCCAGGCGAAACCGAGCTTCGTCTGCGCGTGGCGGACCTCCATGTCGCGCCCGACGAGGATCAGGAACAGCTCCCGGTAGGCCCATAGCTCCTTTAGCCGGGGCGGAATGGGGCCTGAAGTCGGCCTGATGACAACGGTGGAAGACGACCGCTCGAAGGCGCCCGCCTCGATACTCGCGTTCACGGGAGCCCCCGCGCGCAGCCGGTTCCGGATGTCCGTGGAATGAAAACCCTCAGGGTGTGCTCTTCGTCGAGTCTCGAAGGCACAAGGGTATCGCGTGGCCCTGTCTGCGCCTGCCGTGTGCGGCAGTCTACGGGCGAATTGTTGGCGATCCGTTGATCGGCACCGGCGTCTGCCACCGCCCGGATGACGCGTGCCAGTCTGGAGCGGGTCTGTTCGGGAAGCGCCAGCCGGGCGCCCGGCCACCCGGCTAGCATCGCGACGGTGCAGGGGTACGACCGGCCGATACGGGTGCTGCGCGTGATCGCGCGCCTCAACGTCGGCGGCCCTGCTATCCACGTCTCCTACCTCAAGCAGGGAGCTCGATCGGATCGGCTACGAGACGACGCCCTCGTGGCGGGACGGGTGGGAGGCCGAGAGGGCTCGATGGAGTACGTCGCGGAGGAGCTCGCGGTTGCGCCTGTCTACGTTCCCGAGCTTCAGCGGGAGATCTCGCCGCTTGCCGACGCGGCCGCGGCGCGGAGAGGTGCTCCAGCCGTCATCCGACGAGTCCGGCCCGACGTGCTGCACACCCACACGGCGAAGGCGGGTGCCGTCGGCCGACGCGGCCGCGCTCATGGCCGGTCCCGCGATCGACCCAAGGTCGTCGTGCACACGTTTCACGGGCACGTCCTGCGCGGCTACTTCGGCCGCGCCAAGACGGAGGCCTTCCTCCGGCTCGAGCGCGTGCTCGCCCGCTCGACCGACGCGCTGGTCGCGGTGAGCCCGGAGGTCCGGGACGACCTCGTTGCGCTCGGAGTGGCGCCCCCGGAGCGGATCGCGGTGATCCGGCTGGGGCTCGACCTCGAGAAGTCGGCTCGCGGCTCCTCCGGGTGCGCGGGAGGCCCTGCGGCAGGAGCTCGGGATCGCGACGGACGCCTTCGTCGTCTCGCTGGCTCGGCCGCATGACCGAGATCAAGCGCGTCGACGTGCTCCTTCGCGGCCTTCGCCGAGCTCAGGTGCAGCGTCGTCGGCGCGGGGCTGCTTCTCGCCGGGGACGGGCCGCTGCGCCAGCAGTCTCGAACGGCTCGCCGCCGACTGGGCATGGCAGGCGATTGCCGCTTCGCGGGCTTCCGCGCCGACGTCGAGGCGGTCTACGCGGCAAGCGACGCGGTCGCGCTCAGCTCCGCCAACGAGGGAACCCGGTGACGGTGATCGAGGCGCAGGCGGCCGGTTAGTCCGGTCGTCTCCACCGACGTCGGCGGCGTGCGGGACATTCTCGCCGATGGTCTCTCGGGCTGGGTGGTCGCACCCGGAGACGCTGCCGCGCTCGCCGACAGGCTGGGCAGGATCGCAGTCGACCCGGTCCAGCGAGGCGCGGCTCGGGGCGCGCGGCCGGGGAGCGCGCCGGCACCCGCTACTCGGTCCCGCGCCTCGTCGCCGACGTCGACCGCCTCTACCGCGAGCTGCTCGTGCAGGCCCTCCCGCGCAGCCGCAGCATTCTTCGTCGCGGATACGCCGCCCGCTCGAGCCCCGCGCCTCGGCGGGGCGGCCCGTCGCTCCAGCGGCTCGACCCGCTGCGCATCGTCCTCGTCTTCTCAGTACTTCCCGCCGGAGGTCGGCGCGACGCAGACGCGGATGCAGTCGTTCGCCGAGTACCTCGCCGGCCGGGGGACGAGGTCACCGTGATCGCCGAGTTCCCGAACCACCCGCTCGGGGTGATTCCGCCGGAGTATCGGGGCCGCTTGCTCGACGACGACCGCACGAACGCCTACCGCGTCCTGCGCGTCTGGGTCTGGACGCGAGCCCGGAGAAGACGCAGCG
Organism: uncultured Actinomycetes bacterium; assembly: GCA_963746895.1. Lineage (GTDB taxonomy): Bacteria > Actinomycetota > Thermoleophilia > Gaiellales > Gaiellaceae > Palsa-739. The sequence goes on along the minus strand of CAVVDI010000005.1, from coordinate 112,034 downwards.
GACGCGGCTCGCCTTTTTACCTCTCGTTCATGGGGCTCGCGACGGCGGTGGCGCCGCTCGTGGGTCGGCCGGACGTCGTCCTCGCGACCTCGCCCGCCCCTCTTCACCGGGATCGCCGGACTCGCGCTTGCGCGCCTGTGGCGGGTGCCGTTCGTCCTCGATGTCCGGGACCTGTGGCCCGCGGCCCCGACGAGCCTGCTCCAGATCTCACCGGGCTGGGAGACGACGGTCGCCGAGGCGATCGAGCTGCGCCTCTACCGGGCGGCGGCCGTGGTCACCGCGGTAACGAGACCCTTCTGCGCCCACATCGACCGGATCCGGGGCCGCGGACCGGCGACCGTGCTGCTCCCGAACGGGACGCTGGAGCGCTTCTTCGTCGACCCGGGCTCGGTCGAGCCCGAGCGGCTGGGTCACGACCCGAAGTCGTTCCTCGTCACGTTCGCGGGGACACTCGGGATCGCGCAGGCTCTGCCGACTGTGCTCGAGGCGGCGGAGCGCCTCGACGGCGATGCCGACTTCGCCTTCGTCGGCGAGGGCCCCATGAAGGAGATCCTCGTGGCGATGGCCGACGAGAAAGGGCTCGCGAACGTCACTTTTATCCGCAGAGGCCGCTCGAGCAGATCCTGCCCGTGCTCGCCGGGAGCGACGCCCTGCTCGTCTCCCTGGCGGCTCACCCGACCTTCGAGCAGTTCGTACCCTCGAAGATGATCGACTTCATGGCTGCCGGGCGGCCGGTCCTGCTCGCCGCCGCAGGCGAGTCGGCACGCGTGCTGGAGCGCGCGGGCGCTGGTCTCGCGGTGCCGCCGGAGGATCCCGAGGCGTTGGCCGACGCCGTCCGCTGGCTCGCACGCCACGGCGCCGAACGGGCCGCGATGGGCGAGCGCGGCCGGGAGTTCGCATCCAGGCGACTACGCTCTGGCAGGCAGCGCGACTGGAGCAGGTGCTGTTCGACGTCGTCGGCGTCGGTCCGGCGCAGGCGCTAAGCTCGGGGCCTGGACAACACGAACTACAGCCCGCCGATGCTGCTCGAGGTCGTCGAGAGGCGGTGTCTTCGCCGAGGAGCCGCTGGTCATCGTCGACGTCGGCTGCGGGCTCGGACTCGACCCGGCGTGGCGGCTCTTCGGCACCGATTTCCACGCCCACGCTTTCGACGCTCAGGTCGCCGAGGTGGAGCGCCTCGCGCGAGCCGAGGAGAACCCGCACGTCCAGTACCACGCTCTGCTCGTCGGGCTTCCGGACGAGCCCCCTCCGCCGCCCGACGATCCGTATTTCGATCCCCTCGACCGGACGAGCGCCAGCGCGCGCGAAGAGTCTGGCCGCCGCCCGCGGGAGTGGTTCCTTCCTCGAGACGAACGACGGAGGAGCCTCGAGCTCTCTTCCGAGAAGGTCGGACTGGCCGAGTTCCTGCGTCGTGAGGGTGTCGAGAGCGTCGACTTCGTGAAGACGGACACCGACGGCAGCGACCTCGAGGTGCTTCGCTCCTTTGAGGACATGATCGGTCCTGCCCGCGTCCTCGGCTTCATGGTGGAGACGCCGTTCACGGGCTCCGCGGCCGAGGGAGTCCCTACCTACCACAACGTCGACCGCCTGCTGAAGCGGCACGGCTTCCTGCTCTCCACGCTCTCGGTGAACCGCTACTCCCGAGCAGCTCTTCCAGCGCCGTTCCAGTACGGGTTGTTCGGATCGACTCTCTGGGGTCAGGCCATGTGGGGCGATCTCGTCTACATGCGTGACGGCGCTCATCCTCACGCCGAGCGTTTCGGCGACTCTCGGCGGGGAAGCTGCTGAAGCTCGCGTGCCTCTACGAGCTGTTCCAGGTGCCGGACTGCGCGGCGGAGATCCTGCTCGCCCATCGCGAGCGACTCCGGCGCTCGTCGACGTCGACCGGCTGCTCGACCTGTTGACCCCGCTGCTGCACGGTCGCCGAGTGAGCTACCGGGAGTATCTCGCGGCATTCGAAGAAGACCCGACCAGTTTCTATCCCGGGCGCGAGCCCACCCTTGTGACGAGCCCCAGCCTACTCGTGTACAGCGGTTCAAACACCTCGCAGCTCGCGGCCTCGGCCGGGTCTAGGCTAGGAGCTCGCGGACGAGGGCCTCGAGCACCGCGTCCACGTGGTGAGTCCACGTGTATCGCGGCAGCGCGCGTGTACGCCCTGGAACCCCAGGTCGCCCGCAGGTTCGGGTCTCGCGCGCTCGCGCAGTCCGTGGCCCAGATCCTCCTCGTCGCCGGGCCGGACGAGGATCGCGAGCCCGTCTCGGAGCACGTCGCCGATCTGGTCGAGGTCCGAGGCGACGATCGCCTTCCCCGCGGCCATGTACTCGAAGAGCTTCGTCGGCGAGCCGAAGAACGGACTGCCGTCGGCGTTCGGCACGTGCGGCGAGACGAGCACGTCCGACGCCGCGAGGTAGAGAGGCACGTCGTCCTGCGGGACGAGCCCGGCGAGCACCGCCACATCCCGGAGCCCTTCCAGCTCGGCGCGGACCTCCGCCATCTTCAGTCCGTCCCCGACGAGCAGGAAGCGGACTCCTGTGGTCCGCGCCCACTCGGCCTCCCGCCGGATCGTCCGTGCGAGCACCTCGACGCCGTGCCATTGGCCGAACGTACCGATGAAGGTGACGAGGACTGCATCGGCGGGAATCCCGTACCGGCCGCGCAATGCGCGGCGTTCTCGTCGAGAACCGAGCAGGGTCGAAGCCCTCGGCGTCGACGCCGTTCGGGTGCCAGACGACGCGTCCGGGCTCGACGCCTCGCCCGACGACCTCGTCCGCAAGCGCCCGCGAGATCGTGACGACGAGGCTCGCGTGGCGGAGGCTCACCTCCTCTGCGTCGCGCGCCAGTTGTTCGTAGTGGAGCGGCCGACCCCAGTGGCGTGCCACCCAGACCTCCGAGCCGTTGTACTCGAGCACGAACGGAACCCCGGCCGGCGCGCAGCGACGGCGCCGGCGTAACTGCCGATCGAATGGCGCTGGTAGACGAACGACGGCCTCGGCAGATCGTCGAGCTGCGCCGACGCTGCGGCCGAAGCGGTAGACGTTGCCCTCGATCGGGAAGTCCGTACATGCTCGGCGGCCGCAGCCGGAGGACCTTCGCCTCTTCCGTCACGCCGACGGGCTCGGGCGCGGTGGCGAGCACGAGCTCGTAGCCCCGGCCGGCGAGTGCGTTCGCCACTCCGGCGACGTGGGCGATCGACCCTCCCGCCTTGACGCCGAACCAGAGGTTCGTGTTCAGGAAGAGGGTTCGCTCGCCCTCGAGCGTTGCGCTCTCGCGCGGCTCCCGTAGGAGCCGGTCGACCGTCGCCGGGCGTAAAGCAGCGCTGCCTGCGCATCCGCGCTCGCCACGAGGAGCTCGCCGGTGTGCACGACGCCGCGCAACCGGGAGCTCCGCTCGCGTGACCCGTCCGAACGGACGATCCAGATTTCGCTAGCCCGTGTGACCGCCGCCAGCACCTCGAGGATCGGTAGGAGCGTCTCGCTCGTCGGATCCTCGAGGGGGAGCAGGCAGCGCCCCTCGAGTCCACGCAGGCGTCGCAGTAGGCCTGCAGTCCCGAGCGGCGGAGCTCCGGCAGGACGAGGATCTCGGCCGGGCCTTCGAGCAGGCGCTCGAGCTTCGCGCGGAACGCCGCCGAGAGCGCGTACGGGGCGAGGGCGAAGGTCCTCACGCGTCTGTCGCCTCCTCGGCCCAAGCCCACAGTCGCTCGGCCTGCGTCGCCGCCGGGGCGAGCGCGACCGTCAGTGGAGCGACCGGCCCGGAGCGGCGGAAGACGATCTTGCTCGTCGGCACCTTCACGCCGTACGACGGCGAGACCCAGGCCTCCTCCACCGTGCAGTCCCACGCTCCGCGCCAGCGGAAGGCGAACGCGCCGGCCAGGACCCGGTCGCCCTCGAGGGAGACCGGGGCGACGAGCGGCGCGAGGTGGAAGGGGATCTCGATCTCGTGCGCCGAGGAGGCGCCCGCGAACGCGTCGTGGACGACGACGGCGTGCAGGTCGGGGGAGAGCGCGATCGTGCGCACGGGGCGAACCGGATTGCGCAGGCACAGGTAGCCGGTGTGCGTGCCCCGGAAACGGAGCTCCTCCACCAGCAGCGGCTCCGGGTGCGCGTCGTTCTCCAGCAGCCAGAGCGAGGCGGGGAACCGGTTGATCTCCGCGTCGTCGACCTGGTCGTGTTGTGCGCTCCCGTCGAGCGGAAGGCGTTCCGGTCCTCGAAGGAGGACGTGTAGACGTAGGCGCCCGGATCGACGATCAGCGCCGTGCCGCGAGCCAGGCCTCGAAGGACAGCGCGTCGTTGTGGCCGTGGCCGCCGAGCCCGGCGAGCCCGACGGGGCCGCAGTCGACGAAGACGTGGTCTGTCGCCCGCAGGATGTAGACGCCGCCCTCGCGGAACGCCGCGGAGGCCGGCGCGCTCCGGCGGCGCCGCGAAGCGCCGCCGGCCCGAGCCAGCGATCTCGTCCCCCGCGCCGTCGCCGAAAGCGCCTCGTCGCCGAAGGCGAGGGCGACGAGCCCGACGAGATAGCGATGGTCGCCGAGGGCTTGCGCCGAGCGGGATGGCGCGGCCGTCGTCGGCGTCGCCCCAGACGGGCGAGGGCCGTCCGGCCGGCTGTAGGACGCCGCCGTGAACCCGGCCATCGCCTTCATGCGGCCCGGCATAGGCCCCGGACACGTCGAGGCCGCGCACCTGGCGGTAGCGTGCCGCCAGCAGGAACAGCTCCGCGACGAGGCGGTGGTAGGGAACGGACGCCTCGAAGTCGACGCCGTCGGGATGGACCTGGCGCAGGATCTCGCGTTCGAGCTCGCGCCAGCCGGCGGCCGCCCAGCGCCCGGCGGCGCCGATGCCCTGAAGAAGAGCCCGGCGAAGACCATGCCCGCCGCATCCGCCGTCAGGTGGTTGCCGTTGATCGAGGCGCGCTCGATATGCGTCTCGACGAACGACCCGTGCATGTAGAGGGCGGAAAGGAACCGCCCGCGAAAGCCCTCGTCCGCCCAGCTCCGCGAGCCGGCGAGGAAATGGAAGAGCGCCGTCCAGGAGAGGATCCGCAGCGCCGGCTCCATGGTGCACGACCAGTTCACGGTCCAGGCATGGGGGTTGGCCGAAATCCACTCCTCGAGGATGTCCCGTGCCGCCTGCGCGTAGCGCTCGTCGCCGGTCAGGCGGAAGGCCTGGCCGGCCGGCAGCAGCCATTGCAGGCGCGACAGCTCCCAGGGCCGCTTCACGTCGCTCGGCCGGCCGCGGTTGACGTAGTCGATCGACCGGCAGAAAGCCGGCTGCCACCGGTCGCCGGTCTTCAGGTCGCCGAGCCAGTCGATCGGCCGTCCGAGCTCGACGGGCCCGCAGCCGAGCAGGTCGACGCGCTCGGTTTTCGCCGCATCGTCCGCACGCCGTAGACCCGGTTGTTTTTATCGCTGTTCAGGGGAACGCCGGTTCACCGTGGCGAACGGGGCGCGCTCGACGACGCGCCGCCAGAAATCGTTCGAGTGAGGCCGCTCCGGTGGCGCGGAGAAGACGCGCCTCGTTCGAAGGCGCGTGGCGCGCTGTGGCGCGAGCGCATCGCTCGAGCTCGACCTCGACGCCTCGCCCAGTGCGCGCCGAAAGCAGGAACGCGAGGCGGCTCTGAAGCGCTCCTCGCGCGCGCCCGAGTGTGGCGCCGAGTGACGGCATGGAAAGTCAGCGGCAGCCGCTCGAATTGCGACAGACCGCAGCAGCGAAAGCGACCCGACGTCCCGCTGCCTCCAGCCCGAGATGACGATGCGCACGTCGGTCTGCTTGGTGAGGCCCAACGGGCGCCGCCACGACGCCGGCCTCGGCCACCCTGCTGCTACGAGACCTTCTTTGCCCGACGAAGTGGGTCGGGAAGCCGATGTTGAGCACGCCGAGGACGGCTGCCGCGCCGGGATGACGCCGTGGTGGTTGCTGTGTACGGCCCCGGCGGCAAGCGAGAAGCCTCGGGCCCTCGGAGCTGGGTACGCATACTGGGGCGGGGGACGTGTCGACGGGCACCTGCCGTGTGGGTGGTCGTGTGCATGCTGTGCTCGTCGAGGGCAGACGATTCCTCGGGGGAGCTCCTTGTCCGACCGCCGTAGCTCGGCGACGGCGGCGCCCGGGCGGCGGACGCGGCGTAGTCGGGCGAGCAACTCGTCGGCGCCTTCCAGGTCGTACCCTCCCGGCCTGGCCGGCTGTTGCTGGGTCGACGGTGAACAGCCAACGCAGGCACGAACGTTCGGCGACGATCAGCAGCGCGAACACGGCAGCGACGGCTGGAGCCCCCAGCGGCTCAGCGTCGCTCAGGCCGCTCCGCACCCCGTGCCGCTGCTGCGTGCCGCTCTTGGCACCAGGCGTTCTCCGGTCGTGTATCTGTTATTAACGCCCAGGCGACGATGTCCTCGGTGACGAAGAGGACGAGCCAGGCCAGGCCGAGCAGCCCCCCGAGCAGCTGATCGATGTCCTGAAGCCAGAAAGCGCGACGTGGGCGCCGGACGGTCATGACCGGCGCGACGGGTCTGACGAGCGGCGCGGCTTCCAGGATGAGGGCCAGCGCGCCGGAGAGCCTGCCTCTGCTGGCTGCTCGACGGCGAGCATCAGCGGCAGGAGAATCAGGGAGATCCCTTTGGAGTGTGTGTACGAGTCGAGGAGAACTATGCCGGCCTTGACGAGGCAGCCGGTGCAGGACGAAGCGGCGGGCCATGAGCATGTGGAAGTACAGGCCCCTCGATGATCCAGAAGGCAGCGGGTCTGGGCCGTCGATGAGGATGTCTGGGTCGACGTGGTGGCCTCGCTCATGGATTTTTTTTTGTCGAGCCAGTAGATGCCGAATTGTTGGGGATGTAGCGAGGCCGATGAACGAGGAGCTGCGCCAGACTGTGTGCGACTGCGACGGGGTGTACCGCTGTGAGGTTCTGGCGCAGGTAGTGGTCGGCGGCATTCGTGAGCGGCACGAAAGGCAAGCCGGTGACGAGCAGGTACGCGCCGAGGAGCAGCGCGGCGATGCTGACGTGCTGGAAGCCAGCCGACTCGGCGAAGTGACGCACCAAACGACGAGCGCGCTGAGCAGCAGGCGGCAGGCCTGGCGCTTCCCACGCACCGAGTTGGCGAAGTCTCGAGGAGCATGAGGGCGACGAGCCCTGTGACGCTCGACCTCGACCCACTGGGCGCGCTCACGAGAAGGATGAGCGGGAGTCCCAGCGCAGACCCAGTCGGTCATCCAGCAGATGTCCGAGTTGCTCGAGAGGGAGAACGTGATCGTCGCAACGTCGGAATCCGTCAAAACGCAACGACGAGCGAGCGGAAGACGCTGAAGAAGACGCAGCGGGAGCGCGCACACGAGGCATCGCGGTACACGTGACGTATGCCGAGCGCAGGGCGAGCAGCGGACCGCCGAGCCCGAGGTGTGGCCGAGCCAGCCCCTAGACGTCGGCAGCCCCAGTCGTCGGCAGACGCGGGTGGGCAAGAGCTTCCGTTCGCGGTCCCCGACGAGCGCGCCCCCGCCGTGCCCCCGTGTGATGATCGCATGTGCCGCCTGCTCCAGCCCGGCGGCCCTTCCACGCCGCAGCCTTGTGTTTCCAGTGTCTCGATCACAGGTGGACGATCGAGGAGAGACCCAGCACGAGGCCGTAGCCGGCGAGGAGCATGAGGCCGGGATCGGCTTCGAGAGTCGCCCCGTCGGCGGGGACGGTCTGCTCGAGGCGGCTGGCGCGCTCGATCGCTCGAGCCGGCACGTGGAAGCAGCTGTCGGCTCAGCCTGCGCTCCGGCGGCCTGCTGACTGGCGCTGAGCTGAGGTTCAGGGGGCGTGGAGCTCACGGGCCGGCGCGGGCCCGGCGAGGAACTGGTGCTCGGCGGGCAGGCCGCGAGCCGTCGCCAGGCGCGGCGAAGCCTCGGCACTCTGCGACGGGAAGAGAAGGACGAGCGGTGTCGACGGGCTCTGAACCGGTGCCTGAGTAGCGCGGAAGCGCGCGCCTCCGGGCGAAGAGGACCGTGCCGCTGCTCTAACTCGCAGCGTGCGACTGCGAGGCGGGCCAGCGGATTCAACGGGTTGCGCTCGATGAGCACGGCGACGCCGCCGGGTCGCAGGACGTGCGCCAGCTCGCCGACGAAGCCTGGCCAGTGCGCGGGCGGCACGCGGTGGACGACGTCGATCGCGAAGGCGAGGTCGAAGCTCCCTTCCTCGTACGGGAGCGTCCGCCTGTCGTAGCGCGCGTACGTCGCGCCGGGGTTCCGCTCCGAGCCCGCGCCACGAGCTCTGCCGACACGTCGACGCCGTGCAGCTCCCCGAAGCCGTTCAGGAGCGCGTCCCGCTGCCGGGACCGCAGCCGACGTCGAGCGCGCGAAGCGTCGTCGGGTCGCCGAGCTGGTCGCGCGCGAGCTCCAGGAGCGCCTGCGTCTCTACCTCGGTCAAGAAGCCGAGGTCCGTCCGATGAACGAGACGGATCGCTCCACCTCGCCGCGACAGCTGTCGCGATAGCTATCGAATCCGCATTCATCGCGGTGGCGCGGCCAGTTGCGCGCGGTCCGGCGGGGAACCCGCCGGCGGCCGCGAATCCCCGCAACCACGGACCAGGTAGACGGGCGGTTCTTCACCCCGCCATCGACAACCGCGACGGCTCGCCGATCACCCCGAGCACGATCAACTGGACGCCGCCGCGGAATCCGTCAGCACGACGAGCGAGGCGAGGCCGGGCACCTTGTACAGGCCGGCGAGCTTCACCACCAGTGCGGCGATGCCGAAGAGGAATGCGAAGCCGGACACGATGAGCCGGCGTTGAGCGCGAACCGCAGCGGCGCGTTCGAGAAGCCGACATCCGCTCGGCGCGAGCCGCAGCATCTTCCCAGCGACTACTTCGTCGTTCCGGCGGTGCGCGGGTCACGGCGGCATGGCCCCGGTCTGGCGGAAGCCGATCCAGCCGAACATGCCGCGCACGTAGCGGTCGTTCTCGCGGAGGAGCCGGAACGCCTCCAGCGCGTGCCGGTCGACGAGCCGAAGTCGCCGACGTCGACCGGCACATCGACGTCCGTCATACGACTGAAGAGTCGGTAGAAGGCATGTGCCGTCAGCCTTGAACCACGTCTTGCCGTCTCGCTCGTCGCGGACCCTGTAGACGACGTCGAAGCCCTCGATGCCAGCGCTTCGCCATCTCGAGCAACCTCCGGCGGGTCCTGGAGATCAGCGTCCATGACGACGGTCGCGTCCCCGCGGGCGAGGTCGAGGCCCGCGGTGATGGCGAGCTGGCCGCCGAGTCCGGGAGAGCCGGACGAGCTCGAAGCGGTCGTCGCGCGTTGCGAGCTCGACCATCGCCTCCGAGCTGCGGTCACGGGGCCGCCGTCGACCAGGAGGACCTTGGCCGGCTGTCGAGCCGCTCGAGGAGTGGACCGAGCGCCTCGAACAGCGTCGGCAGCACCGCCTCCTCGTTGTAGACCGGGATGACGAGCGAGCAGGTCGGATGAGCCACGTACCGACTCCTCGACGGCGAACGCGATCCGCATGGCGCGCGCCGGCTCCTCCAGCGGGATCGCCACGGGCCGCCGTCGCGGACGGCTGCAGCCAGGGCCTCGAGTCCTCGACATGGCCCTTGCGCTGCGCGGTGCCGCGCCAGCCCCGGCCGCCGCCGTGACCGCCAGCGACTTGTAGCCGTCGAGCGAGAGGACGGCGTTGTCGGCGAAGACGTCGAGCTGCTCCTTCGGATGGTCGCGGTGGCCGAGCGCCGTGTCGCCAGCGTGCACATGGACCTGTCGGCGTAGCTAGCCGTCGCGACGAAGTCGCCGTCGCGGCCAGACGCTCTCTGTTGGCGCGAATCGCCTGCGCAGAGACCGACTCGACCTTGGCGCGCCGACGAGCGTGTCGAAGACGTCGTAGACGTGGCAGGCCTCGCCGATGTTGCGCTGGCTGCCCTCGGGCCCGTGCACCTGGTGGTCGAGCCGGAGATACCCCGCGTTCATGCGGTAGTCGGCGACGAGCGAGCTGGCCCGCGCCGCGAGCAGCTGCGGGCCGCGCGATCGCCGGCGAGAAGCGCCGGTTGACCCGGTCATCAGCAGGCCCGTCGCTTCGGTCAGCGAAGAAGGCCTCGCTTCCGGCGAGCTCGGCTTCGGTGAGCGCGAGCGCTTCTCGACGAAGATGTGCTTGCCGGCGCGGAGCGCCTTCAGGTCCGCGCCGTGTGCAGGTTGTGACGCGTCGCGATCAGGACGGGGTCCATCTCCGGATCGGCGAGCACCTTGGCGAGGTCGGTCGTGGCGTATGCTGCTTCCGTCCGCGTCGCGACCGCCCTCGCGGTCGCCCCTGTCCGGCTCATCACCGCGCGGATCTGGAAGCGGTCGTGGAGCCTGCGCAGGTTCGGCACATGCGACCCTGCGCGAACGTGTCGGCGCCGACGAGCGCGACGCCTCTTCGGCCGGACCTGGCCGCGCCTTCCGTGTCTCGACCCGTCTGTGCCTGGCGTCTTTCCGCTCCGGATACGAGAGGAGCACGAGCAGCGGCTTGTGCTCGCCGCCGAGCGCCGCGTAGGCCGTCTCGGCCTCGTCGACTCGAACCGCTCCTGCGGCAGCGCGGCGAGGGCGAGCGCGCCGGTCGCGAGCAGGCGCATGACCTCCTCCATGTTGCGGTTCTCCGTCCAGCGCGCGTAGCCGATCGGATAGTCCTGGCCCTCGAGCTCGTACACCGGGTCGTAGCGCCGGGCCCGTAGGACGTGGACATGAGGACGTCGAGCTCCTTCTCGTAGAGGTCGGAACGACGGAGCTCGAGTCCGACGTCGCCGACGATGACGACGCGGCCCTTGCGACGGCACGCCTGCGCAGCCTCGTGCATCGGGTCGCTCGACGCGGTCGCCGCCGTGACGATCACGGCATCGGCGCCGAAGCCGCCGGTGAGCGCGCGCGACCGCTCGCGAAGTCGCCGCTCGCGTCCTCGGCGCTGTGTGCGACCGCGAGCGCGACGCGGCTCGGATCCAGATCCGTCGCGAGCACGCGGCAGCCGGCTGCGCGCAGCAGCTGCACGGTCAGCTGGCCGAGGACTCCGAGCCCGATCACGCCGATGCTCTCGCCGAGCGCCGGCGCGGCGCGGCGGACGCCCTGCAGTGCGATCGAGCCGAGGGTGACGGTGGAGGCTGCGTCGAGCCCGACCTCGTCCGGGACCCGCACCGCGAGGTTGACGGGGACGTCGATCAGCTCGGCGTGGTTGGCGATGCCCGGCCGGCGCAGGCGACCCGGTCGCTGCCGCGAAGCCCTCGACCTCCGAGCCGACGGCGACGACGACGCCGGCGGCCGAGTAGCCGGTCGGCAGCCCTGCCGACAGCTGCCCGCGGATCCGCTTGAACGTCCGCACGAACCCCTCGTTGCGCGCGATCTCCACCGCGCGCTTCGCGTGCTCCGGCTGCTTCAGCGCGCGGCGGTAGAGCGGGAGTCCCGACATGGCGACGCTCGCCGACTCCGTGCCGACGCTCACGCACGACCACTCGACGCGCACGAGAACGCCGCGCGGCGACGCGACCGGCGCCGGAACCTCCTCGACGGCGACACCTCCGCCGCGGATCAGCACCTGCTTCACGCCACATACTCCTTCCACCAGAGCGCGAGGTTGAGGAGGTACCACGCGTCGCGCCTGGGGCGTTCCAGCAGGCGCGACGCCTCGGCGCGGTCGAGAAGTCCCGTCTCCGCGCAGAATTCGTCGACCTCCCGCCGTGTCCGCGCGCCGAGGCGGTCGAGCACCCACTCGTCGACGGGCACACGGAAGCCCTGCTTCGGCCGCGCCAGCAGCTCGGGCGGCAGGAGGTCGGCGACGGCGAGCTTCAGCAGCCGCTTCAGCTCTCCGTTCCTGGTCTTCGCCGCCGCCGGGATCCCCAGCGTCAGCTCCACCAGCTCGTGGTCGAGGAAGGGCACGCGCACCTCGACCGAGGCGCCCATCGACATCCGGTCGATCCGGGCGAGCAGCAGCTCGGGCAGGCGGAGCTTCAGGTCGAGATAGCTCATCCAGTGCAGGTGCGACGGCTCCCAGGCCGAGCGCTCGAACCGCTCCCGCAGCGGCGCGAGCGCCTGCCACGACGAGAGGCCGTGGAGCTCGCCGCGGAGCTCCGGGCCGAGCAGTCGCTGCTTCTGACGTTCGGTGAACCCCTCGGCGCCTCCCCAGAAGACGGGCTCGCCTGCGGCGCCGCGGCGGAGGAACTCGTAGGGGCGCGAGGTCTCCTTTCCGGCGGCGCGGAGCGCTGCGAGGCCGCCCTGCTTCACGAGCCCGGGCAGCGGGAGGTCGTCGGCTCGCTGCAGGCGGAGGTGCGTCCGCCACGACGGATAGCCCCAGAACAGCTCGTCGGCGCCTTCGCCCGCCTGGCAGACGAACACGTCGCTGCGCCGCGCCAGCTCGGAGAGGTAGTAGAGCGGGACGGCCACCGGGTCCGCGATGGGCTCGTCCTGCAGCCGCACGAGCTCGGGCAGGAAGTCGAGCAGGTCCTGCTGCGAGACGATCCGCTCGTGGTGGTCGGCACCGACGGCGTCGGCCATCCGCCGTGCCCACGGCAGCTCGCTCGGATAGGAGGCGTAGTCGGCGTCGTAGCCGATCGAGAAGGTGTGCACCGGACGGCGCTCCCCGGCCGCGAAGAGCGCTGCGTTCGTCGAGGAGTCGATGCCGCCGGAGAGGAAGATCCCGACGGGGACGTCAGCCATCTTGCGCAGCTCCACCGCCTCGCGGAGCTTCTCGAGGATCCGCTCCGCGAGCTCCGTGTCGTCTCCCGCGACCGGATCGGCGCGGTCCCAGGGATCCCACCACTCCTCGACGCGCACGGCTCCGTCCTCCGTCGCGCGCAGCCACGAGCCGGCCGGGAGCTTGCGGATGCCGGAGAAGAGCGTCAGCGGTGCCGGGGTGGTGAGGAAGGAGAGGTAGTGGTACAGGGCCTCCGGGTCGACGGCGCGGGTCCGCTCCGGGTCGGCGAGCAGCGCCTTGATCTCAGAGCCGAAGGCGAGCCGGCCGGCGTAGAGCGACCAGTGGAGCGGCTTGATCCCCACGCGGTCGCGCGCGAGCCACAGCGTCCGCTCCCGTTCGTCCCAGATCGCGAGCGCGAACATGCCGCGGAGCCGGTGCAGGCAGTCGATGCCCCACTCCTCGAACGCGTGCACCACCGCCTCGGTGTCGGAGTGGTCGGTGCGGAAGCGGTGGCCGAGCGGTTCGAGCTCCCGGCGGAGGTCGGCGTGGTTGTAGATCTCGCCGTTGACGACGATCCGGACCGACCCGTCCTCGTTCGCCATCGGCTGCATGGCGGCGTCCGAGAGGTCGACGATCGCGAGGCGCCGGAAGCCCAGTCCGACCCGGCCGTCCTCGGCCACCCAGGTGGCGCCGCCGTCGGGTCCGCGGTGCGCGAGCGTCTCGCGCATCCGCGTCACGTACTCCTCGTCCACGCGGAAGGACGCGTCTCGCAGGGCGAGCGCTCCGGCGATTCCGCACATCGGCTCAGACGAGCGCCGAGGCGCCGACGCACGCGGCGAGAACGGCCGCTGCGCGCTCTCCCGCCTGTTCGTCCCAGAGGGGCAGCGGCGTCGGCGGCCGGCGGTCGCGCAGCAGTCGGGGGATCTCGGCGATCCGCTCCGGGCGCGCTCCCAGCACCGTATTCGTCCCGAGCTCGACCGTCACCGGACGCTCGGTGGCGTCGCGCAGCGTGAAGCAGGGCACACCGAGCGCGGAGGTCTCCTCCTGGACGCCGCCGGAGTCGGTGAGAACGAGCTTCGCGGCGGATTCCAGTCCGACGAAGTCGAGGTAGCCGAGTGGCTCGATCAGACGGAGCCGCGGCGAGCGCGCGGCGATGCCCAGCGAGTCGAGTCGGCGCCGGGTACGAGGGTGCACCGGAAAGACCACGGGGACGTCCTCGGCGAGCGCGTCGAGCCCGTCCATGGTCAGCGCCAGGAGCTCGTCGTCGTCGACGAGCGCCGGCCGGTGGAGCGTGACGAGCGCGAAGCGCCCCGGCTCGACGTTCACGGCGCCCCAGGGCTCTCTCGCTCGTGCCGCCTCCAGGTGACGGAGCAGCGAGGTGACCATCGTGTTGCCGACGAGATCGATCCGCTCGCGCGCGATTCCCTCGGCCTCCAGGTTCTGGACCGCCGACGCCGAGTGCACGAGGAGCACCTCGCTGACGTGGTCGGTCAGCTTTCGGTTGATCTCCTCCGGCATCGTCGGATCGAAGCTGCGGAGTCCGGCTTCGATGTGCGCGACGGGCAGGCCGAGCTTCACGGCGGCGAGCGCGGCGGCGAGCGTCGAGTTGACGTCACCCGCGACCACGACCAGCTGCGGCCGGAGCTCCCGGAGCACCCGCTCGACCTCGACGATCGCCCGTGCGGTCTGCTCGCCGTGACTGCCGCTCCCGACGGAGAGGACGACGTCGGGCTGCGGCAGCGCGAGCTCCCGCAGGAAGACGTCGGACATCGCGTCGTCGTAGTGCTGGCCGGTGTGGACGAGGAACGTCGGCAGCGACGGCTCGGTGTCGCGGAGCGCGTGCAGGACGGGCGCGGTCTTCATGAAGTTCGGCCGCGCGCCGACCACGAAGCAGATCCCGCCGCTCACCGGCCTGATCGTACCGACGGTCGCGGCGCGTACCATCCCACGCCGTGACCGCGGTCAAGGTCGTCTTCTGGGGCTCGCTCGGCGCGCTCGTCTGGACGCACGCGCTCTACCCGGCGGCGGCCGCCGCCGCGGCGCGCGTGCGCTCCCGCCGCGTCGTGCAGGACGAGGAGCTCCTGCCGTCGGTCGCGCTCGTCGTCACGGCGCACGACGAGGAGAGCGTGATCGAGGGCCGGCTCGAGAACCTGCGCGCGCTCGACTACCCGGCCGGAGAGGCTCGAGCTCGTCGTGACCGACGACGCCTCGACCGACCGCACCGCCGAGCTCGCCGCGGCGGCGGGCGCCCGCGTCGTCGGCAACGCGCGCGGCGGCAAGGTCGCGGCGCAGGACGGCGCCGTGCGCGCCACCGACACCGAGGTGGTCGCCTTCTCGGACGCGAACTCGACCTGGGCTCCCGACGCGCTGCGCAAGCTCGTCCGCAACTTCGCCGACCCCGACGTCGCCTACGTCTGCGGCCGCCTGAACATCACGAACGACGACGGCCGCAACAAGGAGGGCCTCTACTGGCGCTACGAGCTCGCCCTGCGGGCGGACGAGTCGCGCCTCGACTCGGTCACGGGCGGCAACGGCTCGATCTACGCGGTGCGCCGCGAGGACTACGTCGAGGTCGACTCGCGCTTCGGGCACGACCTCGCCTTCCCGTACCTGATGGTGCAGCGCGGGCGGCGCGCGGTCTACGAGCCCGAGGCGAACGCGTACGAGAGGGCGACGCCGACCACCGAGGACGAGTACCGGCGCAAGGTGCGGATGTTCGAGCACTGCTGGGCGATCGTCTTCGAGGGCCGGATGCTGCGACGGCTGCGCCCGCTCTACCTCGTCGAGGTGCTCTCGCACCGGCACCTGCGCTACGCGAGCGGGGTGCTCCACCTCGTCCTGCTCGGGGCGAGCGCGGCCCTGCTCGGCGACGGGCCGGTCTTCCAGATCGCGCTCGGGCTCCAGCTCGGGCTGCTCGGCGCGGCCGCCCTCGGCGTGGGGATCGCCCGCTACTACGTGCTCGTGACGTGGGCGACGGTCCAGGCGCTCGTCAACTACCTCCGGCGCGGCGTCCCCGCGACCTGGGAGGCGGCGGAGGGGACGCGCTGAGCCGGGTCGACGCATGAACCGGGCCGCCGATGTCGCGCTGGCCGGCGCGGCGCTGCTCGTCTCGAGCCCGCTGCTCGGCGCCGCGGCGCTCGCGGTCAAGCTCGAGGGCGGCGGGCCGGTGCTCTACCGGCAGGTGCGCGTCGGCAGGGACGGCGCCGACTTCGAGCTGCTGAAGCTGCGGACGATGGTGCCGGGCGCCGAGACGCTCGGGGCCGGCTACGCCGTCAACGAGGGCGACCCGCGGATCACGCGCGCCGGGCGGATCCTGCGCAGGCTCTCGCTCGACGAGCTGCCGCAGCTCTGGAACGTGATCCGCGGCGAGATGAGCGTGATCGGGCCCCGGCCGACGCTCCGCTACCAGGTCGAGCGCTACGACGAGCGCCAGCGGCGCCGGCTCGACGTCAGGCCGGGGATCACCGGCTGGGCGCAGATCCACGGCCGGGCGGCGCTCCCCTGGGCGGAACGGATCGAGCTCGACGTCTGGTACGTCGAGCACCGCTCGCCGCTGCTCGACCTGCGGATCCTCGCCCGCACGCCGCTCGCCCTCTTCCGGGGCACCTACAAGGGCGAGACGGGCGGATGGCGAGCGCGGTGACGCGCCTGCCGCTTGCGCTCCGGGTGACCCCGGAGCGTGCGGCGACCGGCGTGGCGCTCCTCGGCGCCGGGCTCACGGCCTGGAATGCGCTCTCCTATCCGTCGGGCGCCGGCTACGACGCGGCCTCGCACCGCGAGTACGCCGACTTCCTGATCCAGCACCACCGCCTGCCCTACCGCAACGAGACCCCCGAGTACTACTCGCCGCCGCTCTACTACGGCCTCGCCGGCGCCGTGACCTGGCTCGGGCGCACGGCCGGGCTCGGCGACGCGCACAAGCTCGGCCAGCTGCTGAACGTCCCGGCCGTCTTCGGCGCGGTCCTGCTCGTCGCCGCGCTCGCCCGCCTGCTCTGGCCGCGCGATCCCTGGCTGCCGGTCGCCGCGGCGGGGTTCGTCGCGCTCTCGCCGGTGCTGCAGCGGACGGCGTCGATGTTCAACCCCGAGCCGACCGATCTCCTCCTCTCGGCCCTCTGCGCCTTCCTCGCCGCGCGGATCCTCGTCGGGGGCCGGTCCGGAGCCCGTGCCGCGGCCGGGCTCGGCGCGGCGCTCGGAGCGAGCCTGATGGTCCGGCAGTTCGGCCTCTACACCCTGGCCGTCGTCGTGCTCGCGTGGCTCGCGGCGCTCGCCCGGGAGCGGCGGCCGCCGCTCCGCTCGCTGGCGGTGGCGCTCGCCGTCTGCGCCGTGGTGGCGGCGCCCTGGTACGCGTACCGGACGATCCACTACGCGAACCCGATCTTCGACCGGCCGCACTCCGCCAAGCCCTTCTTCGAGCGCCGCCCCGCCAGCTTCTACCTCGGCAGCGGCCTGCCCGAGGTCTTCACGGCGGCGCACCGCCCGCGCTTCGCGAACGAGGTCTGGCCGCAGACGTACGTCGACATCTGGGGCGACTGGTACGGCGTCTTCGCCTGGTCGAGCGCCGCCGGCTCCCCGTCGGTCGCGGCGCGCGCGTGGCTCGGGGTGCAGAACGCCGTCGGGATCCTGCCGACGCTGCTCGCACTCGTCGGCTGGCTGTGGCTGCTCGGGCGGTCGCTCTCCCGGTTCGACGGGGCCCGGCTGCTGCCGGCGCTGATGCCGCTCGCCGGCCTCGCCGGATATCTCTACTTCGCGATCGGCTACCCGACGCCCGACGGCGACGTGATCAAGCCCGTGTTCATGCTCAGCACGCTCTGGGCCTGGGCGCTCTGCTTCGCGTGGGGCGCCTCGAAGCTCGGCCGCCGCCTGCCGCGGCTCCTCCCCTGGGCGCTCGGGCTGCTCGCCCTCGTCGACCTGCCGTTCGTCGTCTACCGGGGCGCGGTCGGGTTCTTCTAGCAGCCGCGCTCGACCGTCGCCTGGACGAGGAGCTTCCCGGTCTCGGAGGCCCACTCCGCGGGCAGCCGCCACCAGGCGAGCGGCGCGCCGACGAGCGAGAGCTTCCCGTTGTAGCAGCGGTGGAAGAGCATCCCGGCCCGGGTCAGGTGGAAGGTCGACGAGACGACGACGAGCGAGCGCCAGCCGCGCGCGCGCGCGATCCGGGTCACGGTCTCCGCCTCGCCGCGCGTGCTGTACGGCGTCGCCTCGAAGCAGAGGACGCGGGCGCCCGCGTACCGTCCGGCCCGGCAGAGCCGGAGGGCGGCCTTCCACTTCGGAGTCCGCGCGACGCTCGAGATCGCGAGCACCGGCGCGACCCCGTCGCGGATCAGGCGCTCCGCCGGCGGCAGGCGCTCGACCGAGCCGGAGAGCACGATCACCGCGTCGGCGTGCGCGGGTGCGCCGGTCTCGGCCGGCGGCCACACGAACAGCACCAGACAGGCGACGAGCCACGCGGCCAGCAGCACGGCCGGCACGGCGATGAGGCGGCGCAGCACGGCGACCACTCAAGCAGAGGCCGCTACTGTCTCGCCGGTGAGCGGCGTCCTCTTCACCTGCGCCGGGCAGCGCGTCGACATCGTGACCGCCTTCCGCCGGGCCGGCGCGCGCACCGTCGCGACCGACCTGAACCCCCTCGCCCCGGCGCTCTACCACGCCGACGTGCACGAGCTCGTCCCCGCCGTGCGCGATCCCGCCTACGTGCCGGCGCTCCGCGCCCTCGTCGAGCGGCACGGGCTCTCGCTCGTCGTGCCCCTCACCGACCTCGACCACGGCGTGCTCGCCCGCGGCCGGGACCAGCTCGGCGGCGCGCTCGTGCTGCTCCCGGCTCCCGAGGTCGTCGACGCGCTCGCCGACAAGTGGCTCGCCCACCTCCTCTTCGAGGAGCGCGGGATCGGCTCGCCGGCGTCGTGGCTGCCGGAGGCGCTCCCGGACGACCTCGCCTTCCCGGTGCTCGTGAAGGCGCGCCACGGCTTCGGCTCGCGCGGCATCTACCGCTGCAGCGGCCCGCGCGAGCTCGAGTTCTTCCTCGACCACACCGACCACGACTCGCATGGTGCAGACGCTCTGCGCGGGCGAGGAGTTCTCGATCGACGTCTTCTGCGACCTCGAGAGCCGCTGCCTCAACGCGGTGCCGCGGACGATGATCGAGTCGAAGGGCGGCGAGTCGATCAAGGGGATGACGATCCGCGACCCCGTCCTGATCGAGGTCGGGCGCCACGTGGCCGAGACGGTCGGGCTCGTCGGCCCGGCCAACATCCAGTGCTTCCGCGAGCCCGACGGCACCCATCTGGTCACCGACATCAACCCGCGCTTCGGCGGCGGCTTCCCGCTGCCGACCGCCGCCGGCAGCCGCTACCCCGAGCTCGCGCTGGCGCTCGCCGCCGGCGAGCGGCCCGAGCCGCGCCTGGGCGACTTCCGCGAGGGCCTCGTGATGACGCGCTTCTTCTCCGAGCTCGTGCTGGCCCCCGACGAGAGCGGTAAGCTCGAGCCGTTCGCGGAAGAGCTCCCCGACCCGGCCGTCCCGGAGCGGGCGGAGCCGTAGCGCCGCTGCTCCGACTCTCCGCCCTGGTGGCGCTCGCAGGGCTCGCGGCGGCGTGCGGCTCCGGCCTCCACGCACGACGCCGCGGCGCCGGTCCGGCAGCCGCGCCCGGAGCCGCCGGTGGCCGGCGCGCCGGAGCGCGGCGTCACGCTGCTCGTGACCGTGCTCGACGGCGACCGCCGCGTCCGCGTGCCCGGCGCGACCGTCCATCTCTGGGGCCGCAGCGGCAGCGCCGATCGTACGGGTGTCGCGCGGATCCACGTCCCCGAGCGGCGGCTGCTGCCGGTGACGGTGAGCGCGACCGGCTTCTCGCCGCGGACGATGCTCGTCCACTTCGACCGCACGCGCAGGGCGACGCTCCGCATCTACCGGCCCGACCTGCAGTGGCCGGTGTACGGCGTCACCGCCTCGCGGGCGCAGGTGCAGTCGCACATCCGGCTGCGGCCGCCGTTCCGGACGGTGTGGAGCGCCGCCGTCGGCGGGCTGATCGAGTTCCCGGCGGTCGTGGACGACGGCGTCGCGTACATCGCGAACGCGAGCGGCAGCATCCGCGCGCTCTCGATGCGCTTCGGCACCCAGGTCTGGCGGCACGACACGCCGGGGCGGCCGCGCATGGCCTCGTCGCCGGCGATCGCGGGGCGGCTGCTCGTCTACCACACGATGGACGGCCGCGTCATCGCCCTCGACCGCGCCAGCGGGCACGTCCGCTGGAGCTGGAGCGCGGGCTCGCCGATCGAGTCGTCGCCGATCGTCCGGGGCGGCGTCGACTACTTCGGCGCCTGGAACGGCCGCCTCTACGCGCTCGACCTCGCGACGCGCGAGCTGCGCTGGACCCGCGTGGTCGGCGCGAAGGTCACCTCGAGCGCCTCGCTCGCCGGCGGCTCCCTCTACATCGGCGACTACGCCGGACGCCTCTGGGCGCTCCGCGCCCGCGACGGCGCCGTCCGCTGGACGGGCTCGGTGAACGGGCGGATCTACGGGACGCCCGCCGTCGCCGGCGGCCGCGTCTTCGTCCCCTCCTCCACCGGCCTGTCGCTGACCGCGTTCACGACCGGCGGCAGCCGGCTCTGGAGCGTCGGCACCGGCGGCTACGTCTACTCCTCGCCCGCGGTCTGGGGCGGCCGCGTCTTCTTCGGCTCCTACGACGGCGACTTCTACGCCGTCTCGGCCGCGAGCGGAGCCGTCCTCTGGCGCGTCTGGGCGGGCGGCCCGATCTCCGGCGCGGCCGTCGTCGTCGACGGCGTCGCGTACGCCGGGAGCTTCGCGCACCGCATCGTCGGCGTGGACGCGGCGACCGGGAAGACGCTGCTCACGTTCGGCCACGGGCACTACGTCCCGGTCTCCGGGAACGGGATGCGCTTACTTTTCCACGGCTACTCTCGTCTCTACGCAGTAGAGCCCAGGGCACGACCCTCGAACCACCGCGCCGTGACGCGAATCACCGCTTCCCACACCCGAGACCCGCGGCGCCCGCACACGTGACGGGCGGACGGCGCCTCGGCGCCGTGCTCGCCGTCACCGCCGCTGCAGCGCTCGCCTTCCCGCTCGTCGCCTCCGCGCGGACGTCGCGCACGGTCGTGCTCGCGAAGCGGGGGATCGCGCACGCGGTGCAGCGCGGCTGGGTGAAGGGGCCCGACGCTCGGCGCTACCGGGCGGACGTCTACCTCGCCCAGCACGGGATCCGCGTCCTGCCGAAGCTCCGCGGCTACGTGCTCGAGTCGCAGCTCTCGCAGGTGTCCGCGATCTGGGACTCGTACATCTCGCCGCGCGCCACCGCGCTCTTCTCGCAGCTGCGCGAGAACGTCGACTACCTGAGCACGCACCGGATCCCGACGAGCGCGACCGACGTGCGCGGGCCCGACGGCGTGATCTATCGCTGGTTCCCGGGCAAGGGGCTCGAGTTCCACCCGCTCGCGAGCTTCTCGCAGCTGAACGCGCTCGCCGCGCAGCGCGACAGCGAGGGGACGCGGCAGCTCGCCGACTCGCTTCTCGCACGGGCGATCCCGCGCCGGGGGACGCTGCTCTGGGAGTACTCGTTCCCGTACGGCTCCGGCCGGCCGCCGTGGGCCTCGGGGCTCGCGCAGGCGGTGGCGGCGCAGGCGCTCGCGCGCGCGGCGGGGCTCCTCGGCGACGACTCGCTGCTGCTCGCCGCGGAGAAGGCGTACCGCACGATCCCGGGCGGGCTCTCGATGCAGCTCTCGACCGGCCCGTGGGTGCGGCTGTACGGCTTCGACCGCGAGATCGTGCTCAACGCGCAGCTGCAGGCCGTGGTCTCGCTGCGGGAGTACGCGAACGCGGCGAACGACACGGCGGCGCAGGCGTACGCGGAGCGCATGCTCACGGCGACGCGCGGGCTGTTCGCGCGCTTCGACACCGGCGACTGGTCGCGCTACGAGCTCGGCGGCGGCTACGCGAAGTGGAGCTACCAGGAGTTCGTGACGAAGCTGCTCGGGAAGCTCGCGAAGCAGACGGCCGACCCCTTCTGGCAGGACGCTGCGGCGCGGTTCGCGAACTACACGTACCAGCCGCCGCTGGTGACGCAGCCGCAGCCGCCGCCGACGCTCGTCGTGTTCCCGCTTCCGCTCGACGGCTGGCTCGACACCGTCGGGATCCCGATCACGCTCTCGAAGCGGGCGACGTCGCTCACGCTCGTGGTCGCGGGCACGGTGCTGACGTGGAGGAACGTCTCGCGCGGCGACCACGTGCTCACGTGGAAGCCGGGGCCGGGCGTGCAGCCGGGAACGTATCCCGTGACGGTGAGGGCGGTCGACTTCGCCAAGCGCCACAAGGCGTACTCGCTGGCGCCGGTGACGGTCGGCTGGGACACCGCCCCGCCGCCGCTGACCACGGACACGGTGCAGGTGGACACGGCGACCAACGTCCTCACCTGGACGGCCGACGAGCCGGGGACCCCCTGGCTCGCCTTCACGCTCGAGCTCACCGACCCGGAGGGCGTCAACCCGCCGCAGACGCTCGACCTCGGGCAGCAGCCGACGAGCGGGAGCCTCCAGCTCGCGATCCCGCCGGGCACCTGGTACGCGGCGCTCGACGCGACGAACTCGGCCGGGCTGACCACGCGGGTCGACCTGCCGCCGCTCGCCGGCGCCGCCGTCCCACCGCCTCCGGCCGGCACCGCCGCCCCGCCGCCGCCCGCGCCGTAGCGGCCGCCCGCCCGCCCGGCGGGCGACGCGTACCCTTGGCGCGCTGTGCGTCGACTCGTGCTCATCCTCGCCGTCGCGCTCCTGGCCGGCGGGGGAGGCGCCGCCGCCTACCTCGTGCACCGCCTGCACCAGGTCGGCGACGTGCGCGGCTCCTCGACGGTCGAGTTCTCGACGGCCGCGCCGACGCCCCCGCGGCCGACGGCGAGCATCGAGTGGCCGATGTACGGGTTCGGGGCGGCGCGCACCCGCTCGATCGACCTCCCCCTCCGTCCGCCGTTCCGGACGGTCTGGTGGTTCCGCGCCGACAGCCTCGTCGAGTTTCCGCCCTCGATCGGCTACGGCCGCCTCTACTTCGCCACCGCCGAGGGCACGCTCGCCGCCGTCAACCTCCGCACCGGGAAGCGCGCGTGGAAGTACCACTCGCACCGCTGCGTCGCGGCGAGCCCCGCCGTCGGCGCGTACGGCTCGGTGTTCATGAGCTTCCTGAACCGGCCGCCGTGCAACCGCAGCGCCGGCGACCCGGGGATCGCCGGCGAGGTCGTCCGCTTCGCCGCGGGCTTCGGGCACGTGGTCTGGCGCACCCGCATCGGGCCGAGCGAGAGCTCGCCGCTGCTCGTGGCCGGCAAGGTCTACGTCGGCGACTGGAACGGCGACGTCTGGGCCCTCGAGGGGCACGACGGCCGGGTGATCTGGAAGTTCCACGCCGGCGGCCCCGTCAAGGGGGCGCTCGCCTTCTCGGACGGCCGGCTCTACTTCGGCTCCTACGACGGCGACGTCTACTGCCTCTCGATGACGGGGAAGCTGATCTGGAAGGCGTCGGCGCAGGGGACGCTCCTGCACGGAGGCCGCTTCTACGCGACGCCCGCGGTCGCGCACGGACGCGTCTACATCGGCTCGACCGACGGCAAGCTGTACTCGTTCGGAGCGAGGTCGGGGAAGCTCCGCTGGTCGCACGGCCTGGGCGGATACGTCTATTCGTCGGCGGCCGTCTGGCGCGACCTCGTCCTCGTGGGCTCGTACTCCGATCGGTTCGCGGCCTTCGACGCGGCCACGGGGGCGGAGCGCTGGAGCTTCACCGCGAACGGCCCGATCTCCGGCTCGCCCACCGTGATCGGCTCCGTCGTCTACTTCGCCACCCTCGAGCGGCGGACCTATGCCCTCGACGTGCGCACGGGGAAGCTGCTCTGGACGTTCCCGGACGGCAAGTACTCTCCCGCGGTGGCCGTGAACGGTCGCCTCTTCCTCGTCGGGTACAGGCGCGTGTACGGGATGGTCCCCCGCTAGTGCGCTACGTCGTCACGGGCGCGGCCGGCTTCGTCGGCTCCCACCTGGCCGAGGCGCTCCTCGCGGCCGGCCACGAGGTGGTCGGGGTGGACTGCTTCACCGACTACTACGACCCCGCCGAGAAGGAGCGGAACGCGGCCGGCGTCGACGTGCTCCGGCTCGACCTCGCCGAGCAGGCGCTCGACCTGGACGGCGTGGACGGCGTCTACCATCTCGCCGGGCAGCCCGGCGTGCGCAGCTTCGGCGACGTCTTCCCCCTCTACCTGCGCCGGAACCTGCTCGCGACCCAGCGCGTGTTCGAGACCGCGGTCTCCGCCGGCGTGCGCGTCGTCCTCGCCTCCTCCTCGTCGGTCTACGGCGAGGCCGAGGCGTACCCGACGCCGGAGGAGACCGTGCCGCGCCCGATCTCCCCCTACGGGCTCACGAAGCTCGGCTGCGAGCACCTCGCCCACGCCTACGCGGTCGGGTTCGGGCTCGACGCCGTCGTCCTCCGCTACTTCACGGTCTACGGCCCGCGGCAGCGGCCGGACATGCTCTTCCGGCGCGTCTGCGACCGTCTGCTCGACGGGGGCGTCTTCGAGATCTACGGGGCAGGCGCGCAGTCGCGCAGCTTCACCTACGTCGCCGACGCCGTCGCGGCGACGATCGCCGCGATGGAGCGCGCCGCGCCGGGTGCGCTCTACAACGTCGGCGGCGGGGAGGAGGCGACGTTGACGGAGGCGATCGGCCTGCTCGAGCGGATCTCGGGCCGCCGCCTCGAGCGCCGGCACGTGACGGCCGCGAGCGGCGACGTGAGCCGCACGAGGGCGGATGTCTCGCGGGTCGGCCGCGACCTCGGCTGGGCGCCGCGGACGCCGCTCGAAGTCGGGTTGACCGCGATGTGGTCCTGGGTCTCGGGTACAGTCGCCGCGGCATGAGCCCGGACGAGCGGCAGAGCGAGGGCGGTCTGGACCCCGAGGGCGAGCAGGAGGTCGACTTCGCCCGCTACGGGCGGCTGCTCGCGGTGCGCTGGTGGCTGCTCGCCGCCGGGCTCGCGATCGGGGCGGTGATCGGCTACGGCGTCTCGCTCGGCGGCAACGAGGTCTACAAGGCGAGCGCCACCGTGTACCTCGGCCAGCCGTACTCCCCGAACGGCGGCAGCCCCCTGCAGACGCTGCAGACGAACCCGTCCGCGGTCAACGGCATCGTCGGCTCCCCCACGGTGATCCGCACCGTGGCCAAGGGCTGCCAGGCGAAGCCGGGCGACATCGGCGGCGGGATCACGGCGAACGCCGTTCCGGGCGCCCTGACCCGCAACGGGCAGAACCCGGTCGTGAAGATCGCGGTCCAGGCGAAGAAGGCGAAGCTCGCGGCGTGCGCGGCCGACGGCTTCGCGCGCGCGGTCGTGGAGAGGGTCTCCGGCTACCCCGACCGCAAGGTCGCGAACCTCGAGCACCAGATCACCGCCGACCGGCAGTCGATCAACACGATCAAGCAGGGGATCGCGAGCGCGCAGGTCTCGACGACCGACAAGCTCCTCTTCCAGCTGCAGCTGCGGACGCTCCAGTCGGACGTCATCAACGCGACGCAGCTCCTCGCCCAGGCCGAGCAGGTCGAGGTGCCGAAGGTCCTGACCGGCGCCTCGTCGCAGCGGGTGACGGCGCGTAGCCGGCGCAACACGGTCGTCGTCGCGGCGCTGATCGGGCTCGTGCTCGGGGCGCTCGTCGCGCTCCTCTGGGACCGTGTCGCTCCGCGGCTCGCCTCCCGCACCGAGGAGTAGTGCTCGAGGGCAAGCGTGTCGCGGTCGTCGTGCCCGCGCACGACGAGGAGGCGTTGATCGCGACGACGATCGGCGGCATCCCCGGCCTCGTCGACCGGATCGTCGTCGTCGACGACGGCTCCGGAGACGGGACCGCGGACGCGGCCGCCGGCGCGGGCGACGAGCGGGTCGAGGTGCTGCGGCACGAACGGAACAGCGGCGTCGGCGCCGCCACCGTCACGGGCTACCGGCATGCGCTCGAGCAGGGCTACGACGTCGTCGTCGTGATGAACGGGGACAACCAGATGGACCCGGCCGACCTGCCGGCGCTCGTCCGCCCGGTCGTCCGCGGCGAGGTCGACTACGCGAAGGCGAACCGGCTCTTCACCGGCCAGGCGTGGAAGCTGATCCCGCGGACGCGCTACCTCGGCAACGCGGTGCTCTCGATGCTGACGAAGATCGCCTCGGGGTACTGGCACGTCGCCGACTCGCAGTCCGGCTACACGGCGATCGCGACGCGAGATGCTGTCCCAGCTCGACCTCGACCGCGTCTACCCGAGCTACGGCTTCCCGAACGACATGCTCGTGCACCTGAACGTCTGGAACGCGCGGGTGCGCGACGTCCCCTCGCGACCGGTGTACGGCGTCGGCGAGCGGTCCGGCATGCGCTACCGGCACGTCGTCCCGCGCATCTCCTGGCTGCTGCTGAAGGGCTTCTTCTGGCGGCTGTGGGAGAAGTACGTGAAGCGCGACTTCCACCCGCTCGTCTTCTTCTACCTCTTCGGCTTCGTCGCGACCGCCGCCGGCGTGATCCTGGGGATGATCGTGGTCGGCTACCGGCTGGCCGGGTATCCGTTCACCGTGGGCACGGTCGTCCTGGTCGCGCTGCTCGTGATCTCCGGCTCGCAGTTCACCCTGTTCGCGATGTGGTTCGACATGGAGACCAACAAGGACCTGCGATGACGCGCGCGCCGACGTACCGGCTCGACGCCGCGCTCGACGGCTCGGCGCCCGCCCACCCGTGAGCGACCGCCGCGGAGCATGGCTCGCGGCGGCCGGAGGGGCGGTGCTGTTCCTCGTCTGCTGCCTCGCCGTCCGCGGCGGCCTGCTCGACTCGGCGCCGTACGGCGACGTCCACCTCTACCGCCTCTACGGGCAGCACATGGCGCACGGTGAATGGCCGTACCGCGACTTCTTCGACGAGTACCCGCCGCTCGCCCAGCCGCTCTTCTACGGCGTCACGCTGCTGCCCGGCGCCTACGCGCCCGGCTTCCGGTGGACGATGGCGATCCTCGGGGCGGCTTCGGTGGTCATGCTCGTCGCGGCGCTGGCCACGGTGTCGGCCTCGCGGATCCGGATCGCCGCCGCCGTCATCGTCGCCGGGGTCTCGCCGCTCCTGATCGGCCCGATCGCGCTGAACGCCTACGACCTCTGGCCGGCCTTCCTCACGGCGGCGGCGCTGCTCGCCTTCGTGCGCCGGCGCGAGCGCACCGCCTACGTCCTGCTGGCGCTCGCCGTCGCGGCGAAGCTCTACCCGGCCGTGCTGCTGCCCCTCGCCCTGGTCGAGACCTGGGAGCGCGGCGGACGGGAGGGGGTGCGGCGCGCGCTCGCCTGGTTCGTGGGCGTGCTCCTGCTGGTGCACCTGCCGCCGGCGATCATGGGGCCGGGCGGCCTGCGCTACAGCTACTGGGTCCAGGTGAAGCGGGGGCTCGAGCTCGAGAGCCTCGGCGGCGCGGTCCTGCTCGCCCTCAACCGGCTCGGCCTGCTGCACCTCCGCGCGGCGGCGGAGTCGCCGGGGTCGACGAACGCCGTCGGCCGGCTGGCGGACGCGGTCGGGGCGCTGACCTCGGTCGCCGAGGTCGCGGCCGTGCTCCTCGTCGCGTGGCTGTTCTGGCGCCGCAACCGGCGCCCGCTCGTCGCCGCGGCGGCGGCCGTGCTCGGCTTCGTCGCGTTCGGGAAGGTCTTCTCGCCGCAGTACGTCGACTGGCTGGCGCCGCTCGTTCCGGCGGCCGGCCCGGTCGCGGCGGCCGGAACCGCGGTCGTGCTCGTGCTGACGCACGTCGTCTTCGACCGCTTCCACGCCCCCGGCGGCCCGAACGGCGCCGCCTACAAGGACTCGCTCACCTGGTGGGTGCTGGCACGCGATCTCGGCGTCGTCGGGCTGTACGCGCTGCTCGTCGTCCGGCTCTCGCGCAGGCCCGCGAGCAGGATCCCGTAGAGCGCGACGAGCACGAGGTTCCGGGCGAGCGCCGCCCAGATCGCGGGGCCGAGCCGCGTCAGCTCGAGGAACGGCCCCGGGAACCGGGCCCAGATCTGGGTCAGCCCGAGCGCGAGGAGCAGCAGGCCCGCCGCCGCGGCGGAGTCGGCGAGCGGTACGAGCGGCAGCAGGAAGAGGAGGTACTGGGGCGACAGCACCTTGCCGAAGGCCACGAAGGCGACGGCGGTCGCGGCGATCGCGCGGAGCGTCCGGTCGCGGTCGATCTCGCCGCGGACGAGGAGCCACCAGGCCGCGGCCACGGCGAGGAGTGCGACGACCGTCGACACGGTTGCGACGACCGAGGCGGTGCGGCCCGCGACGTCGAACGAGAACGGCGCCGTCGTGGAGACGACGTGGTAGCCGGCCCCGAGCCGGTGCGCGACGCCCAGGATCGAGCCGCCGAGGCTCTCGAGCTGCAGGCCGCGGGTCGCCTGCTCCTGCAGGCTGAAGCGCACCCCGCCGGGCGCCAGGGCGGCGAACGGCAGGAAGATCGCGGCGAGGACGGCTGCGCCGGCGAGCAGAGAGCGGTAGGCGGCCCGGCGCCCGTGCCGGCGCGCGACGTATGCGAGGAGGGCCGGTGCGAGCAGGACGGGGTAGAGCTTCGCCGCCGTCGCCGCGCCGAGCAGGGCGAGGCCCCGGTGCGGGTGTCCGCGCACGACGAGCGCGACCGCCCAGGCGGCGAGGGCGGCGGGCCAGAGGTCGAAGCTGTCGAGCGTGATCGCGCCGAGAGCCGCCGGGGCCGCGGCGAAGACGAGCACGGCCGCCGTCTGCCGGCTCCGGGTGGTGTCCGCCAGCGCGACGGCGAGGGCGGCGAGCGCCGCGAGCCCGCAGGCGAGCGCGAACAGCTTGAACCAGACGACGTAGTGGCTTCCCGGCAGCGCGGGGAGCGCGAGCGCCGGAATCGCGCCGGGCGGGAACTCCATCGAGAAGCCGGAGCGGTACGGCAGGTGTCCGTGGGCGATCCGGCTTCCGTAGAGGCCGTAGAGACCGGTGTCGGCCTTGCCCGCCGGGTCCCAGAGACCGACGCCGGGCAGGCTGCACGCGGCGATGAAGACGCCCCAGCCGAGCGCGACGACGCGCGCCGTCCTCACCGGCGCTGCACGGCCGCGGCCGGCCGGACCCGCGGCACGAGCGACGCGAGCACGCCGAGGCCGGCCGCCCACAGGACGAAGAGCTCCGGCAGGCTCGCGTAGAGGAAGCGCGGGTGCTGCGGCGTGTTGGCGTAGAAGCTGTAGAAGACCGGGTTGACGAGCAGGAAGGCCACGACGAGCGCGAGCTGCCACGGGCGGAGCACCCCGGCCACGCCGACCGCCGCGAGCGGTACGACGATCGCGAGCGTGTGCGGCCCGAAGATCGTCGAGTGCGTCCAGGCGCCGACGACGTGGGCCGGGTCGAAGGGGTCGTGCGGCCAGGCCCGCGAGTTGTCGTAGAGCGACGGGTAGGAGAGCGGCCAGTACGCGAGCACGAGCGGCGCCAGCGAGGCGAGCCCGGCGGCGAACGGCAGAGCCCGGCGGGGGCGGTCGCGCAGGAGCACCAGCGCGAGCGCGGCCGCCGCGAGCAGCGCGTTCGACACCTTGACCAGCGTGGCGGCGCTGAGCGCGCACCCCGCGAGCGCGAGCTGCATCTGCGTTGCGGCCGGCGAGAGGACGAGCGCCGCGCCGGCGGTCACGAGCAGGGTCGAGAGCGGCTCGTCGTAGAGGTGCAGCCCGACGTCCACGTCCCACTGGCCGTTCGCCCAGGCGCCGTGCCCGGCGATCACCCCGACGAGCAGCGGCCACAGCACCCAGCAGGCCGCCGCGACGAGGCCGGCCCAGCGCCGTCCGGTCGCGTTCCGGCCCAGGTACGCGACCGCGACGACCGTCAGCGCGACCCAGCAGAGCGACAGCGCGAAGCCGAAGTCCCACGCGATCCCCGGCGTGAGGCCGAGCGCCAGCCGGTACGGGAACATCACGAGCGCCCAGACGAGCGACCAGCCGAAGACGGCCGCTCCGGTCGCGCGCATCCAGTGGACGTCGGCCGCGACGAGCAGCCCGAAGGCGCCGAGCGCGGCCGGGACGAGCCAGGGCCGCCACGCCCGGCGTCTCCGCCAGAGGCGCACCAGCAGGAACGCGGCGGCGAGCGTCGCCAGCGCCAGGAGCGCGAGCAGCGGCCGCGGCATCCGGCCCCAGGCGGCCATGAACTCGCGCGTCGCCGCGTAGAAGCCGTTCGCGTCGCCCTCGAGGCCCCGGTACGTCCAGCGCGGCAGCCCGGGAAGGCTCGACCCCGAGTCCGCGAAGGCGGCGAGCGGGATGGCGAGCCGGACCGCCACCAACACGCCGAGGACGCCCCACCAGCCGGACAGCGTCCGTGTGCGCATCGGGCCGACCGTAGCACTCCGCGCGGCCGCTCGACCGCCCCGCCGAGGAGCCGTAAAGCCTTCGTAAGGGGCGCCGCCGCCCGCCGATCCCGCCGCTAGCATCGGGTGCTCATGCCGACCGCTGTCGTGACAGGGGGAGCAGGCTTCCTCGGCTCGCACCTCTGTGACCATCTGGTCGCGGAGGGGTTCCGGGTGGTCTGCGTCGACAACCTCGAGACGGGATCGCTGCAGAACGTGGAGCACCTGCGAGGCGACGCCTTCGCGTTCGTGCACCACGACCTGACGTCCCATCTCGAGATCGGGGAGGACGTGGACTTCGTCTTCCACCTCGCCAGCCCGGCGAGCCCGATCGACTACCTGCGCCTGCCGCTGCAGACGCTCAAGGTCGGCTCCTACGGGACGCACAACGCGCTCGGGCTGGCCAAGTGGAAGCGCGCGCGGTTCCTGCTCGCCTCGACGAGCGAGGTGTACGGCGACCCGGCCGTCCACCCCCAGCCGGAGACGTACTGGGGCAACGTCAACCCGATCGGCCCGCGCGGCGTCTACGACGAGGCGAAGCGCTACGCCGAGGCGCTGACGATGGCGTACCACCGGCAGCAGGGCGTGGACACCTGCATCGTCCGCATCTTCAACACCTACGGGAAGCGCATGCGGCCGTACGACGGCCGCGCGATCCCGACCTTCGTCCGCCAGGCGCGGGGAGACGAGCCGCTGACCGTCTTCGGCGACGGCTCGCAGACGCGGAGCTTCTGCTACGTGGACGACCTGGTGCGCGGGCTCGTGCTGCTCGCCCGGAGCGGCGAGCACCTGCCCGTGAACATCGGGAACCCCCAGGAACTGACGCTGCTCGAGCTGGCGAAGGCCGTGATCGAGGTCACCGGGTCGAAGAGCGAGATCGTGTTCGAGGCGCTGCCGGTGGACGACCCGCAGGTGCGCCAGCCCGACATCACACGCGCCCGGCAGCTGCTGGGCTGGGAGCCGCAGATCACGCTCGAGGAAGGCCTGCGGCGCATGCTGGAAACGAACGAACGGGAGCCTCTGAGTGTTTAAGCGCATCGCCCTTGTCGCGGCGGCCGGGGTCGCCCTCGTGGGTCTCGCCGTGCCCGCGGCCGACGCCCAGCCGAAGACGAAGCACGCCGTCAAGAAGCAGGTCGTGCACCGCTCCACGAAGCTCCTCGTCGGGCTCAACGACGAGGCCGACACCCTCTACGGCGATCCGGCCACGGCGTTCCAGGCCCTGGCGGCGCTGAGGACGCAGGTGCTGCGCGTGAACCTCTACTGGGGCGGCACGAAGTGGGCGGTCGCGAACTCGAAGCCGTTCGACGCGACCGACCCCGGCGACCCCGCCTACCACTGGGAGCTCTACGACCGGCTCGTCCGCTACGCGGAGACCGACAAGATCCGGGTCGTCTTCTCGATCGTCTACACCCCGGCCTGGGCGAACGGCGGCAAGGCGCGGACGGTGCCGCCCACCGAACATGCAGGACCTCGAGAACTTCGCCCTCGCCGCCGCCGAGCGCTACAGCGGCTACTGGACGCCGCCGTCGTGGCAGGAGGATCCGACGCTCGCGCCGCTCCGGGACGCGAGCTCCCGCTCGTCAACTCGTGGACGGCGTGGAACGAGCCGAACAACCCCGGCTGGCTCTCGCCGCAGTACAAGCGTGTCGGGAAGAAGTACCGGCCGGAGGCCGCGATCCAGTACGCGAAGATCTGCAACGCGGTCTACGCCGGCATCCACCAGGCGATCATCTCGCCGCTGAAGGGCGCACCCGTCGGCGAGCAGGTCGCCTGCGGCGTCACCGACCCGCGCGGGAACGACGCGCCGAGGGCGAGGCGGTCGTCGATCGACCCGATCTCGTTCCTGATCGCGGCGCACAACGCCGGCATGAAGACCTTCGACGTCTACGCCCACAACCCGTACGCGTCGTCCGGCAAGGAGGCGCCGAACTTCGTGCCCAAGGGCAAGAACAAGCGTCGGATCCAGATGGGGAACCTGAACACGCTGCTCAAGCTCGTCTCCAGGTACTACGGGCCGAAGCACCTGTGGATCACCGAGTACGGCTACCAGACCAACCCGCCGGACAAGACCCTCTACGGGACGAGCTGGAAGAACCAGGCGCTCTGGATGAAGCAGGCGTGGCAGATGGCCCGCAAGAACCCGCGCATCGACATGTTCCTCTGGTTCCTCGTCAGGGACGAGCCGAATCTCGGCGGCTGGCAGTCCGGGCTCGAGACGATCACGGGCAAGCACAAGCCCGCCTGGAACACCTTCCGCTCGCTGCCGCGCGGCTAGCGCCCCGCCCGAGACGCGAGCGTCTCGGGCGGATGAGACGGAACTCCGGCCCGGGGAGAGCGCGGTCTCCCCGGGCCTCCGTGCTGAAAGGCGTTCCCGGTCTTACGCTCCGGCCTGGAGCGCCTGGCCGCCACGGACCGGCCCCGGCGGCGGCGGAGCGGGAGCCAGAGGCGACGCTACGACGTCGCGAACCAGCGGCCGGGCACCGCGACAGCGATGCACGGCCGCGCCGACCGGACGGCTCGAACCCGCGTCAGCCCGGACTGCTCTCCGCACGGAGCGTGCCCGAGTCGCGTCTCGGGCACGCGCAGTTCGCCTCTCCCCGTGGCGAGCGCGTCAGCGCTCGCCACGGAGGTACTCGATCGTGCGCCGGAGCCCCTCCTCGAGGCCGACCGTCGCGCGGTAGCCGAGGACCTGATCGGCCAGCGAGACGTCGGCCCACGAGTCGCGGACGTCGCCGGGCCTCGGGTCGCGGTACTCCTTCTCGACCGGCAGGCCGAGGATGGCGCCGATCGTGTCGGCGAGCAGGTTGACGCTCCCGGGTGCGCCGGCCGCGACGTTGAAGATCCGGCCGCTCGCGCCCTCGGCCGAGCCGGCGCGGATCGTCGCGTCGACGACGTTCTCCACGTACGTGAAGTCGCGCGACTGCTCGCCGTCGCCGAAGACGATCACCGGCCTGCCCTCGCCGATCGCGGTCACGAACAGCGGCACGACCGCCGCGTACTGCGAGAGCGGGCTCTGGCGCGGCCCGAAGACGTTGAAGTAGCGCAGGACCACGGTCTCGAAGCCGTGGTAGACACGGCTGAAGCTGACGCAGTAGCGCTCCGCCGCGAGCTTCGCGACCCCGTAGGGCGAGATCGGGTCGGGGGGCATCGCCTCGGTCCGGGGCAGCTCGCCGGCAGAGCCGTAGACCGACGACGAGGACGAGTAGACGACCCGGCGGATCCCCTCGTCGCGCGCTGCGAGCAGGACGTTGAGCGTCCCCTCGATGTTGACCGCGCTCGAGGTGAGCGGATCCTGGACGGAGCGCGGCACCGAGCCGAGCGCGCCCAGGTGGTAGACGACCTCCACGCCGCGCACCGCGTTGTGGACGCGCTCGTAGCTGCGCAGCTCGCCCTCGACGATCCCGACGTCGAGCCCGGCCAGGTTCTCGCGGGAGCCGGTCGCGAAGTTGTCGAGGACGCGCACCTCGTCGCCGCGCGCGAGCAGCCCCCGAACGAGGTTCGAGCCGATGAAGCCGCCGCCGCCGGTGATCAGGACCTTCGTCATCAGCCGCTGATCATGCCCGAGCGCGACGACGCGTCGGCGGCCGCAACGGCGGCGGCGCCGACCGCGAGCCAGGTGAGGGCGTCGAGCGGCAGGCCCGCCACGAGGCCGACCGCGGTCCACAGGCCGTCGCAGAGCAGGAGGAGGTAGAGCGCGAGGGCGGCGGTCGGGGCCGCGCCCGGCGGGCCTCTCAGCGCCACGCGGCCGGCGAGGACGAGGGGAGCGACGAGCACGCCGGCGAGCAGGACGAGCCCGACGACTCCCAGGTCGGCGAGCGCCTGGAGGTACAGGATCTGGATCCCGTACTCGTGCTGTGCGGTCGGGAAGGCCGCCGGCGCGAGATCGGGGAAGCGCCGGTGGGCGGCGGGCAGCTCGCGGTCGACGACCGACGGCTCGAAGGAGCCCTGCCAGCCGACGCCGAGAATCGGGGCGCGGCGCCAGATGCGCAGGCCGATGTAGGCGACGAGCGTCCGCTGCGAGTACGTCTGCACCTGGCCGCTCGCGCTCGCGTGCGACTGGCTGACGCCGAGGAAGCGGAAGAAGTGGCCGAAGTCGTTCGAGCGCAGCGCGAGCACGCCGACCGACGCCGCGGCGCCGACGCAGACGCAGGCGATCGCGACGCGGCGGCTCGCCCAGTGCCGGCGCACCGCGACCGCGAGCAGAACCGCCACTCCCGGCACCAGGCCGATGATCCCGGCCGTCGCGCCGCCGAGCACGAACGCGATCCCGCCCACGACGATCGCCGTCCCGCCGGCCAGTCGCTGCCGCCGCGCCGCCGGCCCCAGCAGCACGAGCAGGAGCCCGAGCCCGAGCACCGCTCCCCCGAGCGCGGCGAAGTCGTGCGGTCCGAGGAACGACGGCTGGCGCATCCCCTGCGGGTAGGCCTCGAGGACCCGCCAGCCGCCCCACTGCAGCACGCCGACGACGACGGCCGCGACCGCCCAGGCCGCGAGGGCGCCCGAGACGAGGAGCCGCTCCTCGCGGCGGCGCACGAGCAGCGGCACGGCCGGCGCCAGGAGCGCGTACTCGAGGAACTCGCCGGCTGTCACCAGGTGCGTCCGCCAGTGGTAGCCGTCCGTGCCCGCGCGGCCGTAGGCGATGCTCGCGAGGATCCAGATCGCGAAGAGGCCGAGCGCGATCCAGACGGGGCGCGCGGCCCGCAGCCGCGCGAAGCCGCCGCGCAGGCCGGTTGCGGCCGCGGCCGCGAGGATCGCGAGGGCCGCGGCGTCCTGCAGCTTGAACGTGCCGCCGAGCGGCAGCGAGAACGACGGCTGGAAGTCGACATGGAGGAAGAGAAGCGGGACGGCGAGCGCGAGGACGACGGCTCCGGTCGAGACCCTGCGCGCCCCCGCGGTCGACGGCGCCGACGCGGGGTGCGCCGCTTCGTGCACCACGCGCACCGCGCGAGTGTAGCCCGGAGCCCG
Source organism: uncultured Actinomycetes bacterium (assembly GCA_963746895.1). Classification (GTDB taxonomy): domain Bacteria; phylum Actinomycetota; class Thermoleophilia; order Gaiellales; family Gaiellaceae; genus Palsa-739. The sequence goes on along the minus strand of CAVVDI010000005.1, from coordinate 77,113 downwards.
CCCGAAAGGCCGTAACCGACACCACTACACTGGCCGTCCAATGGCCGCTTCCGTCTTCCGGCGCCGGGTCGGCGCCGCCGCGGGAATCTACGTCTCGGTCGCGTTCGGGTTCGCGGGAACGATGGTCGCGGCCCGCCTCTTCAGCAAGGAGGAGCTCGGCCTCTACGCGATCGTGCTCGCCGCGACCTCGTTCTTCCAGTCGCTGCTCGACCTGACGATCGAGGAGGCGCTCGTCAAGTACGGCTTCCGCTACGTCGCCCGCGAGGACTGGGGGCGGCTGCGGCGCCTGTTCCGCCGGACGCTGATCTTCAAGCTCGTCGGCGCCCTGCTCGCCGGGGCCGCTCTGCTCGGGCTCGCCGCCGCCGCGAAGCCGCTCTTCGGCCACGCCGAGCTTCGCCTGCCGCTCGCACTCGGCGCCGCGATCCCGCTCCTGCAGGCGCCCGAGGGGATGGCCGCCGTGCCCCTGATGCTCCGCCAGCGGTACGACCTGCGCGGCGGCTTCTACGCGCTCTCGATGGGCCTTCGCCTGGCCGCCATCGCGGCCGGCGCCTCGTTCGGCCTCGCCTGGACGATCGGGGCGATCGCCGCGGCCCAGGGCGTCGCCTCGCTCGCGATCGGCCTCGGCGGCCTGGCCGCCTTCCGGGCGTTCCCGGCGGCGGAGCACCGCGCGCTCGGCGACGACCGCCGCGAGATCATGAGCTTCGTCCTCCAGTCGAGCGGCGCCACGGGGATGGTCTCGCTGCGCAGCTCGCTGACGCCGCTCGTGCTCGGCACCGTCGCCTCGGCGACCCAGGTCGGCTACTTCCGCGTCGCGCAGTCGCCGCAGCAGGGCTTCGCGGCGCTCTCCGCGCCGATCCGGCTGGTGCTGCTGACCGAGCAGACGAGCGACTGGGAGCGGCAGCGCTACTCGCGGGTCTTCGCCGGTGTGCGCCGCTACTCGCTGCTGGCGGGGCTCGGGGCGGCCGTGCTCCTCCCCCTGCTCCTCTGGCAGATGCCGCTGTTCGTGCGCCTGCTCCCGGGCGCCAAGTACCTGCCCGCCGTGGACGCCGCCCGGGTGATCGTCGTCGCCGGAGCGGTGCAGTTCCTCGTCGGCTGGTCGAAGTCGCTCCCCGTCACGATCGGCCGCCCCAACCTCCGGATCTGGACGCACGGCGTCGAGACCGTGATCCTGCTGCCGCTCGCGATCGTGCTCGGCTGGAAGTGGGGAGCGCTCGGGGCGGCGTTCGCCGTGCTCGCCTCGAGCGTCGCCTTCGCCGCGCTCTGGGCCGTCCTCTTCGTCCGGATCCAGCGGAACACCCCGGAGACCCCCGGCGGCGACGCGGAGCGGGTCTCGCTCGTCCGGGAGGCGAGCGCGTGAGGGTCGTGGTCGTCTCCGGGATCTGGCCGCCGGACGTGGGCGGCCCGGCGAGCCACGCACCCGAGGTGGCCGCCTTCCTGCAGGGGCGCGGGCACTCGGTCCGGGTCGTCACGACCGCGGCGGCCCCGCCCGGGCCGCGCCCGTATCCGGTCGACTGGGTCTCGCGCGCGCTGCCCAAGGGCGTGATCCACGTCCGGACCGCCGCGGAGGTCGCCCGGCGCGCCGCGCGGGCCGACGTCGTCTACACGACCGGCATGTTCGGGCGCAGCGCCGCCGGCGCGAGGATGGTCGGGCGCCCGTACGTCGTCAAGCTCACCGCCGACCCGGCCTTCGAGCGGGCCCGCAGGCGGGGGATGGTCGCCGGCGACGTGGACGAGTTCCAGCGGGCCGGCGGCGATCCGGCGCTGCGCCTCCTGCGCCTGGCCCGGGACGCCGAGCTGCGGGGCGCCGCCCACGTCTTCACCCCGAGCGCCTACCTGCGCGAGCTGGCCGTCGGCTGGGGCGTGCCGGCCGAGCGGGTCTCGGTGCTGCCGAACCCTGCGCCCGCCGTTCCCGAGCTGCCGCCTCGCGAGCAGCTGCGGGAGCGCCTCGGCGTCGACGGGCCGCTGCTCGCGTTCGCCGGGCGGTTGACCGCGCAGAAGGCCCTCGGCGACGCGCTCGCCGCGGTCGCCGCGAACCCGAGCGTGACGCTGCTGATCGCCGGCGACGGCGACGAGCGGAGCGCGCTCGAGCGGCGGTCGGCCGAGCTCGGCCTCGACGGGCGCGTCCGCTTCCTCGGCCCGCAGCCCAGGGAGCGCGTGCTCGAGCTGTTCCGGGCGGCCGACGCCTCGATCCTCTCCTCGAGCTGGGAGAACTTCCCGCACACGGTCGTCGAGGCGCTCGCGGTCGGGACGCCGGTGCTCGCGACGAGCGTCGGCGGCGTCGCCGAGGCCGTCCGCGACGGCGAGAACGGGCTGCTCGTGGCGCCGGGCGACGTCGAGGCGCTCGCGGCCGCGGTCGGCCGCTACTTCGAGGACGCTCCGCTGCGCGAGCGGCTGCGGGCGGCGGCGGCGGGATCGGTGCGCGAGTACGGCGCCGACGCGGTCTTCGGGCGCCTGGAGCAGACGCTCCTCGCGGCGGCGTCGTGAACCGGCCGCGGGTCCTCTGGGTCGGCCGCACCCGCTACCGGTTGCCGCTCGACCCGGGTCTCGCCCGCAAGTGGGACGCGCTCTCGGAGCGACTCGACGTGCGCGTGCTCGGGACCGCCTCGGGGCCCGGCGGCGGCCGCGACCCGCGCTTCCGCCTCGTCCCCGCTGCCGGAATGCTCGGCTTCTACCCCTCGCTCGTCCGCCTCGTCGCGCGCGAGCTGCGGTCGCCGGGCGCGGACGCGATCGTGACGCAGAGCCCCTACGAGGCGGCCGTCGCGCTCGCCGGGCGGCGGCTCGCCGGCAGCCGTGCGCCGATCCTGCTCGAGGTGCACGGCGACTGGCGGACGGCGACGCGCCTCTACGGCTCGCCGCTGCGACGGCTCGTCGAGCCGCCTGAGCCGTCTCGTCGCGCGGCTCGCCGTGCGGCGGGTGGAGGCCGTCCGCACGGTCGGGCCGTTCACCTCGGGGCTCGTGCGGGAGCTCGGTGTCGAGCCCGCGGCGACCTTCACGACGTACTTCGACCTCGCCGCGTTCACCGGCCGCGAGCCCTCGCCTCTGCCCGAGCGGCCGCTGGCGCTGTTCGTCGGCGTGCTCGAGCGCTACAAGAACGTCGAGGGCCTCGCCGAGGCGTGGCGGCGTGCGGCGGGCCGGCTGCCCGAGGCCCGGCTGCGGCTCGTCGGCCGCGGACGCGAGCAGGCCGCCGTGCGGCAGCTCGTCCGGGACCTCGCCGCCCAGACCTCGTGGGACGAGCGGCTGGAGCCGGAGGAGGTCGCCTCGGCGCTCGACGAGGCGACCGCGCTCGTGCTCCCGTCCTGGTCGGAGGGGCTGCCGCGGGTCGCGATGGAGGCGTTCGCGCGCGGGCGGCCGGTCGTCGGCAGCCGCGCCGGCGGCATCCCCGACATCGTCGAGGACGGGGTCAACGGCCTGCTCGTCGAGCCCGGCGATCCCGACGCGCTCGCCTCGGCCCTCGTCCGCGTGCTCGGCGACCGCTCGCTCGCGGAGCGCCTCGCCGCGGGCGCGGCGGCCTCGGCCGCGCGCTGGCAGCAGACGCCGGACGCGTACGCCGACAGCGTCGCCGCCGTCGTGGCGGAGCTCGTGCGGTGAGACGGCTCGTCTTCGTCACGCAGGCGGCCGACCCGGAGCAGGCGATCTTCGGCCCGACGCTCGCGAAGATCCGCGAGCTGGCGCGCCTGGTGGACGAGCTCGTCGTGGTGGCCGGCGCGCTCGACCGGAGAGCGCTGCCCGGGAACTGCCGCGGTCACAGCTTCGCGGCCCCGACGCAGGCGCTCCGCGGCGCCCGCTATCTCGCCGTGCTCGGGCCGGAGCTGGCGCGGCGGCCGCTCGGGGTGGTGTGCCACATGTCGCCGATCTTCGCCCTCCTCGCCGCACCGCTGGCCAGACCGCTGCGCGTGCCGCTCCTGCTCTGGTTCACCCAGCAGGCGGCGGGGCGGAAGCTCGCGCTGGCGGAGCGCGCGGTCGACGTCATCCTCAGCGTCGACGAGCGGAGCGTCCCGCTGCGCTCGCCCAAGGTACGGGCGATCGGGCACGGGATCGACGTCGACGCGCTGCCCTGCCTGCCGTCCCGGCAGCCGCCGCTCCGCCGGCTGCTCGGTCTCGGCCGCTACTCGGCGGCGAAGGGCTGGGAGACGGCCCTGCGCGCGCTCGTGGAGCTGCCGGACGCGACGCTCGAGCTGCGCGGACCGACCTCGACGCAGGCGGAGCGGGAGCACCGGCCGCGGCTCGAGCGGCTCGCGGCGGAGCTGGGCGTCGCCGACCGGGTCGCCTTCGGCGGCGAGCTCCCGCACCGCGACGTGCCCGAGCTGCTCGCGACCGCCGACGCGCTCCTCAATCCCACGATCGGGACGACCGCGGACAAGGTCGTCTACGAGGCCGCGGCCTGCTGTCTGCCGGTGTTCGCCGCCTCGCCCGTGTTCGAGGATCTCCTGCCGCCGCAGCTCCGCTTTCCGGCCGGCGACGCCGCCGCGCTCGCGTCGAGGATCCGCGGCTACGAGGGGGGCGGAGGCCCCGAGCTGCGCAGTCGGGTGCTCGAGGCGCACTCCGCCGCGGGCTGGGCGGAGCGGGTTCTCGCCGAGGTGGAGCGGCAGGGGCGCCGCCGCGAGCGCTAGAGGCTCTAGGGATACCGCAGGCGGACGGCGGCCGCGCCGTGCGCCGGCGCGAGCTTGAGCACGATTCCGGGGTACGGCCGGCGCACGGGGAGCCAGCCGGTCGGCTCGGAGCGCAGCGCCGCGAGGGACGCCGCGCGCGGGACGACACGGCCGTCGATCTCGACCGTCCGCGGTGCGCGCGAGCCGGCCACGAGCACCTGCGTCTGGGCGGGCGCGTCCGTCAGCTCGAGCTCGACGGTCGAGCCGCTGTCGACGGCCCGCAGGCGGCCGAAGGCGGCGTCGCGCTCGCGCGTCGTGCCCTGCGCCGGCGCGTAGAGCCAGCCGCCGCGCCCGGGCATCGTCAGCGCGTCCGTCGGCCAGCGCTGCGGCCACAGCGACGGCGTCCGCGCCGCGAACGGGATCGCGCTCCCCGACCGCAGGTAGAGCGGCAGCTCGGAGAGCGGGGTCGGCCGCACGAACGAGCCGCCCCCGGCGACCGCCAGACCCGACGCGAGGTCGACCCAGGAGCCCGGGGGCAGGTAGACGCTCGGCTCCGTTCCGTGGCTCGTCACCGGCGCCGCGAGCAGGTCGGGCCCGACGAGGGCCTCCAGGTCCGCGCTCCACGCGTGCGGGTCGCGCGGGGCGGCGAGCGCCGGCGGCCGCAGCACCGGCAGGCCGGTGACGTGCGCGGTGCGGGCGAGGCCGTAGAGGTAGGGGAACAGCTCGTAGTGGAGCACGGCGGCGGCCCGGAACAGCCCCACGGTGCGGGCGCCGAAGTCCCAGAAGGTCGCGTTGCGGCCGATCCCGCCGACCTCGAAGATCGGCGAGACGGCGCTGAACTGCGCCCAGCGGACGAAGACCTCGGCCGTCAAGCGGCGGGTCGACGTTCGCGTAGCCGCCGATGTCGGAGCCCCAGATCGGGTAGCCGGCGACGCCGGCGCTGAGGCCGTCGTGGATCGCCTGCTTCAGCCCCTCGAACGTCCCCGCCTGGTCGCCCGCCCAGAAGCCGGCCGCGTTGGCGGCGCTGCCGGGGGCGGCGGCGCGGAAGATCGTCGGGAAGGGGCCGCTCACGCCGGCGGCCGCACGCCGCGGCCGCCACCGCGCGCTGGAAGAGCAACGGGTACGTGTTCTGGAAGGTCGCCCCGGATCCGCTCGCGACCGGCCTGCTCTCGAGGTCGAACTCGTCGCCGCGGTCGCCCTTGAAGCCGTCGACCCCGAGCTGGATCAGCGCCTGCAGGCCGGCCTCGAACGTGCTCGCAGTCGCGGCGTCGGTGAGGTCGAGCGTGGCCGCGCTGCCGCCCGCGTCGATCAGCGCCGACGGCGGGTACTGCGGCGGGGGCGGGCACCACTGCAGGCGCACGAGCGGCGACACCCAGAGCATCAGGCGGACGCCCTCGGCGTGCAGGGCGCGGATCATCCCGGCAGGGTCGGGGAAGCGGGTCGGGTCGAACTGCAGGTCGCCGTAGCAGAGGCCGCGCTCCCACGGGTTGTCGAGCAGCACCCAGCCGATCGGTATGCCGGCGGCGCGGAGGTGGTCGACGTCGTCGTAGAGGCCGCTCGGCCCGGTGACGATGTCCCGCCACTTGATCAGCTCGAACTCCGACGCCGGCGGCAGCTGGGGGCGCCCGACGAGGCGCGAGTACGCGGACACGACCTGCAGCGGGGCGCCGAAGAGGAGGCGGTACGCGAGGGCCGGCGCCTTCAGGCAGAGCTGCACCGCGCCCGCCTCCGCCGCGAGCGGGCAGATCGGCTCCGGCCCCCCGGCGCATGCGCCGGCCGGGTCCGAGCCGGGAAAGGCGAGCGCTGCGATGGCCGTGGAGAGGATCGTCGCCCCGTAGCCCGCGCTGCTGAGGAAGAACGCCGCCGGCATCGTGTTCCGGCACGCGTAGGAGGTCTTGATCGCGAGCGCCTGGCCGCGCAGGTCGAGCGGGCCCGGACGCTCGCCGCCGCCGAGGAAGTGCTCGTTCTCCTGCGCGGCGAACGCCTCGAAGGTCGCCGCGACGTCCGTCGCGGGGACGAGGCGGAACGAGACGCTCACGCCGGAGTCGACGCGGCGGACGGTGACGAGGGCGGTGCGCCCGGGCTCGTCGGTCGCGACGCGGTAGCGGCTGCCGCCGGCGACCCGGGCGGTGTCGATCAGCCCTCGGAGGCCGTGCGTCGAGCCGTCGTCGAGGACGTAGCCGAGCCGGCCGCCCGGACGTCCGGAGGCCGCCGCCTCGGCGACGGTCGTCCCGCTGCCCGAGAGGAAGGTCAGGCGGAACGGGGACGGCGCCGCGCGCCAGGTCGGGCGCGTCGACGCCCCGCCGCCGAGCGCCGTTCCGCCGCCGGCCGACAGGAGCAGCCCCGTCGCGATCGCAGCAGCGCAGGCTGCCCTCACGACACGTCGCCGCATTGGTCGTGGACCATAGCCGACGGTCGTTCGCCCTCCGACGGGCAAGATGGCCCGGTGCACGAGCCGAGGCCGCGCGTCCTCTTCGTCTCGCGCGAGCGGCATCGCCTCCCGCTCGACGAGGTCCAGCGTCGCAAGTGGGACGCGATCGGCGAGCGGCTCGAGTACCGGGTCGTCGCCGCCGCAGCCGCGGGCTCCGCGACCCGCTCGGAGCGCTTCCGGCTCGCCGGGCCGGCGCGGCCGCGCGTCCTCGACGGCGCCCTCTACTACCTGCGGCTGCCGGTCCGGATCGCGCACGAGCTGCGCAGCTTCGCCCCGGACGCGGCGGTCGTCCAGGGCGTGCACGAGCTGACGGCGTTCCTGCTCGCCCGCCGCGCGACCGGCGCCGGCACCAAGGGCATCCTCGACGTCCAGGGCGACTGGCGCACCGTGACGCGGCTCTACGGGTCGCCGCTGCGCCGGCTGCTCAGCCCGCTCAACGACGCGCTCGGGACGCTCGCGGTCCGCCGCGCCGACGGGATCCGCGCGATCGCGCAGCACACGGCCTCCCTCGTGCGCGCGCACGGACGCGAGCCGACGGCGCTCTTCCCGCCCTACGTCGACGCCGCGGCGTTCGCCGGGCGGCCGCCTGCACCGCTGCCCGCGGAGCCGACCGCCCTCTTCGTCGGCGTGCTCGAGTCGACGAAGAACCTCGACGGCCTCGCACGCGCCTGGACCGACGTCGTCCGGCGCCTTCCCGGGGCGCGGCTCCACCTCGTCGGCGACGGCAGCCTCCGCGCCGTCGCAGAGCGGCTCGTCCGCGACTCGGGCGCGTCCTGGGACCGCTCCCTCGACGCCGAGGGCGTCGCGGCCGCGATGGACGGGAGCTGGCTGCTGGTGCTGCCCTCGCGCGGCGAGGGCCTCGGCCGCGTCCTCGTCGAGGCGGCGTGCCGCGGTCGCGCGCTCGTCGGTGCGGCGAGGGGCGGGATCCCCGACGTCGTCGAGCACGGGGTGAACGGCCTGCTCGTCGACCCCGACGACCCGGGAGCGCTCGCCGACGCGCTCGTGCGGGTGCTCGGCGACCGGGCCGAGGCGGAGCGGCTCGGGGCGTCGGCGCTCCGCACCGGGAGGGAGTGGACGGTCACGCCGGAGGAGTTCGCGGCGAGGACCGAGCGCCTCGTCCTCGACACCCTCTCGCAGTAACCTGGCCCCGTGCGCGAGCAGGTCAAGCAGCTGCTGAAGAACTCGGTCTACCGGGCGATCGGCGAGACGGCGAACGGGATCGGCGCGGTGGACGGCGCCGACCGCAGCCTGCGCGTGCTCATGTACCACAAGGTCAACGACCTCCCGGGGAACCGGATGTCGATCCCGTCCTCGCTCTTCGACGAGCAGATGGCGCAGCTCGAGGAGCTGGGCTACGTCGTCGTCGACCTCGACGCCGTGCTCGCGCACTACCTCGCCGGCGCGCCGCTGCCGGACGGGGCCGTGCTGATCACCTTCGACGACGGCTACCGCGACAACCTCTCGAACGCGGCGCCGGTGCTGCAGCGCCGCGGCTACGCGGCAGTCCAGTTCGTGCCGATCGCCTACGTCGGCGAGTCGCGGCCGCTGCCGCACGAGAAGCACCTGGCCGCGCACGGCGTCCACAACCCGACCGTCGACTGGGACGAGATCCGCGAGCTGGAGGGCTTCGGCGTCAGGGTCGAGTCGCACGGGATCAGCCACAAGCCGCTCGCCGAGCTCGAGATCGACGAGGCGGCGCGCGAGATCGCGATCTCGAAGCTGAAGCTCGAGGAGCGGCTCGGCCGGCCCGTGCGCGCCTTCTCGTACGTCAAGGGCTCCGAGGCCGACTACAAGCCCGTCCACCCGAGCCTCGTCAAGCAGGCGGGCTACGACATCGCCTTCACCGCCGTCTCCGGAGCGAACTCCCCGCGGAGCGATCCGCTCCAGCTCCGCCGCTACAACGTCGAGCCGTACTCCGAGCGCACCTTCGCGCTCGTGCTCGCCGGCGCGTGCGACCTGATCTCGCTCAAGGACACCGTCACCGGGACGCACGCGCGCCGCCTCTTCAACGCGGCGCTCGGCACCTCGTCTCGATGAAGGTCGCCCCCGCGCGGCGCGACGAGTTCCTGGCCCTGATGCGGGAGACGTACGCCGACGGGGCGATGAGCGAGGCCGAGTTCGAGTGGTGGTTCGACCGCAACCCGGTGCCGCCGCGTCTCGTCAGCGCCGCGCGCGAGGACGACGGGACGCCGCTCGGCGTGCTCGCGATGAGCCCGGTCCGCACCGACGCCTGCCTCGCCGCCTGCTCGGTGCACGGCGTGACGACGCCGGCCGCGCGCGGCCGCGGCGTGTTCACGGCCCTCGAGCGCCACAACGAGGCCGAGGTCGCGGCGGCAGGCGTCGGCTGGACGTTCGCCTTCACGAACCCGCGCACCGGCCCGCTCTTCCTCGGCCCGCTCGGGTGGGAGGACGTCGCCCCGCTGCGGCTCTGGTCCCGCCCGCGCCGGCTGCGCCGCACGGGCCGCGGCGGCTACCGCGGCGAGCGGTCGTGCCCGCCGTTCGAGCCGCGCCACGAGGTCGCCTACGCGGCGCACCACGTCCTGCGCGAGCCGGGCTACCTGACGTGGCGCTTCAGCGACTCGCCCCGGCCCTACCACCGCGTCGAGGACGCGGGAGGGTGGGCCGTGGTCTCGGCGACCGTCTGGCACGGCTTCTCGGTGACCGTCGTCTGCGAGGCCGCCGGGCCGCGGCTCGGCCGCCTGCTCCGCCGCGCCCTCGAGGCGACGGACACCGACCTCGCCCTCGCGATGGTCAACCCCGGCGAGGAGCGCGCCTACCTCGCCGCCGGGTTCGTGCCGACGCCGCGCAGCATCCCCTTCGTCGCGAAGCGGCTCCGCGACGACGCGCCGCCGCTGCCGACGGGCCGCGACGCCTGGCGCTTCACCCTCGGCGACATGGACTTCTTCTGATGGACGGGAGGCTGATCTTCGCCACGCAGACGCTCGATCCGGCCGACCCGATCCTCGCGGCGACGGTGCCGATGGTCCGGGCGCTCGCGGCGCGCGTCGACGAGCTCGTCGTCCTCTGCGCCTCGGCCGACCCGGGCGCGGTCCCCGCGAACGTCCGCGTCCGCGAGTTCGGCGCCCCCACCCAGGCGCAGCGGGGGGCGCGCTTCGTCTCGGCCCTCGCGCGCGAGCTGCGGCCGCGCCCGCTCGGCGTGGTCGCGCACATGATCCCGCTCTACGTGCTGCTCGCGGCGCCGCTCGTGCGGCCGGCGCGGCTGCCGCTCGTGCTCTGGTACACGCACTGGAAGGCGCACGGGGTCCTGCGGGCGGCGGAGCGGCTCTGCACCGCGGTGACGTCGGTCGACCGGGGCTCGTTCCCGCTGGCCTCGCCCAAGGTGCGCGGCCTCGGCCACGCCATCGACCTGGCCGAGTTCCCGTGCGCCGGGCCGGCGCCGGACGACGGGCCGCTGCGCGCGCTCGTCCTCGGCCGCTACTCGCCCGCGAAGGGCCTGGAGACGATCCTCCGCGGCGCCGCGCTCGCCGGCGGTGTGCGGGTGGAGGCGCACGGCTCGACGGCAGGCGGCGAGTACGACGGGCACAGGCGGGAGCTCGAGCGGCTGCTCGCGGAGCTGGGGCTCGACGGCGAGCTCGGCGGCCCGGTGCCCCGCGCCGAGGTTCCCTCGCTGCTGGCCGGCAGCCACGTGCTCGTGAACAACATGCGGGCCGGCACCACGGACAAGGTCGTCTACGAGGCCGCGGCGTCGTGCGTGCCGCCGCTCGCCTCGAGCCCGCTCTTCGACGACCTGCTGCCGCAGGAGCTGCGCTTCGTGCAGGACGACGCGGAGTCGCTCGCCGCGCGCCTGGGCGACCTCGACCGCCGCCGCCGCCCCGGGCTCCGCGAGGTCGTGCGGGAGCGGCACTCCGTCGAGCACTGGGCCGACGGGCTCCTCGCTACCGTGACCGGCGAATGAAGCGCGGGCTCGTCCTCCACCTGCAGAAGGTCGCGGGCATCTCCGGGTCGGAGGCGCATCTGCTCTCGCTGCTGCCGCGGCTGCGCGAGCGCGGCTGGGACGTGCGGATGCTGATGCTGCACGAGCACGAGCCGGGAGCCTGGGACTTCGCGCGGGCGCTCGAGGCGCGGGGCGTGCCGATCGACGCGATTCCGCTGCGTACGGACGTCGACCCGCTCGCGTTCCTCCGGCTCGTCGCATACCTGCTCAGGGCGCGCCCGGCGATCCTCCACACCCACCTCGTCCACGCCGACGCGTACGGCCTGCTCGCCGGCACCGCTGCGCGCGTCCCGGTCCGCTTCTCGACGAAGCACGGGTTCAACGAGTTCCGCGAGATGCAGTACTTCGGCCTCGCCGACCGCGCGGTCGCGAGCCTCGCGCACGTCCACATCGCGATCTCGCGCGGGCTCGCCCGCTATCTCGAGGACGTCGAGGGCTTCGACGGCGAGAGCTTCGAGATCGTCCACTACGGGATCGACCCGGACGGCGAGCCGGCGCCGTACGCGGGCGAGGAGCGGCGCCTGCTCTGCGTCGGGCGCCTGATCCCGATCAAGGGGCACATCGTCCTGCTGCGGGCGTTCGCCGAGGCGAAGCGGGAGCTGCCCGACCTGCGGCTCGACATCGCCGGGCGCGGCGCGCTCGAGCCGGCCCTGAGGGCGCTCGCGCAGGAGCTCGGCGTCGCGGAGTCGGTGCGGTTCCTCGGCCACGTCAGCCCGATCCAGGGCGCGATCGAGCGCTCGACGGTCGTCGTCGTGCCCTCGATGGGCGAGGGCTTCGGGATGGTGGCGCTCGAGGCGATGGAGCGGGCGAGGCCGGTGATCGCGGCCGAGATCGGCGGCCTCGGCGAGCTCGTCCAGGACGGGGAGACGGGCGTGCTGGTGCCGCCGGGCGAGGCGGAGCCGCTGCGCGAGGCGATCGTCCGGGTCGCCGGCGACCTCGACCTGGCCCGCCGGATGGGCGAGGCCGGGCGGAGGCGTGCGCTGAGCCGCTTCCTGCAGTCCTTCTGCACCGACCGCACCGAGCTGCTCTACGACGGGGCGCTCGGGGCCACGTGACCGAGGGCCTCCGCCGGCTCAGAGCGAGCGGTAGAGCTCGGCGGTGCGGTCGGCCATCCGGGCGACCGAGAACTCCTCGTGTGCGCGCTCGCGCCCGGCGGCGCCGAGCCGGTCGGCGTCCTCGAGCGCGCGCGCGATCCCGAGGGCGAGCGCCGAGGGGTCGTCGGGGCGCACGAGCAGCCCGGTCTGCCCGTCGACGACGAGCTCCGGCAGCGAGCTGACGTTCGACGCGACGACCGGCAGGCCCGCGAGCATCGCCTCGAGCACGGCGAGCCCGAAGCCCTCCCAGCGCGCCGGGTGGACGAGGACGACGGCGCGGCGCAGCCACGCGGCGACGTCGGGCACGCGTCCGAGCAGGAAGAGGCGTCTCCCGACGCCGAGCCCGCGGGCCAGCGTCTCGAGCTCCGCCCGCTCCTCCTGGGTGCTGCTCAGGACGACGAGGACCGTGTCGTCGGGCAGCGACGGGAGCGCGCGCACCGCGAGGTCGACCCCCTTCTGCCGGGTCAGCCGCGAGACCGCCAGCAGCACGCGTGCTCCGGCCGGCACGGCGTCGGGCGGATTCTCGCCCCAGGCGGCCGGCAGCTCGTCCATGCCGTAGTGGATCGTCTCGACCTTCTCCGCCGGGATCCCGACCCGCTCGACCGTGAACTCCCGCAGCGCCTCGGTGATCGTCACGATCCGGCTCGCGACCCTCGCCAGGCCGCGCTCCACGTAGCGGAACGGGCCGAGCCGGAACGGGTCGTCGTTGTGCTTCGTCGAGACGAGCCTCGCGCCGCGCAGCGCGGCCGCCACGCCGCCGTAGACGTCGGCGTGGACGAGGTGCGTGTGCACCACGTCGGCGCGGAGGTCGCGGACGAGCCGCGCCAGCAGGCGCGGGTCGAGGTCGTGCGGCGCCGGCAGGCGGACGGCGGGCACCTCGAGCGCGCCGTAGAAGTCGGACGGGTTCCAGGCCGGGTCGTCGAGGCCGACGAACACGGGCTCGATGCCGCGCTCGGCGAGCGCCGGGAGCAGCGTCAGCAGGTGCCGCTCCGAGCCGCCGATGCCGCGCATCCGGTGCACGTGCGCGACCCTCACGTCCGGACGGCCTCCCGGCGGGCCTGCACCCACGCGGCCGCGCGGACGAGCGCCGCGGTGGCGAGCAGGGCGACGAGGAAGTCCCAGGCGATCCGGTAGCGCGTCGCGCCGACGAACGCGAAGGCCGCCGCCGTGTCGTAGGCGAGGAGCAGGAGGGCGAGGGCGACGAAGGGCCGCGGCGCGAGGAAGAGCCCGGCGGCGGCGAGGACGTAGAGCGTCCACATGTAGGCCGGCTCCGCGACGCGCCGCCCGACGTCGAGCTGCGTCCCCGCCCCCGGGCGCCCCGTCGTCTCGAGCACGCTCGGCTGCCAGAGGAGCTTCGCCGAGAGCAGCGCGAGCTTCGCCTTCGCGCCGGGGTGGTGCCCCACCCACGAGAACGCGAGGTCCTCGTAGAACTGCATCTGCACGCACTCGTTCGGATAGAGGCGGTAGGCGACGTCCGGGCGGGGGCCCGTCTTCTGCGTGTAGCCCCACGCCTCCTCGGGCGTGTAGGCGTTCGGCTTCGGCGGGCGCGGGATCGGCGGGCTGACGTCGTCGATCCAGGAGCCGGAGGAGAGCAGGCCGTAGGTCTGCGGGTTGTTCGCCTTCCAGAGCGCGCGCCCGTCGGTCGTGATCGCCCAGCAGCCGACGTCGGCCCTGTTGCGCACGAGCCACGGCGCGACGGCGACGGCCGCGCCCGCCAGCACGAGCCCGGCCGCGAGCGCGCCGGCTCTCGCCCGCGGCAGCCGCCAGAGCAGGTATGCGCCGCAGAGGACGGGAATGCCGACCAGCCGCGTGTTCCCGAGCATGGCGAGCCCCGTCACGAGGCCGAGCAGGGCCGCGAGGCGCTTCGTGGGGCGCTCCGCCACCACGAGCGTGAGCAGGACGAGCGCCGCCGCGAGCACCTCGTCGACGATCTCCCGGTTGACGTGGACGTCGTGCCAGGCCAGGTACGGGTTCAGGGTGGCGACGACCGCGCCCACGAGCCCGGCGCGCGGGCCGAGCACCCGCCGCCCGATCTCGTAGACGAGCCCGGACACGACCACCGCGAGCAGGATCTGCGCGAGCCCGATCGAGAGCCAGCTGCGGCCGAAGATCCAGTACACCGGCACGAGGAACCAGCCGTACAGCGGCTGCGTGTAGGCGGACGGCTTGCCCGCGAGGAAGCCGTAGGTGCCGTTGGCGACGTAGGTCTGGGCGAAGACGTCGCTCTTCTCCGTGAACGAGGCCGTGATCGCGGTGCGCTCGTGGAGGAGGATCGCGAGCCGCGGCAGCGCACAGGCCGCGGCCGCGACGGAGTAGGCCGTGCGCCGGCTCACGCGACGGTCTCGGGCGCCCCGGCCCCCGCCTCGACGTGCGTGCGCAGCCAGAGCTCGAGCATCGAGAGCGTCCAGAGCCGGTGCCCGTTGTCGGCCCGGCCCGCCTCGTGGTCGGCCAGCAGCCGCTCGATCGCCGCGGTGCGGAACCAGCCGCGCTCGCAGGCGCGGTCGCCGAGCAGCAGGTCGCGGGCGAGCTCGCGCAGCTCGCCCCGGAACCAGGCCGCGAGCGGGACGCCGAAGCCGCTCTTGCCGCGGCCGGCGACGAGCGGCGGCAGCTCGCTCCGCGAAGGCGCGGCGCAGCGCCTGCTTGCCCTCGCGGCCGCTCGTCTTCAGCCGCTCGGGCAGCGACAGGCCGAGCTCGACGACGCGCCGGTCGAGCAGCGGCGAGCGCAGCTCGAGCGAGTGCGCCATCGAGGCGATGTCGGACTTCGGCAGCAGGTCGCCGGGAAGGTAGGTCTCGACGTCGAGGAGCTGCAGCCCGGCGATCCCCGGAGCGGGCGGCTTCCCGAGCAGCAGGCCGGGCGAGAGCAGCGGGCCGAGCTCCTCCTTCGCCGCCTCCGTCCAGAGCTCGGACCGCTCCGCGAGCGGGAAGACCTGCATCAGCTGTCCGTAGCGCTCGCCGCGCGGCGCCGCCGCCGCCTCGAGGAAGCGCGCGGCGCGGAACGCGGTCGAGCGCCGCTCGCCGCGTCCGCCCGGCAGGGCGCGCACGAGCCGCGCCCCGAGCGAGGCGGCCGGAGACGGCACGCGCTCGGCGAGCCCCATGGCCGCGTAGCGCTCGTAGCCGGCGAACGACTCGTCGCCGCCGTCGCCGACGAGCGCGACCGTCACCTCGCGGCGCGCCGCCTCGCAGATCAGGAAGAGCGGCAGCGCCGCCTCGTCGCCGAGCGGCTCGTCGAAGGCCTCCGCGAGCCGGGGCAGCGTCGCAGCCGCGTCGGGCTCGAGCAGCACCTCCGTGTGCCGCGTCCCCCAGCGCTCGGCCACCGCGCGCGCGTAGGGGCGCTCGTCGTAGGCGGCGTCCGCGAACCCGACGGTGAACGTCCGCACCGGCTCGGCCGACGCCTGCGCCATCAGCGCCACCACGACTGCGGAGTCGATCCCTCCGGAGAGGAGCGCGCCGAGCGGGACGTCGGCGACCAGGCGCTTCCGCACCGCCTGGGCGACCGTCTCGCGCACGCGCTCGAGCCACTCCTCGTCCCGGAGCTGCTCGTCCTCGATCCCGGGCCGCCAGTAGCGCTCGACGTGGACCTCGCCCCGCTCGGCGACGAGCAGGTGCCCGGGCGGGAGCCGTTGCACGCCCTTCAGCCCGGTCCGCTCGCCGGGGACGTACTGGAGCGCGAGGTAGGCGTCGAGCGCGGCCAGGTCGGGCTCGGCGCGAACGCCCGGGAGGGCGAGCAGCGCCTTCAGCTCGGAGGCGAACGCCAGCGTCCCGTCCTCGAGGCGGGTCCAGACGAGCGGCTTCTTGCCGAGACGGTCGCGCGCGAGCAGCAGCCGCTCGCGCGGCGCGTCCCAGAGCGCGAGCGCGAACATCCCGTCCAGGCGCTCGACGAAGCCGGGCCCGTGCTCCTCGTAGAGGTGCGGGATCACCGGCGTGTCGCCGGTGCCGCGGACGTGGTGACCGGCCGCGGCCAGCTCGTCGCGCAGCGCCGGAAAGTCGTAGAGCTCGCCGTTGAAGACGGCGGTGACCTCGCCGCTCTCGCCGGTCACCGGCTGGAAGCCCTGCTCGAGGTCGATCACCCGCAGGCGCTGGTGCCCGAGGACGCAGGCGCCGAGCGCGTCGCTCGAGCCCTGGTCCGGCCCGCGGTGCCGGATCCGGGCGCGCATCCCGTCGACGAGCCGCGGATCGGGCGCGCCCGAGGGTGCGTAGAGTCCGCAGATCCCGCACATGCGTGACAGTGTGCCTTCCGTGCCTGCGGGCTCCGTCGCGATCGTCTCCTGCCACCTCGAGCAGCCGCTCGACGACGCGGCGTGGGAGCGCTTCGACCGGCTGCAGCGCCGGCGTCCGGGAGGCTTCGACGTGCTGCCGCTGATCCGGCCGCCGGATGCCGCCTTCGGGGAGGACGAGGGAGCGTGGCTCGAGCGGGCGCGCCTGCTCGCCGCGCGCGGGCCCGTCGGCCTGCACACGCACTGGACGAGCCCCACGCACGCACTGCCCACGGGCGGCGACCCTGCCGGCCGCGTCCGCGAGGAGGTCGCGTGGATGCGCGAGCGCGGCCTCGACCCGCGCTTCTTCTGCGGCGGCAACTGGTACTCCGACGGGGCCGTGCGGGCGGTCGTGGCAGAGCTGGGGCTCGTCGATCTCACCCTCCGCGGCGGGACGCCGTCCCCGGGAGTGCTGCCGACGACCCATTCGCTCGGGCAGCTCGCCCGCGGCGTGCTCGGGCCGCTGCCGGCCTACGTCCACGCGTACTTCCACGACTACGACCTGCGCGACCGGCGGCGCCGGATCGCGCTCGGGGCCGCTCTCGTCCTGCTCGGCGCGCGGCGCACCCCCGCCGATCCGAGGGCGCTCGCGGGCTGAACGCGCCGGATCGGCTCTACAATGGCTCCTCCCGTGGCGACCAAGCCTGTTGTGGACGCGACCGGTGCCGCGAACGGCTCAGTGCCGGAGCATCCTGCCGTTCCGCCGGAGCACCCTGCCGTTCCCTCGGACATCCGCTCGGTGCGGATGCTCCCCTCGCGCATCCAGGTGCGGGCGCTCCTCCGCCGTCTGGTCAGCATCGCGGCGCTCGTCGCCATCGACCTCTCGGGGCTCGCGTCGTCGATCTACCTCGCGCTCGTGCTGCGCGAGGTCTACTACGGCGAGCGCCCGATCCTCTGGGGGCTGCCCTGGGACGCCGAGGCGAAGTGGCTCCCCTTCCTCTTCCTCGTCACGATGCTCGTGTTCTGGCGGGGCGGCCTCTACCTGCCGCGCGAGCAGCGCGCCGGCGTCGGGCGGGTCGTCTCCTCGCTCCTGCTCGTGACCGTGCTCACGCTCGCGTTCGCGATCGGCACCGGCTACCAGCACACGACCTTCGGCGTCTACGCCACGGCGTTCGTGCTCAGCGCGATCGTGATCTCGCTCCTGCGCTCGAGCTACGAGATCGTGACCGCCGACATGTGGCGGGTCGCGGGTGCCCGGCGCCGGGCGATCCTCGTCGGCGGCGGCGAGCGGGTGGTCTCGCTGCGGGGCGCCCTCGGGCTCGCCCGCGGCGGGATCGACTACGCCTTCGTCGGCGTCCTCTCCGAGGACGAGCTCGAGGGCGAGGACGAGGACGGGCTGCCGCTGCTCGGCCGGCTGCGCGACGTCGCGGCCGTGCTCCAGCGCGAGCATCCGGACGAGCTGATCGTCAGCGCCGCCGACCTCGGCGAGGAGGAGCTGCTGAACCTCGTCGAGGAGGCCCACGCCTGGGGCGTCAAGGTGCGCGTCGCGCCGACGACCGCCGAGCTGCTGACCCAGCGCGGCGAGTACGTGGCCGGGCAGGGCGTGCCGCTGTTCGAGCTGCGCCCGCCCGTGTTCGCCGGGCTGGACTGGGCGCTCAAGCGCGTCTTCGACACCGCCGTCAGCGGCGCGATCGTCCTGCTCGGGCTCCCGGTGTGGGCCCTGATCGCGCTCGCGGTGAAGCTGGACTCGTCCGGGCCGATCTTCTACCGCGACCGCCGCGTCGGCCTCGGCGAGGGCGAGTTCGGGATGTTCAAGTTCCGCTCGATGTACACCGACGCGTCGGACCGGCAGGCGGCGCTCGAGGGGTCGAACGAGGCGTCGGGGCCGCTGTTCAAGATCAAGGACGACCCGCGCGTGACGACTGTGGGCCGCTTCCTCCGCCGCTACTCGATCGACGAGCTGCCGCAGGTGCTGAACGTGCTCCGCGGCGAGATGTCGCTCGTCGGGCCGCGGCCGCTGCCGCTGCGCGACTACGTCCAGCTGGACGACTGGCACCGCAAGCGCTACCTCGTCCTGCCGGGGATGACCGGCCTCTGGCAGGTGTCGGGCCGGATCGACCTCAGCTTCGACGACCTCGTCCGGCTCGACTTCTACTACCTCGAGAACTGGTCGATCTGGCTCGACATCTCGATCCTCGCGAAGACGCTCCCCGCCGTCGTCGCCCGGCGCGGCGCCTACTGAGTCGCATGACGAGGCGCGAGCGCGTCGCCGCGGCGCTCCGCGACGTCCCTCGTCTGGGCGCGGCGAACGCCGGGCTCCTCGTCCTGCTCGCGCTGACCGCGGTCCTCGGCTGGCGGGGTGTGACCACCGCCGGCCGCGACTTCCAGCTCGACGCACGCGCCCATCTCGAGTACGCGCAGTACTTCGCGCACCACTTCGCGCCGCCGCCGCGGGCGCAGAACTACGAGTTCTTCAACCCGCCCCTCTTCGCGATGCTCTCGATCGCCGTCGAGGGAGTGATCCGGGCGCTGCCGTCGTACACGCCTGCGGCAGGCCCGGACGGCCTGTGGCCGGCGCTCTGGTTCGCGCTCGCGGCGGCGGGAGTCCTCGGGCTCACCTCCGGGCGCCGCCGCGTGCGGAGCGCGGGGGCGGTGCTGCTCGCCCTCGCCGCGCTGGGAGCCGTCGACGCCGGCTCGTCGCTCGGGGCGAGCAGGGAGTGGTACTCGGGGCAGCTCGTCTCGCTCGCCGCGACGCTCGGGCTGGTCGCGGTCAGCGTGCTGATCGCGCGCGAGCTCTGGCCCGGACGGCAGCGCCTCGCCCTCGCCGTCGGCGCCGTGGTGGCGCTCTACCCGGTCGTCCTGCGCATGGGCGTCCTCTTTCATCCCGAGTCGACGTTCGCCCTGCTCGGGGCCGGCGGCGCTCCTGGCCGCGCTCCGGGCCTCCCGAAACGGCTGGACGCTCGCCGCGGGCGCCGGGGTGGGCGCCCTCTGCGGCCTCGGCGCCCTGACGCGTGCGAGTGCGGTCGTCGTGCTCGCCGCCCTGATCGCGGTCGCGCTCCTCGCCGCGGGCCGCGGTGCGGCGCGGTTCGCGCTCGCAGGGGTCGCGGTGTTCCTCGTCCTCGCCGGCCCCTGGTGGATTGCCGCCTATCACCTCTGGGGGAATCCGCTCGAGTCGAACCTCGACCGTCCCGGCTACATGCTCCCGCACGGGCAGCCGCTCTCCTTCTACCTGTCCGCGCCGCTGCGCTCCCTCGTCGTCCACCCCTACCGGCCCGACTTCACCGACCAGCTGCTGCCGAAGCTCCACGCCGACCTCTGGAGCGACTGGTTCGGCGGACTGACGAACCTGTGGGCGCAGCCGACGCGCCTGCAGCGGGTGACCGCCTCGACGCAGAGCGTGCTCGGCTTGGCCGGCGACGGACTCGCGCTCGCCGGCCTCGCCGCCGTCGGCATCCCGGCACTGCTGCGGGTCGCGCGGCGGCGCGTCGGCGATGTCCGTTGGGCGCTCGTGACCGGACTCGCGGTCGTCTCGTTCGCCGCGTTCGTTGCCACCCTGATCCGCTACCCGCAGACGGAGGGCGACCCGATCAAGACGAGCTACCTCCTCTTCACGGCACCCTGCTGGGCCGCGTTGACGGTCGCCGCCTGGGCGAGGCTCCGAAGGCGCGCGCCCCGCCTGGCCGCCGCGGTCGCAGGGGTCGGCGTCCTCTACGTCGGGAGCTACGCGGCGACCCTCGTCGGCGTGCTCTAGCCTCGGACGCGACCTACCGTCGGACGGAGTCGCGGTTCGAGGGTCAGTACTGCGGCAGCCAGAGCGCAGCAGCAGCAGCAGACCGCAGCGCCTCCTGGGCTCAGCCCTAGCGAGCCGAGAATGTTGTCGGTCGGCCATTCGACGATCCGAGCGGAGCTCCCTCGAGCGAGGAGTCTCGCCAGCTCGCCCCAGACACCCTGCCGGTAGCCGTCTGCCGCCGAATTCACCGCCAGCGGCCACGTGACGGTGACCACACTCGTCGCCGCCACGGATGCGAGCAAGAGTGCGCCGGCGACCCGGGGAATTCGGGCGAACACCGGTGGGAGAGCGAGAGCGGCAAAGGGCAACGCCGGTATCAGAAACCGAGGCCCGGGCGAATCGCCCCCGTAGGGGGTGAAGTAGCCGAACTCGATGGCCAGAAACGCGAACGAGACCGCACAGGCAACGGCGGCCTCGAGGCGTCTCCGCTGCAGCCAGAGCAGGACGAGCCCGGATGCCGCCAGGAGGAACACCGGCGAGTCGACGACGATGCCGCGGTCGCCGACGACGGTGAACCAGATTCCGCGCAGGGTCGGTGCGTGGATGCCGAAGAAGCCGGCGGCTTGATCAGACGAGAACGCGTTCGCCACGTAGCGGTACGAGAGATGGAGCGGCGATCCGAACGCGGCCCAGTTGTACCCGGCGAGCAACGCGAGGCCGGGGACTGCACCCGCCAGGAAGGCTCCCGTCGCGCGTCGGCCCGAGCGCGCGACGTAGCCAGCGAGGACGATGAGGACGATCGCCGTCTCGTATTCGACGGGTACCGCCAGACCGGCGACAAGACCTGCGAGCAGGTGGCGACGCCGCCACGCAAGGACGAACGCCCCGAATGCCAGAGCCGCTCCCGGTATGTGCTCGAAGCTCGTTGCCGCCGCCCCGCACGCCACGGAACCGAGCGCGAATGCGACGAGCGTGCGGGCGCCCGTTCCCGGGGCGATGCCTTCCGCCACTCGACCGACGAGAGTCGCCAGGATGAGGAACGGCACCCCGACGGTCAGTATCCGGATCACCCAGATCCGGGTGTCGTTCTGCTCTCGCCACTGCCCGTCTGGCGGGAGGCCCACGAGCTGCGCGACCGGGGCCTCGAGGACGGACAGCCCCGGTGCCTTGTCCGAGTACAGGTGTCCCCGGTACGAGGCGCGATCGAAGCTCGTGCGGAGACAGGCGTCGTTGGAGAGCGCGCCGTGCCACAGAGCTTGCGCCAGACAGAGGCGCGAGCGATCCTGGGCGCCGACGGGATTGATCACGGTCAGAGCCGCAATCGCCACGAGGGCGAGCAGCAGCGTCTCTCGCGGCGGGCGTCGCAGGACGAGCGAGCCGGCGGGATCACCCTGCACCGGTCGTCAGGCTAACGGCTTTGCCATGCGAGAGCGCCGCCGCCTAACAGGTCCTTCACCTGCCCTTGCCACAATGCACGCGATGAGGGCTCCGAAGATCCTCGCGGTCGCGTCCGCGGTCGACCTCGACTTCCGCTACGGCTGCACGCCCGCCTGGTGGCAGCTCTGGAAGGGGATGGCCCTCGCCGGGATCGATCTGATCGTGACCCCGTACCGGGGGCGCGCGATCGAGTCGCCCTGGTGGCGGACGGCGCCGAACCCGCTCTACCGCGAGGCTGAGGCCTTTGCCGCCGCGCGCTCGGCCGCGGCGCGGCTGAAGGGCGACCGCTACCTCCGCCGCGAGGAGGACTCGCCGGAGGACAGCCGCGGAGACCGTCTCGTCCGCGAGACGATCTGGCGGGCGGTCACGCCGCGCTGGCAGCGGCACCTGGAGCGGATCCTCGAGCGCGAGCGCGACGTCGACGCGGTCGTCGTCTTCACCGTGCCGATGAGCCACTTCCGCGGCATCCCGACCGCGCTGCGCGAGCGCTTCGACGTCCCGGTCGTCTTCTACGACGGCGACGTGCCGATGAGCCTGCCCGAGTTCGGGGGCATGGACACGGGCTTCAACTACTACCACGGCGCCGACCCGTCCGAGTACGACCTCGTCCTCTCCAACTCCGAGGGCGGGATCCCGCGCCTGCTCGAGCTCGGCGCCCGCCGCGCGGAGCCGCTCTTCTGGGCGATCGACCCGGAGCTGTTCGCGCCGCAGCCGGTGGAGAAGGAGCACGACGTCTTCTTCTACGGCTACGGCGACAAGTTCCGGCGCGAGTGGATGCGCGAGCTCGTCGGCGAGCCGAGCCGCCGCCTGCCCGACGCGGCCTTCGCGCTCGGCGGCGAGGACTTCCGGGGCGACGTCGGCACGGCGCGCGTCCTCGGCCCGATCCCCTACAACGCCTTCCCGCGGGCGATCTCGGCGGCGCGGATCAATCTCAACGTCACGCGCCGCTCGCACGCGACGGTGCGCGCCTCCTCGACGGTACGGCCGTTCGAGCTCGCCGCCTGCGGCGCCGCGATCGTCTCCAACCCGCACGAGGGGATCGAGCGCTGGTTCGACCCGGGCCGCGAGCTGCTCGTCGTCCACGACGCCGCGCAGGCGACCGAGGCCTACCGCGAGCTGCTCGCCGACCCGGCGCAGGCCGAGGGGCTCGGCCGCCGCGCCCGCGAGCGCGTCCTCGACGAGCACACCTACGGGCACCGCGCCCGGCGGCTGCTCGAGCTGCTCGACCTGCGCGTCCCGGTGGCGGCCGGTGCCTGAGACCGCGGTGCGTCCCGCTCCCGCCGCGGCACCGCGCGCGCTCGGCGAGCTTCGCCGTATCGCGATCGTGCCCGCCCTGAACGAGGAGGCGACGGTGCCGCTCGTCATCGACGAGCTGCGCGCGTTCGACCCCGGCCTCGACGTCGTCGTCGTCGACGACGGCTCGGTCGACCGGACCGCCGAGGCCGCGGCCGCCAAGGGCGCGAAGGTGCTGCGGCTGCCCTTCAACCTCGGCATCGGCGGGGCCGTGCAGACCGGCTTCCGCTTCGCGTTCGAGAACGGCTACGACCTCGCGGTGCGCGTCGACGGCGACGGCCAGCACGACCCGGCGCAGCTCGCGGCGGTGCTCGAGCCCGTCCTGCGCGGCGAGGCCGACATCGCGGTCGGCTCGCGCTTCGCCGCCCGCGACGGAGACGGCTACCGCTCCTCGCGCTCGCGCCGGATCGGGATCCGGATCCTCGCCGCCGTCGTCTCGCGCATGGTCGGACAGCGCGTCACCGACACGACCTCGGGCTTCCAGGCGGTGAACCGGCGCGGGATCGCGCTCTTCGCACGCGACTACCCGCACGACTACCCCGAGGTCGAGGCGACGGTGATGGTCTTCCGCAGCAAGCTGCGCCTGGTCGAGGTGCCGGTCGCGATGCGCGAGCGCGGCGGCGGCCGCTCCTCGATCACGGCGCTCCGCTCGATCTACTACATGGTCAAGGTGCTGCTCGCCCTCTTCGTCGGGCTCTTCCGCCGCACCGCGCTGCCTCGGGAGGGCTCGGAATGACGCCGCTGATCGTCTCGATCCTCGGCTCGCTCGCCTCCTTCGCGCTCGTGCTCGCCCGACGTGGGGGAACCCATGGTTCCCCCACGGGCCCCCTCCTTCGGGAGGGCCGGCCGTGACCCCGCTGATCGTCTCGATCCTCGGCTCCATCGCCTCGTTCGCGCTCGTGCTCGTCGTGCTCGAGCTGATCCGCACGCGCCGCCTGCGCGAGCGCTACGCGCTCCTCTGGCTCGCGACCGGGGTCGTCCTGACGGCGCTCTCCGCCTGGCGCGAGGGGTTGAACACGATCGCCGACTGGGTGGGTGTGCGGAGCTACCCGCCGGCCGTGCTGTTCGCGGTCGGGATCCTCTTCATCCTCGCGGTCCTGCTCCACTACTCGACGGTGATCTCCCGGCTCTCCGACCAGAACGTCCTGCTCGCGCAACGGGTCGCCCTGCTCGAGCAGGAGCTCGGCGACGCGGCGGTCGGGGAGCAGTGAGCGAACCGCACGTCGAACGTCCGCGGCCTGCCGCCCCCCGAGCCGTGTCGGGTGGGGCCGCCGTCCGCGCCTGGTTCTCCCGCGCCGCCGGCTCAGTCGGGTCGACCTTCTTCTTCGTCGCGGCCTTCTTCGCGTACTACGGGCAGTTCAACCGGGTGCAGACAGGCGACACCTGGGGCACGATCTACACCGCGGTCGCGCTCGTGCGCCGGCACACGATCTGGCTGGACAGCTACATCGGGATCATCCAGCAGCACGCGGGCGTGCACCCGTACATGGTCACGACGGGGCCGGGAGGGCATCTGGTCAACGTCGTGCCGAGCGCGGCGAGCCTGCTCGCGCTGCCGGTCGTGGCCGTGTTCAGCCTCTTCGGCGTCCAGCCCGGCGACTTCGGCACCTGGATGGAAGCGGGCATGCTCACGGCCGCCCTGACGGCCGCCGGCTCGGTCGCCGTGCTCCACCGCGTCCTGACCCGCCTCACGAGCCGGCGCCGGGCCGCGCTCGTCACTGCGACGTACGCCTTCGGAACGCTCGAGTGGGGTATCAGCGGCCAGGCGCTCTGGCAGCACTCGGGCGCCACGCTGGCCCTCTCGGTCGCGCTGCTCGCGTTCGTCGACGGGCGGCCGACGCTCGCGGGCGCCGCGCTCGCCAGCATGGTCGCCTTCCGTCCGAACGCCGCCGTCATCTTCGTCCTCCTGCTGCCGCTCGTCGGTCGGCAGGCCCGGACATGGGCGCGGTTCGCGCTCGGTCTTGCACCGTTCGTGGTCCCCCTGCTCGCCTACAACGCGATCGCCTTCGGCTCGCCGTTCCACCAGGGCTACGGCTCCAGCCACCTGCGCTCTCAGCTGACGCCGGACCTGCACGCGATCGGGGAGGGACTGCTCGGGCTCGTGCTCGCACCGGGCCGCGGGCTGCTCGTCTATTCGCCCGTGCTCGTCTTCGCCGCGGTCGGGCTGGTGCGCTCGTGGCGCATCCCGCTCTACCTCTGGGCGGGCGTTGCGTCGGGCGTCTACGTGCTCGTCGCCGCCAACTCGACCCAGTGGTACGGGGGGCAGAGCTTCGGCCCCCGCCGGCTCACCGACGCGCTGCCGCTGCTCGTCCTGCTCCTCGTCCCGGCTCTCGACGCGATCGCCGGCACGCGCTGGACCTGGGCGTACGGCGTCCTTCTGGCCTGGTCGCTGTTCGTCGAGCTGCTCGGAGCCGCGGCGTGGCCGCCGACCATCTGGTTCGACAAGAACCCGCCGCTCCAGGAGTTCTCGACGTGGTGGCACGTCACCGACAACGAGCTCGTGAGCAAGCTGCAGTCGGCGCACCTGCCGCTGCGCCTGAGCGAGATGGCGCTCGTCCTGGCGCTCGGCCTCGTGCTCGGCTACGTCGCGCAGTCGCTCGCGTCGGGTCTGGGGCGCAGCCGCTCAACCGCGTAGCGGCTCCGCCCCGAGCCGGCTCACGCGCCCGGGCAACCCGGGCACGAGCAGCGGCAGCGCCGCCACGACGAGGGCGAACGCCGGGTACGCCGGCAGCAGCACGTTGACGAGGAAGTCGGCCGACGGGTGAGACGGGTCGCCGGTCGCGAAGCCGGGCACGCCGCCGCGGAGCAGCACGGCGAGCCAGAACCAGATCGTGACGACGACGGCGGCCGGGCGCCGCGAGCGGAGCAGCCCGACGGAGCCGGCGATCGCCAGCCACTCGACGACCCGCATGCTCCAGGCGTACTCGCGGAACGCGGAGACGTTCGCGTTCAGGCCCGACAGGTCGACATGGAAGAGGGGGGCGCCGGCTCCCGGCGCGTGCGCGTGCCAGAGGAGGAAGAGGACCAGTCCCGGTGCCGCCGCGGCGACGACCGCGAGGGCGTCGCGGACGCGCCGCTCGAGCAGGAACGCGAGCGGGACCGGGGCGGCCAGAAGCAGGCTGAGCGGAGAGAGCGCGATCGCGAGCGAGAGGACGACGCCGAGCCACACGGCGCGCATCGGATCCGCCGCTCTCGAGCGCGCGCACGAGCAGGAACAGCGCCGACCGTGAGCGCGACGAGCGCCGCGAAGCCGGGCGAGGGACGAGGCCGACGAGGTTCGGGAGCAGCCGGTCGACGACGGACGGGTCGCGAGCGGCCGTCGAAGTACCGGGAGCCGACGACCGGGAGCAGGATCCAGACGAGCCCTGCAGCGACGAGCCGCGCGGCGTCCGGCCAGCCGCTTCGACCGCGGCGACGAACGCCGAGCAGCGCGAGCGGCAGCAGGATCGCCGTCTGCACGAGGACGAGCGCCGCCAGGCCCGACGACGGGGACGGAGCCGGCGGCCGCGAACGGGGCGGTCAGCAGCGGCCAGAGGAAGCCGCCGCCGTCGCGGGGAAGATGGCCGTGGAGGATCGCGCGCGAGGCGGCGTGCAGGCTCGCCGTCCGGGCCGGGTCGCCGTAGAGCCAGCCGCTGTGGCCCGCCGCGGAGGCCACCCAGGCGACGACGCCCCACTGCGCGACCACGAGCGCGGCCGGGACGCCGTGCCACGGCGCGAGGCGAGGCGAGGCTACGCGGCGCCGGCACGCGAGTCGCGCGCCCGGGAGCGGAACCAGTCGATCGTCCGCTCGAGCCCGTCGCGCAGGCTCGTGCGGGCGCGGAAGCCGAACAGCTCCTCCGCGCGGCCGACGTCGAGGCGGCGGCGCGGCTGGCCGTTGGGCCGCGACGCGTCCCAGACGATCTCGCCCGCGAAGCCGGTCAGGTCGCCGATCAGCTCGGCCAGGTCGTGGATCGCGATCTCCTCGCCGGTGCCGAGGTTCACCGGCTCGGCGCCGTCGTAGCGCTGCGCCGCGAGCACGATCCCCTCGGCGCAGTCGTCGACGTAGAGGAACTCGCGGGTCGGCGTGCCGTCGCCCCAGAGCACGATCTCGCGCTCGCCGCGCTCCTGGGCCTCGACCATCTTCCGGATCAGCGCCGGGATCACGTGCGAGGTCTCGAGGTCGAAGTTGTCGCGCGGGCCGTAGAGGTTCACCGGGAGCAGGTAGATCGCGTTCGTGCCGTACTGCTCGCGGTAGCCCTGGGCGCCGACCAGGAGCGCCTTCTTCGCGACACCGTACGGCGCGTTCGTCTCCTCCGGGTACCCGTTCCAGAGGTCGTCCTCGCGGAACGGCACCGGCGCGAACTTCGGGTAGGCGCAGATCGTCCCGAGCATGACGGTCTTCGCCACGTCGTGCAGACGCGCCTGCTCGAGCACGTGGGCGCCCATCATCAGGTTCGCGTACCAGTAGCGGCCCGGGTTGGCGCGGTTGGCGCCGATGCCCCCGACCTCGGCGGCGAGATGGATCACGAGCTCCGGGCGCGCGTCGGCGAACAGCCGCTCGGCGTCGCCCGCGACGGTCAGGTCGTAGTCGTGCCGGCGCGCGACGAACGGCTCCAGGCCCTCCGCCTCGAGCCTCGCGACCACGTGGGTGCCGAGGAACCCTCCGCCGCCGGTGACCAGCACGCGCACGCGGGAAGGGTACCGGGGAGGTGTTACGGAGCCGTGAGGGCGGCCGGGAGTCTGCTTCGATAGGCGCGTGCAGCAGACGAGCACGAGCCGCTGGCGGCGCCGGAGCGCGCTCCGCAGCGGCCTCCTCACCGGGGTGGCGCAGATCGTGGTCGCATTCGCCGCCGCCGGGGCCGGGGCGCTGCTCGCGCACAAGTTCGGCCGCAGCGCCGAGACCGACGGCTTCCTCGCCGCCTACGCCGTCTACCTGCTGCTCGTGCTCGTGGCGCAGGCCTTTCGCATGGTCGTCGTCCCCGAGCTGACGCGGGCCGCGGCCGCGGGCACGCTCGGCGGCGAGAGCCGCGCCTTCGGGCTCGCGTTCCTCGCGGTGGCGGTGCCGGTCTCCGTGCTCGTCGGCCTCCTCTCGCGACCGCTCGGCGAGCTGATCACCGGCAGCCTGCCCGCCAGCTCTGCGCACGTGGCGGCGCGCGCGCTCGTCGTCCTCGTCCCCGCCGCCTTCGTGCAGCTGCTCGCCGCCCTCGCCGCGAGCGCCCTCGCCGCGCTCGACAGCTACGGCACCTCGGCGCTCGGCTTCGCCCTCGGCGGCGTCGCCGGGCTCGTCGTCTTCGCGGCGCTCGCGAACGGGCACGGGATCGTCGCCCTCGCCTGGGGCCTCGGCGCGAACGCCGCCTTCTCGTTCGGCGTCCCGGTCGCGGCGCTGCTGCGCCGGGGAGGTCTCTCCGGCGCGTGGCCGGAGCGCCTGCGGGCCGGCCCGCGGCTCTGGCGGCTCGCGGAGGGGGCGGCGGTGCCCCTCTCGCTCCAGGGCTGCTACCTGCTCGCGCTCCGCTTCTCGGCCCACCTCGGCGTCGGCCGGGTGTCGAGCTTCTCCTACGCCTATCTCGTCGCCTCGACCCTCGTCGGCTCGACCGCCTTCTCGCTCGGGCTGATCTCGTCGGCGCCCCTGACGCGCCGCGGGATCGACGCCGTCGCCGCCGGCCGCCACGTCGTGCACGCCGCCTGGGTGAGCCTCGCGCTCGTCGGCGCAGCGGCCGGCGTCTTCGCCCTCGTCGGCGGCCGGATCATGGGCTTCGTGCTCGGCAGCGCCTACGCCGGGGGCGTCGGCCGGGAGCTCGGCCACCTCGTCGTCTACCTCGCCCCGTGGATGCTCGCCTGGGTCGGCTTCGCCGTCGCCTTCCCGCTCGTCTTCGTCTCCGGCCGGGAGCGTCTGCTGCTGCCGCTCGCCGCGGCCGGCTTCCTCGTCTGCATCCCGCTCGGGCTGGGGCTGCGCGCGGTCGCCGGGCTGGCCGGGATCGCGATCGCGATCGGGATCTCGACGCTGCTGATTACGGGCGGGCTGCTCTGGATGCTCTCACCGCGGACGCTCGCGATCGCGGCGCTCGGACTGGCCCGGCTCGCGCTCGCGCTGGGGGCGGCGACGGCGCTCGCCTTCGGCGCGCTCTCGCTCGCGCTGCCGGCGATCCCGGCCGCGGCGGCCGGCGTCCTCTGCTACGCCCTCGTCGTGTACGCGATGCGCTCGCTCGGCCTCAGCGAGGCGTGGACCTACGTGCGGGGGCTCCATTGAGCGGCGGCCGCGCGCTGATCACCGGGATCGCGGGACAGGACGGCTCGTACCTGGCCGAGCTGCTGCTCGAGCGCGGCTACGAGGTCTCCGGCGTCGTCCGCGGCGACCCGGAGGGCGACTACCCGAACCTCGCCGGCGTGCGCGGCCGCCTCCGGCTCGTCCGCGCCGACCTGCTCGACCAGGAGGCGCTGGCCTCCGTCCTGCGCGAGCACCGGCCGGGCGAGGTCTACAACCTCGCCTCGCCGTCGTTCGTGCCCCGCTCGTGGGAGCACCCGGTCGAGACGGCGGAGTTCGCGGCGGTCGGCGTCACCTCGCTGCTCGAGGCCGTGCGCGCCGCCGACCCGTCGATCCGCGTCTACCAGGCCTCGTCGAGCGAGATCTTCGGCGAGCCGGCCGAGAGCCCGCAGACGGAGACGACGCCGCTCGCACCGCTGACGCCGTACGGGGTCGCGAAGGCGTACGGCCACTTCATCGCCCGCTCGTACCGGCGCCGGCACGGCCTCCACGTCAGCTGCGGGATCCTCTACAACCACGAGTCGCCGCGGCGGCCGCTCGACTTCGTGCCCAGCAAGATCGCGGACGGCGCCGCCCGCGTCTCGCTGGGGCTCGCGGACGAGCTCGCCCTGGGCGACCTCGACGCCGAGCGGGACTGGGGCTACGCGGGGGACTACGTCGAGGCGATGTGGCTGATGCTCCAGCAGCAGGAGCCGGACGACTACGTCGTCGCGACCGGCGAGCTGCACACCGTCCGCGAGCTCGTCGAGGCGGCGTTCGCCCACGTCGGCCGCGACTGGCGCGAGCACGTCCGGCACGATCCCTCCCTCGAGCGGGGGCGTGCCGAGCTGCACCGGCTCGTCGGCGACGGCGCGAAGGCCCGCGACCGGCTCGGCTGGGCGCCGCGGGTCGGCTTCGAGGAGCTCGTGCGCCTGCTGGTGGACGCGGCGGTCGCCCGGATCACGACTCCGTAACACGTCGCTTCTAGACTCTCCACGACTTGCCCGACCAGCAGGAGCTTTCCGTCGACGAGGTCTACGAGCGGCTGCGCGCGGCCGTCGACCGCGGCTCCCGCGACCTCGCCGTCACCCGCGGGCTCGCCGAGCGCTTCTGGGCGGTGAGCGCCGAGACCCCGCTCGAGCGGCGTCCGGGCGCGAAGGGCCGGCTCGCCTTCCTGGTCAAGCGCGTGCTGCGCCGGACGATGCGCTGGTACGTCGAGCCCGCCTTCTCCGAGCAGCGGATCGTCAACGACGCGCTGCTGCGGCTCGTCGACGACCTCGCACGGCGGGTGGACGAGCTCGAGAGACGCGGCTGAGATGCGCGTCGCGGTGTGCATCCCGCAGGTGCCGTTCGAGCGCGGCGGGGCGGAGATCTTCGCCGACGACCTCGTCGCGCAGCTGGGCGCCCGCGGGCACGAGGCGGCGCTCGTCACGGTGCCGTTCAAGTGGTACCCCGGCGAGCGCGTGCTGACGCAGGCGTTCCTCTGGCGCCTCCTCGACCTCGAGGAGGCGAACGGGCGGCCGGTCGACGCGGTGATCGCGACCAAGTTCCCCTCGTACGCGGTCTCGCATCCGCGCAAGGTCGTCTGGCTCGTGCACCAGTTCCGGCAGGCGTGGGACTTCGACCGCACCGCGTACGGGCAGTTCTCCGAGTCGGCCGAGGACCGGGCCCTGCGCCGGCGGGTGCTCGAGCTGGAGCGGACGGCGCTCGGCGAGGCGCGGAAGCTGTTCGCGACCTCCGGCAACGTCGCCCGGCGCCTGCTCGACTCGACCGGGCTCGAGGCGGAGGTGATGCCGCATCCGCCCGCTCCGCTCGCCTACCGCTGCGAGGAGGCGGGCGACTTCGTCTTCACCGTGAACCGGCTCGCACCCGAGAAGCGGGTCGACCTGCTGCTCGAGGCGGCCGCCGCCGAGCCGTCGCTGCGCGTCGTGATCGCGGGCGACGGGCCCGACCGGGAGCGGCTGGAGCAGCTTGCGTCCGACCGCGGCCTGAACGGCCGCGCCGAGTTCGTCGGCCGCGTCACGGACGAGGAGCTCGCCGACTGGTACGCGCGCTGCCTCGGCGTCTACTACGCGCCGCTCGACGAGGACTTCGGGATGGTGCCGTTCGAGGCGTTCCTCTCCGGGAAGCCGGTGCTGACGACGACCGACGCGGGCGGGCCGCTCGACGTCGTCCACGACCGCGAGACCGGGCTCGTCGTCGCGCCGGAGGCGGCCGAGGTGGCGCGGGGGCTCGCCTGGCTCCGTGCGAACGCCGACGAGGCCCGCGCGCTCGGCGCGCGCGGCCGCGAGCTGGCGGAGCGCGTGACCTGGGACTCCTGCATCGAGCGCCTGCTCGCCGCGGTCGCGTGACCACCCCGGACAATGCTTCGCATTTCCCGGCGGCCCCCGAGTGAGGGTCGCCTACTTCAGCCCGCTTCCGCCCGACACGTCGGGGATCGCCGACTACTCGGCGCTCCTGCTGCCCGCGCTCGAGCGGCTCGTCGAGGTCGAGGTCGTGCGGCCGGGGCGGACGCGGCCGGTCGCCGGCGCCGACGTCGCCCTCTACCACATCGGCAACAACCCGGACGCGCACGGCTGGATCGTCGACGCGCTGCGGCGCCGGCCCGGGGTCGTCGTCCTGCACGACTTCGTCATCCACCACCTCGTCGCCGGGCTGACGATCGGCCGCAAGGACGGCCACGCGTACCTCGCCGCGATGGAGCGGGAGGCGGGCGTCCCCGGGCGGCTGCTCGGCTGGGGCGTGCTCGAGGGGCGGGTGCCGCCGCTCTGGGAGGTGCGGCCGACCGAGTTCCCCCTGGCGGGCGAGGTGCTCGACCGCGCGACCGGGCTGATCGTCCACTCGCGCTACGTCGAGGCGCAGGCGCGCGAGCACGGGTACGACGGCCCGCTCTGGCGGATCCCGCATCCGGCCTGGCCGGCCCCCGACGTCCAGCCGGAGGCGGTGGCGGGGTCGCCGCTGATCGGCTGCTTCGGGCACCTGAACGAGAGCAAGCGGATCCCGCAGCTGCTGGAGGCGTTCGCGGCGCTCCGCGAGACGCACCCGGGAGCGCGGCTGCTCCTCGTCGGCTCGGAGGCGCCCGGGTTCTCCATCCGCCACGCCCTCCCCGAGGGCGTGATCCGCGAGCCGTACGTCGAGGAGGCGCGGCTGTGGTCGCTGCTCGCCGCGTGCGACGCGTGCGTCCTCCTGCGCGCGCCGACGATGGGGGAGACCTCCGGCAGCGCGATCCGCACGCTCTCGCTCGGCAAGCCGCTCGTCGTCAGCGACGTCGGCTGGTTCGCGGAGCTGCCCGACGAGGTGGCGCTGAAGGTGCCGGCGGGCGGCGAGGGCGAGGTGCCGGCGCTCGTCGCCGCGCTGGAGCGCCTGGCGGAGCCGGGCGCAGCCGGTCGGATGGGCGCGGCGGCTCGCGCGTACATCGAGGCCGAGCACGACCTCGGACGGGTCGCCGAGCGGTATGCGGCGGCCCTCGAGCAGGCGGCCGGGGACGCGGCCGTGCGCGAGCGGGTGCTGCGCGAGGTCGCGGGCGCAGCCGCCGCGGTCGGCCTCGATCCGGAGCCGCTCGCGCCGGAGCTCGCGCGGGCGGGCATCGTCTCGCCGGACGGGCGCGTCTCCTCCGGCCAATGTCCGGTGCCAGGCACCGGACATTGGCCCTTGCGGACGGTGCCGATGTGGGCCTGGCTCGGCGGGCTGTACGCCGTCGCGGTCGCCGTGCTGCTCGCGCTGGGGCTGCGCGTCTCCTCGCCCTGGATCATGGTCGACGAGCTCGTCTACTCGGACATGGCGCGGAGCTTCGCCGCGAGCGGCCACTTCCTGATCCGCGGCGTGCACGCGGGCTACGGGCCCCTCTACCCGCTCCTCCTCTCGCCGGTCTACGCGGCACTCGGCCCGGTGAGCGACGTCTACGGCTGGCTGCGCGCCGTCAACGCCCTGCTCGCCGCCTCGGCGGTCTTCCCCGCGTACCTGCTCGCGCGGCGTGTGGTCAGGCCGCCCGCGGCGCTCGCCGCCGCCGCCCTCTCGGTCGCGCTGCCCTCGCTCGCGTACGTCGGCACCGTGATGACGGAGAACCTCTTCTACCCCCTCTTCCTCTGGCTCGCCTACGTGCTCGTGCTCGCGCTCGAGCGGCCGACCCTCGCGCGCCAGCTCGGTCTGCTCGTCCTCTGCGGCGTCGCCTTCGAGACGCGGGCGCAGACCGTCGCGCTCGTCGCCGCGGTCGCCACCGCTCCGGTCGCGCTCGCGTGGATCGAGCGCGGGCGCCCGCAGCGGCTGAAGGCCTGGGCGCCGCTCTACGGCGTGCTCGTCGCCGGCGCCGCGCTCGTCGCGATCGTCGAGGTCGCGCGCGGGCGCTCACCCGCTGCGGCGCTCGGCAACTACAGCGTCACCTCGAACGGCGGCTACCGCCCCTGGCCGGTCGTCAAGTGGCTCGTCCTCCACGTCGCCGAGCTCGATCTCTATCTCTGGGTGCTCCCGTTCGCCGCGCTGATCGTGCTCGTCGCGAACGCGCGCCACCTCGACGCGCGCCTCCGCGCCTTCTCCGCCGCCGCCGCCACGCTCTCCGTCTGGCTCGTCCTCGAGGTCGGAGTCTTCGCCTCGCGCTACTCGCTGCGGATCGAG
Source organism: uncultured Actinomycetes bacterium (assembly GCA_963746895.1). Lineage (GTDB taxonomy): Bacteria > Actinomycetota > Thermoleophilia > Gaiellales > Gaiellaceae > Palsa-739. The sequence goes on along the minus strand of CAVVDI010000005.1, from coordinate 43,560 downwards.
GAGCGGAACCTCTTCTACCTCGCGCCGCTCTGCCTGATCGCGCTGCTGGCCTGGATCGAGCGCGGGCAGCCGCGGCCGCCGCGCGCCGCCCTGGTCGCCGCCGGGCTCGCCGCGGCGCTGCCGGGCGCGATCCCGTTCCTCGGCCTCCTGAACATCACGGCCCAGTCGGACACGCTCGGCCTCCAGCCGTGGTGGTTCCTCGGCGACGCCTGGGCGGGCCGCGGCGGCGTCGCCGTCGCCGCCGTGCTCGTCTCGCTCGCCCTGGCGGGGGCGTTCCTCTGGCTGCCGCGCCGCTACGCGCCGGTGCTGCCCGCGATCGTCGCGCTCGGCTTCCTCGCCACCTGGCTGCCGCTCGAGCTCTGGACGCACTCCTTCCCGCGCCTCGGCTCGAGCGCCTACGCGCAGGGGATCGGCGTGCCGCAGAAGAGCTGGATCGACCGCGCCGTCGGCCGCGACGCGCACGTCGCAGTGCTCTGGACGGGCGGGAACCAGCTCGGCGTCTGGCAGAACGAGTTCTGGAACCGCAGCGTGCGGGCGGTCTACGACCTGACGACGCCGCTCGCCGGCGACATGCCCTCGACCAGGGTCGCGGCCGAGCAGGCCACCGGGATCCTGCGCACGCCCGCCGGCGGCACGATCCCCGAGCCGTACGTCCTCACGCACACGGGCGACGAGCTCGTCGGGACGGTCGTCGCCCGCGATCCCGCGAAGGGGCTCGTCCTCTACCGCGTGCTACCCGTCCGGTTCGCTCGACGACCTCGCTCACCGGGCTCTACCCCGGATCCGACGCACTGGTCGAACGGCGCATCCCGGTCTGGACGCGCTACCAGTGCACGGGCGGCACGCTCACCATCTCCGTCTCGGAGCGACCGGACAGCTCTTCTCGAACCGGACGCAGACCGTGCGCGTGACCGGGACGACGCCGGCGCGGACGCTCCACGTCTTCTCCGGGGTCTCACGCAGAAGACCGTTGCACGTTCCCGCTTGACGCCGCGGAACGGCGTCTGCCGCGTCTCCTTCGCGATCACGCCGACGCTCGAGCCGGCGCAGGTCGGGAAGGGGTCGAGCCCGACACGCGTGTCCTCGGCCTCCACTTCGACGCCGTCCGCTACCGCGCGCCGAAGTGAGGGTCGTCGTCGACGTCTCGCCGCTGTCGCACCAGCGCACCGGCGTCGGCAACTACATCCGCGGCTCGCTGCTCGGGATGAGCGAGGCCGCGGCGGAGGGGGACGAGCTCGTCGCGTTCGCGCCGGCGAGCCGGGGCGGACGGCGTGCGATCGAGGCGGCGCTGGCCGGGATCCCGGTCGAGCGGCGCCTCCCGGTGCTGCCGGCGGCGCACGCGCTGCGGACGGCCTGGAGCCGCGCCGGCTGGCCGCCCGCGGAGCGGTTCCTCGGCCGCTTCGACGTCCTCCACTTCGGCGACTGGATGCTGCCGCCGCAGCGGGCCGGCGTCCGCTCGACGATGGTGCACGACCTCGTGCCCCTCCACCATCCCGAGTGGGTGCACCCTCGCACGGCGGCCCTCCACGGCGCCAAGCTCCGGCGCCTGCAGGGCTGCGACCTCGTCTTCGCGAACTCCCGGTTCACCGCCGAGGACGTCGCCGAGACGCTCGCGATCCCGAGCGAGCGGCTGCGCGTCGCGCACCCGGGCGTCGACCCCGGCTTCTCCCCGGGCGGCGACCGCGCCGACCTCGGCCGGCCGTACGCGCTCACGGTGGCGACCCTGGAGCCGCGCAAGAACCTCGGCACGCTCGTCGAGGCCTACCGGCTGCTCGGCCCGGACGAGCTCGACCTCGCGGTCGTCGGGGCCGCCGGCTGGGGCGAGCAGCCCGCGCTCGACGTTCCGGGCGTGCTCCGGCTCGGCTACACGGCGAGCGAGGAGCTGCCCGCCCTCTATCGCGGCGCCTCGGTGTTCGTCTACCCGTCCCGCTTCGAGGGGTTCGGGATGCCGGTGCTCGAGGCGATGGCGTGCGGCGTGCCCTGCGTGGTCTCGTCGCATCCGTCGCTCGACGAGGCGTGCGGAGACGCCGCGGTGCGCGCCGCCCCGGACGACCCGGAGTCGATCGCCGACGCGATCCGGCGCGCGCTCGCGGAGCGCGACGCGCTCGTCCCGCGCGGGCTCGCCCACGCGGCGCGCTTCACCTGGCGCGAGAACGGGCGCATCCATCTCGAGGCGTTCCGCGAGGCGGCGTGAGGGTCGCGGTCGACACGACGCCCCTGCGCCTGACCGGCGCCGGCACGTCGCGCTACCTCCGCAACCTGCTCGCGCGGATCGAGCCGGAGCACGACGTCCGCCGGGTCGCCTTCGGCGGCGCCGGGAAGGCGTCGGTGCTCGCGCGCGAGCTCGCCTGGTACCCGTTCGCCCTCGGCCGTCTCGACGGCGTCGACGTGCTCCACTGCCCGACCTACTACGGGCCTCTGCGGTCGCGCGTGCCGCTCGTCGTCACGGTGCTCGACCTCTCGGTCTTCCGGCACCCCGAGGCGTTCCCGCGCTGGACGCGGACGGTCGTGCCGGCGCTCGTGCCGCGCGTGCTCCGCGCCGCCCGGCGCATCCTCGCCATCTCGGAGTTCACGAAGGCGGAGCTCGTGGAGGTGCTCGGCGTGCCGGCCGAGAAGATCGCAGCCGTGCCGCTCGCGGTCGAGCCGGAGACCTTCCGTCCGGACGGCGAGGCGGCCGGCGGCGAGTACGTGCTCGCCGTGGCGACGCTGGAGCCGCGGAAGAACCTGGCGCGGCTGGCGGAGGCGACGCGGCGGCTCGGCGTCGAGCTGCGCGTCGTCGGCGCCGCCGGCTGGGGCGGCGTCTCGGTCGGCGGCGAGGGCGTCCGCCGGCTCGGCCGCGTGGACGACGAGGAGCTGGCGCGCCTCTACCGCGGCGCCGCCGTCGCCGCGTATCCCTCTCTCTACGAGGGCTTCGGCTTCCCGATCCTGGAGGCGATGGCGTGCGGCACGCCGGTCGTCACCAGCCGGGGCGGGTCGATGGAGGAGGTCGCGGGCGGCGCCGCGGTGCTCGTCGACCCCCTCGATCCCGCGTCGATCGCGGCGGGGATCGAGGGGGCGCGGACGCGGGCCGACGAGCTGCGCGCCCGCGGCCTCGCCCGGGCGGCCGGGTTCTCGTGGGAGGAGACCGCGCGCCGCACCGTCGAGGTCTACCGCGAGGCGTCGGCATGAGCGACCCGCTCGTCGTGGTCGACGCCGACGTCCTCGGGCGCCACCGCACCGGCGACGAGACGTACGTGCGCGAGCTGCTGCGCGCCCTGCCGGGCGCCGGGGACGGGCTCCGCTTCGCGGCGATCACGCGCAGGCCGGACCTCGTGCCCGACGGCGTCGAGCCCATCCACCTCCCCGCGCGGCTGCAGGAGCTGCGCATGGCCCTCCGCGTGCCGCTGCTGCTGCGCCGCCTGCGGCCCGCGCTCGCGCACTTCGTGCACTCGCTGCCGCTGCGCACGCCGTGCCCGACGATCCTCACCGTCCAGGACCTCTCCTTCGAGCGGGACGCCTCGCTGATGGGCCGGCGCGAGACCGCGATCTTCCGCGTCGTCGTCCCGCGCTCGGCCCGGCGCGCGCACCGCGTCATCGCGATCTCGCAGCGGACGAAGGACGACCTCGTCGAGCTGTACGGCCTCCCGCCGGAGAAGGTCGTCGTCACGCAGCTGGCCGTCGATCCGGCCTTCCGGCCGGGCGGGACGCGCGGGGACTACCTCCTGCTCGCCGCCGCGGTCGAGGAGCGGAAGAACCCGCTCGCCGCCGCCGACGCCGCCCGCGAGCTCGGCCGGCCGCTCGTCGTCGCCGGCCCGCCGAGGGACGCGCGTCTCGTCGCGGAGCTGCGCCGTCGCGGCGCAGAGGTGCGCGGCTTCGTGCCGCACGACGAGCTCGTCCGCCTCTACCAGGAGGCGGCGGCCTTCGTCTTCCCGACCCGCTACGAGGGGTTCGGGCTCCCCGTCGCCGAGGCGATGGCCTGCGGCACGCCGGTCGTCGCCACCCCCGACCCGGCCGTGCGCGAGGTGGGCGGCGACGCGATCGCGTACGCCGAGCCGGACGGTCTCGCCGAGGCGCTCGCGCGCGTCCTGGCCGATCCCGAGCCGTGGTCGCGCGCGGGCCTCGAGCGCGCGCGGCTCTTCTCCTGGCAGGAGACGGCACGGCGAACCGTCGCCGTCTACCGTGAGGCTCTGCAGTGAAGGTCTCCGCCGTCGTCATCTCGCACGGGCACGCCGACGAGCTCGCCGCCTCCCTGCCCCGGCTCGCGCCGCAGGTGGACGAGCTGCTCGTGATCGCGAACCCGGTGCCCGAGAGCGTCCCGGCCGAGCTCCCGGCCGCGGCGCGCGTGCTCCGCAACGAGCACGTGCTCTCGTTCGCCGCGAACGCGAACCTCGGAGCGGCCGAGACGGAGCACGAGCTCGTCCTGATCGCGAACCCGGACGCGGTTCCCGAGCCGGACGCCGTCGCCGTCCTGCGCCGCTTCGTCGAGGAGCACCCGCGCTGCGGCGCCGCCGGCCCGCGGATGGTCTACAGCGACGGCACGTGGCAGGCGTCGCGGCGCAGGTTCCCGACGATCGGCGCGACGCTCGTCCGCCGCACGCCCCTGCGCCTGCTCTTCCCGCCGCTGCGCTGGCAGCGCCGCCACTACCTGCTCGACGAGCGGCCGGACGAGCCGACGCCGACCGACACGATGCTCGGCGCCTTCATCCTCCTGCGCCGCGAGATGCTCGACGAGATCGGCGGCTGGGACGCGGGCTACCGCATGTACTGCGAGGACATCGACCTCAACTACCGCGCCGCGAAGGCGGGGTGGGAGCGCTGGTACGTGCCGGCCGCGCTCGTCCACCACGAGTACGCCGCCGTGGTGGACAAGAAGTTCCTGACGCGCCACACGCTCTGGCACGCGCGGGCGATGCTGCGCTTCCTGCGCAAGCACCCCGAGCGCCTGCTCGCGCTGCGCTAGAAGCCGCTCGCCGTCGGCCCCGCGCCCGCCGGCAGCGTCGCGAAGTAGCGGTACGAGACGAGGGCGCCGAGCACGCGTCCGTCCGTGCTCCCCGGATCGACCTCGCTCGGGATGAACTTCGAGTCGAGCACGACGTGCACGCCGAAGCGCGCGCCCGGCGAGTGAACCCAGACGACCTTCTCCTGGCCGGTGGCGATCGTGCCGTCGATCTGGGTGTCGACGCTCGCGATCTGCGGCTGCCGGTTGTCGTTGACCGTCAGCTTCCCCACCTGGACGTGCACCGCGGTCTCTCCCGCGCCGGAGGGCGCGGTGAGCCGCGAGAGGTCGATCCGGAGCCAGCCGCGCCGCGAGTCGGAGAAGCGGTAGTAGGTGCTGTCGCCGGCGCCGCTCCACCCGTCCGGGTAGATCCCCCAGCACATCGCCCGGAGCCGGTTCGGCCGCGTCAGCCGGACCAGCCGCCACGTCTTGATCTCGCCGCCCGCGCGGTACGGGTGCGTCGCGGCGAGGGCGCCCGCGTAGTCGACGCACGGATAGTCCTCGACCGCGTAGTCGTAGACGTCGCCCGGGTGCGCCGGGTCCGCGGACCAGTAGGTCGTCCCGTCGGCGGCGATGTTGGGGCCGCCCGACGGGCCCGGGCCGCCGACCGTGCCGTCGAGGCTGCTGACGCGCGTGATCGAGCGGTTCCAGAACTCGATCAGGTTCTCCGGGTTCGGATCCGCCTCGCCCACCCCCATGTAGAGCGTCGGGCGTCCTCCGGTCGCGTCGTCGACCCAGGAGAAGGGGTGCATCAGCGTCCCGGCCGCCTGCTGCCCCGCCCGGTTGCTCCCGGCCGCCGCGGAGAGCTCGCCCGTGAGCGTCCAGCCGACGATGCCGACGGCGAGCACCGCCGTCAGCGCGCCGGCGAGGCGGACGCGGCCGCGCCAGCGGACGAGGGCGACGATCAGCAGCGCGCCTACGAGGGCGACCGCCAGCAGCACCCAGCGCACCGTCTCCGGCGTCCAGTAGACGAGCCGGCGGTTCCCCTCCTGGAGGATCGCCAGCCCGAGCGCGTCGGAGTAGAGCCCGCGGTCCAGCTCGTACGGGAACCCGGTCGGGTGGTACATCGCGTAGCTCACGAGGTAGGCGGCGAGCGCCGTGCCGGCGCCCAGCGCCCAGAGGTTGACGCGGCGGCGGTCGAGGACGAGCGCGGTGCCGACGAAGAGCAGCGGGGCCACGTAGATCAGGTTCCGCTCCTCGACCCGCGTCCCGAAGTCGTACGAGAGGTACGCGGCCTTCACCGCCGTGTACATGCCGAAGCCGATCAGCGCCGCGAGCGTGACCGAGCGGTAGGAGCGCAGCTCGGGCGAGCGCTCCTCGCCGGGTCGCCGGACGAGGGCCGCGAGCCCCGCGGCGAGCGGGACGACGCCGATCCCGATCGCGAGCGAGCCGGCCGCCCAGCCGGTCATGTTGATCATCTGGTGCCGGTAGAGGCGGGTCGCGACCAGCCAGGCGAACGAGTGCTGCGTGGCGACGGCCGCTGAACGCGAAGATCGCGCCGAGGACGAGCAGGATCCCGCCGAGCCAGTCGCCGGCGACCAGGTGCTTCCGGCGCGCCAGCATCCACTCGCTGGAGAAGGCCATGAAGCCGAGCGCGAGGACGCCGATCGACGGGTACCACGGCCAGCTCGCCGCGCACGACCGGCGCGACGCAGGCCGCGACGGTCAGCCGGGACGGCCCAGCGCAGCACGGCGCGGCGGCCGCCCCGCTCGGCGAGCGCCTCTGGCGATCAGGAAGAGGCAGAGCGCGGCGTAGGGATAGGCGATGCTCTCCTCGACGATGTACCCGGCGTAGGCGAGGGCGGGAGCCGACGCTCGCGCCGGCCGCGGCGAAGAGCGCCGCACGCCGGCCGGTGAGCAGGCGGGCGAGGAAGTAGGTCGGGAAGACGACCGACGCCATCAGCGAGGACGTCGAGGTACTTGATGCCCGCGTAGGCCGTCGGCACGTGGTCGATCAGCCAGATCGGGGCGATCAGGTAGTCGTAGAGCGAGTGGGCGGGCCACGGCGTCCCGCGCCTCGCCGCATGACCCGTCGCCGCGATCGCGCGGGCCAGCTGCGTGTTCTCGAGCTCGTCGCCGAAGAGCCACGGCGTCGCCCGCTTCCACACCTCGACCGCGTAGACGCTGCAGAGCGCGAAGTAGACGATCGAGCAGCGGCAGGATCGCGAGCAGGCGGTCGCTCAGCGACCGGGCAGCGGGCTCTGCCGCGGCGGCCTCGTCCGCGGCGGCGGCCGGGGAGACCGTCGTCATTCGAGGGCGGCGCCGAGCGCGACGGCGGGATCGATGTCGATCTCGCGGCGGACGAACCTGCAGACGATCCCGGCGCGGCCGCAGGCCTCGACAACGGCGTCCAGCCGCTCGCGGGGCGCGTCGGGGATCGTCACGAGCACGGCGTCGGGGGCGAGCCTGCCCAGGGTGAAGCCGATCTCCTCGAGATTGCCGGCGATCGGGACGCCCTGGATGCGGCGGCGGCGCAGGGCCGGGTCGTCGTCGACGAACGCGACGACCTGTTCGCCGGGAGTCTCGCGAAGCTCGCGCAGGAGGCTGCGGCCGCTGCGGCCCGCGCCGACGACGAGCACGCGCCGGCGCGAGCTGCGGCCGACGAAGGTGGAGATCGCGTGCGCGACGCCGCGCTCCGAGAAGCGCGCCGCACCGATCAGGAACGTGCAGAGCAGCACGTCGATCAGGAACGTCCCCCGCGGGAACAGGTGCCAGCCGACCGTTCCCCAGATGAAGAGGAAGGCGGCGCCCTCCGAGACGACCATCGCCGTGAGGATCCGCGCCGCGTCGGCCGCGCCGGCGTAGCGCCACACGCCGCGGTAGAGGCCGAGGAGGATGAAGGCGATGTAGCGGGCGACGAGCAGCGCCGGCAGGGTCATGTCGAAGACGTGCCGGAAGATCCCGAAGTCGGTGGTCTGCACGCGGATCAGGAACGCGATCGTGAAGGAGGCCGTGATCAGGGCGAAGTCGACGAGCACCTCGACGAGCCGGCGCCGGTGCACGATCAGCGAGCCGAGCGGGCTGTCGGAGGTGCCCTCGCGCTCGCCGCGGTTCACCTCCGCCAGGTAGCTGCCGAACTGGACGAGGAAGGCGAAGGTCACCAGCACGCCCGCGAGCGTGACCTGCGTGTTGTCGAGCACCTTGTAGGCGAGCGCCGTCGTGCCGAGCGCCGTCGAGACGATCGCGAGCATCACGACCGCGCGACGGTCGGAGAGGCCCTCGTAGACGAGCCGGTGCGAGGTGTGGTCGCGGCCGCCCTGGGTCACCGGGCGCCCCTCCAGCAGGCGGACGACGGTGACGAGCGTCGTGTCGAGGATCGGCACCGCGAGCACGAGCACCGGCAGCAGGATCGTCGCCACGCCGGCGCCCGCGGCCGTCCAGCTCGCGGCGAGCCCCAGCGCGGCGACCGCGAAGCCGAGCACCTGGCTGCCGCTGTCGCCCATGAACACGGCCGCACGCCGCTGGCGGCGCAGGTTGTAGGGCAGGAAGCCGATGCAGGCGAAGCAGACGGAGAACGCCCCCGCGGCGACGACGGCGTCCCGGTGCTCGGCCACCGCGTCGATCCCGAGGAAGACGCAGGCGATCGCCGCCAGCGAGGCGGCGAGGCCGTCCATGTTGTCGAGCAGGTTGAAGGCGTTCGTCATCCCGACGAGCCAGAGGGCGCCGAGGATCGCAGCGAGGACGTCGTTCGAGACGACCTGGACGTGGATCCCCGAGAGCAGGACGAGCGCTGCGGCGCCGCCCTGGGCCGCGAGCTTCGCGAGCGGCGAGAGCCGGTACACGTCGTCGGCGAGGCCGGCGACGAAGAGCAGCGCGCAGCCGCCGAGGATTCCGCCGAGCTCGCGTCCGACCGGGATCGCCCCGGTCGCGGCGGCGACGGCGCACCCGACCGCGAGCCCGGCGAAGATGCCGATGCCGCCGAGCAGGGGCGTCGACTTCGTGTGCCAGCGGTCGGCGCGGGGAGCGGCGACGACGTGGACGGCGGCCCGCGTGTGGAGCAGCACCCAGATCGTGAGAAGGCTCGCCGGCAGCGCGGCGAGAGCGGCAGCGACGGTCACGGCACACCACGCTCCGGCCGCGTGGATTGTGCGGCCTTGAACACGGCGGTCACGGTATCCGAATGCTGTAAGCGGGGTGTTTGGGCACGCTGCAGTGCAGCCACCTCGTGCGTTAGTTTGGCCGCGAGGCCAGACGTGGACACCGCGCTCACCGAGCTCCTCCGCTGCCCCTTCTGCCACGCCCGCCTCACCGGGGCCGGCGAGGCCCTGGCCTGCGGCGGCTGCCGCCGTGAGTTCGCGATCGAGGACGGCATCCCGTTGATGCTCCACGAGGAGCTGCCGGGCGCGCGGGAGAAGCTGGCGGAGGCCGCCGGCTGGGCCGAGAAGGCCCGGGCCGAGGGATGGTACGAGCCGGACGACGCGGTCGACGCAGTGCTCCCGTTCCTGAACGAGGAGCTCGGCTGGGACGACCCGAACTGGCTCGCGAACGGCCATTCCATCCGCGTCCTGCTCGGGCGCTACGTGGGGGAGGCGCGCGGCCTGCGGGTGCTGGAGCTGGGAGCCGCGAAGGCGTGGGCGTCCCGCTTCTGGCTCGAGCGCGACTGCGAGTACGTCGCCACCGACATTCTCGCCGACGCGAAGATCGGCCTCGGCCGCGGGGCGTTCTACGGCGAGTTCGCCCGCGTCCAGGCAGACGGCGAGCACCTCCCGTTCGCCGACGGCGCCTTCGACGTCGTCTACTGCGTCGCGACGCTCCACCACGCGCTCGACCTGCCGCGCATGGTCCGCGAGATGGCGCGCGTCGCCCGGCCGGGCGCGATCGTCGCCGGGCTGAACGAGGGCACCCGCGGCCTCCGGCGCAGCCCCGAGAACCCCGACCAGGAGTCGGAGAAGGCGCTCGGCATCAACGAGCACGTGCACACCGTCTGGGCCTACGCGGCGGCGTTCACGCGGGCCGGGCTGCGGATCCGGCGGATCGAGCGCTCCGACGGCTATCCGCCCGTCCCGTACGGGCGCGCGCTCTCGAAGCTGCCGAAGGTCGGCCCCTCGCTCGGCGCGCTGGCGCACCTGTCGGCGTCGCACTACTCGGGCGTCTCGCTCTACGCGGTCCGCCGGTGACGACCTACACCGCCCTCTTCGAGTACCGCGAGCTCTTCGGGAACCTCTTCCGCCGCGACCTGCAGGCGAAGTACCGCGGCTCCGCGCTCGGCGTGCTCTGGACGATCGCGAACCCGGTCGATGCTGATGGGCGTCTACCTGCTCGTCTTCGGAGTCGTCTGGAAGTCGCCCATTCGCGAGGGCGGCCACTACCCGCTCTTCCTCCTCTCCGGGCTCGCCGCGTGGACGTTCTTCGCGGCCGCGCTGCAGACCTCGACGCGCTCGATGCTCGACAACGCGAACCTGATCCGGAAGACGCACTTCCCGCGCCAGCTCGTGCCGCTCTCGGTCGTCGGCGCGCACCTCGTCAGCTTCGTGGTGATGGTCGTCCTGCTCCTCGTCGATCAACGCGTCGTGCTGCCGCGCGCCCGGGCGACCGAGCTGCTGGCCGCTTCCGCTCGCGTTCCTGCTCGTCGCCTTCGTCGCCGGGCTCGCGCTGACGGCGGCGCCTCGCTGAACGTCCTCTTCCGCGATGTCGAGTTCATCGTCGCGGCCGTGCTCGTGCCCTGGTTCTTCCTGACGCCGGTCATCTACCCGCTCGCGACCGTCCCGGGTGTGGGGGCGCACCCCCACGTGATCGCCGCGATCCACTGGCTCAACCCGCTCTCGCCCGCGATCCAGGCGATCCGGGCGCCGCTCTTCCTCGGCACGCTCCCGTTCTGGGGCGACGCGCTGTACCTCGTCGCCGCCGCGGCGCTCGCGCTTGCGCTCGGCGCGTACGTCTTCGGGCGCGTCGACGACCAGATCGCTATCGAGGTCTGAGCCGGGCCACCATGCGGCCGTCGTACATCCACGGCTCCCCCTCCGGCGTCGGGCGGTAGGCGGGGAGGCCCGCGACCTCGGCGTTCGGCTCGAGCGGCGGGAGGAGCGAGGGGCAGACGAGCGGGTGCGGGAAGGCCGGATGCCGCCCGCCGCCCTGGACGTACGGCTCGAGGTCGGCGATCCGGCGGCGGCGCAGCAGGCCGGCCGGCTGCTCGATCGCGCCGCCGACCGCCGAGTAGCCCTGAGCGTGAAGCGCCGCGGCCCGCTCGTGCCAGTCGGGCAGCGGCTCGACCCCGTCGGGGAGGAAGGCGCGGGCCGGGCGCGGGTCGCGCGGCACCACCTCGACGTCCTCCTCGTACGGCACGTTGCCGAGCTCGGCGAGCCAGAACCTGTGCTCCTCGAGCAGGTCGACCGCCAGCCGGTAGCTGCCCGGCGGGATCGCGCCCCGCAGTCTGCAGCGTCTGCCGGAGCGTCTCCCCGGGCGCCACCGGCCGCTCGAGCGGCGTGCGGGCGTTGTCCCAGAGGATCGGGTTCCCGCGCAGGTCGAGCCAGTGGTAGGAGAGGAAGAGCCCTTCGGTCGGCCCGCGCGTGCGCCACGTCGCGGTGCCCGCGTTCTCGAGCTCGACCGTCGCCGCCTGCGCGGCGCCCGCCTCGACGGGGCCGTGCTCGAGCGCGCGCCAGCGGACGACGAGAGGGCCTGAGGGCGGCATGGCGGGGCTAGTGTAGGCCCGTGAGCGAGCCGCTTCTCGTCCGGGCGCTGCGGCGCGAGCCGACGGAGCGGACGCCCGTCTGGTTCATGCGGCAGGCGGGCCGCTCGCTGCCGGAGTACCGGGCGATCCGCGAGCGGCACGGCTTCTTCGAGGTCGCCGGCACGCCCGAGCTGTGCGCCGAGGTGACCCTCCAGCCGGTGCGCCGCCACGACGTCGACGCGGCGGTGATCTTCGCGGACATCATGTCTCCCGTGCTCGGCATGGGGATCGACGTCGAGCTGGTCGAGGGCGTCGGCCCGGTCGTCGAGCAGCGGATCGAGACCGCCGCCGACGTCGGGCGCCTGCACGTCGCCGAGGCCGAGGAGTGGGCGGCGCCGATCCTGGAGGCGGTGCGGATCGTGCGCGCCGAGCTCGCCCCGGAGCGCGCGGTGGTCGGCTTCTGCGGCGGGCCGTTCACGGTCGCCGGCTACCTCGTCGAGGGCAGGCCGAGCCGCGACTTCGTCCGCACGAAGTCCCTCATGTACCGCGAGCCGGCGACCTGGCACGCGCTGCTCGACCGGCTCGCCGACCAGTTCGCGCGCTACGTCGCGGCGAAGGCGGCCGCCGGCGCCGACGCGATCCAGCTCTTCGACTCCTGGGTGGGCGCGCTCTCGCCGCAGGACTACGCCGAGTTCGTCGCCCCCTACTCGCAGCGGATCCTCGAGGCCGCGGGCGTGCCGACGATCCATTTCGGCACGGGTGTCTCCTCGCCGCTGCTCGCGGAGCTGGCCCGCACGGGCGGCGACGCGATCGGCCTCGACTGGCGGACGCCGCTCGACGCCGGCTGGCTCGTCGTCGGCGCGGGGAAGGCGGTGCAGGGCAATCTCGAGCCGGCGGCGCTGCTCGGGCCGTGGGAGCGGGTCGAGCGCGCCGCCCTCGACGTCCTCGCCCGCGCCGGTGGCCGTCCGGGCCACGTCTTCAACCTCGGCCACGGCGTCCTGCCGCAGACCGATCCGGACGTGCTCACGCGGCTCGCGGCCCTCGTCCGCGAGCGCACGGCGGATGCGCGCGTCTGAGCTACCGTCCCCGGAGATGAGCGCTGCGGTCGTCCTGATGGCGTACGGCTCGCCGGAGCGGCTCGCCGACGTGCCCGCCTACTACGCCGACATCCGCGGAGGCCGGCCGATCGCCCCCGAGAACCTCGCCGACCTCGTCGAGCGCTACCGGCGCCTCGGGATCGAGGAGTCGTCGCCGCTGAACGCGATCACCGAGCGGACGCGCGCGGCGCTCGAGGCCGAGCTCGGGCTGCCCGTCCTCACGGGGATGAAGCACTGGACGCCGCGGATCGCCGAGGCCGCCGAGGCGGCGCTCGCGACGGGCGCCGACCTGATCGCCGGCCTCGTGCTCGCGCCGCACTACTCCGCGCTGTCGATCGCGGGCTACCGCGAGCAGCTGGAGGCGGCGCTCGCCGGCCGCGCCGGGCTCCGGTTCGTCGAGAGCTGGCACGACGAGCCCGGCTTCGTCGACTTCCTCGCCGGCCGCGTCCGCGGCACGGCTGCGCACGTCGTCTTCACCGCGCACTCGCTCCCCGAGCGGATCGTCGCGGCCGGCGACCCGTACCGGGACCAGCTGCTCGAGACGGCGCAGCTCGTCGCGGACGCCGCGGGCGTCTCCGACTGGAGCTTCTCCTTCCAGAGCGAGTCGCCGACGGGCGAGCCCTGGCTCGGCCCCGACATCCTCGACCATCTCGACGCGCTCCGCGACCGGGGTGTCGGGAGCGTGCTCGTCTGCCCGGTCGGCTTCGTCTCCGACCACCTCGAGATCCGCTGGGACCTCGACGTCGAGGCGCAGGAGAAGGCCGCCGAGCTCGGCATGCGCCTCGAGCGGATCGAGATGCCGAACGACGATCCGGCCTTCGTGCGCATGCTCGCCGGGATCGTCCGCCGGGCGCTGTCGGTACCGTCCGCGGCGTGAACGCCGGCGAGATCGCAGTGGAGCACGCCGCCCGGAAGTTCCGGGTCTACCCGCGCGAGCAGCGGACGCTCAAGGATCTCGTGATCGCCCGCGGCCACGTTCGCGGCTCCGACGTCTGGGCGCTGCGCGACGTCTCGTTCCGCGTCGGCCCGGGCAGCGCCGTCGGCCTCGTCGGGCGCAACGGCTCCGGGAAGACGACGCTGCTCCGCCTGCTCTCCGGGATCGTCAAGCCGACCTCCGGCAGTGTCGCCGTCGGCGGCCGCGTCGGGTCGCTGCTCGAGCTCGGCGCCGGCTTCCACCTCGACCTGACCGGCCGCGAGAACGTCTACCTCAACGGCTCGATCCACGGACTCAAGCGCGCCCGGATCCGCGAGAAGCTCGACGAGATCGTCGCCTTCGCGGGGCTGGAGGAGTTCATCGACCTCCCCGTGCGGACCTACTCCTCGGGGATGTACATGCGGCTCGGCTTCGCGATCGCCGCGCACGTCGAGGCCGACGTGCTGCTGCTCGACGAGGTGTTCGCCGTCGGCGACGAGGCCTTCCAGCGCAAGTGCTTCGGCAAGATCTTCGAGTTCAAGCAGGCGGGCGGCACGATCGTGTTCGTCTCGCACGACGCCTCGGCGGTCGAGCGGCTCTGCGACCGCGCCGTCCTGCTCAAGGACGGCGTCGTCGCGTTCGACGGGCCGACGCACGAGGCGATCGTCGAGTACCGGCGCCTGCTGGCGGGCCAGCGGAACCCGGAGGAGCGGAGCGCCGGGCTCAAGGAGTGGGGCGGCGACGTCGCGCGCGTCGAGCGCGCGCGGCTGCTCGGGCCGGAGGGCGAGGAGCGGACGCAGCTGCTCGCCGGGGAGTCGTTCGCGATCGCGCTCGAGGTCTCCGCCGACCGGCCGTTGCCGCCGCCGCGCGTCGCCTGGGAGCTCCGCGACGACGGCGTGGCCCTCGTCTCGTCCGGCGCCGTCTCGACCGCCGAGCTCGGCTGGGACGACGCCGCGCGAGCGCTGCCGCTGCGCTTCGAGGTCGACCGGCCGCCGTTCTCCGAGGGGCGGCTGCACCTGCGGCTCGACCTGACCGACGTCGAGACCGGCGAGCAGTACCACTCGCTCGACGACGCGCTCGTCTTCGTCGTCTACCCGCCGGGCGAGGAGCGGGGCCTCGTCCGCCTCGAGGGCTCCTGGTCGCGCGACGACCGGCCTGCGACGCTGGAGGAGGTCGAGGCAGGGTGAGCTCGCGGTCGTGCCCCGACTGGCCCGAGCTGATGGAGCTCGCACCCGAGCTCCAGTTCAAGCATTTCACGGTCTCCGAGGCGCGCCTGCCCGCCGACGCGCTGATGCTGGTCACCGACGTCGGGCTCGGCGACGTCGCGATCTGCTGCGACCTCGAGACCACGTCTTCTACGCGGAGCACACCGATCCGGGCGTGGCCGACGCGCTGCGGGCCAGCCACTGGTTCGAGGTGCGCGACTGGATCGCGGCGGGGCGCCCCGGCGCGTCCTAGACCGGCGTGAGCAGCGGCTCGCCCCGGGTCGCCGCGAGGAGGTTGTCGACGACGACGCGCGTCATCGCGGCGCGCGTCTCGGCGGTCGCGCTGCCGATGTGCGGGGTCAGGACGACGTTGGGCAGGCCGAGCAGCCGCTCCGGCACCCCCGGCTCGTGCACGAAGACGTCGAGGCCGGCCCAGATCCGGCCCGACTCGAGCTCGTCGACGAGCGCGTCCTCGTCGACGACCGCGCCGCGCGCCGTGTTCACCAGGGTGGCGCCGTCGCGCAGCAGCGACAGCCGCTCGCGCGAGATCAGCCGCGTCGTCTCCGCTCGCGAGCGGCACGTGCAGCGAGACGACGTCGGACTCGCGCAGGAGCTCGTCGAGCGCGACGCCGCCCGAGCGGCCGTGGTGGATCACGTGCATGTCGAACGCCCCGGCCCGCCGCGCGACCGCCGAGCCGATCCGGCCGAGGCCGACGATCCCGAGCGTCGCGCCGGCCAGGTCCCGGCCGAGCATTTCCGGCCAGGCCCAGCCGCGCCGCCAGCGTCCCTCGCGCACGAGCCGGTCGCTTGCGACGACGCGGCGCAGGCAGGCGAGGACGAGCGCCATCGTCAGGTCGGCGACGGCGGCGTCGAGCACCCCGGGTGTGTTCGTGACCGCGACGCCGCGGCCGCGGCAGGCGGCGACGTCCACCAGGTCGTAGCCGACGCCGTAGTTCGCCACCAGCCGCAGGTCCGGGAGCAGGTCGAGCAGCGCGTCGTCGACCCGCTGGTTCACGACCACGAGCGCCTCGACGCCCGGCTGCGGCGAGCGGGGCGGCCACGCCTCGAGTTGCTCCAGCCCCTCGAGCTCGCTCCAGGCGGGGCCGGGAAGCGCCTGCGTCGCGAGGATCCGCATCGGCGCAGTATCGCCGCCCGGGAGCCGCGCGGACGAGGCGAGAGCCGGTGCGGCCGGCGCGGGTAGTGTCTGCCCCGTGCCGACGGTGGTCGTACCGTTCGCCGGCGCCGGGCTCGAGGGCGCCGCGCCGTGAAGGTCGCCGTCCTCTCGGGCGGGGTCGGCGGGGCGCGTTTCGTGCGAGGCGTCGTCGACGTGCTCGGAGCGGCCGCGACGGGCGTGGTCGGGAACGTCGGCGACGACGTCGAGGTGCTCGGCCTGCACGTCTCGCCCGATCTCGACTCCGTGCTGTACGCGCTCGCCGGGCTCGCCGACGACGAGCGCGGCTGGGGGCGCGCGGACGAGACGTGGAACGCGCTCGAGACGGTGCGAGAGCTCGGCGGCGAGGCCTGGTTCGCCCTCGGCGACCGCGACCTGGCGCTGCACCTCGTGCGCACGCGGGCGCTGCGGGCCGGGGAGCCGCTCTCGGTCGTGACGGCGAGGGCCGCCGCGGCGCTCGGCGTCGCGACCCGGCTCCTGCCCGCGACCGACGACCGGCTTCGCACGTGGATCGACACTCCGGCCGGCTCCTTCCCGTTCCAGGAGTGGTTCGTCGCGCGGCAGCACCGCGACGAGGTGGACGGCGTCCGTTTCGAGGGCGCCGAGACGGCGGCGCCGGCTCCGGGCGCGATCGAGCTGCTCGGCGACGCCGACCTCCTCCTGCTCGCGCCGAGCAACCCGTACGTCTCGCTCGCCCCGATCCTCGCCGTCCGCGCGCTCCGCGACGCGCTCGCCGCCCGGCGCGTCCCCTGCGTCGCGGTCAGCCCGCTGATCGGCGGCCGCGCGGTCAAAGGCCCGGCCGACCGGATGCTGGCGCGCCTGGCCGGCGGAACCTCCCCCCGCCACGTGACACAGTGTTACAAGGGTCTCGTCGACGCCGTGGTGGTGGACGCTGCCGACGCGGACGACCTCGGGGGGCTCGGGGACGTCCGCCCGATCGTGGCCGACACCCTGATGAAGGACTCCGACGCCCGCCGCCGCCTCGCGGAGGCCGCCCTCGGCGCGGTCGCCGTATGACCGCCGTCGCGGTCGACGATCCGGCGGAGCGCTCGCGGATCGCCGGGGCCGTGCTCCGCGATCTCCCGGACTGGTTCGGGATCGAGTCGGCGACGCGGCGGCTCGTCGAGGACGCGGCCGGGCTGCCGACGTTCGCCGTCCTTCCCGATCGCGGCGTCGCCTGCGTCAAGCGGCACACGCCGCACGCGGCCGAGCTCACCGTGCTCGGCGTGCGCCGCGGGCTGCACCGCCGCGGGCTCGGACGCGCGCTCGTCGCCGCGGCCGAGGCCTGGTGCCGCGCCGAGGGCGTCCGCCTCCTGCAGGTCAAGACGCTCGGCCCTTCCCGCGAGGACGAGGGCTACGCCGCGACCCGTCGCTTCTACGAGGCGCTCGGCTTCGTGGCGCTCGAGGAGCTGACGGGGTTGTGGGAGGAGGGGAACCCGACGCTCCTGCTCGTGAAGGACGTCGGCCCCGGCTTCTCGGTCGTCCCGGTGACGGGGCTGCCGGAGCTGCGCGAGGGCGACGACCTCGCGGCCCTGATCGCGGAGCGGACCGACCTGCGCGACGGCGACGTCGTCGTCGTCGCGCAGAAGGCGGTCTCGAAGGTCGAGGGGCGGATCGTCTCGCTCGCCGGGATCGCACCGTCCGCGCAGGCGGTCGAGATAGCCGGCGACGAGGCCGACCCGCGGCGGATCCAGGTGATCCTCGACGAGGCGGCGGAGATCGTGCGCGTGCGGCCGCCGCTCGTGATCGCCCGTACCCGCCACGGCTACGTGTGCGGCTCGGCGGGCGTGGACGCGTCCAACACCCCGGGCGGCGACACGGTGGTGCTGCTGCCGGTCGATCCCGACGCCTCCGCCGCCGTGCTGCGGGATGCCCTGCGGGTGCGCACGGGCGCCGACACCGGCGTGATCGTCACCGACTCCTTCGGACGACCCTGGCGTGCCGGCACGACCGACGTCGCGATCGGTGCGGCCGGGGTCGAGGTGATCCGCGACCTCGCCGGCGAGCGCGACCCGTCCGGCTACGAGCTGCACGCCACGCGGCTCGCGCTCGCGGACGAGATCGCCGGCGCGGCGCAGCTCGTCTTCGGCAAGCTCGATCGAGTGCCGGTCGCGGTCGTGCGCGGCCTCGACGTTCGCGGCGAGGGCCGTGCAGGCGATCTCGTCATCCCGGCGGAGACGGACCTCTTCCGCTAGAACTCCGACGCGATGGCGGACGACACGGTCGAGCAGGCGAATGCGGAGCTGCGGGACAAGGGCTACGCCGCGCGCGACCTCGCCGTGCATCCAGGCCCGCGCGGCAAGGCCCTCCTGAAGGGCAACAAGATCCTCAGCCCGTTCAGCGACGAGGCCGAGCTCGTTCTCCGCGTCGTCCGCGAGCTGGTCCCCGGCGTCGCGGAGCTCGGGGCGAAGGTCATCCGCCCGGCGGATCTGCGCGCACGACTCTGAGCAGCGTCGCGGGCGCGAGCAGGCAGAGCAGGGCGTCGCTCGCCAGGCACCACTGGCAGTACGCGCCCAGCACCGCCGCCTGCACGTACAGCAGATAGCCGGCGAAGGCGAGCCCCGCGAGCGCGGTCGCGAAGCCGAGCGCGCGGGCGAGATCGGCCCTGGACGCGGCGCTCGCGGCGAGGACGAGGTAGGCGGCGAGCCCGAGCGCGGCGACCGGCACGCCCGCCAGCTCGGCGTAGCGCGAGGTCTGGACGGTCTCGCAGCCGCCCGTGGCGCACGCGACCCGGACGTGGGCGACGTGCGCGACGGTCAGATAGGCGGCGATGCCGGCCCCGAGCGTCGAGAGCGCCAGGATCGCAGCGCGCAGGCGCCTGTCGCTCATTCGCCGAGGGCGGCGTCGAGCGACGGCGTCAGCGCCGAGGGGGCGAGGCTCTGCAGCTGGACGACCCGAAGCTGCCCGCCCGTCCTGCCGACGGCGAACGACGGCGTCTGGCTCACACCGGCCCGCTGCGCGAGCGCCCGGGCGTTCGCGAGCGCGCTCTCGACGTCGCTCGACGTCCGCTCGTCGAGCATCCGCTGCGCGTCGAGGCCCGGTACCGCCGCACCGATCGAGCGGAGCAGCGAGTCGGTGACCCAGCCCGTGTTCTCGGTGCCCTGGTTCTCGAACAGGAGCTCGATCACGTTCCAGAAGCGTCCCTGCCTGCCGGCGGCGAGCGCCGTGCGGAGCGCCGTGTCCGAGTCCGCGCCGACGAACGCCATGCCGTCGAAGACGAGCCGCACCTTGCCGGTGCGGACGTACGTGCGGACGATCGTCGGCAGCGAGCTCTTCGCCCACTCGGCGCAGTAGGGGCACTGCGGGTCGGCGAACTCCACGAGCGTGACCGGCGCGTCGGGAGAGCCGAGGGCCTGGCCCTGCTGCGCGATCCCGTCGAGCATCGCGGTTACGCGAGAGGCGCCGGCGGGCTCGACCGTCGGATGCTTCGAGCCGCCGCCGCCGAGCGCGAGCGCGGCGATCGAGGCGCCGGCGACGACGATCGCCGCCGCGGTCGATCCGAGCAGGAGCCGGCGCCGTGTTCATGCCTGCAGCGTCGTGCGCGCCCCCGGCAGCCGCATCGGCGCTTCGCCGCACTCCGCCCTGAGGGAGAGCACGGATATCGTTCGAGTTCGTGGAGACGACCGAGAACCGGACGCGGGCGCTCGTCGAGGCCGGAATCGCGCTCTCCTCGGAGCTCGCGCTCGACGCGGTGCTGCAGACGCTCATCGAGACGGCTGCGTCGCTGACCGGGGCACGCTACGCCGCGCTCGGCGTGCTCGACCCGACCGGGCAGTGGCTGGAGCGCTTTCTCACCACCGGAATCGACGACGAGACCCAGCGCGCGATCGGCGACCTGCCGAGCGGCCGCGGCGTCCTCGGCGTGCTGATCCGCGAGTCGGCGCCGCTGCGGCTGCACGACCTGAGCGAGGATCCACGTTCCGTGGGCTTCCCGCCCGGGCACCCGCCGATGCGGAGCTTCCTCGGCGTGCCGGTGACGCTGCGCGGCGTTGCGTACGGGAACCTCTACCTGACGGAGAAGGACGGCGGCACCGACTTCACCGACGCGGACGAGGCGGCCGTCGGCATGCTCGCAGCGCAGGCCGCCGTGGCGATCGAGAACGCGCGCCTCTACGAGGCCGCCACCCACTGGTCGTTCCAGCTCGAGTCCCTGAACGACGTGATGGGCGCGCTCGTGACGGAGTTCGACCTGACGAAGCTGCTCGAGCTCGTCGCGGGGCATCTTCGCGTGCTGATCGGCGCGCGCGGCGTGACGATCGCTCTGCCGCACGGCAGCGGGATGCGCATCACTGCCGCCGCAGGCTCGGACCTCGAGTCGCACGTCGGCACGGTCCTGCCCGCGCGCTCGAAGACGATGCGCGTGCTCGAACGCAAGCGGAGCGAGCGGATCGACTCGGTGCTCGACGATCCCGAGATCGATCAGGAGTCGGCGCGCCGGCTCGAGATGAGCACGGCGCTCTACGTCCCGATCGTCGTCCGCGACGAGGCGATCGGCGTGATCGGCGCGCACGACAAGCTCGGCCCCGATCCCCGGTTCTCGCACGACGACCTGCGCCTCGCCGAGACGTTCGCCGCTCGTGCCGCCGTCGCGGTCGACCTCTCCGAGCGGGTCGCGCGCGATGCGCTGCAGCGCGTCGTCACCGCGCAGGAGATCGAGCGCCAGCGGCTCGCCCGCGAGCTGCACGACGAGACCGGCCAGGCTCTGACGTCGATCCTGCTCGGGCTGCGCAACGTCGAGGAGGCCGGCGACGAGACGGAGCTGCGGCGGGCGGTTGCCGAGGTGCGGGAGCTCGTCCGTTCGACGCTGCAGGACGTGCGCCAGCTCGCCGTCGACCTGCGCCCCAAGGTGCTCGACGACTTCGGGCTCGTCGCCGCGCTCGAGCGGCTGACGGAGAGCTTCGCGGAGCAGACAGGACTGGGCGTCGAATTCCAGACCGCCGTGAACGAGAGGCTGCCGCCGGAGGTCGAGACGGCGCTCTACCGGATCGTGCAGGAGTGCCTGACCAACATCGTCAAGCACGCGCGCGCGGTCGGAGTCAGCATCGTCCTGACCCGGAAGCGGAACTCGGCCACCGTGATCGTCGAGGACGACGGGGTCGGCTTCGAGCCGGAGCGCTCGCGGGAGGGGGGTCTCGGGCTCGTCGGCATGCGCGAGCGCGTCGGCCTGCTCGGTGGGCGTCTGACGGTAGAGTCGCGGCCGGGAGCTGGAACGACCTTCGTGGCGGAGGTGCCACTGACGTGATTCGTGTGCTGATCGTGGACGACCACGCACTCGTGCGCTCGGGCCTTCGCCTGCTGCTGGAGGGGGAGGAGGACATAACCGTCGAGGACGAGGGCGGCAACGCGGAGGAGGCGATCCGCCTCAGCCGGCTGCACAAGCCGGACGTCGTGCTGCTCGACGTGGTGATGCCGGGCCAGAGCGGGCTCGAGGCGGCGCCCGAGATCCGCAGGGCGGCGCCGAACGCGCAGATCCTCGTCCTCTCGATGCAGGACGACCCGAGCTATGTCCGCGAGGCGTTCGCCCTGGGGGCGAGCGGCTATCTGTTGAAGGAGGCCGCCGACGCGGAGCTCGTCGCGGCCGTGCGCGACGTCGCCGCCGGGCGGCGCTACGTCCATCCGACGCTCGGAGCGCGGCTGGCCGCGGCGGAGGCGGAAGAGCAGGCCCGGGCGGCTGCGGATCCGCTCTCGGAGCGCGAGCGCGAGGTGCTGCGCCTGCTCGCGCTCGGCCACACGAACCAGGAGATCGCCAAGATGCTCTACATCTCCGTCCGCACGGCCGAGACGCACCGGGCCCACATCATGCAGAAGCTGCGGCTCTCGACGCGGGCCGAGCTCGTGCGCTACGCGCTCCAGCAGGGCCTCCTGGAAGACAGCGAGAGCGTCTTCCTAGCTCGCGGGTGCTTCGCACCTGCTCGCTCCCGACGTGCTCCGCACGTCCGCGAGCGCGGGCGATGCGGCTTTCCCGAACGACGGATCGCAAAGCGCTACCGATGCCGCGACCCCCTCGAGTGCCGATCATCTGTGCATGACGAGTTACGCCGTTCTGTGGAGCGAGCCGGAGCAGCCGGTCAGAGCCGGCAAGCTCGAGCTGGAAACGAACGCGCTCCGCTTCGAGGGGACCCTCGGCACGCGCAGCTCGCGCCACGTCCACCGGATCTTCTACGAGGACATCGAGTCGGTGCACGTCGGCCGCAGCCTTCGCGAGCGGCTGGCGGGCCGGCCCGCGCTCGTCGTCGACGTCGCCGTCGGCGGTCCGCTGCGCATCGGCAGCGTCCAGGGCGCCGGCGTGCTCAGCGAGCTGGCCGAGCAGCTCGGACACCTGACCGCCACCGGGCTCGCGCTGTGAGCCGGGTCGCCGTCGTCGTCCCGCTGCGGCCGGACGCCGTCGCGACGGCGCGGCGGCTGATCGAGGACGGCCCGCCGCTCGATCTGGGCGAAACGCCGCTCGACTCGCACTGCGTCCACCTGACCGACCAGGAGGCCGTCTTCGTCTTCGAAGGCCCGGACGCGCGCGAGGTGGTCGAGCGCATGGTCGGCGAGACGGGGGTCTGGGAGGCGGCGAGCGCCTGGCGTGCGTGCCTGGCCGGCAAGCCGCGCGTCGCGGAGACGGCGTTCGCGTGGCGCCGCCCCGAGCCGCGTCCCTTGCACGTCCCCGGCCTCTGAGCCGACTCGAGCTCGCGTCACGCCTCTCCTAGGAGGCGGCGCGTCTCGGCTGCGATCACGAGCTCCTCGTGCGCCGGCACGACCTCGACGCGGAAGTCGCCGAGGAAGCGCACGCGCTCGACGATCCGGTCCCGCACGTCCGCGGCGTGCTCGCCGATCCCGCCGGTGAAGGCGAGAACGTCCAGGCCCCCGCACGCCGCCGCCATCGCGGCGACGGCTGCCGAGACGCGGTGCGCGAACACCGCGAGCGCCAGCGGCGACGCCTCGCGGACGTCGCCCGAGCCGCCGCCCGAGAGTGCGGCGAGGCCCGACTCGTGCTCGAGTTGCCGCTCGAGCTCCTCCAGCGTGAGCTTCCTCTCACGCAGCAGGTACACGAGCGCTGCCGGGTCGACCGAGCCGGAGCGGGTCGCCATCGGCACCCCCTCGAGCGGCGAGAAGCCCATCGTCGTGTCGGCCGAGCGACCGTCCCGCACCGCCGTCACGGAGCAGCCGCCGCCGAGGTGACAGACCACGAGCCGCGGCACGCGCACCTGCGACGCGACCCACTGCACGGAGATGCCGTGGAAGCCGTAACGGTGCACCTCCCACTCGTCGCGCCAGTGTTCGGGGATCGCGTACGTCGAGGCGGCCTCCGGCATCGTCCGGTGGAACGCGGTGTCGAACACGGCCACGTGCGGCACGTCGGGAAGCGCCTCGCGGGCGCGGTGGATCCCTTCGAGGGCGCGCCGGTTGTGGAGCGGCGCGAGCACCGCCAGCTCCGCGATCGCGCGCTCCAGGCCGTCGTCGACGAGCTCCGGCGCGGCAAAGCGCCGTCCGCCGTGCACGATGCGGTGCCCGACCGCGTCCGCGGGCACGAAGCCCTCGACCGGGATCGATCTCTCCGGCGGCGACTGCGACCCCGGGACGAGGTGGAGCTTCAAACTGGTGGAGCCGGCATTGACGACGAGAACGTCCATCGAAGGAGATTCTCATGACCGACGACCAGCTCTGCTCGATCGACGCGTACTGGCGCGCGGCGAACTACCTCGCAGTCGGGCAGATCTACCTGCTCGACAACCCGCTCCTCCGCGAGCCGCTGCTGCCCGAGCACGTGAAGCCGCGTCTGCTCGGCCACTGGGGGACGACCCCCGGCCTGAACTTCCTCTACGTCCACCTCAACCGCGCGATCCGTGCGCGCGACCTCGACGCGATCTACGTCACCGGCCCCGGCCACGGCGGCCCCGCGGTCGTGGCGCAGGCCTATCTCGAGGGGACGTACACCGAGCTCTACCCGCACGTGACGCGCGACGAGGCGGGGCTGCGCGAGCTCTTCCGCCAGTTCTCGTTCCCGGGCGGGATCCCGAGCCACGCAGCGCCGGAGACGCCCGGCTCGATCCACGAGGGCGGCGAGCTCGGGTATGCGCTCTCGCACGCCTACGGCGCCGCCTTCGACAATCCGGGGCTGCTCGTCGCCTGCGTCGTCGGCGACGGCGAGGCGGAGACCGGCCCGCTCGCGACGAGCTGGCACTCGAACAAGTTCGCGAGCCCGGAGGCCGACGGCCGCGTCCTGCCGATCCTGCATCTGAACGGCTACAAGATCGCCAACCCGACGGTGCTCGCGCGCATCCCCGAGGACGAGCTCGCCTCGCTGATGCGCGGCTACGGGCACGAGCCGCTCTTCTTCACCGTCGAGCTGGACGGCGACGCGATGGAGGCGCACGCCCGCTTCGCGGAGCTGCTCGACCGGGCGCTCGACGACCCGCGCGCGATGATCGTCTTCCGGACGCCGAAGGGCTGGACCGGGCCGCGCGAGGTCGACGGCGTCCAGGTCGAGGGCACCTGGCGCGCGCACCAGGTGCCGGTCGCCGAGGTGCGGACGAACCAGGAGCACCGGCGCCAGCTCGAGGAGTGGCTGCGCTCGTATCGGCCCGAGGAGCTCTTCGACGACGCGGGCCGCCTCGTCCCGGCACTGGCGGCCCTGCCGCCCGAGGGCGAGCGCCGGATGAGCGCGAACCCGGAGGCGAACGGCGGCCTCCTCCTGCGCGACCTGAAGCTGCCGGACTTCCGGCGGCACGGCGTCGCGGTCGAGCATCCCGGCGCCGAGACCGCCGAGGCGACGCGCGTCCTCGGCCGCTGGCTCGCGGAAGTGGTGCGCGAGAACGGCGACAACTTCCGGATCTTCGGCCCGGACGAGACGGTCTCGAACCGGCTCGGCGACGTCCTCTCGGCGACGGACAAGCAGTGGGACGCCGCGGTCGAGCCGGTCGACGAGCACCTCGCGCCGACCGGCCGGGTCGTCGAGGTGCTCTCCGAGCACCAGTGCCAGGGCTGGCTGGAGGGCTACCTGCTCACGGGCCGGCACGGGCTCTTCAACTGCTACGAGGCCTTCATCCACATCGTCGACTCGATGTTCAACCAGCACGCGAAGTGGCTGAAGGTGACGCGGGGCATCCCGTGGCGGCGCCCGATCGCGTCGCTCAACTACCTGCTCAGCTCGCACGTCTGGCGCCAGGACCACAACGGCTTCTCGCACCAGGATCCGGGCTTCATCGACCACGTCGTGAACAAGAAGGCGGAGATCATCCGCGTCTACCTGCCGCCCGACGCGAACTGCCTGCTCTCGGTGGCCGACCACTGCCTACGGAGCCGCCACTACGTCAACGTGATCGTCGCCGGCAAGCAGCCTGCCCTGCAGTACCTCTCGATCGAGGAGGCGATCGTCCACTGCACGCGCGGGATCGGCATCTGGGACTGGGCCTCGAGCGACGGCGACTCCGAGCCTGACGTCGTGCTCGCCTGCTGCGGTGACGTGCCGACGCTCGAGACGCTCGCCGCGGCGTCGATCCTCCGCGGGCGGCTTCCCGACCTGAAGGTGCGGGTGGTCAACGTCGTCGACCTGATGCGGCTGCAGCCCGAGACCGAGCACCCGCACGGGCTCTCCGACAGCGAGTTCGACTCGCTGTTCACGACCGACAGGCCGGTCGTCTTCGCCTACCACGGCTATCCGTGGCTGATCCACCGGCTCACCTACCGGCGCACGAACCACGACAACATCCACGTGCGGGGCTACAAGGAGGAGGGCACGACCACGACCCCGTTCGACATGGTCATGCTCAACGACCTCGACCGCTTCCACCTCGCGATCGACGTCATCGACCGGCTGCCCGGCGTCGCCGAACGGGCGGCGCACCTGCGCCAGGAGCTGGTCGACGCGCGGCTCCGTGCCCGCGCCTACGCGCGCGAGCACGGAGAGGACGCGCCCGAGGTCTCCGGCTGGACGTGGCGGCCGGAGGCCGCCGCGTCCCGCCTCTAGCTCGTCGGCTGCGCCGCGGCCTCGGCCTCCAGCGACGGCGCCCGCGTCATGCTCGCCGCCGTGGCGACCCCGACCGCGTAGGCGATCACGAGCGCCGCGATCCCGCCGCCCCAGCCGGGCTTCTCGACCATCACCCAGACGATCCCGAGCACGAGCCCCTCGTTCGAGAGAGCGGCGGTCCACAGCGCCCGGTCGCGCGTCATGCGCCGCGCCTCGGCGCGGAGCGGGCCGGGCCCGTTCGCCATCAGGGCCTCCTTCACCGCGTGCCCGCGCCTGCCGGCGACGAGCGGCCCCTGGAGCGAGAGCACCGCGAGCCCGACGATCGGGAGGACGATCCAGGACGTGCTCCACGTCCAGAAGTGGCTCGTCATGTACGCGCCCGTGCCGTAGAGGCCGACGATCGCGACGGGGAAGGCCTTCTCGATCTGGCCCGCGAGCTGGCCCCACGGAGCGGCGTCGGCGAGCGTCTCCGCCGCGCGCAACCTGAGCAGGCAGACGGTCTCGATCATGCCGGCGCTGAAGCCGATCAACAGGGCGACGAAGTGCACGAACAGGACGACGTGGTAGGTGTCCACCGGCGACTTCCTCCTATTGGGGTCGGGATTGGATCGACCTCGGCTGCGGCTCGCGTCCCGCCGCGCCAGCGACCCTGGCGAATCGGGAGACTCGCGGATCTCCTCGCCGGTGTCAACCGTGCAGCGTCGTCACCCTCACCCTCCACGCGAGCCGGCAGCAGCTCGTCGAGGAGCACCGCCGGAGGTCCCGGGCCCCGGGCCGGCGCCGAAGCTAGCCGCGCGCTCGCTCGAAGATCACGAGAACCGCGAGCTGCTCGTAGGCCGTGAACCGGTGATCGGCGCCCGCCTCGACGAACACGGCGTCGCCCTCTCGCACCGGTACGGTCTCGCCCTCGACCTCGAGCACGCCTGCCCCCTCCAGCACGACGTACACCTCGTCGTCCTCGTGCGGCTGCTGGCGGTCGGCCTCCGGCGCGACGAGCACGTAGACGCCGAGCTCGAGGCCCGGCGAGTCGTGGACGACCTCGTAGCCGCCGCCGGCCGCGCGCAGCTTCTCGATGACGCCCTTGACGCCGAAGGCGTGCATCCCCGGGACGCTAGCGGAGCGCGGCGCTACGCGCTGACGGTCTCCTGCACCGTCACCGAGACGACGCCCGGGACGAGCCGGACCCGGCGCTCGAGCAGCTCGCGCTCGTCGTCGGTGTGGACGTGGCCCGTGATCGTCACCTCGCCGCCCTTCACCGACAGGGCGAACTCGGTCGGATCGAGCCAGAGCTCGTGGAGCAGAACCTCCTCGCGGATCTCGCGCTCGACCTGCTCGTCGGTGTGGACGAAGGCGCGCACGAGGTCGGCGCGGGTGACGATGCCGACGAGGGCGCCGTCGCGGTCGACGACCGGGAGGCGGTTGACGCCGCGGTCGAGCATCAGCGCGGCGGCGGCGTCGGCGCGGCGCTCCGCTCCGATGGTCAGCGCGGGAGCGGTCATCGCCTCGGCCGCCGTGCGGGCGGCGGCCTTGGGATCGAGCGACTGCCGATAGCCGAGCAGGTGGGCGAGGCGCGACTGCCGGCGCGGGCGACGCTCCTTCGCGAGGATGTCGGCCTCGCTGACGACGCCGAGCAGTCGGCCCGACGCGTCGACGACGGGGGCGCCGGAGATGCCGCGCGCGGCCAGCAGCTCGGCGACGTCCTTCAGGGAAGTCTCGGGCCCGACGGTCAAGACGGCGGTGGTCATCAGCTGTGCGACTCTCATGGGTGCTCGCTCCTCGGTCGTTCCGTTGGCCACATGCTCGTCGCGCGCGGCGTCCAGTCGCATCGGTGGGCGGTGCTGCTGCCATCGCGGAAAACCCGCAGACCGTGTGCGGCCGGTCGCCGATGAAGCCCGGCCGTCCGGGCGGCAGGCTGCAGGCACGGTGGGACGCGGAGGCGCGTGCTGGGTCGCCTCGCAGTCTCCACCGACATATCCGGGCTTCTCGAAGCTCCGGCGCATCCACCACCAGGCGGCGTTCTTCCCCAGGACGCCGTCTGGCTATTGCGTCGGGTGAAGAGCTTCGCTCGTCACCCGAAGACCAGGGCATGAGTTCGGGAATGCTGCTCAAGCCACCAGCGGGCACGCCCGTTCCTCGCACGCCGACCGGGGTCTACGTGCAGCCGGCGCCGCTGACGGTGATCTTGCCGCTGGGGCCGGTAACGGCTGCGGTGCAGGCGCCCGTGACGTACTTGAGCTTGTAGCTCGTCGCTGTAAGTGAGGCGAGCGTCACTGTCGTCGGGATGCTTGCGTTGTAGGTGGACCTCAGCTTTGCGTTTGTCATCCCGACATAGGTCTGGTTGTCGGCGTAGTACGCGGCCGCGGCCGGGATCGTCGTGCGGATGGTCGCCTTTGCCGTCGTGCTTTGTGCCCGCGTCTGAAGCCGAGGTATGACGGGACGGCGATCGCGAGCAAGATGCCGATGATGACGAGCACGATCAGGAGTTCGATGAGGGTGAACCCCGCCTCGTCACTCTTCTGCCTTACCTGATTGCCGGGCACGCAGCACTCCTTGCCTCCTACGGAACTACCTCGTGCCTGACATCGGGATGTCCCGCGGTCTCCCCTCCCCCCGAATGGGTGACGCGTGCTTCCGTCGAATGTCCCCCGACCGTCGCGCGGCGTCTTTCCCGACTTGGGTCGACAACCTTGGTCATGACCCAGCGGTGCTTCCCGATCTTGCGGTCGCTTCGTACGTCGGCACGACGGTGGGCGCGTAGCCGCCTCGATGACTTGACGTCGAGAGCGGAAGGTCGCCCGGGCCAGCGTCCTGTCGTCCGCGGGTGATGCCCTCTATCGATCTACCAGGACTTCGCGCGGCGCTGCTGCGGCGGGCGCGCGATCCGGACGCGCGCGTCGACCGCGATGCAGCGGTCGGGGAGGGCGAGCACCGGGTTCAGGTCGAGCTCGGCGAGCTCCGGCACGTCCCCGGCGAGCCGCGAGAGGCGGAGCAGCAGGTCGACGAGTGCGGCCGCGTCCGTCGGGGGTGCGCCCCTGAAGCCGGCGACGAGGCGGCCGGCCTTGCCGGCGTGCACGAGCTCCTCCGCGTCGAGGTCGGTCAGCGGGGCGAGCCGGAACTGCGCCTGCCCGATCAGCTCGGCGAAGACGCCGCCCGGGCCGAACGCGACGAGCGGGCCGAACACCGGATCCTGCACGGCGCCGGCGAGCAGCTCGGCGCCGCCGCGGATCATCGGCTGGACGAGCACCGGCGCGCCGATGCGCTCCACTGCGGCCCGCACCTCGGCCCCGTCCGCCAGGTCGAGCGCGACGCCGCCGGACTCGGTCTTCGTGAAACCCCATGCACCAGCAGCCCCCGAAGACGCCGTTGTTGCGCTCGACCAGCGCAGCAAAGGCGGGCCAGGTCGACTCGTCCAGGGCTTTGATGGCCCACGTCGGCACGACGGTGGGAGCGTAACCGCCTCGATGGCTTGACGTGGAGCGGAAGCTCGCATTGGCGAGCGTCCCTGCCGTCTGAGGGTGATCGTCCTCTCCCGATCTACCAGGACTTCGCGCGGCGCTGCTGCGGCGGGCGCGCGATCCGGACGCGCGCGTCGACCGCGATGCAGCGGTCGGGGAGGGCGAGCACCGGGTTCAGGTCGAGCTCGGCGAGCTCCGGCACGTCCCCGGCGAGCCGCGAGAGGCGGAGCAGCAGGTCGACGAGTGCGGTCGCGTCCGTCGGGGGGGCGCCCCTGAAGCCGGCGACGAGGCGGCCGGCCTTGCCGGCGTGCACGAGCTCCTCCGCGTCGAGGTCGGTCAGCGGGGCGAGCCGGAACTGCGCCTGCCCGATCAGCTCGGCGAAGACGCCGCCGGGGCCGAACGCGACGAGCGGGCCGAACACCGGATCCTGCACGGCGCCGGCGAGCAGCTCGGCGCCGCCGCGGATCATCGGCTGGACGAGCACCGGCGTGCCGATGCGCTCCACTGCCGCCCGCACCCCGGCCCCGTCCGCCAGGTCGAGCGCGACGCCGCCGGACTCGGTCTTGTGGGCCCCCGCGGCGGCGCTCTTCACGACGACCGGGAAGCCGAGCTCCGTCGCCGCCTCGACCGCCTCGTCGGCCGAATCGACGACCCGCTCGGGCACCACCGGCAGTCCGTAGGCCTCGAGGAGGCGCCGGGCCTGCGCGGGCTCGAGCCAGCCGTCGCCGCCGCCGTCGAGCGCCTCCGCGACGATCGCCTCGGCCGCCTGGCGGTCGACGTCGAGGTCGGGGAGCGTCCCGGCCGGCTGCCGGAGCCAGTCGCCGCGTTCGGCGGCGCGGCCGAGGGCGCGGGCCGCCGCCTCGGGATAGGCGAAGGAGGGGACCGGTGCGACGCTGCGGAGGCTTGCCGGAGCACCCTTCGCGCTCAGGAACGCGCACAGCACGGGCTTGTCGCCGGCGTCGGCCGCGGCGGCGCTGATCGCCGCTCCGACCTCGTCCTCGTCGACGCCGACGGTCGGGACGAACAGGGTGACGACGGCGTCGATGCCGGGGTCGCGCAGCACGATCGGCAGGGCGGCGCCGAACGTCTTCGCGTTCGCCGAGCCGAGGAGGTCGATCGGGTTGGCCGTGCTGCCCTCGCTGGGCATCACCTCGGCGAGCGCCGTCCGCGTCTCGTCGCCCGGCGTCGGCAGCTCCAGCCCGGCCGCCTCGCACGCGTCCGCGGCGAGGATGCCGAGGCCGCCCGCGTTCGTCAGGAGCGCGACGCGCCGGCCGCGCGGCACCGGCTGGGCGGAGAGGAGCGTCGCGACGTCCACGAGCTCGTCGAGCGTGCGCGTGCGCGTCACTCCCGCCTGGCGGAAGATGGCGTCGACGGCCGCCTCGGAGCCGGCGAGCGCCGCGGTGTGCGAGCTCGCGGCCCTGCTGCCGGCGCGGGTCGTGCCGCCCTTCATCGCGAGGATCGGCTTCAGCCGAGCGAGCCGCCGCGCGATCCGTGCGAACGCCCGCGGGTTGCCGAACGACTCGAGGTAGAGCATCACGATCTCCGTCGCCTCGTCGTCCTCCCACCACTCCAGCAGGTCGTTCGAGGAGACGTCGGCCTTGTTCCCGATCGAGACGAACGAGGTGAGCCCGAGCCCGCTCGCCTCGGCGCGCTCGAGCAGCGCGAGCCCGAGGGCGCCGCTCTGCGAGGAGAAGCCGATCTTGCCGCGCGGGAACGCGCGCGGCGCGAAGGTCGCGTTCAGGTCGACGGCGGCCGACGCGATGCCCAGACAGTTCGGCCCGATCAGCCGCGCTCCGAACGAGCGCACGAGCGCGAGCAGCTCCTCCTGGCGCGCGACGCCGTCCGCGCCGATCTCGGCGAAGCCGGCGGAGATGACGACGAGCGCGCGCACGCCGGCGACGAGCGCCTCGCGAGCGGCGTCGATCACCCGCTCGCCGGGCAGGCAGATCACGGCCAGGTCGACCGGATCGGGGATCTCGCCCACGCCGGCGTAGCCGTGCACGCCCGCGACGGCGTCGCCCTTGCGGTTCACCGGGTAGGCGGAGCCCTTGAAGTCGGCCGCGAGGATGTTGCGGAAGAGCTCGCCGCCGATCGAGCCTCGCCGCGAGGACGCCCCGATCACGGCGACCGAGGCCGGCTCGAAGAACGGCTGCAGCGACGCGCGCACCGCCACGTGGTCGCGGGCGGCGACGACGTCGCGATAGTGGTGCGTCGACGCGATCGGGAAGCGCACCTCGACTTCCCCTCCCGCGAGCTCGCGGACGGCGTTGAACCCGGCGTCGCGGAAGACGGCGAGCATGTTCCTGTTCTCGGGCAGCACGATCGCCACGAACTCCTCGATGCCGGCCTCGCCGGCGAGCGCGACGAGCCGCTCGAGCAGGCGGGTCCCGATCCCCTTGCGCTGGAAGGTGTCGTCGACGGTGAACGCGACCTCGGCCGCCCGGCGGTCGCGGAGCCGCGCGAAGTTCGCGAGCGCGACGACCCGGTCCTCGAAGCAGCCGATCAGCGAGCCGTTCTCGTCCCAGTCGGGGTCGAGGAAGGGCTCGACGAGCTTCGGCCCCAGCGCCGGGAAGCCGTGGAAGCGCAGGTAGCGGCTCTGGTCGGTCAGGTGCTCGAAGAAGCCGAGCAGCGCCTCCGCGTCCGACGCGAGCGGCGCCCGCAGGCGCAGCGTCGAGCCGTCCCGGAGGATGACGTCGGTGGGCTCGTGGGCGATCGTGCTCATCCTGTCCTCCGCCAGTAATACCCCTCGAGCGCCGGCTGCGGCGGACCGTCGAGCAGGGACGCCCAGGCGGCGAACGCGTCCGAGTCGAGCCGCTCGCCGATCAGGTCCTGCACGGCCGCGTCGGCCGCGTCGCTCTCGAAGATGAAGGTCACGGTCTCGGCCGTGAGGTAGACGGCGTGCCGGTCGAAGCCCCGCTCGCCGGGGTCGAAGGGCGGGCCGCCGCAGACGAGATCGCGAGCCCGCTCCGCGGTCCCCTCCTTCAACTTCGCCACGAGCACCAGTCTCTGCACCACCTCTCCGTTCTCACGCCGTGGCAGCCCGAGGCTGTGCTCGCACGTGCCGGATTGCGACTCCATCTCTCGGATCGTCTTCTGCACGGGGATCGTCGGCGGAAGCACCCGGGTGGTCATCGTGGCCGGTGCGGAAGCCCGGCGCGGCTTTCCCGCACGCGGTCACACCGTCGGGAGCGCGAGCCGCAGCTCCGTGGAGCCGTCCCCGGCGAGCGAGCCTCCCAGTCGTTCCGCGATCGCACGCGCGACCACGAGCCCGAACCCTCGATCCGGCGCCGGTCCCGACTCGCCGATCGCATGGACGTGGAGGACGCCGGCCGCCCCCTCGCGGGCGACCTCGATCTCGACCGGCCCGCCGCGGCCGGTGAGCGCGGTGGCGTGCAGCAGAACGTGCGCAACCGCGTGCGCCACCTCGGCGCTCGTGCCGGCGACCGCGAGCTCCCCGTCGGGGAAGCGGGTGGCCGGCTCGAGCGCGCTGCCCGTGCGGCGCAGCAGCTCGAGCGTGTCACGCACCTCCTCGTCGAGGAGGGCGGGGCCGGGCAGGTCGCGGCCGCGGGTGAGGCCGCCCAGCCGCCGCAGGGTCTCGCGCAGATCGAGGCCGGTCTGCTGGACGAGCCGGAGCCGCTCCGCCGCGTCGTCGCCGACGGCCGAGTCGGCGAGCAGCAGCTCGACGTTGCGCGAGGATCGCGAAGAGCGCGTTGTTGGCCGCGTGGATGACGCCGCCGGTGAGCGCGCCGAGCGCCGCGAGCCGGGCGGCCGGGGCGAGCTCCTCCACCGCTCCGTCCGGAAGCTGGTGCAAGGTACGTCCGATTCCTGGGAACTGCGGCTCGGGTTTCATGGTGTGGGGGAGACGTGCAGGACGTTCACACGAGGCAATCATGCCGACCGACGAGCCGTGCGAGAAGTAGCGATCACCTGTGTCGTCGCCGACGACCATCCGGCGATGCTCGCCGCGATCGGCGAGATCCTCGAGCGCGGCGGCGTCGACGTCGTCGGCAGGGCGACCGACGGCGAGCTCGCTCTCGCGCAGATCGAGGAGCTGCGGCCGGCGGTCGCGCTGATCGACGTCCAGATGCCGCGCCTCTCCGGGATCGAGGTCGCGGAGCGCGCGGCGGTGACGACCGCCGACACGGCGATCGTCTTCTACACCGCGTTCGGCGACCGCGCGCTCCTCTCGGACGCGCTCGACGCGGGGGCGCGCGGCTTCGTCCTCAAGGAGGCGCCGCTCGCCGACCTCGTGCGGGCGGTGCAGCGAGTGGCGGCGGGGGATACCTACGTCGACCCGGTGCTCGCCGGCATCCTCGTCGGCGAGCAGATGTCGGCGAAGCTGCCCCAGCTGACGCAGCGCGAGCGCGAGGTGCTGCGACTGCTCGCGGACGGGCACACCAACGACGAGATCGGCAAGCGGCTCTTCATCTCGCCGGAGACGGTGCGGACGCACGTGCGCAAGGCGATGGCGAAGCTCGATGCGGACACGCGCACGCAGGCCGTCGCCACGGCGCTGCGCCAGTCGCTGATCTCGTAGGTGGAGTCCGGGCTGCGGCGGCGCGACCTCGAAGCGGATCCGCTCCGCCAGTTCGAGCGCTGGTTCGAGGACGCCCGCGCGCTCGTGCCGATGCCCGAGGCGCTCGCCGTCGCGACGGCGAGCGCCGAGGGCGCCCCGTCGCTCCGGATGGTGCTGCTGAAGGGCGCCGACGAGCGCGGGCTCGTCTTCTTCACCCACTACGCCTCGCGCAAGGGCCGCGAGCTCGAGGAGAACCCGCAGGCGGCCCTGCTCTTCCACTGGGCGCCGCTCGGCCGGCAGGTGCGCGTCGAGGGACGCGTCGAGCGGGTCGCCCCGGAGGAGTCCGACGTCTACTTCGCCACCCGTCCGCGGGGCGCGCAGGTCGGAGCGATCGCGTCGCGCCAGAGCGAGCCGCTGGCGGACCGCGCCGAGCTCGAGGCGCGCATCGCCGAGATCGAGCGCGGCCTCGCCGGCGCTGCGGCGGCGCGGCCCGTGACGTGGGGCGGCTATCGCGTCGTACCGGCGGTGTGGGAGTTCTGGCAGCACCGCGACAGCCGCCTGCACGATCGCTTCCGCTACCGCCGCGACGGTGGCGGCTGGACGATCGAGCGGCTCGCGCCCTAGCCCGCCCGGCGCGCCAGGATCTCCCGCAGCGCCTCGAGCCGCGCGTCCCAGGCCGCACCGACCGCGACCATCCACGCGACGGCGTCTTCGAGCGGGCCCGGCGTCACCTCGTAGCGCGTCTCGCGGCCCGCCCGGGTGGCGCGCAGCAGCCCCGCGTCCGCGAGGGCGCCGAGCTGCTTCGCGACGGCCTGCCGCGTCACCGGCAGCTCGGCCGCGAGCTCGGTCGCGGTCGCGGTGCCCCGCTCGGCCACGGTCTCGACGAGCGAGCGCCGGCCGGCGTCGCCGAGCGCCGCGAAGACGCGGTCTACGCGGCCGCCGGCGTCCACGCGAGCGCGCGCAGCCCCAGCGCCGTGCCGAACCCCGGCGACGACTCGACCACCCGGACGCGCGTCCCGTCGTCGACCTCCTCGAGCTCGATCGCCGTCTCGCCGCCGTCGTCCCAGTCGAGGACGAGCCGCTCCGCCTGCTCGGCCTCGCGGACCACCGCGCGACGCTCGTCGCCGTCGCCCCAGCGGAAGACGCCGGCGCCGCCCGGCCGCGCGTCGAGCTCGGCCTCGGTCGCGAACCACTCCTCGAGCCGGTCCGGCTCCGTCAACGCCCTCCACACCTCGTCCGGCGACTCCGGGACGACGATCTCGCGCTCGATCTCCACGACTCCCTCCCGCCTTGACGTGCAGACGTACGCGATCGGAATGGCGATGTCCGCGGCGGCGATGCTGCTCGCGGGCGGCGCGGCCGGCAAGCGCTACGTGCTCCCGAACGCGAAGGTGATGATCCACCAGGGCTCGGGCGGCTTTCGCGGCACGCCGGCGGACATCCAGATCGCCGCCCGGGAGATCCTCTCGCTGACGCGCCGCTATGCCGAGGTGATCGCCGAGCACTCGGGCCGGGACGTCGAGCAGGTGCTGCGGGACATCGACCGCGACCGCTTCCTCGCCCCCGGCGAGGCGGTCGAGTACGGGATCGCCGACAGCGTCCTGACGACGCGCGACGGGCCGGCCGGCGGGTAACGTCGCCTGCGTGGGGGCGGCCTTCGTCGACGAGCTCGAGTTCGGCTTCGGCTGGATAGCGCCCGAGCCGGCGTTCATGAAGCGCACCTCGCACGCGCTCGCGGCGGGAGGTCGCGTCTGGCTGATCGACCCGGTCGCGGACGAGGCGGCCCTCGAGCGAGCGGCTTCGCTCGGCGAGCCCGGCGGGGTGGTGCAGCTGCTCGACCGGCACGGGCGCGACTGCGCCGCGCTCGCGGAGCGGCTCGGCGTTCCGCTCCACCTCGTCCCCGAGACGGCTCCGCACGGGGCGCCGTTCGAGGTCGTGCCGGTGCTCCGCAACCGCGTCTGGCGCGAGGTCGCGCTCTGGTTCCCCGCGCAGCGGACGCTGGTCGTCGCCGACGCCGTCGGCACGGCGCAGTACTACCGCGCCCCGGCGGAGCGGCTCGCCGTCTCGCCGCTCCTCCGGCTGACGCCGCCCCGGCGCCTGCTCCGCCACGAGCCGGAGCACGTCCTCGTCGGCCACGGGCCGGGGATCCACGAGGACGCCGCCGCCGCGGTCCGCGACGCGGTCGTCGGCGCGCGGCGCCAGGCTCCGGCCTGGTTCTGGTCGGGGCTCCGCGCTCACGGGCCGCTCCGCAGGCGCGCTAGCGTGCACACGTGAGCGTCACCTCCGGCCTGCAGGCCGACCTGCTGCGACTGATCTCCGACGAAGCTCGCGTCAGCGACGGCGACTCGGTGCTCGACCAGCACTCGGCCGACCTCTCGTACCACCAACCGCACCGGCCCGACGTCGTCGTCTTCCCCGAGTCGGTGCATGAGGTAGCGGCCGTCCTCGCATTCGCGAACGAGGCGGGGGTGCCGGTCGTGCCCTTCGGCGCCGGCACGAGCCTCGAGGGCCACGTGATCCCGCTCCGCGGCGGGATCAGCCTCGATCTGACGCGGATGAGCCGGATCGTCGCGCTGCGGCCCGAGGACCTGAGCGTCACCGTCGAGCCGGGCGTGACGCGCTCGCAGCTGGAGGCGGGCGGCGGGGCCTCACGGCCTCTTCTTCCCGGTCGATCCCGGCGCGGACGCGACTCTCGGCGGGATGGCGGCCACGAACGCGAGCGGCACGACGACGGTTCGCTACGGCGGCATGCGCACCCACGTGCTCGAGCTCGAGGTCGTGCTCGCCGACGGGCGCATCGTCCGCACCGGCAGCCGGGCAGTGAAGACGTCCGCCGGCTACAACCTCACGCATCTCTTCGTCGGCTCGGAGGGGACGCTCGGGGTGATCACCGAGCTGACGCTGCGGCTTCACCCGATCCCTGAGCACGTGGTCGTCGCGCGCGCCGCCTTCCCCTCGGTCGAGGCTGCCTGCCGCGCCGCCGCCGCGCTGGTCGGCGCCGGCGTCCCGGTCACTCGCTGCGAGCTGCTCGACGCGACGACGATCGCGGCGCTCAACGCCTACAAGGGCTCGGCCTTCCCCGAGGCCCCTCACCTCTTCGTCGAGCTCGGCGGCAGCGTGGCCGCCGTCGACGGCGACCTCGCCACCGCGCGCGAGCTGCTCGAGAGCGAGGGTGCGACGGCGCTCGAGGCGGAGAGCGATCCGACCGCCCGGTCACGCATCTGGGACGCCCGGCACAACGCGCTCCACGCCTCGCTCGCCCTCGCGCCCGGCACGAAGGCGATGACGACCGACGTCGCGGTCCCCCTCTCGGAGCTGGCGGGCGCGATGGAGCACGGTCGTCGCGCGCTCGACGGCTCCGGCCTGCGCGGCGGCATCGTCGGGCACGCCGGCGACGGCAACTTCCATCTCGCGTTCCTGCTCGACCCCGACGACGCCGGGTCGGTCGCCCGGGCCCGGCGGCTGAACTCCGAGCTCGTCGAGGACGCGCTCGCCCGCGGCGGCACCTGCACCGGCGAGCACGGGATCGGCTTCGGCAAGCTCGACTACCTCGCGCGGGAGCACGGCGACCTGCTGCCGCTGCTCCGCGGGGTGAAGCAGGTCTTCGACCCGAACGGGATCATGAACCCCGGCAAGGTCGTGGCCCTCCCCGCGTCCTGATCGTCCCCGCGCAGGGAGGTGCCGATCCGGCGGGGCCGGGACGCTACAACGCGGTCGGCGACGCGAGGCACGCGTCGAGCAGCTCGTAACCGCGCGCGATCAGGCGGCGCTTCACGTCCATCTCCCACGGCTCCTGCGTGCGGAGCCCCGCCTCGAGGCTCTCCTCGCCCGCGCCGCCGACGACCGCGATCCGCGGCACGAGCCGGTCGCCGAGGAACGGGAACGCGGCCTCCTCGAAGCGCCCCGCGACCGCCTCGGCGATCCGGTCGCCGCGGCGGCCGCCCTCCGCGCGGACGACCCGGTCGACCTCCTCGCGCAGCGCGTGCAGCGCCGCGAGCGAGGCGTCCTTGTCCCGTGCGGCCCGCTCCTCGAGCAGCGTGTTCTGCTGCACGGCCACGCGCGTCAGGCGCACGATCATGTCGCCCCAGTGCGCCGGCTCGCCGCGCGCCTCGCGCTCCTCGGCGCGGGTCAGCTCGGCGATCAGGGCGCGTACCGGCGGGATGCGCGGGAAGCGCTCGAGCCGGCGCCGCATCCGCGCGAGCCAGACGACGCCGAGGGCCGGGTACGTCGGCTCGTAGCGGAAGCTGACGATCAGTTCGACTCCCGGCTGGTCGTACGCGTGACCGAGCGGGAAGTTGCGCACCCAGGCGCCGTCGGTTCCGATTCGCTCGCCGACGCGGAGCGGCAGCACGAGCGCGCTGACGGCGGCAGACGCGAGCACCGCCTGCGCGAACTCCTCGGGCGGCGACGTCCGCGACGAGTAGAGCAGCTCGTAGGCGTGCGCGCCCGGCCGCTCGTCGCCGCCCGTCACGTCGGTCACGCTGACCCCGACCTCGATCGGGACATCCGCCAGCTCCCGGGCCATCTCCTCGACGTCGCCGAGCCGCTCGGCGACCGTCCGCGGCAGGAGGTAGTCGTGCGAGCCGAGCAGGGGCAGCCGCCAGAGCGAGTGCGGCCGGAAGGCGTCCTCCGGCTGCAGGCGAAGCATGAACTCCTCGAGCTCGTCCAGGCGGTCGAGCGCTGCCATCGTCCCCGTCAGCGCGCCGGCGGAGGCGCCGTAGAACCAGCCGATCCGCGGCCAGAGCTCGCTCTCGCGCAGCCGCTTCAGGAAGCCGAGCTCCATCAGGACGCCGTTGACGGCGCCGCCGGAGAGGACGACTGCGACGTCGCGGTCCACTACGAGTCGGGCCCCTCCCGCGAGACGCTGTCGCCGAGGATCTCGTCGATCCGCCGCAATGTCACGTCGTCGAGCTCGATCCCCGACGCCGCCGCGTTCTCCTCGACCTGCTCGGGGCGCGAGGCGCCGACGATCGCCGACGCGACGTTCCCCTCCCGCAGCACCCAGGCGAGCGCGAGCTGCGCGAGCGAGATCCCGAGCCCCGACGCGACCTCGCCCAGCTGCTGCACGCGCTCGAGCAGCAGCTCGTCGCGCGCGTTGTCCATCCACGTGCCCATCGAGTCGGAGGTCGCGCGCGTGCCCTCCGGGAGCGGCTCCCCGGGCCGGTACTTGCCGGTGAGGACGCCCTGTGCGAGCGGCGACCACACGATCTGCGAGATGCCGTGCTCGCGCGAGGTCGGGATCACGTCGTCCTCCGGGCCGCGCCAGATCAGCGAGTACTGCGGCTGGCTGGAGACGAAGTGCTCGACGCCCTCCATCTCCTGCGCCTCCCGGATCTTCTCGGCCGGCCACTCGCTGAAGCCGAGGTAGCGCGCCTTGCCCTGGCGGACGACCTCGGTGAGCGCCTCCATCGTCTCCTCCAGCGGCGTGTCCCAGTCGTAGCGGTGGCACTGGTAGAGGTCGACGTGGCCGGTTCGGAGCCGCGCGAGCGAGGCGTCGATCTGCTTGAAGACCTGTTCGCGGGAGAGACCGCGGTCGGTCTCCGACATCGCGCCGAAGAGCTTCGTCGCGAGCACGTACGAGTCGCGCGGCCGGCCGGCGAGCACCTCGCCGAGGAACTCCTCGGCCCGGCCGCCGGCGTAGACGTTGGCGGTGTCGATGAAGTTGATCCCGACCTCGAAGGCCCTCGACACGCACGCTTCGGCGCGCTCCCGTTCGACACCGCCGCCGTACGTGAGCCACGAGCCGAGGCTGATCTCCGAGACCTGCAGGTCGCTGGAACCGAGCTGTCTGAATCGCATGGAGTGAAGGTATCCGCTACCGTCGCCGCCATGCCCCGGCTGAACGCGCTCGGGATCGTGAGCAGCGACCTGGCCCGCTCGATCCGCTTCTACCGGCTGCTCGGGCTCGACTTCCCCGAGGAGGAGGGGCAGTCGCACGTGGAGGCGGTGCTCCCGAACGGCGTGCGGCTGATGCTCGACAGCGAGGACGTGGTGCGCAGCTTCCGCCCCGACTGGCAGCGGGTGACGGGCAACCAGCTCGCGCTCGCCTTCGAGTGCGAGAGCGCGGCCGAGGTCGACGCGGCCTACGCGCAGGTCGTCGAGGCCGGCTTCGCAGGCGAGAAGGAGCCGTGGGACGCGTTCTGGGGCCAGCGCTACGCGCAGCTCCGCGATCCGGACGGCGTCCCGGTCGACGTCTACGCGGCGCTCTGATCGAGGAGGCGTTCGTCGTCGCCGGGCGGGAGCTGTCGCTCCTGCGCCCGCCGAGCGCGGACGAGCTGATCGACGAGGACGCGTTCGACGAGGAGGAGTTCCTGCCCTACTGGGCCGAGCTGTGGCCGAGCGGCGTCGCGCTCGCCGAGCACGTGGCGGCGCTCGACGTCCGCGGGCCTGCGCGTGCTCGAGCTCGGCTGCGGGCTCGGGCTGCCCTCGCTCGCCGCCGCGCTCGCCGGCGCGGAGGTCCTCGCGACCGACTGGGCCGAGGACGCGGTCGCGCTCCTGCGCGCCAATGCGGAGCGCAACGGGGTGGCGCTGCGCGCCGAGCGCGTGCGCTGGGACGAGCCCGAGCCGCTGCTGCGGGAGGCGCCGTGGGACGTCGTCCTCGGCGCCGACCTCCTCTACGAGTCGCGCAACGCGGCACAGCTCGCGACGCTGCTGCCGCGTCTCGGAGGCGAGGCGCTGCTCGCCGAGCCGGGGCGGCCGTACGCTCGCTCGTTCCTCGAGCGGCTGGGCGCCGAACCGGCCGGCGATCGGCTCTACCGGATCCGGCTAGCCTGAGCCGGTGGTCGCGCTCGCCCTCGCCATCGCGCTCGCCGCGCCCGTGAAGCCGCACGTCGTCTGGAAGCCGATCCCCTACGGCGCGGCGCGCAAGGCCGAGATGGCGCACTACGCGCAGCTCCACTACGGCCTCCACTCGTGGCGGCTGCACCCGAAGGTGATCGTCGAGCACTACCACCGCGACGACGAGCTTCTCGCCGGTCTGGAACACGTTCGCCGCGAACGCGCCCGATCCCGAGCTCGGCCAGCTCCCGGGCACGTGCGCCCATTTCGTGATCGACCGCGACGGGACGATCTACCAGCTCGTGCCGCTGACCGTGATGTGCCGGCACACCGTCGGGCTGAACTCCGTCGCGATCGGGATCGAGCACGTCGGCACCTCCGACGCGGAGATCCTCCACGACCCGGCCCAGCTGCGCGCCTCGCTGCAGCTGACCGCCTGGCTCGCGCATCGCTTCCACATCGCCGTGAAGAACGTGATCGGGCACAACGAGAGCCTCACGAGCCCGTTCCACAAGGAGCTCTACGCCCCGTGGGCGCACCAGACGCACGGCGACTGGGCCCGCGCCGACATGGACGTCTACCGGGCGCGGCTGAAGGCGCTCCTGAAGCGGTAGCGGCCTGCCTCGGCGGTGCCGGACGCCGCGCCGAAGCGGCTCCGCGTCGCTCAGCCTGCGGACGCCTGGAAGCGCTCGAGCTCCGCCGCGACGAGCCGCGCCCAGGCGCCGGCGCGGGGCAGCGGCAGCGGCCTGCCTCCGGCGCGGACGGCGATCCCGTGCAGGGCGTAGGGGACGAGCGTGTACTCGCCCTCGACGCCGAGCGCGCGAGCCCGCTCGAAGCCGCGCCGTGAACTCGACGGCGAGACGCCCGGGACCCCCGGCAGCCAGCGGTCGAGGCTGCCGTGGAGCACGCGCAGCCGCCGTCCGCGCAGCCCGTCGAGCGGAACCCGGTCGGGAAGCCAGGGGGCGAGTCCGAGCACCGTCTCGACCGAGTCGTGCGCGGCCGCCTGCGCGGCGACCGCGCCGCCCATCGAGAAGCCGAGCAGGAGGGTTCGCGCTGCTCCGGCGGCCTCGATCGCAGCGAGGGCGTCCTCGACGCACCAGTCGAGCCGCTTCCAGGACTTGATCCGGTAGCGCACCTCGCCGAAGCGCAGCCGTGGGAGCCCGGGCGCGACCCGGCGCACGAGCCACTCGAGCGATGCGCTCCAGGTTCCCTCGGCCTCGCCGGCCTGGCCGCCGTTCACGCACACGACGGCGTCGCCGCCGGCCGGTCCGGTCAGGCGCAGTTCGGCCCCGGAGGCGACGGTCACGGTCGCGGTGTCGGGCACGTCGCGGAGGTTCGCAGGTCGCGGGGGGTGCGGTCAGGCGGCTCCGCCGACGCGGACCGCGGCCGCGGCGGCGAGCGGGAGGCGGACGGCGAAGGTCGTCCCGGTGCTCTCGGAGCTCGTGAACGTGATCCGGCCTCCGTGCGCTTCGACGAGCGATCGCGCGATCGAGAGCCCGAGGCCGATTCCCGCGATCGCCTCCCGCTGCGCCCGCTCCGTGCGGAAGAAGCGGTTGAACAGCTCGGTCTGCTCGCCGTCGGGGATCCCCATTCCCGAGTCCGCGACCTCGAGCACGGCCGTCGTCCCGGCGGCCGAGACCCTCACGTGGATCTCTCCGCCCGAGGGAGTGAACTTGATCGCGTTGGAGAGGAGGTTGTCGATCACCTGGGCCATCCGGCCCGGGTCGGCGACCACTTTCGGTGCGGCCAGGATGCGGCACTCGAGCGAGATCCCCCGCGCGGCGGCTGCCGGCGCCGCCGCCTCGGTGCAGTCGAGGGCGAGCCTGGCGAGGTCGATCTCCACGCGCTCCAGCTGGAGCGCGTCGGCCTCGGCCTGCGCGGCCAGCAGGAGGTCCTCGACGAGCCGTTGCAGGCGCTCGGCGTTGCGGTCGATCACCTGCAGGTACGAGGCGCGGTCGGTCTCGTCCACCGCCTCGGGGTCGGCCACCAGCTCGAGGTACCCGCGGATCGAGGTCAGCGGCGTGCGCAGCTCGTGCGAGATGAGCGCGATGAACTCGTCCTTCGTCCGGCTGAGGTCGCGCAGCCGCTCGTTCTGGCGCTGGGCGCGCCGCAGCAGCTGCTCGCGTTCGCTCTCGGCCCTCTTGCGGGCGGTGATGTCGAGCGCGAAGCCCTGCGTGTACCACGGCCGGCCGTCGTCGTCGACGACGACGGTGAGCATGTCCTCGAGCCAGACGACGCGCCCGTCGCGGGCGAGGAACCGGTACTCGTGCACGAGCGGCTCGCCCGTATCGCGCGCCCGCTCCTGCCCGCGGCGCACGCGCTCGCGGTCGTCCGGGTGGACGTGC
This sequence comes from uncultured Actinomycetes bacterium, assembly GCA_963746895.1. Lineage (GTDB taxonomy): Bacteria > Actinomycetota > Thermoleophilia > Gaiellales > Gaiellaceae > Palsa-739. The sequence goes on along the minus strand of CAVVDI010000005.1, from coordinate 544 downwards.
TCGAGGAAGAAGCCCGAGCGCGCCTGCCACTCCTCCGGGCTGTAGCCGAGGATCGCCTCCACCTGTGGACTGATGAACGAGACGTTCTCGTCGATCGCGTCGGGCGAGTCGATGTAGGTGATCAGCGGCAGCTGCTCGACGAGCGCCTGGTAGCGGTGCTCGGCGTCCTTGCGGGTGCCGATGTCGACGAGGAAGCCCTGCCAGTAGCGCGGCCGGCCGCGCCCGTCGGCGACCGTGACCGCCTTGTCCTCGACCCAGACGACGACGCCGTCGCGGCGGAGCATCCGGTACTCGGCCTGGTAGGGGAGGCCGCTCTGCTTCGCCTGCGCGACGAGCTCGAGCACGCGCTCCGCGTCTCCGGGGTGCACGGCGCGCTCGAACAGGTCGGGCTCTTCGCGCCATTCCGCGAGCGAGTAGCCGAGCAGCTCGACGATCCCCGGGCTGACGTAGAGCGCGTCGCTTCTCCGCTTGAGCGAGGAGACGTACAACGCCAGCGGCATCTGCTCGACGAGCTCGCGGTACTCCGGCTGCAGGCCGGAGCGCC
>CAVVDI010000004.1:0-39822 GCA_963746895.1 uncultured Actinomycetes bacterium | reverse complement strand
CTTAGCTGATGATTGAGCCGAGCGGCGCGTCAGCGGCCGAGGCCGGCGGCCGCGGCGTAGAGGCGCAGCAGGCAGGCGGACGACCAGAACGCGAAGGTCAGGACGGGAAGGAAGACGAGGAGGAGCGCGAGAGGCCTACCCGCGACGGCGACGGCCCCGCTCATCAGGGGGCCGCTGAGCAGGACGAGCAGGGAGGCGAGCGCGACGCGCCGCAAGCCGGCCGCGAAGGTGCGGGGGGCGCGCTCGGGATACCCGGTTGCGATCCACAGGCCGAGGAGCGCCGCCCCGACCGCGTAGCCGTTGGCGATCACCGCGCCGCTCAGTTCGACCATGCCGCCTCGTTTCGATCCGCAGGGGGTACAAACTCCGACTGCCCCCGGGCTCCCGCCGCATCGGAGCCCGGAGACAGCCTCACCGTCTCGGGGCTCCCGCCGTATCGGAGCCGTGGAGACAGGTCGAAGGATCGTCCTCACCGGGCCGCTTCAGCTATCCCTCCGCAGGTGGTTCACCCGGCCGGTTCACTCCGTGCGGGGGATCGATTTCACTTTCCGTGGGGGTCGAGACCGAGCCGATCGCAGGCCGATACGGACCGCGGCGGATATCCAGGATCCGTCGCGCTAGGACGAGGCACTTGCACGCTTGGAGCCGGCCGTCGGGGTGTCGCAGCCCCTCGGCCGGCTCCTTCTCGTGCCGGGGCTCCCGTCGCGCCGCCGTGGAGCGCCCTGCGCGTTCCCCCGGCTGGAGGAGACGGCAGGGCTCGGATCCGGGCGGCGAGTGCCGATAGGTAGTAGCGACGGATCGAATGGGCGCAACCACTGTCACCTATCCCGTCCAGGCGCAGACCCGCCAGCCCGGGAGCATCTCGGACGAGGATGCGGCCGAGGCGATGCGGCGCTTCGAGCGTGGGCAGCGCGTCCGCACCCGCCGGAACGGGGACGGTGTCGTCGTCGGCTTCTACCGGACGGAGACGCCGACCGTGCTCGTGGAGCTCGACGCCGGCGGGACCCGCCAGTACCTTCCCGACCAGCTTCAGCCCGTCGCCGGCTGACGGTCGGACCTCCGGGCGATGCACCTTCCCGGCGGCCGCGGCACCCGAGCGAGGGATTCGGCTCATGCCCCGATGGAGGTAGGCCGACGGGTCTTTCGACCGGTCGTGTCCGTTGCAATCGGGAGGTCCGATCTGTGGCCACAAGCGTGAACCGTTCCCAGCCGGGTGATCGCGAGCTCCGTTTCGGCCAGCTCGTCCGCCTGCCGGGAGGCGGGCCGGGTCGGGTGATCGGCTTCTACCGCACGGAGACGCCGACGGTGCTCGTGGCTCTGCCGGGGGGCGCGACGCGCCAGGTGCTCCTCGACGAGCTGCGCGACGTCGATCGTCTCGCCGTGGGCCCGACCTAGCGGCTCGCGCCGCGCAGGCCTGGATTGCTCCGGGCGCGAGGGCTAGGATCGACGTCGATGCAGGCAACCGTCCGCGAAGGCCAAGCACCCGCCGTGATCGTGTCGCTCGAGCCGGGCGAGCGGTTGACGTCGGAGGCCGGGGCGATGATGTTCATCTCCGGCGACATCTCGATGGACGTCGAGATGCCCGGCGGCCTGAAGGGCGGGTTGAAGCGCAAGTTCCTCGCCGGGGAGAGCCTGTTCCTCACGCGCTATCAGGCGAACGGCTCGGGTGCCGTCGGAATCACCGGCCCCTTTCCCGGCTCGATCCGCCAGCACGAGCTCGACGGCGAGATCATCTGCGAGAAGCACGCCTATCTCGGTCACCACGGCGACGTCGAGATCGAGAGCGCGCTCGCGCAGCGTCTCGGCATGGGCCTGCGCGGCGGCGGCGAGGGCTTCTTCCTCCAGCGCCTCAAGGGCACCGGCACGGTCTGGCTCCACGGCGGCGGAGACTTCGTCGACTTCGACCTGGCCCCCGGCCAGCGGCTGATCGTCGACACCGGCTGCATGGTGATGGTCGACCCCACCGTGAAGTACGAGGTCAAGCTGCAGGGCGGCGTCGCGAAGAGCCTGTTCGGCGGCGAGGGCCTCTTCCTCGTCCACATGACCGGCCCGGGCCACGTCACCCTGCAGACGCTGCCGTTCTCGCGGACGGCTCGTCGTGTGCTGGCCGCGGCAGGGGGCGGTCGGGACGAGACCGGGGGGGTCGGCGGAATCCTGGGGTCAATCCTCGAGTAGGAGCGTGCGCGATGGGACTTCTCGACAAGGCGAAGCAGGCCGCGGAGCAGGCCGCCGCGAAGGCGAAGGAGGGCGTCGAAGACGTCCAGAGCAAGCGCGAGCTGAGCCAGGCGTACAACGACCTCGGCAAGGCGGCGTTCGAGCTGATCGAGAGCGGCGAGATCGCCGATTCCCGCCTCGACGAGTCTGCCGGCAAGGTCCGCGCTGCGACCGCGAAGCTCGCCTCGGACGGGCCCTCGACCGCCGCGAACGGCGCGCCGGACCCGTCCTACGACTCGAGCCAGCCGCCCGCGATGCCCAGCTGACGCTCGCCTCTAGGTCGTGATCAGCTCGAGCGGCGGGAGGCCGAGCGCCGCCTCGACGACGAGGTAGAAGCCGAGCGAGAGCAGGAAGGACCCGGCCACGAGCCAGCGCCGGGCGACGCCTGCAGCCACGAGTGCCGGCAGCGCGTAGATCGCTGCGAGCGCGACCCCGGCGGCGGCCCGTGAGGCGGCGGCGAAGTCGACGTCGACCGGGTCGGGGAGGAAGACGACGACGAGCAGGACGTTCGCGATCAGCAGGCCCGCCGCGACGGGCTGCGCGCGCAGGACGCGCGGACGGGCGACCGCGAGCGCAGCGCCGACCGAGGGCAGGACGACGGTCGTCGCGATCAGCCAGTGCTGGGCGTCGAACGGCCAGTACGTCGCGAGCCCGTGGAACGGGACGAGCCACGCCGAGCCGCTCCCCTGCTCCTGCGTCGGCTGATGGAGCCAGGCGGACACGCCGATCCGCCAGAGCACGAGCGGTAGGCCGGACGCCGCCAGCAGCGTCGCCCCGCGGCGCCACGTGCCCGGAGCGAGCCACGCTCGCGCGCCCGATCCGGGCGCGGGCCGGTCGGCGAGCACGAGGGTCGCTCCGCACGCGACGACGAACGGGACCACCGTCTCGCGGGTCAGGAGCGCGAGCGCGAAGAGCGCCGCCGCGCCCGCCAGCCGGCGCCTGCTCGCCGGATCGAAGACGAGCACCGCCGCGGCGGTCAGCCCGAACGCGAGCGGCTCGGTCAGATCGCGAAAGACGCAGAAGACGAGGCCGGGCCAGAGGCCGTAGAGGAACGCGAACAGGGGCGAGAGGCCGTGCCGGCGGAGCCACAGCGCGACGGCGAGCGTTCCGAGCACGATTGCCGCGAGGTTCAGCTCGAGCATCGTCGACGGGATGCGGACGACCGAGCCGCCGGCGAGCACCCGAGCGAGCAGGGGGTAGAGCGGTCGCGAATAGAGGTAGCCGGCGTTCCCGCCGCTCATGGTCGCGTGCGCGTGCAGCGGGTCGGCTGCGAGCGCGAAGTAGTACTGGCCGTCGTAGCCGACGTCGCTCTGTGGCGCCAGGCCGCTGAAGGCCGGATCGTGCGCCGCCTGCAGGTACGCCCGCCCGAGGTGCACGAACCAGAGCACGTTGTGCTGGCCGACCCGCAGCCAGGTCAGGACGAAGTAGAACGCCGCTGTCCCGAGGACGGTCGGCGCCACCGACGCGACGGCCGCCACCGCCCTGGAGGCTGTCCCTTTCATCGGGTACAGCTTGCCCGGTCGCGGGCGACGGGCGTCGAACAGGCGCGGGATCCGAGATGTGCCGCACAGCCCGGCCGGGCACCGATTTCGCCGGACCTCGGATCCGGTGGCGTCGAACTCTGCGGTCGAGTACCGAACAGCGGCGAGCCGGCCACCGATGCGGCTTCGCGCCGGTCGGGCGAAGCTGGAGACATGAGCACGGAACGGCTGGTGGTGGACGGGAACGAGGCGGCCGCGCTCGTCGCGCACAAGACGAGCGAGGTGATCGCGATCTACCCGATCACGCCCGCGTCCACGATGGGCGAGCTCGCGGACGAGTGGTCGGCGAAGGGCCGCGCGAACCTCTGGGGCGACGTTCCCGTCGTGATCGAGATGCAGTCGGAGGGCGGCGCCGCCGGTGCGGTGCACGGCGCGCTCCAGGCCGGGTCGCTGACGACCACCTTCACCGCGTCGCAGGGACTGCTGCTGATGCTGCCGGACATGTTCAAGATCGCCGGCGAGCTGACGCCGTTCGTCATGCACGTCGCCGCCCGCGCTCTCGCCACGCACGCGCTCTCGATCTTCGGCGACCACAGCGACGTGATGGCCGCCCGGGGCACGGGATTCGCGATGCTCTGCTCCTCCGACGTGCAGGAGGCGCACGACTTCGCCGCCGTCGCGACCGCGGCGACGCTGCGCTCCCGCATCCCGTTCCTCCACTTCTTCGACGGCTTCCGCACCTCGCACGAGCTGAACGTGATCGACCCGCTCTCCGACGACGACCTGCGCGCTCTGCTCGACGACGAGCTGGTGAGCGCGCATCGGGCACGAGCGCTCAGCCCCGACCATCCGGTGATCCGCGGCTCGGCGCAGAACCCGGACGTGTTCTTCCAGTCGCGGGAGGCCGCCAACTCCTACCACGCCGCCGTCCCCGGGATCGTCGCCGCGGAGCTCGACCACCTCGCCGAGCTCACCGGCCGCCGCTACAAGCTCTTCGACTACGTCGGCGCGCCCGACGCCGAGCGCGTGCTCCTGCTGATGGGCTCCGGCGCCGGCGCAGCGGAGGAGGCGGTCGAGGAGCTCACCGCTCGCGGCGAGAAGGTCGGCCTCGTCACGGTGCGGCTCTACCGGCCGTTCGACGGCGCCGCGCTCGCCGCCGCGCTCCCAGAGACCGCCCGCAAGCTCGCGGTCCTCGACCGCAGCAAGGACCCGGCAGCCGTCGGCGAGCCGTTGTACGAGGACGTCCTCACCGCGCTGATCGAGCAGGATCGCCTCCCCGGCCTCGTGCTCGGCGGGCGGTACGGGCTCGCCTCGAAGGAGTTCACCCCCGCCATGGCGGCGGCGGCTCTCGCCGAGCTCGACGCGGACGCGCCGCGCCGCCACTTCACCGTCGGGATCGACGACGACCTCGGCGGCACGAGCCTCGACGTCGACCCGGAGTTCCGCACCGAGCCGGACGACGTCGTCCGCTGCGTCTTCTACGGGCTCGGGTCGGACGGCACCGTCGGCGCGAACAAGAACTCGGCCAAGATCATCGGCGGCCACGCGGGCCTCCACTCCCAGGCCTACTTCGTCTACGACTCCAAGAAGTCCGGCTCGACGACCGTCTCGCACCTCCGCTTCGGCCCGCGCCCGATCCGCTCGTCGTACCTGATCGAGCGGGCGCAGTTCGTCGCCTGCCACCAGTTCGACCTGCTCGACCGGATGGACGTGCTCGGCGTCGCCGCCGAGGGAGCGACCTTCCTGCTCTCTGCGCCCTACGGCCCGGACGAGATCTGGGACCGGCTGCCGCTGCAGGTGCAGGAGCAGATCGTCGCGAAGCAGCTGCGCGTCTGGGTGATCGACGCCAAGCGCGTCGCGCGCGAGGCGGGGCTCCCCGGGCGCGTCAACACCATCCTGCAGACCTGCTTCTTCGCGCTCTCCGGCGTCCTGCCCCGCAAGCGCGCGATCGGCGCGATCAAGGAGGCGATCGCGAAGACGTACGCGAAGCGCGGCCAGGAGGTCGTCGACCGCAACTTCCACGCCGTCGATCTCGCGCTGGACTCCCTCCACGAGGTGGACGTCCACCGCGTGCCCTCGGCGGTGAACGGCCACGTCGCCGTCGCGGACGGCACCTCCGACCTCCTGCGCGCGCTGCTCGCGGGCGAGGGCGACAGGCTGCCGGTCTCCGCCATGCCGGTCGACGGCACCTTCCCGCTCGGCACCGCGCACTTCGAGAAGCGGAACCTCGCCGAGGAGCTCCCGGTCTGGGACGAGGCGCTCTGCATCGACTGCGCGAAGTGCGCGCTCGTCTGCCCGCACGCCGCAATCCGCATGAAGGTCTACGACCCGGCGGAACTGGTCGGTGCGCCCGCGGGCTTCCGCTCGAAGGAGTGGCGCGCCAAGGATCTGCCCGGCATGGCGATGACGATCCAGGTCTCGCCCGACGACTGCACGGGCTGCCGGATCTGCGTCGAGACCTGCCCGGCGAAGGACAGGCACCTCGAGGGGCACAAGTCGCTGGACTCCCTCCCGAAGGCCGACCACATGGAGCGCGAGCGCGAGAACTGGGAGTTCTTCCTCTCGCTGCCGGAGATCGACCGGGCGAAGGTGCAGCCCGCGACCGTGAAGGGCTCGCAGATGCTGCAGCCGCTGTTCGAGTTCTCCGGCGCGTGCTCGGGCTGCGGCGAGACGCCGTACCTGAAGCTCCTGACCCAGCTCTTCGGCGACCGGCTGCTCGTCGCGAACGCGACCGGGTGCTCCTCGATCTACGGCGGCAACCTGCCGACGACGCCGTGGACGAAGAACGCGGACGGCCGCGGCCCGGCCTGGGCGAACTCGCTCTTCGAGGACAACGCCGAGTTCGGGTACGGAATGCGGCTCGCGATCGACCAGCAGGAGGGGCAGGCGCGCCGGCTCCTGGGCGAGTTCAACGGCGCGCTCCCGGCCGAGCTGAAGGCCGCGCTGCTCGAGGCCGACCAGGAGGGCGAAGCCGGCATCGCGGCGCAGCGCGAGCGGGTGGCCGAGCTCAAGGAGCGGCTCGCCGCCAGCGACGACCCGCGCGCGGTGCGGCTCGCGACGCTCGCCGACGCACTCGTCCGCAAGTCGGTCTGGATCGTCGGCGGCGACGGCTGGGCCTACGACATCGGCTTCGGCGGGCTCGACCACGTGCTCGCGTCGGGCCGGGACGTGAACGTCCTCGTGCTCGACACCGAGGTCTACTCGAACACGGGCGGCCAAGCGTCGAAGTCGACGCCGCGCGGAGCGGTCGCGAAGTTCGCGGCCGGCGGCAAGCACACCGCGAAGAAGGACCTCGGCCTGATCGCCGCGTCCTACGGCGACGTCTACGTCGCGCAGGTCGCGCTCGGCGCCGACAACCCGCAGACCGTGAAGGCGTTCGCGGAGGCGGAGTCCTACCGCGGCCCGTCGCTCATCATCGCCTACAGCCACTGCATCGCCCACGGGATCGAGATGGCGACCGCGATGGCGCACCAGAAGGAGGCTGCGGACTCGGGCTACTGGCCGCTGTACCGGCACGACCCGCGGCTCGACCACCCGTTCCAGCTCGACTCCCGGCCGCCGAAGCTGCCGCTCGCCGAGTTCACCGCGAAGGAGAACCGCTTCGCCATCATCGGCCGCGCGAACCCGGCCGAGGCGGCCGAGCTCGCGGAGGAGGAGCAGCACGACGTCGACGAGCGCTGGCGCCTCTACGAGCGCCTCGCGACCCTCGAGCACGATCCCGTCGAGCCGGGCGCCTCACCGCCCCGGTAGCACGGAGCCTCGCGACTAGAGGTTGCGGCGCCAGAGGAGGAACGCGAGCGGCACCGCACCCGCGAGCACGAACCACGGGGCGAGCGCGACGCGCGCGTACTGCTGGACGGAGGTGTGCGCGGTGGCTCTTCCGGCGGCGGCGTGGATGGCGCTCGCGACCTGCCCGGTCTGGTTCTCCTCGAACGCCCGGCCGTGCGTGAGGCTCGCGAACCGCTGCAGGAGGCCGTCGCTCCGGGGGTCGGGCCGGTAGCGGGGATCGGGCCTGCCGTGGACGTAGACGCGCTCGTTCGCCGACCAGACGTGGACGAGAAACGGCGGGACGAGGACGCCGCGCGCCGCGATCGCGTAGCTCGGCGGCAGTGCGCTCGACTCGCCGTCGGTGAACACGACGAGGATCCGGCGGGTGACGCCGGTCGAGAAGAAGCGCGAGTCGCCGATCGGCAGCAGCGCCTGCAGGGTCGTCGCTCGGCCGCGATACTGCTGGCTCGGCGGCGGACGGTCGATACCGATCGACTGCGCGAGCGTCCGCTCGATCAGCCCCAGGTCGGTCGTAGGCAGCAGGCTCGGCAGCGTCCGGTCGGTCATCGACGCCAGCCCGACCGGCAGGTCGCCAAGGCCGGGGAGGATGCGCAGCGCGGCTCGCTTCGCCCGCTCGAGCCGTGTCGGCGAGTGCAGGCTCGCGCGGGCCGACATCGAGAGCGAGGTGTCGAAGACGAAGTAGAGCTGTGCGTCGGCGCGCTGCGAGAGCTGCTGCTCGTGGACGACGACCGGCTGGGCGGCGGCGACGCCGAGCAGCGCGGGGAGGAGCGCCAGCGAGACGACGACCGGCGCGACCGCGATCCTGCGCGGGGTTACGATCCCGAGCGTCCGCTGCACCTCCGCGGCGCGGCGGCGCGCGAGGGTGAATGCGGCCAGCGGGACGAGGCCCGCGAGCGCGAACAGCGCGTCGAGCGGGGTCAGGAACGAGACGCCCATCAGAATCCGGAGCCGACGACGGTTGCGCCGCGGCCCTTGCCGAAGCCGAAGCCGCCGCGCGCGTCCTTCGAGAACCCGGACTTGCCGCCCCGGCGCAGCCGCAGCACGAGCTCGAGATTCAGCTTCGCCGCCACGTTCAGCGGATCCTGGGCGATCGCCTGCTGGAAGTAGCCGGCCGCGCGCTCGAGCGTCTGCGTCTGCGTCTCGCTGTCGGTCGCCGGGGTGGTCACGGTGAGGACGCCCAGCAGGTTCGCCGCGGTCGACCGCTCCTGCGGGTCGCGACCGGCGGTCGTCAGCCCCGCAAGCGCGTCCTGTGCGGCGACGCGCGTCGCCGGCAGGTCGCGACGGCTCTCCGGGTCGGAGCCGACGCGGCTGAACCAGAAGAGCTGCAGCGCGCGGCGGTAGGCGAGCGGCTCGCCGAGCCCGAGCAGCGCCCGCGCCGGATCGCCCGGAAGCTGCGACTGCGAGTGCCAGAGGCCGACGTGCGAGTGCAGGGCCCGGAAGCGGAGGTCGTCGCGGGCGAGGATCCGCGTCCAGCCTCGGGCGTCGAGCGCGAGCAGGGAGAACAGCGCCGCGGCCGCGAAGCAGGCGAGGGCGAGCAGCGGCGCGCGGAGGCGGCGGGGGATGCTCACGCCACGGGCTCCAGCTCGAGGCGGGTGTTGAGGCGCTCGTTCGCGGCCAGCAGCAGCACGAGCAGCGCGCTCAACCCGAGGAGCGCCCAGGCCGAGGTCGCCGCGACGCTCTGGACGCGCCGTCCCGCGCGGCGGGTGAAGACGCTCGGGTCGACGAACGCGTTCTTGCCGAAGAGCGCGGCGAAGATGGCCCGATTCGCCGGCTCCGCGAACAGCGGCACGATGCGCACCGGGACGTGCGCGCGCCTGAGTGCGAGGGCCTCCGCCACCAGTGGCTCCGAGTCGGCGCTCGAGTCGTCGAGGTCGCTGACGAGCAGGATCGAGCCGTGCTCGACGTGGGCGCGGCGCAGCGCCTGGTAGGCGGTCTTCAGCCCCGCCGACACGCGGGTGCCGCCGCTGAACTGGTCCCAGGGGCTCTGGCCGAAGACCGGGCTCCCCTTGACCACCCGCGCCGGGTTGAAGAAGGGCAGGAACTGGAGCAGCGCCGCCGGCGGCGAGTTCGGCGGCAGGAGCTCGTACGCGACGTCGGAGAACATCACGAGCCCGATCGCCTGGTTCGCGGTCGCGATGCCCTGCAGCGTCGTCGCGACCCGGCGGTAGACCGGGCCGGCGATGCTCGCCGAGAGGTCGAGGGCGACGACGCCGGTCGTCGCGCCCCGGGGCAGGACGGCCGCACGGCCGCTGCCGGCCGAGCGCGCCGAGAGCGCTGTCGCCGCGAGCGTGCCCGCGAGCGCGAGCGCGAGCGCGACCCTGAGGATGGTCGTACGCTGCGCGGCGGGCGAGATCCGGCGCAGCTCGCCCAGCGGCGTCGCCCCTCGCCGGCGGATGGTCACGGTCCTCACGGGCGGGCTCCCGCGCCCGGCGGCTCCCCGAGATGTGCACGCTCCGAGATCGCCTGGACGTCCTCGTTCTCGGGGGTCTCCGGCGACCAGGCGAGAGCGCGCGCGGCGTCGGAGAGCTCGCGCCCGCCCTGCTCGAGCTCGTCGGCGACCCGCTCGAGCGCCTTGCGCTGCAGCGTGTCGTCGCCGCGTTCGCGCGCCCAGAAGAAGACCGCGAGCGCCCGGTCGAGCGCGCTCGCCGCTCCCGCTGCAGCGGCGACGGCAGGCCTGCGGAACGAGAGCGCCCAGCGTCCGCCGACGAACAGGCCGAAGCCTGCGAGCCCGGCCGCCAGGGAGAGCGCGAGCCAGAACGCGAGACCCGGGGAGACGCGGTAGACGGGCGAGCCGACCGGCGTCAGCCGGAACTGCCAGTTGAGGGCGTTGTGGTGCTGGAGGAAGGCGGCCACGCCCGGGCTCACCTGCGACAGCACCTCGACCTTCGGGAAGCCCGCCGTGATCCCGTACTGCCGTGTTCCGTCCACGGCCAGATAGTCGATGTGGGCGGGGTGGAAGGCGAAGACGTGGTACGTGTCGCTCGGGGGCAGCGTCGGCACGCACCGGGCGGTGAGGCAGCGGAGCGTCCAGGTCCAGGTGATCTGCGCGAAGCGGCCGTTGCCGACCTGCAGCACCGTCGGCCTGCGGATCGGCTCGTACGGCTCGAAGTCGGCCGTGACCCGCAGGCGCTTCGGGACGACCCACTTCGTGTCCGCCACGACGGCCACCCTCGCCGTCACGACGTCGCCGAAGAGGTGCACGGCGGGCGTCAGCGAGGCGTATGCCTTCAGCGGGACGCCGTCGCCGACCGACGAGCCGGGCACGGGTTGGAGCTCCGCCGCCGCGGGCGGCGCGAGCGCGAGGGCGGCGAGGGCTGCGACGAGCGCGACGCGCGTCACGCCACGGCTCCGCGCGCCATCAACCGCAGGTCGGCCCAGCGCAGGAACGACGCGAGGACGCCGGCGGGGTCGTGGGACCCGACCGACACCGGCTCGGTGCCGAGCGAGCGGAAGACTCGCGTCAGCCGGGCCGCGCGCGCCTCGTTCTCGTCGCGCAGCCGCCGCGCCTCGGCGCGCGTCAGGTACACGGGCACGATCGCGCCGCTCGCCGGATCGGCGAACGGAACGGTGACGCCGCCGACGTCCGGGAAGGTCGCCTCCCAGACCGGGTCGCGGACGACGACCGGCACGAGCTCCCAGCGGTGCTCGAGCGCTCGCTCCCAGGTGCGCTCGTCCGGCTCCACGGCGAAGTCGGAGACGACGAAGACGAAGGCCTGCGTCGGCAGGTCGCGCCGGTGCTCGCCGAGGTATTCGAGGCCCAGCGAGACCGTGGTCTCCGGCGCCAGGAACGGCCGGTCGAACGTTCCGGGCTCGGCGAGGCGCTCGCTGCGCGGCGGGCGCCAGTAGGGCTCGCCGCGCGCGTGGTCGAGATAGCCGGTCAAGCTCCGTGCCATACGGGCGCTCGCGCCGATCAGATCGAGGATCTCGAGCAGCGCGCGCGGCTTGTCGAGCGGCCGCAGCGCCGAGGCGCCGATCCCCATCGCCGGGCGCCGGTCGGCCAGCACGACGACGCGGGGCGCCTCGTCCGCGAACAGCTCGCGGACGACGAACTCGTCGTTCGCGCGCGCGGCGGACAGCCGCGCCGACGCCGCCCAGTCGATCCAGGCGACGTCGTCGCCCGGCCGGTACTCGCGCGAGCCGGCGATGTCCGAGCCGGTGCCGCGCCGGGCGCTGCGTACGCCCCCGAACGCCAGCCCGATCACGCGGCGGCGCGGGACGAGCGGGAACGTGCCCGCAGCCACCGCTGCTCCTACCCGGCCGCCGCGGCCGGGACGTCGAGGTCGATGTCGAAGCCCGGCTTCGGCGCCAGCTCCAGGCAGCGGGCGCGCACCTCCAGGGCCGCCTCGGCCCAGCCGCGGTCGCGGATCTCGGCGAGGAAGCTGGGACGGAAGAGCAGGCGGTGCATCAGCACCGGCACGAACAGCCGCTCCACGTCCTCCGGGGTCACGTAGCGGCGGCCGTGCAGCACGGCCCACGCCCGCGCTGCCCGGTTGAGGGCGAGCGTGCCGCGTACCGAGCTGCCGATGGCTACGATCTCGAGCCGTCGCGTCGCGCGCACCAGCTCGACGATCCAGGCGCCGACCGCCTCGTGGACGAACGCCTGCGGAACCGCGGCGCGCAGGAGCGCGACCTCGTCCAGGTCGATCGCCGGCTCGAGGCGCGTGAGCGGGTGCGAGACGAGCTGCTCCTCGACGATCCGCGCCTCGTCCACGGCGTCCGGGTAGCCGAGCGTCGTGCGTACGAAGAAGCGGTCGAGCTGGGCCTCGGGGAGCGGGAACGTCCCCTCGTACTCGATCGGGTTCTGCGTCGCGAGCACGAGGAACGGCTCGCCGAGCCGTCGCGTCGCGCCGTCGACCGTCACCTGCTGCTCGGCCATCGCCTCCAGCAGGGCCGACTGCGTCTTCGGCATCGCCCGGTTGATCTCGTCGACGAGCACGACGTTCGCGAACACCGGGCCCGGCCGGAACTCGAAGTCGCGCTCGCGCTGGTTGAAGATCGAGAGCCCGGTCACGTCGGTCGGCTGGAGGTCGGGCGTGCACTGGATCCGCGAGGCCGCCGCGCCGCGGATCGACTGCGCGATCGCGCGGGCGAGCACCGTCTTGGCCGTGCCGGGGACGTCCTCGAGCAGCGCGTGGCCGCCGCACATCAGCGCGGCCGTGATCAGCGTGATCTGCTCCCGCTTCCCGTGCACGACGGTCTCGATGTTGTCGAGGAACCGCTCCGCCGTCCGGTGGGCGGCGTCGAGCGAGTGGGTACCCAAGCGAACCTCCGGGGGGAAGAGGAGGGGCGGCATCAGCCTAGCCGTCTCCGGGTAAGACGACGAAAGCCGCGCCGAGTTGTGCGAGAAGCGAACGACCCGGCCGTGCGGATCGGTCAGTCGATCTTGATCGCGACGTGCTTGATCTGCGTGTACTCCTCCATCGAGTAGATCGACATGTCCTTGCCGTAGCCGGACTGCTTGTAGCCGCCGTGCGGCAGCTCCGAGCTGATCGGGAGCAGGTGGTCGTTGACCCAGACCGTCCCGAACTGGAGCCTGCGCGCCGCGTTCATCGCCCGGCCGACGTCCCGCGTCCAGACCGAGGCGGCGAGGCCGTACTTGACGTCGTTCGCCCAGCGGATCGCCTCGTCGTCGTCGGCGAAGCGCTGCACGGTCACGACCGGCCCGAAGACCTCGCGCTGGACGATCTCGTCGTCCTGCTTCACGTCGGTGACGATCGTCGGCTGGACGAAGAAGCCCTGGTCGCCGTTCGTGCCGCCGCCGGTGAGCACGGTCGCGGTCGTCGCTCGCTCGAGAAAGCCGAGGATCCGCTCCTGCTGCGACTTCGAGATCACGGAGCCCATCTCGATCTCGTCGCTCGACATCGGGTCGCCGACCTTGAGCGACTCGACCTGCGGCACCAGCTGCTCGAGCAGCGCGTCGTAGATCTTCGGCCCGGCGATCACGCGCGCCCCGGCCGTGCAGTCCTGGCCCGAGTTCCAGTAGCCGGCGAGCCGGATCCCGGCCGCCACCGCCTCGGGGTCGGCGTCGTCGAAGATCACCATCGGCGCCTTGCCTCCGAGCTCGAGGTGGACGCGCTTGACCGTGTCTGCAGCCGTGCGGGCGATTGTCTTGCCCGTCTCGACGTCGCCGGTGAGCGACACCATGCGGACGTCCGGGTGCTCGACGAGCCGCTGCCCGGCGGGGACGCCGTCGCCCGTGATCACCTGGAGCACGCCCGCCGGGATCACCTCCTGCGCGAGCTGGACGAGCCGGAGCAGCGAGAGGGGCGTCTGCTCGGACGGCTTCAGGATCTGGACGTTGCCGGCCGCAAGGGCGGGGCCGAGCTTCCAGATCGCCATCATCAGGGGGTAGTTCCAGGGGCAGATGCCGCCGACGATCCCGAGCGGCTCGCGCCGGATCATGGACGTGTAGCCCGCGATGTACTCCCCGGCCGACTTGCCCTCGAGGTTGCGGGCGGCGCCGGCGAAGAAGCGGAGGTTGTCCGCCGAGAACGGCATCTCGTCGCGGGAGGCCAGGAGCGGCTTGCCGACGTTCAGCGACTCGAGCTGCGCCAGCTCCTCCGCGTGCTCGTCGATCACGTCGGCGAGCTTGTGCAGCAGCTCGGAGCGGTCCTTCGGCGTCCGGTCGAGCCAGTCGGGGAGCGCCTTCTTCGCCGCCGCGACGGCGAGGTCGACGTCCTCGGCGCCGCACCGCGGCACCTCGGCGACCGTCTGGCCCGTCGCGGGGGCGATCACCTCCATCGTCTCGCCGGAGGCCGCGTCCTTCCACTCGCCCCCGATCAGGACCTGATAGCTCGTCGTCGTGGTGCTCATCGCTTCCCCTCCCGTTCGTCAGACCGCAGGAATCTGCGAGGACTCGACCGCCTCGGTCACCGCCGCCGCGCTGCGGCGGAGCACGCCGGTGTCTCGCATCAGCCGTTGCGCCAGTGCCACGGGGATCACCGTGAGCACGATCATCGCAAAGGCGATCGCGTTCACGACGGGCAGCTGCTGGCCGAGGCGGATATAGCCGAAGATCAGGAGCGGGAGCGTGTTCTGCGCCCCCGCGGTGAAGTACGTGACGACGACCTCGTCGAAGGAGAGCGCGAACGCGAGCAGTCCGCCCGCGACGAGGGCCGTCGAGAGAACCGGCCACGTGACGAAGCGGAAGGTCTGCCACCCGTCCGCGCCGAGGTCGGCCGAGGCCTCGAGCAGCGACGGCGACGAGCGCCGCAGCCGGGCCAGGACGTTGTTGTAGACGATGACGACGCAGAAGGTCGAGTGCCCGATCACGATCGTCCAGAAGGTCAGGTCCATGTGGTTGAAGACGAAGAAGGCGTTCAGGGCCATGCCGGTGATGATCCCGGGCAGCGCGATCGGGAGCACGAGCAGGAACGAGACGGACTCCCGTCCGAAGAAGCGGAAGCGCGCGATCGCGAACGCCGCGGCCGAGCCGAGCGCGAGGGCCGCTCCGGTGGCGGTCAGCCCGGCCCGGACGGAGAGCCAGACGGCGTCCCGCACCTCCTGCGTGTTCCAGGCGATCCGGAACCACCTCGTCGTGAAGCCGTGGATCGGCCAGCTCTGGATGTTCGAGTCGTTGAACGCGTAGACGAGGATCAGGAGCAGCGGGATCCACAGGAACGCCGTCACGAGCACGGCCCAGCCGGCGAGCGCGAGACGGGTGCCGCGGGCCTCCACTACATCGCCTCGAACGCGCCCATCCGGCGCGCGAGCAGGAGGTACACCGCCATCACCGCGAGCGGGATCGCGGCGTAGGCGGCCGCGAAGGGCACGTTGTTCGAGATCCCGACCGACGAGTAGACGACGTTGCCGATGAACTGGGACGAGGCGCCGCCTGCGAGCAGCGGCGTCACGTAGTCGCCGAGCGTCAGCGAGAAGGTGAAGATCGAGCCGGCTATGACGCCGGGGAGCGCGAGCGGCAGCACGACTCGGCGGAAGGTGAGGAAGCCGCGCGCGCCGAGGTCGCGCGAGGCCTCGAGGAGCGACTCGGGGATCCGCTCGAGCGCCCCGTAGACCGGCAGGATCATGAACGGCAGCCAGACGTACGAGAAGACGATCCAGACCGCCCAGTTGGAGTAGGCGATGCTCACCGGCCCGAGCCCGAGCTGCCCGAGCGTCCAGTTGAGGACGCCGTCCCGGTTCAGGATCAGCCGCCAGATGTACACCCGGATCAGGTAGCTCGACCAGAGCGGGAGCAGCACGGCGACGAACAGGAACGCCCGCGTGCGCGAGCGCGCGACCCGGGCCATGAAGTACCCGAGCGGGAAGGCGAGGACGGCGTCGGTGACGGTCACCGCGGCGGCGAGGCCGATCGTCCGCAGCGCGATCGTCCGGTACGCGCTCGACCCGAAGATCGTGCGGAAGTTGTCGAGCGTCCAGTGGTGCTCGATCTCGGTCGTGAACGGGTTGACCGTCCAGAACGAGGAGACGAAGAGCGCCGCGAGCGACGCGAGGTAGATCAGCCCGAAGGCGAGCAGCGGCGGCGCGAGCAGCAGCACCGCCTTCGCCCAGCGGTGGCGCCAGAAGGCGCCGGTGAGCCGGAGCCGGGCCGTCCGCAGGGGACGGCCCGGCCCGCTCGGGTCGAGGGCGCGGGCAGCCAGGGCTAGCTCAGCCCTTCAGCTGCGTCCAGGCCTGCTGCCACTGCGTGTAGTCCATGCAGTCGTTCCGGCCGTTGCCGCACGCGGCGACCGGCGTCTTCCAGAACTTGATCGAGTTGAAGTACGCCTTCGAGGCGCCGCAGTGGTACTGCTTCGCGGAGCCCGGCGCGAGCTTGTCCATGATCGCGCACGCCTTCGTGTTCGCCGGCGTCTCGCCGAAGTAGATCGCCTGCTGCGCCTGCACCTTCGGGGTCGAGACCCACGCCATCCACTTGTAGGCGCAGTTCGGGTGCTTCGCGTGCGCCGAGAGCATCCACGTGTCGGCCCAGCCCGTCGCGCCCTCCTTCGGGATCAGGTCGGCGACGGGGGCCTTGTCCGCGATCAGCGTGTTCGTCTGGTACGGCCACGAGGCGCCGAGCACCGCGTCGCCGTTCTTGAACAGGTCGATCTCGTCGGATGCGAGCGCCCAGTACTTCTTGATCAGCGGCTTCTGCCTCTTCAGCAGGTTCACCGCCGCGCCGAACTGCTTCTGGTTCAGCTCGTACGGATCCGTGATCCCGAGCGACGGCTGCGCCTTCGAGAGGTAGAGCGCCGCGTCGGCGATCTGGATCGGGTTGTCGGGGACGGTGATCCTGCCCTTGTACTTCGAGCTGTAGAGGATCGACCAGCTCGCCGGCTTCGGCTTCACCTTCTTGGTGTTGTAGAGCAGGGTGTTCGGCCCCCACTGGAGCGAGATCCCGTAGTGCACGCCCTTGATCGTGTTGTGGGGCGGCGACTTGAGCGCCGGGATGAAGTTCTTGAAGTCGGGGATCAGCTTCGGGTTCACCGGCTGCACGTCCTTGCCGTAGATCAGGCGCAGGCTCGCGTCGCCCGAGGCGGAGACCATGTCGTACTGGCTGCCGCCGCCCTGGCGCATCAGGGTGACCATCTCGTCCGACGAGCCGGCGTACTTCGCGCTCACCTTGCAGCCGGTCCTGGCTTCGAACGGCTTCACCCACTGCGGCTGGGTGTAGCCCTCCCAGGCGATCAGGTTCAGCTGCCCCTCGCCCTTCCCGATCTTCGTCGGGAGCCCGCTGCCGGCGGCGACGCCCGACGCCGGGACGCACAGCGCGGCCGCGAGCGCGGCCACGACGACGTGCGACCTGCCGATACGACTCATGTGCCCTCCTTGCCGATCTCGTAGGTGTGTTCCGGCCGCCACGA
Source organism: uncultured Actinomycetes bacterium (assembly GCA_963746895.1). Classification (GTDB taxonomy): domain Bacteria; phylum Actinomycetota; class Thermoleophilia; order Gaiellales; family Gaiellaceae; genus Palsa-739. The sequence goes on along the minus strand of CAVVDI010000004.1, from coordinate 22,538 downwards.
GAGGCGGACGCGCCTGCCCTGCTCCTCGAGCGCCTGCTGCGAGGAGGTCTCGAGGTTCTGACGGACGACGACGAGCTCGCCGCCGCCGTCGAGCTCGACGACGTAGCGGGTGACCATCCCGACGTAGACCACGTCGCGGACGACGCCGGCCTCGCCGTCCCCGTCCGGGCTCATCCGGATCTTCTCGGGGCGGATCGTGAAGCGCCTGCCCGCGCGCTCGAGCACGTTGGAGACGCCGACGAAGCCCGCGACGAACTCGGTCGCCGGGTGCTCGTACACCTCCGCCGGCGAGCCGATCTGCTCGATCCCGCCGTCGTTGAAGACGGCGAGGCGGTCGCTCATCGTCAGCGCCTCCTCCTGGTCGTGCGTGACGTAGACGAACGTGATCCCGAGCTCGCGCTGCAGCTCCTTGAGGAAGGTCTGCATCTCCTGGCGGAGCTTCAGGTCGAGCGCGCCGAGCGGCTCGTCGAGCAGCAGCACCGGCGGCCCGTTCACGATTGCGCGCGCGAGCGCGACGCGCTGCCGCTGGCCGCCGGAGAGCTGCAGCGGCCGGCGCGAGCCGAGGCCGGGCAGGCGGACACGATCGAGCACCGCGTCGGCGCGGGCGCGGCGCTCCTTCCGGGAGACGCCCTTGACCCGGAGCCCGTACTCGACGTTCTCGCGCACCGTCATGTGCGGGAAGAGCGCGTAGTCCTGGAAGACGGTGTTGACCGGGCGCTCAGACGGGGCGGTGCGGGTCACGTCGACGCCGTGCAGCTCGACCGTGCCGGCGTCCGGGCGCTCGAAGCCCGCGATCACCCGCAGCGTCGTCGTCTTGCCGGAGCCGGAGGGGCCGAGGAGGGTGAAGAACTCGCCGTCGGCGATGTCGAGGTCGAGGCCTGCGATCGCGACCACCTCGCCGTAGGTGCGCCGGATGTCGCGCAGCCGCACCGCCGGGGCCACCGGCGGCGCCGCCGGCTCAGGTCTCGCCGGAGCCTGCGTCGCCAAGCGCTTCCTCCAGGAGACCGAGCCCCCGCTCCAGCTCCTCGTCCGTCGCCGTGAGCGGCGGCAGGAGCCGGATCACGTTCCCGTAGAGGCCGCACGAGAGAAGGATCAGGCCCTTCTCGAAGGCGGCGGCCGTGACCGCCCCGGCGGCGGCGCCGCTCTGCTCGCGCAGCTCGAGGGCGAGCATCGCGCCGAGCCCGCGCACCTCGCCGACGAGCGGCTGCCGTGCGGCGATCTCCTCGAGCCGGGCGCGCAGGACGCCGGCGACGTGCTGGGCCTGCTCGCGGAACCCCGGCGCCGTCAGGTCGTCGAGCACCGCGATGGCGGCGGCGCAGGCGAGGGGATTGCCGCCGAAGGTGCCGCCGAGCCCGCCGGGGTGGACCGCGTCCATCAGCTCGGCCCGGCCGGTGACCGCAGCGAGCGGAAGGCCCCCGCCGAGGGTCTTGCCCGAGACGAGCAGGTCGGGCTCGACGCCGAGTTGCTCGATCGCCCAGACGCTGCCGGTGCGGCCGCAGCCGGACTGCACCTCGTCGTCGACGTAGAGGATCCCGTGCTCGTCGCAGATCCGGCGCAGCGCCTGGACGAACTCCGGCGGCATCGGGATGAAGCCGCCCTCGCCCTGCACCGGCTCGAGCACCAGGCACGCGACCGAGGCGGGGTCGACGTCCTGCTTGAAGAGCAGTTGCAGCCCGCGGAGCGCATCCTCGGTCGAGACTCCGCGGTAGGGATACGGCGCCGGCGCGCGGTAGACCTCGGGTGCGAGCGGGCCGAAGCCCTGCTTGTAGACGAGCTTCGAGGTCATCGCCATCGTCAGCGTCGTGCGGCCGTGGAAGGCGCGGTCGAAGACGACGACGGCGGGGCGGCCCGTGGCGGCGCGCGCGATCTTGACGGCGTTCTCGACCGCCTCGGCTCCGGAGTTGAGGAGCAGCGACTTCGCCTCGGCCGTGCCGGGCCAGAGCTCGGCCAGCCTGCGGCAGACCTCGACGTAGGGCTCGTACATCCCGACCATGAAGCACTGGTGGAGGAAGCGGTCGGCCTGCTCGTGGATCGCGCGGACGACGTGCTCGGGGCCGTGGCCGAGGTTCTGGCAGGCGATGCCGCCGCCGAAGTCGATGAACTCCCTCCCGTCGGCGTCCCAGATGCGCGCTCCCCGGGCGCGGTCGACGACGAGCCGGGGCGTCGAGACGCCGCGCGAGACGTACCGGTCCCGCGCGTCCAGCACCCGCTGGCTCGCGCTCGCGCCTTCCTCCACCGACATGGGCGCCCGGGATTATGGCTGCGCGATCCGAGGACTTCAAGGCGCCTGCGCGACGCATTGCGAGGCGTAGCGCGCTGAAATTGCGGCAATGCGCAGAGACGCGTCCGAGCGAGCCACGTCCGGGGTCAGACCCCGACGTGTCCGGCGCGGACGTGGCTAGTCGAGCGCGATCGCCACGCTTTCGAGCAGGGGTCAGACCCCGACGTGTCCGGCGGGGACTTGGCTAGTCGAGGGCGAGCTCGACGCTTTCGAGCACGATCGACTGCGCGAGCGGGTCGCGCGGGTCGATCTGCTCGACGTCGCAGCGCGCGCCCTCGGCGACCGTGCCGAGGGTCGCGTCGACGAAGTGCTCGACGAAGTGGGCCGGCGTCATGTGGGACATCGGGCCGATCCGCACCTTGATCGCCCGAACGCGACGGGCGTTCTCGCTCGCCGCGACGGACTCGATCTCGCGGACGAGGTCGGCGAGGAGGGCCCGCTCGTGCATCAGGCCGTCACCTGCTCGAGCTCGCGGAGAATCGCGGCCGCGACCACCCGGGTCGCAGCGGCGACCTCGGGTGAGAGCGGTGCGCCGGTGTCGAAGCGCGAGCCCTCGATCCCGTAGACGATCGTCCGCGGCGGGAGCTTGCCGAGCGCCCGCGCCAGCTCGATCGCCTCGCCGACGCCGAGGACGTGGGTCGACGCCCGGGTCAGCTCGTCGGGCAGCCTCGTCTCGTGCGCGGGGATCCTCCGCACGCTCCCGGACTCGGCCCCGGACTGCGTCGCGTCGACGAGGATGGCCGTGTCGCAGCCGGCCCAGCCGTCGAGGAGAGCGATGGGCTCGCCCTCGCAGGCGAGCAGTCGCACTCCGTCCGGGAGCGCCCCCTCGAGCAGGCGCAGCACCTCGAGGCCCGCGGCGTCGTCGCCGCGGAGCGCGTTCCCGACGCATGCGACGCAGACGCTCATTCCCGCTCGACCTCGAGGTGCAGGAAGTGCGTGGCGCACGAGATGCACGGGTCGTAGTTGCGGATCGCCTGCTCGCAGCGATGGCGCAGCTCGTCGTCGGTCAGGTCGGTGTGCGCGCTGACGAAGGCGTGCAGGTCCTCCTCGATCGAGCGCTGGTTCTGCGAGGTCGGCGGGACGATCTTGGCGTCGACGATCGCGCCCCCGGCGTCGAGTCGGTAGCGGTGGTAGAGCATCCCGCGCGGCGCCTCGCTCGCGCCGTGGCCGGTGCCGGCCCGCGGGACGACCTCGAGCGCAGGTGCGCCCGGCTCCTCGTACGCCGCGATCAGGCGCAGCGCCTCCTCCGACGCGTGCACGAGCTCGACGGCGCGCACGATGATCGAGCGGAACGGGTTGCGGACGACCGGTTCGAGCCCGACCTCCTCGGCGGCGGCCCGGGCGGCGGGGGAGAGGCGCTCGCGGTGCAGCGCGTAGCGGGCCATGGGGCCGACGAGGTAGGAGCCGCCGTCGAGGGTGGCGTGGAGCGCGTTCGAGTGCTCGACGTGGTGCTCGACGACCCGCTCGAGGAACTCGGCGATCGGGAACGTGCCGCGAGTCGAGGTGACGACGTGGGTGCCGCGATCGATCGGGTACTCGTCGCCGTCGACGAGCGCCGCCAGCTCGTAGTCCTGCTCCAGCTCGGGGAAGTCGAGCCCGGCGACGACCCGCACCGTCTCGCGCGACGCCTCGAGCGCCCACTCGAGGTCGGGGACGAGGCTTGCGAGCTGCGCTCGCGTCGGGGCCTTGTACCAGCCGCCGACGCGGACGTTGATCGGGTGCACCTCGCGCCCGCCGACCACCCGCATCACCTCGTTGCCGATCTTCTTCAGGCGCAGAGCGGTCTCGACGAGACCGGGGTTCAGCTTCGCGAGCTCGACCGCGCTCGGCACGCCGAGGAAGTCCGGAGCGTGGAGCATGAAGACGTGGAGCGTGTGCGACTCGATCCACTCGCCGCAGTAGAGGATGCGACGGAGCGCCCGCAGCTGCCCCTCCACCTCGACGCCGGCGAGCGACTCCATCGCGAGGCAGGAGCTCATCTGGTAGGCGACCGGGCAGATCCCGCAGATCCGCGCCGTCACGTCCGGCGCCTCGCGGAAGTCGCGTCCGCGCAGGAAGCCCTCGAAGAAGCGCGGCGGCTCGTAGATGCGCAGCTTCACCTCGGTGACCTCGTCGCCGCGCAGCTTCACGAGCATCCCGCCCTCGCCCTCGACGCGGGCGAGGTAGTCGGTGCGGATCGTCTTCGTCCTCGGCCTGGCGTCACTCATGCAGGGTCGCCTCCCGCCGGAAGGCCGGCGCGTTGCCGGTGATGCCGCGGTACGCGCGCAGGAGCTGCGGCTCGTTCGCGCCGAGCTCGCGCCACTGGGCGGAGAGCGCCTCCGTGTTCGCCTGCTCCTTCGGCCCGAAGCAGCCGAAGCAGCCGCGGGCGTAGAGCGGGCAGAGCGCGCCGCACCCGGCCTGTGTCACCGGGCCGAGGCACGGCGTCCCGTGCGCGACCATCACGCAGTGCGATGCCGGCGAGCTTGCACTCGACGCAGACGCTGTGGGTCTGGACGTTCGGCCGCCTGCCCGCGAGGAATGCCCCGACCACGTCCAGCAGCTGCGCCTTGTTGATCGGGCAGCCCTGGAGCTCGAAGTCGACGTGGACGTGGTCGGCGATCGCGGTCGACGTCCGCAGGGTCGAGATGTACTCCGGGCTCGCGTAGACGGCCGAGACGAGGTCGCCGAGCGCGGCGAAGTTCCGCAGCGACTGGATCCCGCCGCTCGTCGCGCAGGCGCCGATCGAGACGAGGAACTTCGCCGAGCGGCGGATCTCGTGGATCCGCTCCGCGTCGTGCGGCGTCGTGATCGAGCCCTCGACGAGGACGAGGTCGTACGGCCCCTTCGCGGTCGCGCTCGTCGCCTCGAGGAAGTAGGCGATCTCGACCGCGTCGGTCAGCGCGAGCAGCTCGTCCTCGCAGTCGAGCAGCGAGAGCTGGCAGCCGTCGCACGACGAGAACTTCCAGACCGCGAGCTTCGGCCTCGCTCCGCCCAGCACCTTGTGCGTGCCGCTCGCCGCGCTCACAGCTGCTGCACCTCCAGGAGCGGGGCGATCTCGTCCCAGCGGTAGACGGGGCCGTCGCGGCAGATCAGGGTCGGGCCGAGCTGGCAGTGGCCGCACAGGCCGACGCCGCAGCGCATCGTCCGCTCCATCGAGATCCAGATCCGCTCCGGCGGCAGGCCGCGGGCGAGCAGCGCCTGCACCGTGAAGCGCATCATGATCTCGGGGCCGACGACGAACGCGACCGCGTTGGCGGCGTCGAACGGCGCCCGCGGGATCAGCGTCGTGACCACGCCGACACGTCCGTGCCAGTCGCTCGCGGCCGCGTCGACCGTCACGTCGACCGCGACGTCCAGACGGCCGCGCCAGCGCTCGAGCTCGCGCGTGAAGAGGAGGTCGCGCGGCGTGCGGCCGCCGTAGAGGAGGACGAGGTCGCCGATGTCGCCGCGGTGCGCGAGCGCGTGGTAGAGGGCGGGTCGCAGCGGCGGCAGGCCGACGCCGCCGCCGACGAGGACGAGGTCGCGCCCACGGGCCTCGGCGAGCGGCCAGCGGTTGCCGAAGGGGCCCCGGACGCCGACGACGGCGCCCGGCTTCGCCGCGCAGAGCGCCTTCGTGACCGAACCGACGGCGCGGATCGTGTGCACGAGCCGGCCGACGTCCTGCGGATCGCCGCTCGTCGAGATCGGCACCTCGCCGACCCCGAACGCGTAGAGCATGTCGAACTGCCCCGGGCCGATCGGGTCGATCGTCTCGTCGATCGCCTCGAGCTCGAGCGTCCAGTTGTCCCGGTTCTCGCGTCTGTTCCGGACCACCCGGTAGGGCAGCGGCGTCATCGAGCCGCGCGCGGAGGGGGTGGGCTCAGCCGTCGCCGTCGCCATAGACGTCCATCAGCTGGAGCCGGGTCGCCTGCAGGCGGCCGACGAGAACCTGGGAGAAGCGCCTGAGCAGGTTCGCGCAGAGCTCGGCGTCGTCGTCGCACTTGCCGCGCAGGCAGGCGGCGTCGAAGTGGACCGCCCGGATCGGCTCGACGGCGCGGCCGGTGAAGTACCAGCGGTAGGGCGGCACGAGCCACGACCAGCCGACCACCTCGCCGGCGCCGACGGTCTCGACCGTGACCTGGCCGCGGTTCGGAACGTACGCGTCGAGCGCGACGAGCCCATGGCGGACGAGGAAGAAAGTGTCGGCGGGATCGCCCTCCCGGAAGAGCCGGTCACCGGCCTGCGAACACGACGTTGGAGGCGCAGCCGGCGATCAGCTCCAGCTGCTCGGCCGGCAGCCCGTCGAAGACGGGGCTCTCCGTGATGAGTGTGTCAAGCGTGCGCATGCTCCTCCTCCTCTGCGCGGATGGCCTGCACCTCGGCTCGGATGTCGATTCCGACCGGGCACCAGGCGATGCAGCGGCCGCAGCCCACGCAGCCGGACGTTCCGAACTGGTCCTCCCACGTCGCGAGCTTGTGCGTGAGCCACTGCCGGTAGCGGGCGCGCGGCGTGGGGCGCGTGTTGCCGCCGTGCATCTCGGCGTAGCGAACGGAGAAGCAGGTGTCCCAGACGCGCTCGCGCTCCGCCGTCTCCCCGTCGAGCGAGGACGAGTCCTCGACGTGCGTGCAGAAGCAGGTGGGGCAGACGAGCGTGCAGTTGCCGCAGGTGAGGCAGCGCTCGGCGACCTGGTCCCAGACCGGGCTCTCGAGGTGGCGGAGCAGCAGGTCGTGGACGCCCGCGGCGTCGAAGCGACCGCCGGTCTCCCGCGCCGCAGCGGCCACGACGAGGCCGGCTGCGTCCACGTCCTCGCGCACCGCCGGCCGCGTCGGCAGCTCCGCGAGGACGGCCTCGCCCGCCGACGAGCCGGCGCGCACGAGGAAGCGGTGCTCGCCCTCGAGCAGCTCCGTCAGCGCGAGGTCGAAGCCCTCGGTCGCGCCGGGGCCGGTGCCGAGCGCGCTGCAGAAGCAGAGGTCGGAGGGACTGCCGCACTCGACGGCGACGAGGAAGACGTCGGCGCGGCGGGCGGCGTAGTCGCGGTCGCGGAAGCGGCCGCCGAGGAGGACGGTGTCCTGGATCGCGATCGCGGCGAGCTCGCAGGGACGGACGCCGAGGAAGGCCGTCGGCTCCGCCTCGAGCGGCTCCTCCTCGACCGCGAGGCTGCCGTTCCGGCGCCGCGCCTGCCAGAGGCGGACGCGCGCCGGCAGCAGTTCGCTCTTCCACGACTCCGGGCCGACCGCGTAGCCGAAGAGCGCGTCGTCCTCGCGGCGCGAGAGCCGATAGCTGCCGGGCGCCTGCTCGTCGGTCCAACCGGCGGGCAGGTCGGCGGCGGAGGCCAGCTCGCGGTGGGCGATCGTGCCGTCGGCGAGCGAGGGGCCGACGATCCGGTAGCGCCGGCGGTGAAGCGCGTCGAAGAGCGAGTCGAGCCGGGCCGCGGCGAGCGTTTCCGCCATGCCTGCAGCCTGCGCCCGCGCCCGGGCGGCTGCATCGGTACGCGAGCCCGTTCCCCCTGCGGGTTTCCCGCGCGGGGAGGCGCTGTTCTGCCGATGCTCCCGCGCGGCGCGCCGGTGAGGCTGGTCTCATGTGCCTCGGCATCCCTGGGCAGCTGGTGGAGCGGCTGGACGACGGTCTCGCTCGCGTCGACGTCTCGGGCGTGCGGCGGGTCGTGAGCGTCGCCTTCACGCCGGAGGCGGAGCCGGGCGACTGGGTGCTGATCCACGTCGGCTTCGCGCTCGCCCGGATCGACGAGGAGGAGGCGCGGGCGACGCTCGACCTGCTGGCCGAGGCGATCGCCGCGGAGCTCGGCCCCGACCCTTCCGAGCCAAGTGACACAGTGTTACTTGGCGGGGCGGGGGTGGCGTGAGGTTCGTCGACGAGTTCCGCGACGGACGGGCCGGGCGGGCGCTGGCGGCGGAGTTGCGCTCGCTCGTGCAGCCGGGCCGCCGCGTGAAGCTGATGGAGGTCTGCGGCGGGCACACGCACGCGATCTATCGTCACGGGCTCGACGCGCTGCTCCCCGACGAGGTCGAGCTCGTCCACGGGCCGGGCTGCCCCGTCTGCGTGATCCCGATGGGGCGCGTCGACGATGCGATCTCTCTTGCCGAGCGCCCGGAGGTGACGCTCGCGAGCTTCGGCGACATGCTGCGCGTCCCCGGCGGGCGGCGCCGCTCGCTGCTCGAGGCGAAGGCGCGCGGCGCCGACGTGCGCACCGTGTACTCGCCGCTCGACGCGCTCGCCCTCGCGCAACGCGAGCCGGAGCGCGAGGTCGTCTTCTTCGGCGTCGGCTTCGAGACCACGGCGCCGGCGACCGCGCTGACGCTGCAGCGCGCGCGGGAGCTCGGGGTCGGCAACTTCAGCGTCTTCTGCAACCACGTCCTGATCGGGCCTGCGCTGCGCGCCATTCTCGACTCGCCGGACACCGAGATCGACGGCTTCGTCGGTCCGGGGCACGTCTCGACCGTGATCGGGACCCGCCCCTACGAGTTCGTCTGCCGCGACTACGGGCGCCCGGTCGTCGTCGCCGGCTTCGAGCCGACCGACATCCTGCGCGCGGTCGCGCTCCTGCTCGCGCAGCTGCGGGAGGGGCGCGCCGAGGTCGAGAACCAGTACGGGCGGGTCGTCCGCGTCGAGGGGAACCGGGAGGCGCTCGCCGCGATGGGCGAGGCGTTCGACGTGCGCCCCGACTTCGAGTGGCGCGGCCTCGGTGCGATCCCGTGGAGCGGCCTTCGTGTCGCCGACGCGTTCTCGGAGTGGGACGCCGAGCAGCGCTTCACCGTCCCGGGCGCGCGGATCGAGGATCCGAAGGCGTGCCGCTGCGGCGACGTGCTGCGCGGCCGCGCCAAGCCGTACGAGTGCGGCGTCTTCGGGACGGCGTGCACGCCGGAGCAGCCGCTCGGGACCTGCATGGTCTCGAGCGAGGGCGCCTGCGCCGCCTACTACGCCTACGGCCGTCACCAGCGCCGCGACGGCGTGCCCGCATGACCGACGCCGTGATCACCCTCGCGGACGGCGCAGGCGGCAAGGCGTCGCGCCGCCTCGTGGAGGGTCTCTTCCTCGAGGAGCTGCGCAACCCGCTGCTCGACCCGCTCGAGGACGCGGCGGTCGTGGGCGCGAACGGGACGCGGATCGCCGTCACGACCGACTCCTACGTCGTCCGCCCGCTCCGCTTTCCCGGCGGCGACATCGGCGAGCTCGCGGTGAACGGCACGGTCAACGACCTCGCCGTCTCGGGCGCCGTCCCGCTCGCGCTCACTGCGGGCTTCGTGCTCGAGGAGGGCTTCCCGCTCGACGAGCTGCGGGCGCTCGTCGCGTCGATGGCGGCGGCGGCGCGCGCCGCGGGTGTCGCCGTGGCGGCCGGGGACACGAAGGTCGTCGAGCGTGGCGCAGCCGACGGCCTCTACGTGACGACGGCCGGGATCGGATTGCTCGACCTTCGCGCCGTGCTCGGGCTCGACCGCGTTCGCGCCGGCGACCGCGTTCTCGTCTCGGGCGGGATCGCCGAGCACGGGATCGCGGTGATGCTCGCGCGCGGCAACCTCGAGCTGGAGCTCGACGTCGAGAGCGACACGGCGCCGTTGAACGGGCTCGCAGCCGAGCTCTGCTCGCTCGGCTCCGAGCTGCGCTGGATGCGCGACCCGACGCGCGGCGGCCTTGCGACGACCCTGAACGAGCTCGTGGCGGGCACCGGTCTGTCCGTCGCCTTCGACGAGCAGGCGGTGCCCGTGCGCGACGACGTGCGCGCAGCGTGCGAGCTGCTCGGGATCGACCCGCTCTACGTCGCGAACGAGGGCAAGCTCGTCGCGGTCGTCTCGCCGGACGCGGCGGAGGAGGCGCTCGCGCTCGCGCAGGCGCACCCGCTCGGCGCGCGGGCGGTGCTCGTCGGTGAGCTGCGCGAGGACAGCGAGCCGTTCGTGCTCGCCCGCACGCCCTTCGGCACCCGGATCGTCGACATGCTCGTCGGCGACCCGCTGCCGCGGATCTGCTGATCGGGGCTAGACGAGCCCGGCCCGAGCGCCCTGCGCCGCTGCGGCCGCCCGTGTGGACTGGCCGAGCTTGCGCAGGATGTTCGCCACGTGGCGGTGCACGGTGTGCTCGCTGAGCACGAGGGACGACGCGATCTCGCGGTTCGAGAGCCCCTCGGCCACGAGCCGCAGCACCTCCGTCTCGCGCCGGCTGAGCGGCGAGCGTCCGTTCACCGCCACGGGCTCGGGGTCGCCGAGGAACCCGGCGAGCGCACGGCGCAGGTCGCGGGGATCGTCCAGCCAGGCGATGTGCGCGTCGCCTCCGAGCGCGACGAAGCGGGCATTCGGGAGCAGCGAGGCCAGCTCGCGGCCGCGCCCGATCGGCGCGGTGCGGTCGCCCCGGCGGTGGAGGACGAGCGCCGGCGCCTGCACGGCAGGCAGGATCGGGCGCAGGTCGGCGAAGAGATCCAGCTCGAGGTAGGCCGAGGCCACGTCGGGGTCTGCCGTGGCGCGGAGGTAGCGCGCGAGCCGATCGACCTCGTCCCGGCTCGCCTTCGGGTCGTGCAGGCCGGCGAACATCTGCGTCGCGAGCGGCCAGTTCGAGCGGACGAAGTCGACGAGGGAGCGTCTCGTCGCCTCGGGAATGTCGTCGCGCGCCGCGTAGCCTCCGAAGAAGACGATGCGCTCGACGAGCTGCGGTCGCGTGCTCGCGAGGATCGTCGTGGCGAGCGAGGCGCAGGAGCACGCGAAGATCGTCGCGCGCTCGCCGCCCTGGGCCGCGATCACGGCCGCGAGCGTCCTGGCGTCGGAGTCGAGGGTCGGCGGCGCGTCCAGGCCGCGATCGGAGAGGCCGACGCCGATCCGGTCGTAGCGGACGACACGGTGGCTCTCCGCAAGCTGCTCGTAGAAGGCCCGGGCGCGAGGCTGCTCCCATTCGCCCTCGAGGTGCGAGACGAAGGGCGCCCCGAAGAGCAGCAGCGGGCCGTCGCCGACGGTCGCCCAGGCGACGCGGCGGCCGTCCGACTCGCAGAAGCGGACCTCCTGCTCCATCAACGGGATTCTCGCGTCATCACCCGGAGCATCGCATGGCCCGGTCGGGCCATTCTCGGAAGATGGCCCGGCGGGCCGATTCGCAGGCCGCCGCGCGTCGGCGACGATCGTGACATGCACACGCGAGTCGTCCGGGGAGTGACGGTCCGCCCGCTTCGCGACGGCGACACCGCCACGGTGGCCGCGCTCTTCGAGCGGCTCGGCGAGGAGTCGCGGCGGCGCCGCTTCGGCGGCGCCAAGCCGCGCCTGACGGAGTCCGAGCTCGTGCGCCTCGCGCGCGTCGACGGGACGCAGCACGTCGTCGTCGCGCATCTCGACGGCGACCCGCTCCCCGCCGGGATGGCGCGACTCGTTCGCGACGGCGCGTCGGCCGAGGTGGCGTGCGCGGTCGCCGACGCGTGTCAGAACCGCGGCGTCGGCCGCGTCCTGCTGCTCGAGCTCGCGGCTCTCGCACGTGCGGCGGGGATCAGCGAGCTGCGTGCGACGATCTGCGGCGACAACCCCCGCGCCGTCTCGCTCGCCGCCCGCCTCGGGTGCGTGCGTGGCAGGCGCTGGGACGGCGGCGAGCTCGAGCTCGTCCTCGCGCTCTAGTCGGATGCCTCCCAGACGTTCTCGAACGTCCCGAAGCGCAGTTCGCTGTCGTAGTGGTAGCGCGTGTCGTCGACGCGGCGGATGTACTCCTCTCGATGCTCGGCGACGAAGTCGTTGTACGCCTCCGCCGACTCCCAGCGGTCGACGACGAGATAGCGCCCGGGCGCTTCGACGTCCCGCAGGAGCTCGGTGCCGACGTAGCCGCGCCCCTGCCGGAAGAACGCGGCCCACTCGCCGTCGGGTCCGTAGACGCGCTGGAACTCGGCGGCGTCTCTGACCTCGTAGCTGAAGACGAGCGCGATCACCGCGCGATTCTGCCAGGCGCGGCGGTTAAGGTCTCCGCGTGCATGCAGAGGCCGTCCCGCCGGAAGACGATCGCAGCCGCTACGAGGGCGTCCTCCGCTTCTACCACCTGGCGAAGCACCAGGAGTGGGCGGTGCACGACATGCCGTGGGGCGAGCTGCCGTACGTCCCCGAGGGGAAGGGCTCACCCGAGCGGCAGGCGCGCCGGCGGGACATCTGGCGCTCGGTGGTCATGCAGCAGCTCCAGGCGGACGTCTTCGCCTGCGAGATGGCGTCGCAGCTGCTGAGTGCGGCCCCCGACCCCGAGGCGCGGCTCTACTACTCGACGATGGTGCAGGACGAGGCGCGCCACACCGAGGCGTGGCTGAAGCTGATCGGCCAGGTCGGCGGCGAGGGCGAGCGCGACCCGTACCTCGACCGGCTGGCGCACATGTTCCTCGAGGCCGACATCCTCGAGGAGAAGGTCTTCCTGATGCAGGTCTTCTTCGAGCGCCTGATCATCCCGCGCTTCCGCCTGATCGCCCGCTCGTCCCGCGGGACGCTGCTCGAGGACCTGTGCAACCGGCTCGCGATCGACGACGGCATCCATCACGGGGCCGGCATGGCGTACGAGCGCGTGCTGCTCGAGACGGCGTCGAAGAAGGTCAGGAACCAGCTGGTCGACGCGGCGAACCGGATGCTCCCGATCTTCGCGCAGCACGTCCTCTGGCGCCCGAAGGCGCGTGAGATGATCGGCCACCTGATGGAGACCCGCGACCGCGAGCGCCTGCGCAGCGAGCTCCAACACGGTGTGCGCCTCGCGAACTCGCTCGGCCTGGACGTCTCCGACGTCCGACTCCCGGCCGGTTGAGAGCCGGGTCGGCCACGCGGCCTCCGGCGGGAGCACGCTCACCCAGACGAGAGTGCCGCCGTCGGGCGACGTTCGCTGAGCGATCGCGCGAATCCGGATGCGGCGGTAGGCCGGCTCTACGGTTCGAGTACGCGCGGGGTTGCCGAGGTCGAGTAGACGTCCTTGCGCAGAATCGCGCCGTCGTGGAACGGGAACACGTCGACCCCGTCCCACTCCAGCCTGCGCCCGTCCTTGTCGGTGGCGCCTGCGGTCCATTCACTCACCGCGAAGCTGTCGCCAACATAGAGCCGCCGGCTCCGGAACCGAAGGTCGGGCCAGTTGGCGAAGATCCCTGCGATGTGTTGCTTCACCGCCGTGGCTCCTTCAACTCGCTCGCCTGCAGTGTGGTTGTGAAAGACGACCTCGGGTGCGTGCGCGGCGTGGATCGCATCCAGATCGTGGTCGTTCCAAGCCTGGTCGTAACGGGCGATGACGGCGCGGAGGTCGTCGTTGACAGCCACGACGCGGATCCTAGACGCGGGGAAGAGCAGCCTGGCGCGCTCGGAGTGTATTCGTGAGCACTGGCGCAGACGAGCGTCAGGGGGAGCGGGCTGTGTACGTTTGACGCCTTACCGACCGCCGTACGAGAGTTGTCGTTCAAACCGAGAGGAAGAGTCCATGACTGCATTCGCGGTGCCGCTCCCAGCTGAAAAGCTCGATGCGTGGAAGAGCTGGACAGAGGAACTGAAAGGCTCCCGTAAGGCCGAGTTCGACGACATGAACGCCCGGCAGCGGGTAACGGAGCACCGGGCCTACCTGCAGCCGACGCCCGACGGCAGCTTTCTCGTGGTTGCCGTTCACGAAGGTCCCGGCGGTAACGACTTCCTAGCGAACCTGACCGCGTCCGACCACGAGTTCGACCGGTGGTTCGTCGAGAGCATCGCCGACCTCCACGGAATCGATCCTTCCGGCCCGCTACCGCCCGCGCCCACGCGTTACGTGTAGCCGACCGCGCACCGGTCGGCTCAGGTAGCCGAGCATAGGCCCGTACTCGGGCGTGATACGCGCACACCGGCGCAGAGCAGTGCGCTTCGACCGGGTGGTCGGGTCTCGCAATCACGCATGACGATGTCGCAATGCGAGACCTGACACCCGTCGAAGCGCGAGACGCTCGGAGTGTCTTCCCTAACGCCGGCGCAGGGAAGTGGACTCGTCCTAGTGCGTGCGCCCGCCCGACTGTCATCAGCGGGGCGCAACGATCGCTTACCCGGCCCGGCGGTAGCGGATGTGCGTGACCAGCGGCGAATGCAACACCTCGACGGGCTCCAGCCCGAAGGATTCGACGCCGTCGAAGATCCGCTCGCCTGACCCGAGCAGGACGGGAGCGATGTCGAGCGTCAACTCGTCGATGACCCCGGCGATGAGTGCTTGCCGCACGGTCGCGGCGCCGCCCGCGATGTCCACGCCGTCCTCGCCGGCCGCCTCACACGCCTGTGTGTAGGCGGCGTCGAAGCCGCCGGTGACGAAGTGGAACGTCGTCCCGGCCTCCATCTCGATCGGCTCGCGGGCGTGATGGGTCAGCACGAACACCGGCGCGTGGTACGGCGGCTCGGGCCCCCACCAGCCGCGCCAGTCCTCGTCCCACGCGCCGCGGATCGGCCCGAACATGTTGCGGCCCATGACGTAGGCGCCGCGCGGGCGCATGAGCCAGCCGGCCGCTGTCTCGTTGGCCGCGTTGACGCGCTCGTCGCCGAGGTGCCAGCGGTGGAGCTCCCTCCCGCGCTTGCCAAGCGGGTGCTCGCGACTCTGCGCCGGCCCGGCGACGAAGCCATCGAGCGAAATGGACATGTGGCAGGTCGTGCCCACGTGGGCCCCTTCGTAAGTGATTGCGACTTACACGTAGTCGCGCCAGCCTGGAAGATCGCGACCTACCACCAAGCCGACACGAACCGTCGTCCGCCCGCTCAGGGTGCATTCCGGAACGCTGGCCCAGGCGACGGATCGGGTCGTGACGGGGCGCGTATCAGCTCATGGTGTCGTGAAGCTCGTACCAGGTCTCGCGGTCCGGCTGGGTAAGGCTTTCCGGGTTGGGGTGGGCGGCCATGATCTCGTCGAGGTTTGGCTGAAGCGTCTCGTTGGTGAAGCGGTCGCCCTGCTCGCGGGTCTCCCAGACGTCGAAGATCCGGAAGACGCCGGCGTCGTGATCGAAGCCGGCTGTATGGACAACGAGTCCGTCGGGAGCGGTGGCGAGTTTCAGTTTCTCCATGACAGCGTCGTAGTTGGTGGTGCTGGTGTCGCCGTCGACGATCTTGAACTCCTGCACGTATGCGACTGCCATCGTTGGCTCCTCTTTTGGGCTTCCCAGCGTACTCCGATCGGTGCGGGCGATCCGAGCGAGCGCGATCTCTTCGTGTATCTGCCCCCGGGCTACGCGGAGTCAGACCGCCGCTATCCCACCGCGTACCTGCTGCAGGCGTTTGGTGCCACCGCGTCGGAGAATGGTGACCCCTGCTCCCGACAGCCAGCGATGGTCGCCGCCGCTCGAGGACGTCCTCGAACCTGCCCTGGCGACGCGCCCAACTCCGACCGTGCAGCGGACTACGCCGTGTGGACGCTGTGCAGGTTGATGACCTCTTGCGTGATCTCGAATGGGACATTCGGCTTCACGTTCTGGTTGAACCAGGTGTCGTGCTGCTCCTGCGTCTCCCACACCTCGGCCACGACGAAGCCGCCGGCGTCTTCATAGGAGACATGGAGCAGGAAGCCCGGCTGCTTCTTGATCTGCTCGACGAGGGACGGCGCGGTCTCGTCGTACTGCGCAGTGCTCATTGGGGCACGGTGTCGAATCAGGACAGCCATCGATGATCCTCTCTTTCGTGGATACCCAGATGGGACCGTATACGCGACGTCTCGTACCTGCGGCCGAGGCGCCAAACGTTCACCTGGCACTCGGTCCGAGGTTCAGGCGTCATCCCTGAATACTGGCGCACGACTCAGTCCTGGGGCGTGAGCAGTTTCCAGTGCCCCTCGGAGACGACGTCGACGGTGCCGTCGGTCACTTTGATGGCGGTCTGGTCGTCGATCGCGTACGCCGGACCCGACAAGCCGCCCGCCCAGCGTTCCGCGTTGGCCATCGTGTTCCACGGCAGGTCCTCGTTATCCAGGTGCGGGAAGATCGAGAAGTCGACGATTCCGAGCGTTTCGTCGCCGCCGGTGGGCGGCTTCCAGCCGACGAAGTCGTCCCCGATCCTGGGGGTCATGACCATGCTCCCAGCGCTCAGTCCCACCCAGGCCGTCTCGGTCAGAGACGGCAGCAGGTCGGCCAGCCCGGACCGCCGCATCCAGTGGCACAGGTACAAGGCATCGCCGCCCGAGGCCAGCAGGGTGTCGGTCTCCTGGACCAGGGGAACCCAGCGTTCTTCGTCGATGCTGGGTAGCGCGGTCAGCTCCAGCACTCCCAAGGACTTCCAGCCCAGCTCGCACATCGGGCAGCTGGGCTCTTGTCCACTGATGAACTGCCACGCCTTTTCGCCGGGGCCGACCCAGGGGTGCCCGTACATCGCGGTGGGGATGCAGAGGGCGCTGGACTCGCTGATCGGTTTGCCCAGCAGGTCGACCAGCGCGTCGTGGATGCTCGCGTTCTTGATGCCAGCGGACGTGAGCAGAAGCTTCAAGCTGCCTCCCCGTTGATGTAGGCGAGAACCTTCTAGGCAATTACGGATCCGTACGCGGTTGAGACTGGCGGGCCCAGGAAGACTCATCGGTTCCGGCCAGATCCAGCGTCACCTCTTCAGGCGTCATCCGCGAACGCTGGCCCAACCGAGTGATGTCCGACGTGTGACCCTCGGGCATACTCGGGACGTGCTCAGGGGGCTTGTTGTGGTCCACGGTCTTGACGCTCCTGACCGGATGCGCGACGTTCGAGGGCGGCGCGTCCTGGGACATCAAGCTTCGCAACGACACCAGCCGGAGATGGCACGAGCTGGTGGTTGGTTCTTACGCCGAAAGGCGCTCGCCTTGGGTGCCTGAGTCTCGGGATGAGCAAGCGCGTCGAGGGTTACGTACTGGATGTGTCAGGCCGCGTCAGGTCACGACCCGTGGGGGGCGCGGCGGGGCGCCATTCGGTTATCACGAGGTGATGCGCAGGTCGGGTGCTGGGGCGCCGAGCTGGCGAGCGAGGAGGAGGGTGTTCCAGACGTGCCAGAGGTCGGTCAACCGTCCTTGCTCGTCGTAGCGGAAGAAGTGCATGTGGGGGACCTCGATCCGGGCTCCGGTGACTGGAAGCGCGGCCATCGGCCCGATCTGTAGTGGCCCTCGATGGGTTCCGGTCATCGTCGAGCGGCAGGCGACGACGTCGCGATCGCAAAGGAGTTCGTGGATCTCGAAGTTGAGGTCGGGGAATGCCGTGCGGAGCGTCGAGATCACGTTCTTCAGGTGCGGGGCAAACGCTGTGCCTTCGGGTTCCTGGTGGTCGACCGCCCCGGGCGCGACAGCCTCGTCGACGTAATCGAGGTCGCCCTGGTTGAACATGCGCTCGAACCCCTCGGCAGTGCGGGCTTTCAGATCCTCGTTCGTCATCCCGTCCTCTCAGTGGAGTAGTATTCCAGTTAATGGAACCATATTCTAAGGATAAGAAGCGAGTCAAGACGCGCAAACAGATCGCCGCCGAGGACACCCAGCGCACGATCATCGAGGCGGCCGCGCGTCTTTTCTCCGAACTCGGATATCACGGCGCCTCGATCGGGCGGATCGCCTCCGAGGCGGGTGTGGCCGTGCAGACGATCTACAACTCGGTCGGTGCCAAGCGCGAGATCCTCTCGCGCGTGCTCGATTTCGCCGCCGCCGGCGACCAGGCTCCCGTGCCTGTACCCGAGTTCATGCGCGATCAGGCCGAGAGCGAGTCAGACCCGCGCCGGATCATCGCGCTGGCCGTCGAGTTCTGGCGTGGAGCACTCCCACGCACCGCACCCGTCTTTCGGCTGATCGGAGAGGCCGCCGCCACCGACCCCGAGATCGCAGCTCTCGAACGGACGCGCGCCGCGCAACGCCTACGCAACTACCGGCAGGCAGCCCGAATCCTCGCAGAGCGCGGCGCCCTTCGCGACGGGCTCTCCACCGACGACGCAGCAGCCACGTTCTTCGCAATCGGCCACCCACACGCGTATCGCACGCTCGTCCTCGACGGCGAATGGGACGACGAACACTGGGCCGAATGGGCCAACACAACACTCGAGGCAGCTCTGCTCAACGAACACCCCTGAACACTGGCGCCGGCGACGCCATTGGCTCAAGCAGCATTCCCCAACGCTGGCGCAGGCGACCGCACTGTTCCTCGTCTTGTCTCCTTGCCCTCGAGGGGCTTTTCGAGCAAGGTGCACCCTTCCAGTCCAATCCAACAGGCAAGGGGTGTTGCGTCGATGCTTCGTCTGGTGCTCGCCACGGGAGTGGCCATGCTCGTTGCGGTCTCGGCGGCAGCTGCCGCCGCCCGCCCCCCGCTGCATGGAACGTTCAAGACCGTGATCAGAAACGCTCCGGACGATCAGCTCGACGGCGCCTGGCAGATTGCCCTGCTCAAGACCGGCCGCTACACGATCCGACGCAACGGCACGGTGCTGATCCGTGGGCGCGACACGGAGACGGCGACCACCATCAGCTTCGGTCACGAAACCGGCCCCGCAGCGTGTACCGGAGCGCTTGGCGGCGCCACCTACCGGTGGTCGCTCCGGGCCGGGTTCCTCCGGCTGACAACCGTTCACGAAGGGTGCTTCGGCCGTCATGTCGTGCTCACGACGCATCCGCTGAAGAAAGTCGGCTGAGCAGGCCAGAGATCAGCTCCGCGACGACGAGCGAACTCCCTCGGTGGTCGTTCCGGAACACCGGGCCAATCGACGGATGCCTCTCGGGTCGTCGTTCGCTCAGAGCACGAGCGCGTTCGCGAAGACCTGCCAGGCGAGCAGGCTCTTCGCGACGAGGCTCAACAGGAGATACCAGCGCTCGCCGTAGCGGTAGTCACGCCAGCGCCCGAGCCGCTTGTACTGCAGGGCCTGGTTCACGGCGAAGCTGTTGAACAGGACGAAAAGTGAGGCGAAGATCGCGTAGACGAAGCTCGGCGGTGCGTGTCCGCGTCCCGCAGAGACGCCGATCTGCACGGCGATCGCGATCCACGCCGCGGCGCCGACGGCGCAGCCGAGCACGAAGGGCAGCCAGCGCGTCCGGGCACGATCCGGCGGGTTGAGCAGCTCCATCAGCCAGCCGAGGAAGATCATCGCCGCATTCGCGGCGAAGAGAGCGAACAACGCGACATAGTCGGCGATGCCGGTCAGCATCGCGATCAGCACGACCATCACCGACGCCGACAGCGAGTACTCGAGCCAGCGGAACGGGTTGACGCCCGCGGCGAGGCAGCGCTCGTAGCGCGCGCGGAACGGCGGGAGCGCGACGAGAGCGTGGTCGAGCGCCGCGAGCAACAGGAACGCGCCGACGAGCGGGCCGATGCGGAGGTTGAAGAGCACGTCCTGCCTCGGCGGCCCACTTCCCGGCTGGCCCTCCATGAAGGCGCCCGTCACCGGAAGCGAGAAGTCGGTCGAGAGCGCAAGGATCACGGCGGCCTGCGCCGCGTGGATCGCCGCCAGCCAGGCATTGCCGCGCCGTAGCGCGCTCTCTTCCACACCAGGAGGCTACCGGCCGGAGGCGGCCGACGACGCGAGGCCGTCGCCCGGGCGCGATGATGCAGGAGCCCGGCGCGATACCGGCGGCCCCGCCCTCCCGGCGCCTGGAAGCTAGCGCAGCCCGCCGCGCTCGAAGTGGGCGCGGAAGAAGTTCTCGCTCCCGGCGGTCGCCATCGCCGCCGAGGCGCTGATCTCGAGCGCGAGCGCCGTCGCCGCCACGAGCTGCGCGAGGCGGTAGACCTTTCCGGGGCCTGCGCAGCCCATCACGCCGAGCCACTCGCGTGCGTCCGGCAGGGTCGTGCCGCCGCCGACCGTGCCGACCTCGAGCCCGGGGAAGCGGATCGAGACGTGCAGGCCCTCGCCGTCGATGCGCTGCTCGACGCCGTGCGCCATCGAGCTCGTCCCGACCATGCCGAGGTCCTGGCCCGTCGCCGCGAACACGGCTGCCACGGCCGAGGCCGGCGTGAACGCGACCGAGGGCATCCCCGAGGCGGCGGCCCCGTGCGTCCCCGCCCATGCGAGCTCCTCCAGATCGTGCAGCGTCGTGCGCAGGACACGCTCGATCGCGGCCTCGGTCAGCAGCGTCTCGGCGATCACCGTCTTGCCGTGACCCTCCTGGAAGTACTGGAACGACGGCTTCTTGTCCCCGCCCATGTTCGCCTCGAGCATCGTCCGTTCGACGTGCACCGGCGCTCCGGGCAGCACGTAGGCCATGTTCAGCGCGTAGGCGTTGCGGGTCATCATGTTCGCCCCGACCGCGTCGCCGGTCGTGAAGCGCCAGAGGACGTGGCACATCGGCCCGACCACGTGCGTCCTCGCCTCGCGCAGGACGGCATGCTTCGAGAGCTCCGGGATCTCGGCCGAGCGCAGGAACTGCCGCATCGCCGGCAGCTCGCCCTCGATCCAGCGCGCGAGCGCGAGCGCGTCGGCACTCGAGTTGCAGACAAAGCAGGATGCTCGGGTGATCCGGTCGGCGATCACGTACGTCCGGCACCCGCCGGACGCGGCGATCGCCTTCGCGCCGCGCTGCACCGAAGCGGTCAGGCCGCCCTCGGTGTGCGCCAGCGGCACCGTCACCTCCTCGTCGGCGCGGCCCGTCTCGACGACCCCGCCGTCCTCGGAGAGCTCGTACAGGCCGAGCGAGACCTGGAGCTGGGCGACCGAGACCGGGATCGAGACGACGCCCGTGACGGACTCGGCGGCGCGGGTGTACGGCTCGAGCCCGGCGGCCGTGACGGAGTCGTCGAGTCCCAGCGCACGCCGGCGCGTCTCGATCGAGGCCGGGTCGTTCTTCCGTGGGAGCTTCGGCGCCACGGCCGCCATTCTCGCCGACTAGGCTGCGCCTCGTGGCAGCGACCCTCATCGACGGCAAGGCACTGGGCGCGAAGGTGCGCGAGGAGGTCGCCGCGCAGGTGGCCGAGCTCGGCCACGTCGGGATCGCGACGGTGCTCGTCGGCGACGACCCCGCGTCGCACATCTACATCGACCTGAAGCAGAAGGCGGCGCAGGCGGCCGGGATGGAGGCGCGCGACGTGAAGCTGCCGGCGGACACCTCCGAGGAGGAGCTGCTCGCGACGATCGCCGCGCTCAACGGCGACGACTCCGTCGACGGCCTGCTCGTCCAGCTCCCGCTTCCGGGCCACATCGACGCCAACCGCGCGATCGAGGCGATCGCGCCCGCCAAGGACATCGACGGCATCCACCCGTTCAACGCGGGCTGCCTGTACCTGGGCCGGCCGACCCTCGTGCCGGGGACACCGCTCGGGATCATGCGGATGCTCGACGAGTACGAGATCCCGCTCGAGGGCGTCAGCGCCGTCGTCGTCGGCCGCTCGGCGATCGTCGGGAAGCCGATGGCGAACCTGCTCCTGCAGCGGCACGCGACGGTGACGATGTGCCACTCGCGGACGCGGGACCTCCAGCGGTACACGCTCGACGCGGACGTCCTCGTCGCGGCCGTCGGCAGCGCGCACCTGATCGCCGCTGACATGGTCAGGCCCGGCGCCGCCGTGATCGACGTCGGGATGAACCGGGGCGAGGGGAAGAAGGTGCTCGGCGACGTCGACCCGGGCGCGGTGGAGCGCGCCGCGTACATGACCCCGGTGCCCGGCGGCGTCGGCCCGATGACGATCGCGATGGTGATGCAGAACACCGTCACCGCCGCTCGCGCCCGCCGTGGCGGTTCCCGGGCCGGCGGCGGCAGAGCCGCCGCCTCCGCTCTGTGACCGGCTCCGGCGAGCCTGTGCCGGTGCTTGCACGCCGCTTGAACTGAGCTACACTCCGGCCTGCTTCATCATCGGTCGGCGGCTCGGTGCCCGGGCCGTCGTTTGTTTGTGCAAGGAGGAACGGTTGGCTGAGGGCACCGTAAAGTGGTTCTCGAACGAGAAGGGATACGGCTTCATCGAGCGCGAGGGCGGCGACGACGTCTTCGTCCACTTCTCGGCGATCACGATGGACGGCTACAAGTCGCTGACCGAGGGCCAGCGCGTGTCGTTCGAGGTTGTGCAGGGCCCGAAGGGCGCGCAGGCCGCGAACGTCCAGGCAGTCTAGAGAACCTGTCGGACCAAAGTGTGAGAGGGCCCCGGCAGGGGCCTTCTCCGTTTCTGGAACTATCTCTGCGATGGCGATCGAACGGGAACAGCTGCTGCACGTCGCGCACCTGGCGCGGCTCGAGTTGCGCGAGGGGGAGGTCGAGCGCCTCGGCGCACAGCTGAACGACATCCTCGCTGCGGTCTCGAAGGTGTCGGAGCTCGACCTCGCCGACGTGCCGCCGACCTCGCATCCGCTGGACGTCGTCAACGTGTGGGCCGAGGACGAGCCGCGCCCGTCGCTCACGGTCGACGACGCGCTTGCGAACGCACCCGAGCGCGAGGCCGACATGTTCCGCGTCCCGCCCGCG
>CAVVDI010000003.1:0-27558 GCA_963746895.1 uncultured Actinomycetes bacterium | reverse complement strand
GCCTACCACGGGGCTAGTCGCACATACCACTGGACTAGCCGCAACGGGAGACGAGTTGGCAAAGTGGTGGTGGGAGGATTCCTTGTCGCTGCGGGAGTGACATACGCGGTGCTGAGTGTGGGGCACGGTAGTGAATGTCTAGCCGCTGCAGCCGCTACCTCCGAAGCGGGAATCGGCATCGCGCTCGGAGCACTGTGCGTCGGGATAATGCTGCAGGGTCCGGGCCTGGGCTCGTTCGCGGTTGGTGAAGGCGTCAATCTCATCCACCAGGGCGTGACTGGCGACCGGCACAGAAGGAAGTATCGCCATTAACGGGACCCTGCGTGGTTTGCGTCGGCTCAGAGTGGGCGCACTCGTCTTGGGCGTGATAGCGCTCTCATTGTTGATCGCCGGATCAGGCAGCGCCTGGACGATTGGTCTGCTCGCGGCTGCGCTAGTTGGCTACACCATCCTCTCGCTATCCCTCAGACATCCAGCGTTGCGCGAGTCCTCGCCTCGTGTCCGAGGCGATCATCCATGGACTCGTAATTCCGAAAAGCGGCGCTTCGTGGAAATCGCGGTCGTGTCGTTCATCGTGATCGGTTTGTCGTTTGCACCACTACGCTCGCTTGTGGTGGCGGTGATTTTCGTGGCCTTGATTGTGGTCGTCGCCGCGGTCGAGCTGGTGGTGAGCGGTGTAGTCCCACCGGGGCGCTCTCGGAGCTCTTCTTGAACCAGTAAAGAAAGCTGGAACCACTCTGGGCCGGTAGTTCGGCCCGGCTCGGGTCGGCTCGCGTTTTCTGACGAGTTCGTGTTCGGGTCGTCTGGGGTGGTCTGGGGCTGCGGGCGAGCGGGACGTTCTTGGACGCCTTGTAGACGTCCGCGGGCGTCCGTAGCTGTACGCAGGGGCCGTTCCGCCGTCCGACAAGCTGCTGTTCGACGGCGGCGTGGTCGCTGTGGTTGCCGGATCTCGCCGTCGGTCCTACGCTAGGCCGAACTGCCTTTGCGGCCGTGTGACGTGCTCCCCGCCGGTGTTGACAGGCTAGGTCGCGTGTTTTCGTAGTTCGGGTTGATCCTCCGAGGTCCGGGCGACCTCTGCGGGCGTCCGGTAGTTCAGGCCCGAGTGGGGGCCAGTGGTGGTAGCGGTCGACGTAGCGGCCGATCCCTTGGCGGGCGTCGTCGAGGATCTCGTACTCGTTCAGCCACACCTCCCGTTCTTTCAGTTTCCCGAACCAGCTCTCGATGAAGGCCTGGCTCTCGGGGTCGCGGTAGCCGCCGCGGCGATGCTTGCCGCCGAGCTCGGCCAGGCTCGCCTTGAAGCTGCGGGCGGTGAAGGTGCGCGTGCGGCGGACTCGCGACGGGGTTGTCCACGAAAGCGGGGGCCTCCACTCGTGCCGACTCCTGTGGTCTGAGAAGACCGGGCTCGCGTCGTCTCGCGTGAGCTGAGGGGGGCCGTGCGAGGGACGTCTAGGGACGTCTGGCTCAGGCTGCCCGCTGGAGGATGGCGCGCACAGTTGACGGCCACCATCGTTCACCCCCGTGGGCAGTGGGAATGCGTTCAGCAGTGAGGTCGGCGGCGATCTGACGGAGCGTCCGGCCCCCCGAGCGCTCGTCACGAATGCGCTTCGCCACCTCGGCTGACACGGTTGGCTTCCGTCCCGGCGTCGCCGGCTCGAGTCGCGGCCGCGCCGTCCGTCGCCGCTCCACCGCGAGGCGCTCGATTTCGTCGACGGGGACCAGGCTGGCGCCCCAGGGCAGCTCGATCGTCTCGATGTACGGGAGTAGGCGGCGGAGGGTCGAGCGGCTGATGCCGAGCGCCTGGGCGGCCTGGCTGCGGGTATAGGCGAGCCGCTCGACGTAGCTCGTCTCGCGCACCACCACCCGCGGCGGCGCGACGACCGCCAGTCCTACGACTCGTTCGCTTGGCTCCCGAGCGGGCTGGAGGTGGCGGCGAGCCTTGTCGATGCGGCGTTGCTGACGGCGGCGCGTCATGCCGTACAAGCGTACACGAACGATGGGACGGTTTTGCACCTTGGTGCATCTGTGTCTCGCCTGCTATCGGGCCTGGTAGTTCCTGTACGCAGGAGTCGACGAGGCGGCGGGCTAGCGTTCGAGGCTGAGGCCGCGGCTGCGTTCGCGGCCGAGCTCGATCGCGCGCTGCATCCGCTGCAGGGGAAGCCGGTCCTGCTCGCGGGCCATGACGGCGAGCATGCGGGCGTGGTCGTCGACCGAGGCAACCCGCGGCCACAGCCCCCTGCCGAGCGGCTGCTGGCGGGCACGGCGGCGCAGATCGTCGTAGCCGTGCGTGCCCGCCGGCTCGGGCACCAGCTTCAACTCGCCCGCGTCGGTCGAAAGCTCGAGTACGAGCCGTCCGACCAGATCGCGCTCCGCCTGCGCCTGCTTTCCGTCCCTGGTGTGGGCGTTGAGGTCGTCGAGGGCGAGCTCGAGCCGGCGCAGGCTCTCCTCGTGCAGCGAGGGGCAGATGTCGAGCCCGTCGGTCACCTCGCCGGAGCCGTGCAGCACCCGCCCGAGCGCGCCGATCACGACGTAGGAGACGCGATGCCGCTCCAGCGCCTCCAGCAGCGCATAGGGGTCGAAGCGGTCCGCCTGCTCCGCCATCAGGCCCGCCGCTTCCGCTGCTCGAGCATTGCCACCAGGCGCTCCTGCGGTGTCTTGCGCATCTCCTCGCGCAACCGCGCGTCCTCGCTCGCATCCGGCGGCTGGTACAGCACCAACTGCAGATCCAGATCGAACCCGCAGGCCTGCAAGACCTCGCGCAACGTCTCCAGGCTCGGCGTCACCACATCCCGCTCCCAGCGAGCGATCTGCGCCCGGTCCTTACCCGAACGCTCCGCCAACTGCACCTGCGACAACCCAGCCCGCGTCCGCGCCTGCCGCATCAACGTCCCACTCGTCACACCCCCATTCTACCGGCGTCTCTGCCTCAACTAGCATCACTGACTGATCTGATACATTCCATCGATGGCGCGGAAGACTAACGCGCAGCAACTCCAGCTCGAAACGCCGGTTGCGAGACTCCGGGAGCCGTGTCGCGGACGAAGGACCTCGTCGCCGCAGGATGCGGGCCGGCCCAGGAGCGACGCGCGAAGTTCCGCCGCCGATCTGCTCGGGACGCCAGGGGCGCTTCTCACGCGAACGCACCTCCGCGAGCTCGGGCTGGAGCGCCGCGCGGTCGACGCCGTCTTCCGCGCGCTCCCGGTTGTCGCCCTCCCCGGCTACTCGCGGCCGATGATCCGTGCCGACCAGTATCTCGAGCTCGTCGAGCAGTGCACCTACCGCGGCGACCGGGTACGTTCCTGCCGTGCCTAGCGTCTGGCTCGAGCGCCGGGAGACCTCCGGCGGCCACAGCCGCTACCTCGTCAAGTACCGGCTCGGCGGCCGCGAAAGCGCAAAGCGCTATGCCGGCTCGTTTAAGACGAAGCGAGACGCGCTCGTCCGGCTCGGATGGGTGGCCGGTGAACTCGCCGCCTCGCGCGTGCCCGAACGCAGGTCGCTCGAAGCTGCAGCGACCTCGGCGCCGACGGTGGCGGAGGCATGCGAACGGTGGCGCGCGACGCGCGTCGATGTCGCCGACGGGACCCGCGTCCTGCACCGCGTCGCGCTCGGCCGCGTCGTCCCCGTCCTCGGCGACCGACGCATCGACGAGCTCAGCGTCGAGGACGTCAACGAGCTCGTGCGCGAGCTCGCGCGGACCGGCCGCAAGCGCGAGACGATCCGAAAGAGCGTCAAGTACCTGGCGGCCGTACTCGACGAGGACGGAGTCGAGCCGAACCCGGCGCGGGACAGGCGCGTGCGGCTGCCGCACGAGGAGCCGGTCGAGCTCGAGCCGCCGACCGCCGAACACGTTGAGGCGGTTGTGCGGCTGCTCTCGCGGCCGTACCGGCTGCCGCTCCTCTGGCTCGACTGGTCGGGCGCGCGGCTCGCATCGGTCGAGAGCATTCGCGTCGGCGACTACGACGAGCCCAGGCGGCGCGTCCGGCTGCGGGCGTCGACGACGAAGACGCGGGCGGCGCTCTGGGTCGACCTCCCGGACGTGCTCGCCGAGGCGATCGAGGCGACGCTGCCGCCGCGCGAGGATCGCGACCCCGAGGCGCCGCTCTTTCCCGGCGTCGGCGCCGACCGGCTCCGGGTCGCGATCGCCCGGGCTGCAAGGCGGCCGGCGTGCCGGTGTTCTCGCCGCACGACCTGCGGCACCGCCGGATCTCGCTCCTGCATCGGCAGGGCCGGACATGGGCCGAGATCGCCCGCTTCGTCGGCCAGCGGAAGCTCAGCCTCACCGCCGACACGTACACGCATGTGCTCCTGGACGGCCGCGAACTCGACTACGCCGCGCTTCTCGACCGCGGCTCGTGGAACCGCGCCTACGGCGGAGGAATCCCGAGCTGGCTGCAGATGCCACGCGCGAGAGCGCGGTCGACCTCGCGATGGCGAGGCACGGGCGCTCGGCGCCGCGGATCGCTCCCGCTCGCCCAGATCGTGTGCCTCCCCCCTTCGTGGACCTTGCGGCACCCGTGCGCTTCGAGATGCCGCTCGAGGTCGCGGAGCCTCACGCAGCGAGCGTGATGCGAACCGGCTCGGTCGTCGCCCCCTCGGGCAGAGGGCTCGGCTCGCCCTCGTCGAGGTAGGACAGGACGAGCTCGCGGAGCGCGTCGAGGACGTTGTCCCGCGCCTCCTCGTGCGTCCGCCCCTGGCTGATGGCGGCAGGGACCTCGCGGACGCGCGCGAGGATGTAGCCGTCCTCGCCGTCCTCGTAGACGACCGTGAGCTGAAGCGACTCGCTCATCGGGCGAATCGTACTCCAGCGAGCCGCGGCGCAGCCGCGGCGTTCTCTGCACTGACAAGATCCCGTGGGGGCACCGGTGGGGGCACGCCCTGCGCGTCCGCGGCAGAGGCGACACGCATGGCTCGCTCAATCACGCGGTTCTCGCCTGGCCGAGAGGTTCTTGATGGGCCCGCCTGGACTCGAACCAGGGACCAAGGGATTATGAGTCCCCTGCTCTAACCAACTGAGCTACGGGCCCGCCTCGCCCGAGCGTACCTCGCCGCTCCGACCTCCTCCGCGCCCGGCCGCGCTGCAGGTTCTGCTGAGGGAGGATGATTCACCGGGCCGGGCGGGTACGGATACCGCAGAATGGCGGCCATGAAGGTCTTCCAGCACGAGACGCGGCTCCGCACGGCCGGCGGGCTGACCGTCACGGACATCACCCAGGACGTCCAGAACGCGGTGCGCGAGAGCGGTGTCAGCGAGGGAATCGCCTGCATCTACTCGCCTCACACCACCTGTTGCGTACGCGTCAACGAGTTCGAAGCGGGCTTCCTCGAGGACTTCGCGACACTGCTCGGCCGGCTCGTCCCGAGCGAGAGCTACTACGCGCACGACGACTGGGACCGGCGCACCGAGAACATCTGCCCCGAGGACATGGAGCAGGGCAACGGGCACTCGCACTGCATGGCGATGCTGCTCGGCACCGCCGGCGAGTCGGTCCCCGTGCGGGAGGGCGAGCTGCAGCTCGGCACCTGGCAGCGCGTGCTCTTCGTCGAGCTCGACCGCGAGCGCGACCGGCGCTGGCTCGTCCAGGTCGTCGGCAACTAGGACCGTCTCCAGCGGGGCTAGTCGCACATACCACTGGACTAGCCGCAACGGGAGACGAGTTGGCAAAGTGGTGGTGGGAGGATTCCTTGTCGCTGCGGGAGTGACATACGCGGTGCTGAGTGTGGGGCACGGTAGTGAATGTCTAGCCGCTGCAGCCGCTACCTCCGAAGCGGGAATCGGCATCGCGCTCGGAGCACTGTGCGTCGGGATAATGCTGCAGGGTCCGGGCCTGGGCTCGTTCGCGGTTGGTGAAGGCGTCAATCTCATCCACCAGGGCGTGACTGGCGACCGGCACAGAAGGAAGTATCGCCATTAACGGGACCCTGCGTGGTTTGCGTCGGCTCAGAGTGGGCGCACTCGTCTTGGGCGTGATAGCGCTCTCATTGTTGATCGCCGGATCAGGCAGCGCCTGGACGATTGGTCTGCTCGCGGCTGCGCTAGTTGGCTACACCATCCTCTCGCTATCCCTCAGACATCCAGCGTTGCGCGAGTCCTCGCCTCGTGTCCGAGGCGATCATCCATGGACTCGTAATTCCGAAAAGCGGCGCTTCGTGGAAATCGCGGTCGTGTCGTTCATCGTGATCGGTTTGTCGTTTGCACCACTACGCTCGCTTGTGGTGGCGGTGATTTTCGTGGCCTTGATTGTGGTCGTCGCCGCGGTCGAGCTGGTGGTGAGCGGTGTAGTCCCACCGGGGCGCTCTCGGAGCTCTTCTTGAACCAGTAAAGAAAGCTGGAACCACTCTGGGCCGGTAGTTCGGCCCGGCTCGGGTCGGCTCGCGTTTTCTGACGAGTTCGTGTTCGGGTCGTCTGGGGTGGTCTGGGGCTGCGGGCGAGCGGGACGTTCTTGGACGCCTTGTAGACGTCCGCGGGCGTCCGTAGCTGTACGCAGGGGCCGTTCCGCCGTCCGACAAGCTGCTGTTCGACGGCGGCGTGGTCGCTGTGGTTGCCGGATCTCGCCGTCGGTCCTACGCTAGGCCGAACTGCCTTTGCGGCCGTGTGACGTGCTCCCCGCCGGTGTTGACAGGCTAGGTCGCGTGTTTTCGTAGTTCGGGTTGATCCTCCGAGGTCCGGGCGACCTCTGCGGGCGTCCGGTAGTTCAGGCCCGAGTGGGGGCCAGTGGTGGTAGCGGTCGACGTAGCGGCCGATCCCTTGGCGGGCGTCGTCGAGGATCTCGTACTCGTTCAGCCACACCTCCCGTTCTTTCAGTTTCCCGAACCAGCTCTCGATGAAGGCCTGGCTCTCGGGGTCGCGGTAGCCGCCGCGGCGATGCTTGCCGCCGAGCTCGGCCAGGCTCGCCTTGAAGCTGCGGGCGGTGAAGGTGCGCGTGCGGCGGACTCGCGACGGGGTTGTCCACGAAAGCGGGGGCCTCCACTCGTGCCGACTCCTGTGGTCTGAGAAGACCGGGCTCGCGTCGTCTCGCGTGAGCTGAGGGGGGCCGTGCGAGGGACGTCTAGGGACGTCTGGCTCAGGCTGCCCGCTGGAGGATGGCGCGCACAGTTGACGGCCACCATCGTTCACCCCCGTGGGCAGTGGGAATGCGTTCAGCAGTGAGGTCGGCGGCGATCTGACGGAGCGTCCGGCCCCCCGAGCGCTCGTCACGAATGCGCTTCGCCACCTCGGCTGACACGGTTGGCTTCCGTCCCGGCGTCGCCGGCTCGAGTCGCGGCCGCGCCGTCCGTCGCCGCTCCACCGCGAGGCGCTCGATTTCGTCGACGGGGACCAGGCTGGCGCCCCAGGGCAGCTCGATCGTCTCGATGTACGGGAGTAGGCGGCGGAGGGTCGAGCGGCTGATGCCGAGCGCCTGGGCGGCCTGGCTGCGGGTATAGGCGAGCCGCTCGACGTAGCTCGTCTCGCGCACCACCACCCGCGGCGGCGCGACGACCGCCAGTCCTACGACTCGTTCGCTTGGCTCCCGAGCGGGCTGGAGGTGGCGGCGAGCCTTGTCGATGCGGCGTTGCTGACGGCGGCGCGTCATGCCGTACAAGCGTACACGAACGATGGGACGGTTTTGCACCTTGGTGCATCTGTGTCTCGCCTGCTATCGGGCCTGGTAGTTCCTGTACGCAGGAGTCGACGAGGCGGCGGGCTAGCGTTCGAGGCTGAGGCCGCGGCTGCGTTCGCGGCCGAGCTCGATCGCGCGCTGCATCCGCTGCAGGGGAAGCCGGTCCTGCTCGCGGGCCATGACGGCGAGCATGCGGGCGTGGTCGTCGACCGAGGCGACCCGCGGCCACAGCCCCCTGCCGAGCGGCTGCTGGCGGGCACGGCGGCGCAGATCGTCGTAGCCGTGCGTGCCCGCCGGCTCGGGCACCAGCTTCAACTCGCCCGCGTCGGTCGAAAGCTCGAGTACGAGCCGTCCGACCAGATCGCGCTCCGCCTGCGCCTGCTTTCCGTCCCTGGTGTGGGCGTTGAGGTCGTCGAGGGCGAGCTCGAGCCGGCGCAGGCTCTCCTCGTGCAGCGAGGGGCAGATGTCGAGCCCGTCGGTCACCTCGCCGGAGCCGTGCAGCACCCGCCCGAGCGCGCCGATCACGACGTAGGAGACGCGATGCCGCTCCAGCGCCTCCAGCAGCGCATAGGGGTCGAAGCGGTCCGCCTGCTCCGCCATCAGGCCCGCCGCTTCCGCTGCTCGAGCATTGCCACCAGGCGCTCCTGCGGTGTCTTGCGCATCTCCTCGCGCAACCGCGCGTCCTCGCTCGCATCCGGCGGCTGGTACAGCACCAACTGCAGATCCAGATCGAACCCGCAGGCCTGCAAGACCTCGCGCAACGTCTCCAGGCTCGGCGTCACCACATCCCGCTCCCAGCGAGCGATCTGCGCCCGGTCCTTACCCGAACGCTCCGCCAACTGCACCTGCGACAACCCAGCCCGCGTCCGCGCCTGCCGCATCAACGTCCCACTCGTCACACCCCCATTCTACCGGCGTCTCTGCCTCAACTAGCATCACTGACTGATCTGATACATTCCATCGATGGCGCGGAAGACTAACGCGCAGCAACTCCAGCTCGAAACGCCGGTTGCGAGACTCCGGGAGCCGTGTCGCGGACGAAGGACCTCGTCGCCGCAGGATGCGGGCCGGCCCAGGAGCGACGCGCGAAGTTCCGCCGCCGATCTGCTCGGGACGCCAGGGGCGCTTCTCACGCGAACGCACCTCCGCGAGCTCGGGCTGGAGCGCCGCGCGGTCGACGCCGTCTTCCGCGCGCTCCCGGTTGTCGCCCTCCCCGGCTACTCGCGGCCGATGATCCGTGCCGACCAGTATCTCGAGCTCGTCGAGCAGTGCACCTACCGCGGCGACCGGGTACGTTCCTGCCGTGCCTAGCGTCTGGCTCGAGCGCCGGGAGACCTCCGGCGGCCACAGCCGCTACCTCGTCAAGTACCGGCTCGGCGGCCGCGAAAGCGCAAAGCGCTATGCCGGCTCGTTTAAGACGAAGCGAGACGCGCTCGTCCGGCTCGGATGGGTGGCCGGTGAACTCGCCGCCTCGCGCGTGCCCGAACGCAGGTCGCTCGAAGCTGCGAGCGACCTCGGCGCCGACGGTGGCGGAGGCATGCGAACAGTGGCGCGCGACGCGCGTCGATGTCGCCGACGGGACCCGCGTCCTGCACCGCGTCGCGCTCGGCCGCGTCGTCCCCGTCCTCGGCGACCGACGCATCGACGAGCTCAGCGTGGAGGACGTCAACGAGCTCGTGCGCGAGCTCGCGCGGACCGGCCGCAAGCGCGAGACGATCCGCAAGAGCATCAAGTACCTGGCGGCGGTTCTCGAGGAGAACAGGGTCGAGCCGAACCCGGCGCGGGATAAGCGTGTGCGCTTGCCCCACGAGGAGCCGGTCGAGCTCGAGCCGCCGACGGCCGAGCAGGTGGAGGCGGTTGTCCGGCTCATCTCGCGCCCGTATCGGCTGCCGCTCCTCTGGCTCGATTGGTCGGGGGCGCGGCTCGCATCGGTCGAGAGCCTTCGCGTCGGCGACTACGACGAGCCGAGGCGACGCGTCCGGCTCCGGGCATCCTCGACAAAGACGCGGACGGCACTCTGGGTCGATCTCCCGGACGTGCTCGCCGAGGCGATCGAGGCGACGCTCCCGCCGCGCGAGGACCGCGACCCCGAGACGCCGCTCTTTCCCGGCGTCGGCGCCGACCGGCTCCGGGTCGCTATCGCCCGGGCGTGCAAGGCAGCCGGCTTCCCCATCTTTTCACCGCACGACCTGCGTCACCGCCGGATCTCGCTCCTGCACCGGCAGGGCCGGACGTGGGCCGAGATCGCCCGCTTCGTCGGGCAGCGGAAGCTCAGCCTCACGGCCGACACGTACACGCATGTGCTCCTGGACGGCCGGGAGTTGGACTACGGCGCGCTTCTCGACCGCAGCTTCTGAATCAGGCTACGGCGGAGGAATCCCGAGCTGACCGCAGATGCCACGCGCGAGAGCGCGGTCGACCTCGCGATGGCGAGGCACGGGCGCTCGGCGCCGCGGCTCGCTCCCACTTGCCCAGATCGTGTGCCTCCCGCCTTCGCGGACCTTGCGGCACCCGTGCGCTTCGAGGTGACGCTCGAGGTCGCGGAGCCTCACGCAGCGAGGGTGATGCGAACCGGCTCGATCGGTCGCCCCCTCGGGCAGAGGGCTCGGCTCGCCCTCGTCGAGGTAGGACAGGACGAGCTCGCGGAGCGCGTCGAGGACGTTGTCCCGCGCCTCCTCGTGCGTCCGCCCCTGGCTGATGGCGGCAGGGACCTCGCGGACGCGCGCGAGGATGTAGCCGTCCTCGCCGTCCTCGTAGACGACCGTGAGCTGAAGCGACTCGCTCATCGGGCGAATCGTACTCCAGCGAGCCGCGGCGCAACCGCGGCGTTCTCTGCACTGACGAAGATCCCGTGGGGGCACCGGTGGGGGCACGCCCTGCGCGTCCGCGGCAGAGGCGACACGCACGGCTCGCTCAATCATGCGGTTCTCGCCTGGCCGGAGGTTCTCGATGGGCCCGCCTGGACTCGAACCAGGGACCAAGGGATTATGAGTCCCCTGCTCTAACCAACTGAGCTACGGGCCCGCCTCGCCCGAGCGTACCTCGCCGCTCCGACCTCCTCCGCGCCCGGCCGCGCTGCAGGTTCTGCTGAGGGAGGATGATTCACCGGGCCGGGCGGGTACGGATACCGCAGAATGGCGGCCATGAAGGTCTTCCAGCACGAGACGCGGCTCCGCACGGCCGGCGGGCTGACCGTCACGGACATCACCCAGGACGTCCAGAACGCGGTGCGCGAGAGCGGTGTCAGCGAGGGAATCGCCTGCATCTACTCGCCTCACACCACCTGCTGCGTACGCGTGAACGAGTTCGAAGCGGGCTTCCTCGAGGACTTCGCGACGCTGCTCAGCCGGCTCGTCCCGAGCGAGAGCTACTACGCGCACGACGACTGGGACCGGCGCACCGAGAACATCTGCCCCGAGGACATGGAGCAGGGCAACGGGCACTCGCACTGCATGGCGATGCTGCTCGGCACCGCCGGCGAGTCGGTCCCCGTGCGTGAGGGCGAGCTGCAGCTCGGCACCTGGCAGCGCGTGCTCTTCGTCGAGCTCGACCGCGAGCGCGACCGGCGCTGGCTCGTCCAGGTCGTCGGCAACTAGGACCGTCTCCTGCGCGGTGAGCCCGAGCAGCACGGCTGCGCGGACCGGGCCGGCCGGCACGAGGCACCTCCGGCGCGACGTGGCACGATCTCCCGGGTGAACGGCGGATCCTCCGCCCCGGCACAGCACCTGCGCGACCTCGTGCGGCTACGCCGCGTCCGCGACCGGATCGACCGGGAGTACGCGCAGCCCCTGGACGTGGAGGCGCTCGCCCGCGGCGCCCACATGTCGGCCGGGCACCTCAGCCGCGAGTTCCGGCTTGCCTACGGCGAGTCGCCGTACAGCTACCTGATGACGCGGCGCATCGAGCGCGCGATGGCGCTCCTGCGCCGTGGCGACCTGAGCGTCACCGAGATCTGCTTCGCGGTCGGCTACGCATCGCTGGGGACATTCAGCAGCCGCTTCACCGACCTGGTCGGCATGCCGCCCAGCACCTACCGGCGCCACGCCGCGCTCGCGACCGCGGGGATGCCGTCGTGCGTGGCGAAGCAGGTGACGAGACCGATCAGGAATCGAGAAGCGCCGGCCGCCGAGGCGCGCCTAGCATGACCGCCATGGACATCACCATTCACGCCAGCTTGCTCCCGCACGACGACCCGGACGCATCCCTCGCCTTCTACCGCGATACGCTCGGCTTCGAGGTCCGCAACGACGTCGAATACGGCGGGATGCACTGGATCACGGTGGGGCCCCCCGGCCAGCCCGGCACGTCCATCGTCCTGTACCCGCCGGCGGCCACGCCCGGCGTCACCGACGACGAACGCCGCACCATCGCCGAGATGATGGCCAAGGGAACCTACGCCAGCATCAACCTGGCCACCGCCCGCCTCGACGACACCTTCGCGCTGCTGCAGGCCCGTGGCGCCGACGTCGTCCAGGAGCCGACCGAGCAGCCGTACGGGGTGCGCGACTGCGCCGTCCGCGATGGCGCGGGCAACCTGATCCGCATCCAGGAGCTGCGCTGAGTCGTCCGGCGATCGCTCGCAACGGCCGAGAGGAGACCCGCAATGAAGGGTACGAAGAAGTCCGCCACCGGCACGACCGGCACGGCGTCCGGGGGATTCACGGACGAGGAAAAGGCCGCGATGAAGGAGCGCGCCCGGGAGCTGAAGGCGGCTGCTCGCCGCGGCCCGCGCGCCGGCAAGGCCGACGGGGAGGCCGACGTGCTCGCGAAGATCGCCGAGATGCCGGAACCCGATCGCGCGATGGCCGAGCGCATCCATGCGATCGTCGGGGCCAGCGCGCCGGCCCTCTCGCCCAGGACCTGGTACGGGATGCCCGCGTACGCCATCGACGGCAAGGTCGTCTGCTTCTTCAAGAGCGCGCAGAAGTTCAAGACGCGGTACGCGACGCTCGGCTTCAGCGACAGGGCGAGCCTCGACGACGGCGCCATGTGGCCGACCGACTTCGCGGTGAAGGAGCTGACCGCCGCCGAAGAGGCGAGGATCGCCGCGCTCGTGAAGAAAGCGGTGAGCTGAGGACCGTCCCGGCCCGCGCGAAGGCTCACGGCGCCGCGGTCGTGCAGACGGCGTACGCCGGACGGTCGCCGGCGTCGCGGTGAGGCCCCTGAACGCGGCCCGAGCTACTCCGGCGTGACGTACGCGGCCGTCAGCCCGCCGTCCACGACGAACGTCGCCGCATTCACGTAGCTCGCCTCGTCGCTCGCGAGGAAGAGCGCCGCGTTCACGATCTCACGCGGCTTCGCCATCCGGCCCATGGGCACGTGCACCAGGCGGCGCTCGGCCGCGCCCGGGGTCTCGCTCCAGATCCGCAGCAGCAGCGGCGTCTCGACCGGGCCCGGGCAGAGCGCGTTCACGCGGACACCCCGCCGCGCGAACTGGACGCCGAGCTCCTTCGAGAGCGAGAGCACGGCGCCCTTCGAGGCGGTGTACGAGATCTGCGAGGTCGCCGCACCGACGAGCGCGACGAACGAGGCGACGTTGATCACCGAGCCGCCGCCCCGCGCGAGCAGGTGCGGGATCCCGTGCTTGCAGCAGAGGAAGACGCCGCGCGTGTTCACCGCCTGCACGCGCTCCCACGCCTCGAGGCCCGTCTCGAGGATCGAGGCGTCGTCGGCCGGCGAGATGCCCGCGTTGTTGTAGAGGACGTCGATGCCGCCGAAGCGCTCCGCCGCGGCGGCGTACATCGCCTCGACGGACGCCTCGTCGGCGACGTCGACCCGGACGGCGAGGCCGCCCACCTCGTCCGCGACCTTCGCAGCGGCGTCTCCGTCGACGTCGGCGACGACGACCTTCGCGCCCTCCTCGGCGAAGCGCACCGCGGCGTCGGCGCCCATGCCGCCGCCCGCCCCGGTGATCACGCAGACCTTGTCCTCGAGACGACCCGGCACCTCAGCCCTCCGTCGCGTAGTAGACGTTCTTGACCTCGCTGTAGCCCTCGAGCGCGTGCATGCCGAGCTCGCGGCCGAAGCCGCTCTGCTTGAAGCCGCCGAACGGCGTCGAGACGCGCACCGAGGAGTTCGAGTTGATCGAGAGCACGCCGGTCTCGATCGCCCGGGCGACGCGCAGGGCGCGCCCGCCGTTCTCGGTCCAGATCGAGCCCGAGAGGCCGTAGTCGGAGTCGTTCGCGATCCGGATCGCGTCGGCCTCGTCCGCGAACGGGATCAGCGCGGCCACCGGGCCGAAGACCTCCTCGCGCGCGATCCGGTCCTCCGGCTGCGCCTCGACGAGCGTGCACGGGAACCAGAAGCCGGCGCCCTCCGGCGCCTCGCCGCGGAAGAGCGGCTCGTCCTCGACGAAGCCCGCCACCGTCTCGCGGTGCGCGGCGGAGATCAGCGGCCCCATCTCGGTCGCCTCGTCCTCCGGGTCGCCCACCCGCACCCGGCGCGTCGCCTCGACGAGCAGCTCGGCGAAGCGGTCGTAGGCGCTCCGCTCGACCAGGATCCGCGAGCGGGCGCAGCAGTCCTGGCCGGCGTTGTCGAAGACCGCGTACGGCGCCGCCGCGGCCGCCCGCTCGAGGTCGGCGTCGGCGAAGACGACGTTCGCGGACTTGCCCCCGAGCTCGAGCGTGACGCGCTTGATCGTCCCCGCCGCCCCGCGCATCACCTGCTGCCCGACCTCGGTCGAGCCGGTGAAGCCGATCTTCGCGACGTCCGGGTGCTCGATCAGTCGCTGCCCGGCCACGGAGCCCTTGCCGACGACGACGTTCAGCACGCCCTCCGGTATCCCCGCCTCGAGGGCGAGCTCCGCCAGCCGCAGGGTCGAGAGCGGTGTCAGCTCGGCCGGCTTGAGGACGACCGTGTTGCCGCAGGCGAGCGCAGGGCCGAGCTTCCAGGAGGCGATGTTGAGCGGGAAGTTCCACGGCGTGATCAGGCCGACGACGCCGAGCGGCTCGCGGAAGGTCAGGTCGACGCCGCCTGCGACCGGGATCGTCTCGCCGAGGTGCTTGTCGACGGCTCCCGCGTAGTAGTGGAAGACCTGCGCCACCATCCCGACCTCGCCGCGCGCGCCGGAGATCGGCTTGCCGACGTTGCGCGACTCGATCCGGGAGAGCTCCTCGTGGTGCTCCTCGACGAGCGTGGCGAGCCGCCGCAGCAGACGCGCCCGCTCGCCCGGCGCGACCGCGCGCCAGGCGGGGAACGCCGCCTTCGCCCGGGCGACCGCGGCGTCGGTCTCCTCCACCCCGGCCGACTCGAGCTCGGCGATCGGCTCGGCCGTGGCAGGGTTCACCACCCGCGTCACCAGCGCTCCTCCCGGTAGCGCCGCGCCTCGGCGGCGAGCGCCTCGAACAACCGCGTGTCGTCGCCCGCCTCGGGGTGCCAGAGGACGCCGAGCGCGAAGCGCCGCTCCGGATCCTCGAGCGCCTCGACGGTGCCGTCGTCCGCCCACGCCACCTCGCGCAGGCCCGCGCCGAGGCGGCCGAAGCCCTGGTGGTGGTGCGACTTCACGGGTGCGTGGCTGCCGACCAGCGAGCCGAGCCGCGACCCGTCGGCGATCCGCACCCGGTGCTCGGAGAAGACGCCGGCGATCTCGCGGTGCTCCTCGTGGCCGACCGTCTCGGGCAGGTGCTGGTCCAGGTCGCCGCCGCGCGCGACGTTGAGGATCTGCGAGCCGCGGCAGACGGCGAGCACCGGCAGGTCGCGTGCGAGCGCCGCCTCGAGCAGGGCGAGCTCGGCGCGGTCGCGCGCCGGCCGCGTCCCGCCGGTCGCAGGATGGGGCTCGGCGCCGTAGGACTGCGGGTCGAGGTCGGCCCCGCCGGAGAGGAGCAGCCCGTCGAGCGCGTCGAGCGTCTCCTCGACGCCCTGCTCGCTCGGGGGGACGAGCAGCGGGCGCGCCCCGGCGGCCTCGAGCATCTCGACGTACATCTGCGGGATCAGCGCGGCCGGGAGGCGCCAGTGCCCCCACGCCGCTTCCTCGACGTACGTGGTGATCCCGACGACGGGGCGCGTCTCAGCCACGCTCGAACATGCGCTCGCGCTCGTAGCAGGTGACGACCTCGTCGAAGAGGCGCTGCTCGGTGCGCGCGTAGGTGAGGTAGTGGTCGACGACCTCGTCGCCGAAGGCCTGCCGCGCCGCCGTTCCGCGCTCCAGCTCGGCGATGGCCTCGCGCAGCGTGTGCGGGAAGCGCTCGACGTCCGACTCGTACGCGTTGCCCTCGAACGCCGGCCCGAGCTCGAGCCCGTTCTCGATCCCGTGCAGGCCCGAGGCGAGGAGCGCCGCGAAGGCGAGGTACGGGTTGGCGTCGGCGCCCGGGATCCGCGTCTCCGCCCGCAGCGAGGAGCCGTGGCCGACGATCCGGAAGCCGCAGGTGCGGTTGTCGTAGCCCCACGCGAGGGTCGTCGGCGCCCAGCTCCCGGCCGAGTAGCGCTTGTACGAGTTGATCGTCGGCGCGTAGAAGAGGGCGAGCTCCGACGCGAGCGCGATCTGCCCGGCGAGGAACTGCCTGAAGACGTCGGACTCGCCGGCGAACGCCGCCTCTCCGTCGCGCCAGAGCGACGAGTGGATGTGGCACGAGGATCCGACCCAGGCGTGGTCGGGCTTCGCCATGAAGGTCACCGACAGCCCGTGCTGGTGGGCCATCGTCTTGATGCCGGTCTTGTAGACGACGTGGTCGTCGGCGGTGGCGAGCGCGCTCTTGTAGCGGAAGTTGATCTCGTGCTGGCCCGGCCACGCCTCGCCCTTCGACGACTCGACGCGCATGCCGGCGGCCGCCATCGCGTTCCGCACCTCGCGCAGGAACGGCTCGTCGTACCCGCTCGCGAGGATGTGGTAGTCGAGGATGTAGGGCACCGACGGCGTCAGCTCGCGGTAGTGCTTCGCGTGCGCCTCCTCGTAGCTCTCGCGGAGGAGGAAGAACTCGAGCTCGGAGCCGAACATCGCCTCGTAGCCGAGCGCCGCCGCCCGCTCGACCTGCGCCTTCAGCACCTGCCGCGGCGAGGGCCCGACGGGCGAGCCGTCGTGCCAGAGCACGTCGCAGAGGACGAGCGCCGTCGCCTCGTGCCACGGCACCCGGCGGAGCGTGGCGAGGTCCGGCTGGAGCCCGAAGTCGCCGTACCCGCGCTCCCAGCTCGCGATCGAGTAGCCGGGCACCGGGTCCATCTCCATCTCGAGCGCGAGGAGGTAGTTGCAGCCCTCGACCTCGTGGCCCGCGTCGAGCTCGTCGAGGAAGAACTCCGCGTGCAGGCGCTTCCCCATCAGGCGGCCCTGCATGTCGGTGAAGGCCGCGATCACGGTGTCGATCGCGCCGCTCTCGACCCCGGCGCGGAGCTCCTCGAGGGTCAGCATGCGGCGACCCTATCGCAGCGGCAGGGGCCTGCAGACGTCCTGAACAAGCGGAATCCGATCAGTTGCTCCGTCCGATCGAGCGAGTTAGCGTCGCGCCAACTCGCCGAGATGAGCGAATCCGCACGACCAAGGAGGCCGAAGTGAGTTCTGCGTCCGGGGCACCGGTTCACCGCGACGACGACGAACGGCTGCTCCACAAGCTGGGCTACGCCCAGGTGCTGTACCGCGAGATGGGCGGCTTCTCGAACTTCGCCATCTCCTTCACGATCATCTCGATCCTCGCGGGCTGCCTGACGTCGTACTTCATCGCCTTCGGCAACGGCGGCCCCGTCGCGGTCACGTGGGGCTGGTTGATCGTCGGCTTCTTCGTCGTGCTCGTCGCGCTCGCGATGGGCGAGGTCGCGTCCTCGATGCCCACGGCCGGCGCGATCTACTACTGGTCGTCGAAGCTCGGGTCGCCCGTCTGGGGTTGGTTCTCGGGCTGGTTCAACCTGATCGGCCAGATCGGCGTGACCGCCGCGATCGACTACGGCGCCGCGATCTTCTGGACGTCGCTGATGAACCTCTGGTTCCCGAGCGTCGGCACCGGCAAGCACACGGTCTTCCTCACGTTCACTGCGATCGTCGCCGCGCACCTGCTGCTCAACCTGAACGGCGTGCGACTGCTCGGCGACGAT
Organism: uncultured Actinomycetes bacterium; assembly: GCA_963746895.1. Taxonomy (GTDB): domain Bacteria; phylum Actinomycetota; class Thermoleophilia; order Gaiellales; family Gaiellaceae; genus Palsa-739. Next base: position 9,946 of record CAVVDI010000003.1, on the reverse strand, counting down.
CAACTCGGTCTCCGCCTGGTGGCACATGGTCGGCGTCGTCGTGATCGTGTTCGTGCTCGCGATCGTCCCGGACCACCATCAGTCCGCGTCCCTTCGTGTTCGCGCACGACCTGAACTCCTCGGGGTTCAGCGGACACGAACTTCGGGAGCGCACGGTGTTCTGGTTCGTCTTCGGGATCGGACTGCTGATGGCGCAGTACACGTACACCGGCTACGACGCATCCGCGCACATGAGCGAGGAGACCCGCAAGGCCTCGCGGGCTGCCGCGCTGGGAGTCGTCATGTCCGTCGTGATGTCCGTGATCTTCGGCTTCATCCTGCTCGTCGCGGTGACCTTCGCGGTGCCCGACGTGCAGGGGACGCTCGACGCCGGCGGCTTCGACGTCACCTACATCTGGCAGACCTCGCTCGGCACGCACTGGGCCGAGTTCCTGCTCGTGATCGCCTGCGTCGCACAGTTCTTCTGCGGCCTCGCGTCGCTGACGGCGGCCTCCCGGATGATGTTCGCGTTCTCGCGCGACGGCGCCGTGCCGGGACGCGAGCTCTGGCGCAAGGTGTCGAAGACGCACCGCGTGCCGGTCAACGCCGTGATGGCGATCGCGGTGCTCTCGTGGGCGCTGATGATCCCGACCTACTGGAACAACACGATCGGCTACCTCGTCGGCACGTCGATCGCCGTGATCGGCCTCTACATCGCCTACGGCATGCCGATCTTCCTGCGCTGGCGAGCCGGCGACTCGTTCGAGCCCGGCGCGTGGACGCTCGGGAAGCACTACCGCTGGATCAACCCGATGGCGTTCGTGTGGATCGTCTTCATCGCGATCCTGTTCCTCATGCCGACGGTGCCCACCGCGATCCCCTGGCACAGCGGCTTCGACTGGAACGTCGTGAACTACGCCCCGATCACCGTCGGCGGCGTGATCCTCCTTGCAGGCATCTGGTGGATCGTGTCGGCCCGGAAGTGGTTCAAAGGCCCCGTCGTCCAGGGCACCGAGGCGGAGCTGGAGCGCATCGAGGCCGCCTTCGACGCTCCGGGCACCCCGGCGCCCCAGGCCTAGCCACGTGCATCCCGGTCGTGCGGGTCGGTAGTTCCGACCCGCACGATCGGGGCGGCGACGGATGTCGCTCCCGACAACGCGAGGCATCCTCGTGCCGTCGGCGTGCGGCACCGAGCCGCCGCCCGTAGGAAAGGACATCCGATGTTCGAGACCATCGTCTGGGCGACCGACGGGTCCGAGCTCGCCGACCGGGCGCTGCCGTATGTGACCGAGCTGGCCCGAGTGCACGGCGCGAAGATCGTGGCCGTGCACGCGAACGAGCTGCTGCACGGCCGCTACGGCGGCGCGCCGCTGCTCGCGGACGAGCCCGAGCTCCGGGCGAAGATCGAGGGCCAGGTCGAGGGGCTCCGCACGGCGGGCTTCGGCGCAGAGCTCGAGCTCGCCGCCGGCAGCGGCGACGTCGCCACGCTGATCGCGCAGGCGGCGCAGAACGCGAAGGCCGACGTCATCGTCGTCGGCACGCACGGGCACGGCGGCTTCGCAGCCGCCCTTCTCGGCAGCGTGGCGCGTGGCCTGCTGCACACCGCCTCCTGCCCGGTTCTCGCGATCCCGCCGGAGCGGGTCGCCGGAACGGAGCAGCGCGAGCACGAGACCGTCGGCGCGGCCTGATCGCCCCTCGCTCCCGGGCGCGCGCCGCCGGCCGGCGCGCGCCCTTCCCCTCTCCTCGCCGAAGCACGGCGGAATCCTGGCCGTCTCCTGGCCCGCCCCTGGCACGCACGGGCGTAGAACGTGTGCCACCCGACGAGAAGGAGCGCGCCATGCGAACCCGGCTCACCTTCGATGCGAACCCGAAAGAGCTCGCCAGCCGCCGCTCCGGCTCGATCCTCGTCTCCCTGCTCTGGAGCCGGCGGACGCACCGCGCCGCCGTCGTGGTCGCCGACGAGGAGACGGGTGAGACGACGGAGCTCGACGTGCTGGCCGCCGACGACCCCCTCGACCTCTACGAGCACGCGCTCGCCTACGCACCCCGCCGCGGCCATCGGGGCTGGGCGCCCGGGACCTCCTGAAGCCTCCTGCGCCGAACCTGCGGCAGCTTCGCGCGACACGCTGGAGAAGGCTCTATCGTGGGAGCGATGCGGCACGCGTCCGCACTTCCGCTCCTGCCGGTCGTCGCGGCGTTCGCCCTCATCTCCCCCGCACGTGCCGGCGGTCCGGCGACCCCCGGGCCGGCGACGCCGCGCCTTCTCTCGGCGGCCCCGGTCGTCGACCCGAGCGACCGCGTCTCCGACGGCCTCCGCCGGGTCACCTTCTCGCCGGACGGCGACGGGCGGCGCGACGTCGTGACGATCGGCGTCCGCGCGATCGCCGGGCACGCGCTCTCGCTCTGGCTCCACCCCATCTCGCGCTCCGCGACGTACGTTCACGCCGGGCGCGCCGCCGCCGGCGTCACCGTCCTCCGCTGGAACGGGCTGCAGGCCGACGGCAGCCGCTATCCGGACGGCTCGTACGTCCTGCGCGTCTGCGACTCCGTCACGCACCACTGCTCCAAGGGTCGCGTCCTCGCGCATCTACGGCTGGTCTCGATGTACGTGCGCCGTGCGACCGGCGTCACGGCGGGCGACACGCTGCAGGTGGACGTCTCCGCCGACCGGCGGGGTCCGTACACGCTCGACCTGGTCTCCGCGGCCGACGCGGCCGGAGCCGGGATCGGCGCCGTCGAGTTCTCCCGTCCGGGCCGCATCGCCTACCGCGTGCCCGACGTGCCGAACGGGGGCCTGTGGCTGCTGCGTGTCCGCAACGGCCCGGCGATCACCCACTTCCCGCTCGTCGTGCACCAGCCGCGCCTCGACCTCGAGGCTCCCCCGCCCCACACGGCGCTCGTCGTCTACCCGTACCTGACCTGGCGGGCGTACGACATGTACGACGGGAACCGCGACGCCGTCGTGGACAGCTGGTACGCGCATCCGCGCAACCCGGTCGTGCCGCTGTACGGGCCGTTCGAGCCTCCCGCGAGCGATCCGGTGCTCGAGGGGCGGGAGCCGAACCCGTCGAGCCAGGACGCCTTCGCCGGCTGGCTCGACGAGCACGGGCTGACCGCGGAGCACGTGACCGACGTCGAGCTCGGCTCGCTGCCGGCGTCGGTGCTGCAGCGCTACGCGACGATCGTCTTCGAGGGTCATACCGAGTACTACGAGCGCTCGACCTACGAGAAGGTGCTGGCCTACCGCAACGCCGGCGGCCGCCTCTACTTCCTGCAGGGGAACTCGTTCTACGGCGCCGTGACGGTCGGGGTCTCGACCGTCTACCGCGCGTCCTACCGCTACCGCACTGCTGCCCGCTCCGACTTCGCGATCGCGGCGACGGGCTTCCGCTCCTGCTGCTGGCCCGACCCGGTCCGTCCCGTCTACTCGGTCTCCCCCGGGGCGGTCGAGTCCCTGCCCTGGCTGTTCGCCGGGACGGGCGTGCAGGACGGCGACCCGTTCGGGATCGCGCTCGGCGAGGTCGACACCGTCGACCCGAAGCTCTCGCCGCCGGGCACGGTGACCGTGGCGACCGCGACGGTGCCGGCCTTCACGCCGTCCCGCGAGAAGGAGGCGAGCGCCTGGCTCGGGGCGAAGTCGATCCCCTACCCGCCCGCCTGGAAGCGTCCGCAGACGATCTCGATCGCCTACGCCGCCACGGGGAAGGGCGAGGTCTTCTCCTGGGGGAACACGGGCTTTCTGAAGTCCGTCCGCTTCGGCGACTACGAGGTTCCGCGGGAGCAGCGGGCGGCGCTCGACCGCGCGGCGCTGAACGTCTGGGAGCGGTTCACGCGGTGAGGCGGCGGCGGGGTTCCGCGGTCGCCGTGATCGCGCTCGCAGCCACGGCCTGCGCGGGCGGCGCGACCGCGACGGGCAGCGGGAGCACGGCCGCTCCGACCGCGGCGGCGACGTTCGCTCCGGCTCCCGGCCACCGTGCTCGCCGGCTTCTCGCTCGATCGCGACTGGCTGACGCTCGCCGAGGACCCGGCCGCAAAGGGCGCCTGCCCCGCCGTCGAGCTCGTTCGCCTGGCGGGCAGCCCGTCACGGCGGCAGCTGACGCGCCCGGGCGGCGAGAGCTGCGCCTTCGGCGGGCGCTTCTGGGTGCGGCCCGGGATGCGCGCGGTCGGGAACGCGATCTCCAAGGCCCTCTGGGTGCTCCGTCGCGGCTCGACCGCCGAAGCGGTGAAGGCAGGCGTCGGCGAACCGGAGGCGCTGCTCGTCCGGGTCACGGGGATCACCGCCGACCGCGGCCCGTTCCTCGGCCCGGTGGTCGCGACGAACTGGCTGCGCCTCTTCGGCGACTACACGCGGGGGCTGGACGGCACGCTGGTCGGCGGCGCGATCAGCGCGAACGACCGCGAGCTCTGGGCGGACAGCGGTCCGGTGATCCCGCTCGGGCTCGACGACCAGGAGCACGCGGTCGCGGTCGGCGCCGACGGCTCGATCGCGATGTGGCACGCCCACGGCGCCCACTACGGCGTCGTTCCCGACGCGCACGCGCGCACCGCCGCCCTCGACGCGGGGCGGGTGCTCGTGCTCCGCAGCGACGCGCCTCAGCTCGACATCCGCCTTCTCTCCGGCGCGCTCGTCCGATCGTGGCCGGTCGTGGGCGGCGCGAAGCCGCTGCTCGACGCGGACGGAAACGACGCCGTCTACCTCGCCGGCCGGGCAGTGCACGACCTGCGCCTCGACGACGGCGCCGACACGGTCGTCGGGACGGCGCCGCAGGGCTCGACGCTCCTCGACGCGCAGATCGAGAAGCGGTTCATCGCCTTCGCCTACCGGGGCGGCCCCGCCGGCGCCGGGCGCGTCGTCGTCGTCCGCCGCTGAGCCGTGCTGAGCGGAGCGCGGCGAGGTGCGGTTCGTCGCCGTCGACGACCTCGAGGCGAGAACCTCGGCTAGCCCGGCTCAGTGCCCGGTGGCGGAGAAGTGCATGTAATCCCTGGTCGAGCCGGTCCAGGAGCCGCCCCATCCCCAGCCGATCGACGCGAACACCCGCACGACCGCCGGGGTGACCATCCCGCGCCGGTGCCGCGCGCGGTCGAGGTACGAGAGCGCGGTCTTGTCCCGCGTCATCCCACAGCCGACGTACGGGTTCTCGACCGGGTTGAGGTCGACCGCCTCGCCGTAGGCGTGCTCCGACCAGGTGCCCGTGCGACCGGTCGGATTGCCGGTACAGGGTGAGGAGGCGGCCTGGCGGCACTCGAACGACGCGGTGACGTCGCCGTCCGCCGGCCGGTCGCGGCCGGCGCCGTAGGTGTCGGAGAGCGCCATGTGGTGGATCGGGAAGCGCATCCGGTAGAGCCGCGCGAACACGCGCGCGAGCCCCTGCGCGTCGCGCGCGTTCACGACCAGCTGCCCGAGGTGCGCGTGCCGGTCGAACCCGTAGTACCGCACGGTGAGGACGCGCGCGTCCGACAGCGACACCGGGCAGCCGTGGTGGTACTCGCCGGCCTGAACCACGGCGGCGCGCTCCGCCCCGGTCAACGGCCGGATCGCGGAGGCGTGCGCCGTCGGAAGGGCGAGCGCGAGCAGCACCGCTGCGAGCATGGGCACCCGCTCCTTATAGCCGCTGCCGCACCGCTGCCGCGGGCATAGGATCGACCGCGTGGCCTTCCGGACGATCATCGAGCCGTTCCGGATCCACTCGGTCGAGCCCCTGCGCTTGACGACGGAGGACGAGCGCCGGCGGGCGCTCGAGGCAGCGGGCTTCAACCTCTTCGGCCTGCACGCCACCGACGTCCTGATCGACCTCCTCACCGACTCCGGCACCGGCGCCATGTCGCGCGACCAGTGGGCGGCGATCCAGCACGGCGACGAGAGCTACGCCGGATCGCCCTCGTGGTACGTGTTCCTCGAGGCCGTCCAGGAGCTGTTCCCGTTCCGGCACGTGATCCCGACGCACCAGGGGCGGGCGGCCGAGAAGATCCTCTTCACCGCGCTCGGCGGCCCCGGGAAGGTCGTTCCGAACAACACCCACTTCGACACGACGCGGGCGAACATCGAGTTCAGCGGCGCCGAGGCGGTCGATCTGCCGATCGCCGAGGCACTGCAGCCGTCGCTCCGGCACCCGTTCAAGGGCGACGTCGACCTCGAGGCCCTGGCGCGGCTCCTCGAGGCGCGCGCCGGCGACGTCCCCGTCGTGATGGTCACGATCACGAACAACTCCGGCGGCGGCCAGCCGGTGTCGCTCGGGAACCTGCGCGGCGTGCGCGAGCTCTGCGACCGCCACGGCGTGCCGCTCTTCCTCGATGCGTGCCGCTTCGCCGAGAACGCATGGTTCGTCCACGAGCGCGAGGAGGGCCAGGCGGGTCGTCCGGTCGCCGAGATCGTCCGCGAGTTCGCCTCGCTCGCCGACGGCATGACGATGAGCGCCAAGAAGGATCCGCTCGCCAACATCGGCGGCTGGCTCGCCTGCAACGACGACGCGCTCGCAGCGCAGTGCCGGACGCTGCTCGTCCTGACGGAGGGCTTTCCGACGTACGGCGGGCTCGCCGGCCGCGACCTGGAGGCGATCGCACAGGGCCTGCGCGAGGCGGTCGACCCCGAGTACCTGCGCTACCGCATCCGGTCGACCGCCTACCTCGGCGACGCGCTGACCGAAGCCGGGATTCCCATCGTCCAGCCGGTCGGAGGCCACGCCGTCTACCTCGATGCGCGAGGGCTGCTCCCGCACGTGCCGCCGCTCGAGTACCCGGGCCAGGCGCTCGCGGCCGAGCTCTACCTCGCGGGCGGGATCCGCGGCTGCGAGATAGGGACGGTGATGTTCGGCCGCCGCCCGGACGGGAGCGAGGAGCCGGCGGCGATGGATCTCGTCCGCCTGGCGATCCCGCGCCGCACGTACACGCAGAGCCACGTCGACTACGTGATCGAGGTCTGCGTCGAGGTCGCGCGCCGGGCCCCAGCGCTGCGCGGCCTGCGGATCGTGGAGGAGCCGGGGGCGCTCCGCCACTTCACCGCACGCTTCGAGCCGCTCGGCCGGCGCGGGTAGAGCCGAGCCTCAGCCGGTCGGGACCGGCTCCGAGGTGAGCGCCGCGTGGTAGGTGTTCATGTAGTCCTCGAGCTTGAAGGCGTCCAGGAACTCCTTCGCCGCCTTGCGGCCGTTGGCGATCAGCAGCTCCTGCTTCTCCGGCGAGAGGTCGAACTCGGTGGTCGCGACGTCGGCGGCGTCGACCGCGAGCGTGCGGACGCGCGTCGAGTGCGAGACGAAGCGCTGGTCCCAGGCCTCCTGCGCCGTGTGGAAGATGTCGAACCCGAAGCGGACGCCCCAGGGCGCGAGGCGGCCGAGCTTCGTCAGCCCGCCGCCGAGTCCCTTGCCGCCGCTGAGCGTGAAGCCGAATGTCGGCCGGCTCGGCTGGCGCCCGGCGACGGTGGGGTCGATGTCGAAGAGCCAGACCGGGAAGTTCGAGAGCGTGCCGCCGTCGACGATCACGGCCGTCCCGCCGTCCTTGCCCTCCAGCTGGATCGGCTTGAAGAAGTACGGGATCGACATGCTCATCCGCGCAGCGCGGGAGACCTTGAACGCATCCGGGTCGATCAGCGTCGACTTGCCCGGATCGCGATAGCCGACGAGGTCGTCGGGGAGCACGAGCAGCCGCCGGTTCGTGACGTCGACCGCGATCAGCTTCAGCGACCAGTCGGGGGCCTCGCCGTCCTTCGTCTCCTTGCGCACCGATCCGAAGGTGGCGCCGCCGAGCACCTCGTCGAACCAGCCCTCGAACGCGTCGCCGCGCGCCATCCCGTGCTCGACCAGCAGGTCGACGCCGCCGAGCACCTTGCTGTGCAGCGGGAAGTCGGCGAACTGGCCGAAGTTCGTCTTCTTCATCAGGTCGAGCATCTGGTGCGCGTCGTGGCCGGTCGCGAGATAGCAGGCGATGATCGCCCCGGCGCTGGCACCGGCGACGTTCTTCCAGGTCGTGATCGGCTTCGTCTCGTGCTCGGCGAACCCGCAGAGCGCGCCCGCGAGGGCGAGCCCCTTGACGCCGCCGCCGCGGAAGACACCGTCGGCCTCGGTGATCCACTCCATCTCAGCTCCTTTGCATCGCGGAAAGGCGGCCGGGCCGACGGCTGCCCACGGTCTCCTCGACCTCGACCTCGACGAACTCGGCGGGTCGCTCGACGGCGAGCCCGACCACGACGACCAGACGGCCGGCGAGGACGTCGTCCTGCGTCATCGTGTCGCCCGGGCCGCAGCGGACGAAGAACGCCTCCTCGAGCTTCGAGCCCTGCAGCTCGCCGTCGCGCCAGTGGCCGATCAGAAGCTCCTCCGCCTCGATGCGGACGCGCTGCCAGAGCGGCTCCGCATTCGGCTCGAACGCCGCCCAGGAGAGCTCCCGTTGCAGCTGCAGGCGGATCCGCTCGGCGACGCTCGCCGGCAGCGGCTGCGGATCGATTCGAACGATGCTGGTGTGCAGGGCCATGCGGAACTCCTCGATCGGGGTGCCGCAGGCTCCTTTCCGTCGCGTTGAGGCTACTCGCACGAGGGCGCCAGCTCAAGGGCGCCGCGCGAGGAATGAAAGCGGCGGGAGTCGAACCCGCACAGGTTCCCCTCGAACGAGCCACCGCGGACGCTGGAGTCTCCAGATCGCCCGCGCGCGGGCCGTCAGCGCCAGTCGAAGTGCTCGCGATGGATGCGGCGGTGGGGCACGCCCGCGAGCCTGAGCTGGTTCTGGAAGCTGCGGATCATCCCCTGCGGCCCGCACATGAACACGGACAGCCCCCGCGGGTCGCCCTCGGCCTCGGCGAGCACGCGCTCGGCCGTCAACCGCCCGTCGACCGCGGTGTCGACGAAGTGGACGTGCAGCGGGTCGTGCGCGTCGGCGATGGTGCGGATCTCGTGCGCGAACGGCGCCTCGCCTTCGGCCGTGTAGAAGAAGTCGACCCGTGCGGTCAGGTCGCCGTCGAGCGCGCGCAGCCAGCTGAGAAACGGGGCGACCCCGACGCCGCCCGCGATCCACACCTGGCGGTCGGTGCCCTTCCGGTGGCTGAAACGCCCATGCGGCCCGCCGATCACCGCGGGCATGCCCGGCTCGATCAGCTTGTCGAGACGCGAGGTGTAGTCGCCGAGCGCCTTGATCGTGACGCGGAGCACGTCTTCGTGCGGTGCGCTGGAGATCGTGAACGGATGCTTGTGCCAGCCGTCCTTGGCCTCGATGTAGACCATTGCGAACTGGCCCGGAGTGAACTCCACGGGCTTGCCGACAGGTCGCATCGCAAGTTCGAAGAGGCCCCCGTCGATCCGCCGCACGGAGTCGACCTCGTAGTCGTGCAACGACAGAAAGAAGCGCGCGAAGAGCTCGCGGTAGAGATAGAACGCCACGCCGACCGCGCCGATCGCGGCGTAGCTGAAGCGGAGCAGCGGTGCGTTCGCGAACGGCGTGCCGTCGAGCACCCCGTGAGCGAAGCCGGCGGCCACGAACAGCCCCGTCGTCCGGTGCAGCATCCGCCAGCGTTCGTAGCCGCCGAAGATCCCGCGAACGTCGCGCACGAGGGGCAGGTCGCGGGCGGCGACGATCATGCCGCGGAGCGGGCGCGGGATGACGGATTGCCACCGGGGCAGGATCGCCCAGGCGGCGAGCCCCACGAGCCCGATCGCCCCGATCGCACCGAGCGGCCCGCCGAGCGTCGTCCCGTGCGGGCTGGACGACAGCAGAAGGTGGGGCGCAAGCAGGATGATGCCCACGATCGCGACGCGCCGGTGCCAGATCGCCGCGCGGTCGATCCCGTCGAACCATTCCTCGACCCAGGGGAGGGTGCTGATGAGGACGAGACCGATCGTGAGCAGCAGAATCGACTCGGCGCCGAGCAGCTGTCCGACGTAACGCTGCGCCGGCTCGCCGCTCGGCCGGGCGGCCGCCCACAGAACCGCGAGGGCTGCAACGAGGAAGCCGATAATCGCCGGCCCGACCTCGCGGGCGACGAATCTCA
>CAVVDI010000002.1:0-30241 GCA_963746895.1 uncultured Actinomycetes bacterium | reverse complement strand
GACCGGTTGGGCCACCGGGCCCGGCCGCTCCGCCCCGGAGCGTAGTCGCGGCGGCGATCAGTCGCCGACGAGGTACTCGCTGTCCCAGCCGGAGGGCTCGAACGCCCGGCCGGGCGCCGCACCGCTGACCGCGAGCACGAGCGTGCCCGCCTCCGAGGCGACGGCGGAGCGGGTCGCGGTCGCGTCGTCGAGCCACACGAGCGAGCCGGCGGGCACCTGCACCTGCTCGCCGGCGATCGTGAACGTCGCGCCGCCGCTGACGACGAAGTAGAGCTCGGGCTCGCCGCTCTCCGCCTCGTCGTGCTCGCTGATCACGTTCGCCCCGGGCTCGGCGCCGCGCCACGCGTTGATGCCGAACGTGCGAATGTCGAAGTGATGGCGGATCGGCGCCCAGTAGGGCCACTTCTCCGCCACGATCTCTTCCAGCTTCGCGGTGCGGTACGCGCCCATCGCTCCTCCTCGCTTGGTAACTGGTGATAGCGTATTGACCGGTTATGGAGCAGGTCAACCCCGGGTTGCAGCTCGTCTGCGACTTCGTCAACACGCTCGACCTCGAAAGCGGCGCCGACGCACTCGGCGACGCGCGCGCGCTGGGCCGCTGGCTCGATGCTCGCGGGATCCGGGGGGCGCGCCCGGGCGACCGGGACGCGGCGGCGGCGCGGACGGTGCGCGAGGCGCTGCGCGAGCTGATGCGGGCGAACAACGGCTGCGATTCCGACCCGGTCGCCGCGGCGGCGACGCTCGAAGCGGCGGCGAGGGCAGCCGGCGTCACGGTCGCCTTCGGCCCGGGAGGGGCGTGGCCGGTCGCGCCGGCAGGCGGGATCGGGGCCGTGCTCGCGGCGGCGGCCCGGGCGATGACGGACGGCTCCTGGCGGCGTCTGAAGGCCTGCCGCGCCGACGGCTGCCGCTGGGCGTTCGTCGACTCGGCGCGCAACCGCTCGCGGCAGTGGTGCTCGATGCAGGTGTGCGGCAACCGGGAGAAGGCGCGTGCGTTCCGGCGCCGGCGGGCCGGCGCGGGTGCGTAGAGGCGTCCGCGTCGCCGGACCGCTCCTGCCGGCCGTCGTCGCGTTCGGGGCGTCCTTCGGCGTGCTCGCGCGCGCCGCGCACGTGGGGCCGCTCGCGGCGACGGTGATGTCGGCGACGACGTTCGCCGGCTCGTCACAGGTCGCCGCCGTCTCCGTCCTCGGCGCCGGCGGCGGCGTCGTGTCCGCGATCGTCGCGGCGCTCCTCCTGAACGCGCGCTACGCCCCGATCGGGATCAGCGTCGCGCGCGCGTTCCACGGCGGCGTGGCGAAGCGGCTCGTCGACGCGCAGCTCGTGGTGGACGAGTCGTGGGCGCTCTCGGGCGCCGGCGGCCCGACGCTCGACCGTGGCGTTCTGCTCGGCGTCGGCGCCGCGCTCTGGGTCTGCTGGACCGGCGGTACCGCGATCGGCGCGTTCGCCGGCGGCGCGATCGGCGACCCGAGGCGGTTCGGCCTCGACGGCGCATTCGCGGCGCTGTTCCTCGCCCTCCTGCTCGGGCAGCTGCGCAAACGACCGCGGGCGGTGGCGGCGGCGATCTGCGGGGCCGCCATCGCCGCTGCGCTGACGCCTGTCGCGCGGCCCGGCCTCCCGATCGTCGCCGCGACCGTCGCCGCGTTCGCCGGCCTGCGGCGGCGCGCGTGAGCGACGCCTGGATCGCCGTGCTCGCGATCGGCGCGGGCACGGTCGCGCTCAAGGGCGTCGGCCCCGTCGTGGTCGGCGCGCGGCAGCTGCCCCGGCGGGTCGTCGAGCTGCTCGAGCTGCTCGCGCCAGCGCTGCTGGCAGCGCTCGTCGTCACCGAGACGTTCGCGAACGGCCGCTCGCTCGTCGGCGACGCGCGGCTGGCCGGCGTCGCCGCGGGCGCGCTGGCGATCGCAGTGCGTGCGCCGTTGTGGGCGGTCGTCCTCGCCGGTGCGGTCGCGACCGCGCTCGTGCGCCTCGTCAGCTGAAGCGCGACAGCAGCTCGTCCGGCGGCAGCTCGGCGAGCGAGTCGAGCACGAGGTCGGCCTCCTCGAGCCCGAGCGCGCGGGTCACCTCGTTGGGGACGGCGACGCAGAAGATCCCCGCCGCCTTCGCCGCGGTGACGCCGTTCGGGGAGTCCTCGAAGGCGACGGCCTCGTCGGCGCCGACCCGCAGGATCCCGAGCGCGTCGAGGTACAGCGTCGGCGCCGGCTTCGCCCGCTCGGGGATCCGGTCGGCGGTGCAGATCGCGTCCCAGCCGACCGCCTCCTCGAGGCGGTGCAGGTGCATGTCGACCCAGCGGCGCGTGGCGCTGGAGACGATCGCGCGCTTCAGGCCGAGGCGCCGCGCGGCGGCGAAGTACTCCGCGATCCCCGGCCGCAGCTGCTCCGCCTCGATCAGCGAGAGCTCGTGCGCATAGCGGCGCTCGTTCAGGGCCTCCCGCTCGAGCGGCTCGCCGACGAGCTCCTCGAGGTGGGCCATCGGGTCCCACGCGCCGTGGGTGCCGACGACCTCCGCCCACCTCTCCGGCGGCAGCTCGTGGCCGTGCTCGCGGTAGAGCAGCTCCCAGCCGGCGCGGGAGGCGACCTCCGTGTCGAGGATCAGGCCGTCGAAGTCGAAGAGGAAGGCGCGGATCGACACCGGAATGCAGAGTACGCACGTGGCGATCCTGGGAGTCGACGTCGGCGGCACGTTCACCGACGCCGTCCTGCTCGAAGACGGGCGGGTGCGCACGGCGAAGGTGCCGACGGCGGCGCGGCAGGAGGAGTCGGTGCTCGCGGCGGCTCTGGCGGTCGGCGCGGCGGGGGTGACCCGGTTCGCGCACGGGACGACCGTCGCCACGAACGCGCTGCTCGAGCGACGCGGCGCGCGAACGGCGTACGTCGGCAACGCCGGCTTCGAGCACCTGCTCCACCTGCGCCGGCAGACGCGGGTGCACCTCTACCGCCTCTGCGCCGCGCACCCCGACCCGCTCGTCCCGCTCGAGCGCTGCCACGGCGTCCGCGGCCGCCTCGGGCCCGACGGCGAGCTGGAGCCGCTCGACCTCGCGACGCTGCCGGATCTCGGCGGCGCCGAGGCGATCGCCGTGTGCCTCCTCTTCTCGTTCCGCGACGACTCCCACGAGCGGGCCGTGGCGGACGAGCTGCGGCGGCGGCACCCCGGCGTCCACGTCGTCGCCTCGCACGAGGTCGCCCCGGAGTTCCGCGAGTACGAGCGCGCCTCGACCACCGCCGCCGACGCGTACCTCGCTCCGGTGGCCGCGCGCTACCTGCGCGCGCTCGCGGCCGCCGCGGGCGAGGCGGGGCTGCCGGCGCCGCTCGTCATGCTCTCGTCGGGCGGGGTCGCGTCGGTCGAGGAGGCGGCGGCGCACCCGGCCGCGATTCTCGTCTCGGGCCCTGCGGGCGGGGTCGTCGGGGCGGGGCTCGTCGCCCGGCGCGCCGGGTTCGAGAACGCGATCGCCTTCGACATGGGCGGGACCTCGACCGACGTCTGCCTCCTGCCGGGCGGACGCGCGGCGCGCGTGCACGAGCGGGTCGTCGGCGGCTTCCCGATCCGGCTGCCGACGGTCGATATCCACACGGTCGGCGCCGGCGGCGGCTCGCTCGTGCGGCGTGACGCGGGCGGCGCGATCCGGGTCGGCCCCGAGTCGGCGGGCGCGAGCCCCGGCCCCGCCTGCTACGGGCGCGGCGGCGGCGCGACGGTCACCGACGCGAACCTCCTGCTCGGGCGGCTGCCCGACGAGCTTCCGGGCGGGCTCGTGCTCGACCGGGGCGCGGCGGCCGCGGCGCTCGGCGGCATCGACCCCGCGGCCGTGGTCGAGGTGGTGAACGCGGAGATGCTGCGCGCCCTGCGGGTCGTCTCGGTCGAGCAGGGGCACGACCCGCGCGACTTCGCCCTCGTCGCCTTCGGCGGAGCAGGACCGCTGCACGCGTGCGCGCTCGCCGAGGAGCTCGGGATCGAGGCGGTGCTCGTCCCGGAGGCGGCCGGCGTCCTCTCCGCGCTCGGGCTCGTCGCGAGCGACGAGCGGCGCGACCGGGTCGTCTCGCACGTGCGGCCGCTCGCCGGGGCCGGCGGGCTGCCGGCGGACGGGGAGGCGGACCTGCGCTACCACGGGCAGTCGTTCGAGTTGACGGTGCCGCTCGGGCCCGAGCTGGCGGCACGGTTCCACCGCGCGCACGAGGAGCGGTACGGCTACGCCGACCCGGCGCGGGAGGTCGAGCTGGTCGCGGTCAGGACCGCCGAGGTCGTGCCCGGGCCGGACATCTCCTTCCAAGTAACACAGTGTCACGAGGCGGAGGGGCCGCGGCTCGTGGAGCTGTCGGGCTCGACGTGCTGGGTGCCGGAGGGCTGGCACGGCGAGACGAACGCCGACGGGACGCTGGTGCTGCGGCGATGAACGTCGAGCTGCAGGTGATCGGCAGCTCGCTTCGCGCGGTCGCCGAGGAGATGGGTGCGGTGCTGATCCGCTCCGCGTTCTCGGCCAACATCAAGGAGCGGCGCGACTGCTCGACTGCGGTCTTCGACGAGGCGGGGCGGATGGTCGCGCAGGCGGAGCACATCCCCGTCCACCTCGGCGCGATGCCCGACGCGGTCGCCGCGGCGAGGTCGCTCGGCCTCGCGCCGGGGCAGGTCTGCATCCTCAACGACCCGTACACGGGCGGGACCCACCTCCCCGACGTGACCCTCGTCTCGCGCACTGCGCTCGGCTACGCGGTGTCGCGCGCGCACCATGCGGACGTCGGCGGGATGGAGCCCGCGAGCCTGCCCGCGTTCTCGCGCGAGCTGTACCAGGAGGGGCTGATCGTGCCGCCGGTGCTGCTCACGCCCGAGGTGGAGCGGCTGTTCGTCGCGAACGCCCGCAACCCGGACGAGCGGCGCGGCGATCTGCGGGCGCAGACCGCCGCGCACCGGCTCGCCGAGCGGCGGATCGAGGAGCTCTGCGCGCGCCGCGGGCGCGAGCGGGTCGCGGCGGCGATGGACGAGCTGTACGCGTACTCCGAGCGGATGGTGCGCGCCGCCGTCTCGGCGCTCCCGGACGGGCGCTGGGAGGCGGAGGACGTCGTCGAGGCGGTCGACGGCGAGCTGCCGATCCGCTGCACGGTCGAGGTCGCGGGCGACGAGGTGCACATCGACTTCGCGGGCACGGCCGCCCAGGACGCGGGGAACCTCAACTGCCCGCTCTCGGTGACGCGCTCGGCCTGCTACTTCGTCGTCCGCTGCCTGACCGAGCCGGATCTGCCCGCCTCGGGCGGCGCCTTCGCCCCGGTCACGGTCACCGCGCCCGAGGGCTGCCTCGTCAACGCGAGGGCGCCCGCAGCCGTCGTCGCCGGCAACACCGAGACGTCGTCGCGGATCGTCGACGTCGTTCTCCGCGCGTTCGGCGCGGCGCTGCCGGTGCCCGCGCAGGGCCAGGGGACGATGAACAATGTCGCGCTCGGGAACGCCGGTTTCACGTACTACGAGACGATCGGCGGCGGTCAGGGCGCATGTCCCGACGCGGACGGGCCGAGCGGCGTGCACGTGGCGATGTCCAACACGCTGATCACGCCGACCGAGGCGCTCGAGCTGTCCTATCCGCTGCGCGTCGAGCGCTGGAGCCTGCGCGCCGGCTCCGGCGGGGCGGGTGCGCACCGCGGCGGCGACGGCGTCGTGCGCGAGCTGCGCGTGCTCGAGGACTGCCGTCTCTCGGTGCTCGCGGAGCGGCGCTCCCAAGCGCCGCGCGGAGCCCGGGGCGGGGAGGACGGCGCACGTGGGCGGACGGTCGTGAACGGCGAAGATCAGCCGGCGAAGGTGACGAGGCAGCTCGCCGCCGGCGATCTCGTCCGGATCGAGACGCCGGGCGGCGGAGGGTTCGGCCCGCCTGGATAGCGGCGTCCCCGGGAGCCGTGTCCGGTGCCAGGCACCGGACACGTCCGGAGAAGCAGTCGCGGAGGCGCGACGCCGCTCCGGGAGCGGACTCACTGCCGACCGGACGCGGCCTCGGGAGCCACGTCCGGTGCCAGGCACCGGACGTGGCCGACGGAGCCGGCAGCGCCGGTCGACGCGTCGACCTCTGCCTTTCGAGTGCGGAGGGCTGACGACCTCTGGCCTGTTCCGATCGAGGCTCCTGGGCGGCGCGGGCAGGAGGTCGAGCCTGCTGCGAACGCTACGCTCGTCGCCGCAGCACGCGCTCGTCCCCGACGCGCCGCGTGATCCCGTCCGCGTCGAAGCGCTCGAGCAGGAGCTGCGTCGTCTTGCGGCCGGTGCCGAGCAGGTCGCGAAAGCCCGCGAGCGTGATCCGGCCCGCGGCCTCGCACTCGGCGACGAGCGCCGCGCGCGCCTGCGCGTAGGCCGCCGCGGAGATCGCGAGCCCGTCGCCGACCCGCACGAGCCGGCCCTCCTCCTCGAGATAGCGCGCGAGCGCGCGATCGTCGACCTTGACGGGCTCGAGCCCGAGCTGCGCCTCGAGCGCGGCCGCCGCCTCCCCGCGCGCGCCGAGCTCGGCTGCGGCGCCAGGCCGGTAGAGCTTCGCGCCGCGGCGCTCCAGGCCGAGGAGCGGCTCGACCGCCGCGGCCCAGGGCTCCGGCGGCGGCGCGATCCCGGGGTCGAGCGGATCCGCGGCCGCCAGGCGCTGCTCCAGCTCGGCGCGCAGCGCCGCGAGCCAGTCGGCCGAAAAGGCCCAGCCGCCCGCGCGCACGAGCCCCGCGAGCGCGTCCTCGCCGAGCCGGCGCAGCTCCTCCTCGCGTACAGGCCCGTGGACGGTGGCCGCGATCTCCCCGCGTTCGAGGAGCTCCATCCGGGTCTCGTCCGCGTGCCGCGGCGGCGCCGGGTCGAGGACCCGGCCGCCCCCGACCGTGGTGCCCGCCCGGAGGACGACGCGGTCGCCGCGGGCGGCCACGACCGGCGCGGCGAGCCGGAGCTGCGCGAACCGCTCGCCGGCCCGCGCGACGCGGGCGACGACGTCGGCGGTGCCGTGGTGCACGTGCACGCGCGGCGGCAGCTCGCCCTCGAGGTCGAGCGCCACGTCGAGCCGGTAGCTGCCCGCGAAGGCGCCCGGTGTCACGAGCGCGTCGCCGCGGCGGAGCTCGTGCCGGTCGACTCCGGGCAGCGCGACCGCGACCCGCTGCCCCGCCTCGGCACGCTCGACCGCCCGGTCGTGCACCTGGACGCTGCGGATCCGCACCGCCCGTCCGGACGGCTCGAGCCGCAGCTCGTCGCCTTCGCCTATCGACCCCGACCAGAGCGTTCCGGTTGCGACGGTGCCGATTCCACGGAGCGAGAAGGAGCGGTCGATGTAGAGCCGCGTCGGATCATCCGTCCGGTGCGGCTCCGCGCCGGCGGCGATCTCCGCCAGCGCCGCCCGCAGCTCGTCGAGCCCCGTGCCGGTGCGCGCGCTCGTCGCGACGACCGTCGCCCCCGGCACGAGCTCCTCCGCCTCGGCGCGCGCGAGCTCGAGGGTCTCCTCGTCGACGAGATCGGCCTTCGTCAGCGCGACGACGCCGCGCTCGATCCCGAGCAGACGCAGGATCGCCAGGTGCTCGTGCGTCTGCGGCCGGGCGCCCTCGGCGGCGTCGACGACGAGCAGGAAGAGGTCGATGCCGCTCGCGCCCGCGACCATCGTCCGCACGAAACGCTCGTGCCCGGGCACGTCGACCACCGACAGCTGCGTCCCGTCCGCCAGCTCGAGCGGCGCGTAGCCGAGGTCGATCGAGATCCCGCGCTCCCGCTCCTGCGGCAACCGGTCGGTGTTGCGGCCCGTCAGCGCCTCGACCAGCGTTGTCTTGCCGTGGTCGATGTGCCCGGCCGTGCCGACGGTGAGGGGCATTTCCGCAGCCTAGACTCCGGCCGTGGACGCGCGGGAGCGGCTCCGGGAGCTGAGCGACTTCGCTGCGCCGTGGTCGGTCTGGATCGCTGCGACGCTGCGGCTTCCGGACCTCCTCGGCGACGGCCCCGCGAGCGCGGAGGAGCTGGCGGCGCGGGCGGCGCAGACCCCGGCGCGCTGCGGCGGCTGCTCGCGTACCTCGTCGCGCGCGGCGTCTTCGCGGAGACGGAGGGCGGCTACGCGAACACCCCGGTCTCCGAGCTCCTGCGCGACGACAGCGGCTGGCGGTCGTGGTTCGACCTCGACGGCGCGCCCGGGGTCTGGGCGGAGTCCTGGACGCGGCTGCTCACCGCCGTGCGCACCGGCTCGCCGGCCCGGGACGAGGGGTGGTACTACGAGGAGCTTGCGCGCACCGGGCGCGCCGAGTCGTTCGACGCGGCCATGGCCGCGCAGGCGGCGCGCACCGCGGGCGAGATCGCCTCCGTCCACGATTGGGGCCAGGTCGAGCACGTCGTCGACGTCGGCGGCGGCAACGGCACGCTGCTGCGGGCCCTCCTCGCGGCCCGGCCGCACCTGCGCGGCACGCTCTTCGACCTGCCGCAGGTCGTCGCCGGCGCCGAGCCCGCGGACCGGCTCGCGATCGTCGCCGGCGACCTCTTCGCCGACCCGCTGCCGCGCGGCGACGTCTACGTCCTCTCCCGGATCCTCCACGGCTGGCCCGACGAGCGCGCGGCGGAGATCCTCGAGGCATGCGCCGCGGCCGGCGGCGAGGCCGCGCGGATCCTGGTCGTCGAGAGCCTGCTCGGCGAGCCGCCTTCGGCCGACCACGCGACCTTCGACCTCTTCATGCTCACGCTCGTCGGCGGCCGGGAGCGCAGCGAGGCGGACTTCCGCCGCCTCGGCGCGACGTGCGGGCTGGCGCTCCGCTCGATCCGGCGGCTCCCCTCCGACGCAGCACTGCTCGAGCTCGCGCGTTAACGGGCGTGCGCGACGGCGGCCGCGGCCTCCTCGGCCTCGCCGTCGGTCAGCGTCAGGCAGTCGAGCAGCAGGCGGCCGTCGCGGACGACGCCGACGACGGGCGGCTCGCCGGTGCGCAGCGGCGCCGCGAGCGACTCCTCGAGCGCGCACGCGAAGCTCCGCAGCTCGGCGAGCGGGAGCGCGCCGCCGCCGACGCGTCCGACCGTCTCCTCGACCTCGCCGCCCGTCGCAGCCGCGAGCCGCTCGGCCCGCCTGCGCACGGCGCCCGCATCCTGGGCGAGCGCGCGCAGCACCGGCAGCCGCTCCGGCGCGTCGAGGTGGAGGAGCAGCGTCCCCTCGAGCGCCGCGAGCGAGAGCTTGTCGATCCGGAGCGCGCGCTGCAGCGGATGGCGGCGGAGCCGCTCGACGAGCTCGGCGCGCCCGACCACGATCCCGGCCTGCGGCCCGCCCAGGAGCTTGTCGCCGGAGAAGCAGACGAGGTCCGCCCCGGCCGCGAGCGCCTCCCGCGCGGTCGGCTCCGACTCGCCAAGTAACACTGTGTTACTTGGCTGGAGGGCGCCCGAGCCGAGGTCGTCGACCAGGGGAAGGCTCGTGCCGCTGTGCGACTTCGGCGACCTCTTCGAGGCGAGGGCGCTCGCTGAAGCCGACGACGCGGAAGTTCGACTGGTGCACCCGCAGGAGCAGGGCGGTCTCCGGGCCGACCGCGTGCTCGTAGTCGGCGGCGCGCGTCCGGTTCGTCGTCCCGACCTCGACCAGTCGCGCGCCGGAACGCGCCAGCACGTCGGGGATGCGGAAGCCGTCGCCGATCTCGATCAGCTCGCCGCGGGAGACGACGACCTCGCGACCCTCCGCGAGCGCGGCGAGCGCGAGCAGGACCGCGCCCGCGTTGTTGTTGACGACGAGCGACGCCTCCGCGCCGGTCAGGCGCCGCAGCACCGCGGCGAGATGGTCCTGGCGCGATCCGCGCGCGCCCTCGCCGAGGTCGTACTCGAGGTTCGAGTAGCCGCGGGCCGACTCGACCACGCGGGCGAGCGCCTCCTCGGCGAGCGGCGCGCGGCCGAGGTTCGTGTGGACGATCACCCCGGTCGCGTTGAGGACGCGGCGCAGCCGCGGAGCGCGCGCCGACTCGAGCTCCTCGCGCACCCGCGCGACGAGGTCTCCCGGCTCGCGGCCGGTCCGCAGCTCCTCGCGGGCGCGCCCGATCACCGCGCGGGCGGCGTCGACCGCGAGCGGGTCGCCGGCCTCGCGGGCCAGCTCGTCCACGGACGGCAGATCCCGGAGCTCCACGCCGGAACCGTACCCCTACTCCGCCCTGGGCTTGCTCGCCGCGGTCGGGCCCGCGCCGTTCACCCGCGCCGAGCCGTCGAGCACCGTGCGCAGCGCGACCTGCGGATCGTCGGTGACGGTCAGCAGCGCCAGCTCCTGCGGCGAGACCATCCCCTCGGCCACCGCCCGCGCGCGCATCCACTCCAGGAGCGGCGACCAGTAGGCCGTGTCGAGCAGCACCACGGGGAAGTCGAGCACCTTGCCGGCCTGGATCAGCGTCAGCGCCTCGAACAGCTCGTCCGCGGTGCCGAAGCCGCCGGGGAAGACGCAGAAGCCCTCGGCCGCCTTCACGAACATCGTCTTGCGCGCGTAGAAGTGGTTGAAGGTCAGCGCCAGGTCGACGTACGGGTTGCCCCGCTGCTCGTGCGGCAGCTCGATGTTGAAGCCGACCGAGAGGCCGCCGCCCTCCTGGCAGCCGCGGTTCGCAGCCTCCATCACGCCGGGGCCGCCGCCCGTCACGACGGCCCAGCCGGCCTCGGCGAACAGCCGCGCCGTCGCGCGCGCGAGCTCGTACGGCGGGGAGCCCTCGGCAGCGCGGGCGGACCCGAAGAAGGAGCACGCCGGCCGGTCGATCCGCTCGACCGCTTCGAAGCCGGCGAGGAACTCCTGCCCGATCGACTCGGTGTGCGCGACCAGCTCCTCCGCCGACTGGTGCGTCTGGAGCATGCGGCGGTCGCGGTTCCGGTTCGTGCTCACAGCGCCCCGTTCGGACGGGTGGCGAGCATCCCCACGACGAGCGCCGCGGCGAGGAGGACGTAGACCGTGCCGATGATCAGCGCACGGGTCCGGTCGGGGGCGAACGCCTCCACCGGGACGGCGCCCTCGAAGCGGATCACCGGCATCCGCCACGCCTCGACCGTCGAGCGCCAGACCGCGCCGCCGTCGAGGAAGCCGATCGGGAGCATGTTGAAGGCGTTGAGCAGGAAGCCCATGTTCGCGAGCACCTCGAGCATGTGCGAGCCGCGCGCGGCGCCGACCGCCCAGAGCGCCGCGGCGGCCAGACCGCCGACGAACGGCCCGGCGAGCGAGATGCGGGCGTTTCGCCACGGCGAGAGGCCGGCGTGCCGGATCGTCACGTAGGCGCCGATGAGGGGGATGAAGGTCGGCGCCGAGACGTGCAGCCCCTGATGCCGCGCCTCGAACGCGTGGCCGAGCTCGTGGACGAGGATCAGCAGCACGAAGCCGACCGCGAACGACCAGCTCCCGAACCAGAAGCGGTAGGCGGCGACGGAGATGAAGAAGCCGAAGAACTTGACGAAGAGGAAGCCCCACTTGAGCGCGGTGCCGCCGATCAGCACGGCGAGCCCGGCGAGCCGCTCGAGCGTCTTGCGGAGGCTGAAGCCGCCCCGCGGCTGGATCGGCTGGTAGTCGCGGCCCTCCATCACGATCCTCTCCCGATCCATTCCTCGCCGCCCTCGTAGACCTCCTTCTTCCAGAGCGGGATCGTCTCCTTGAGCGTGTCGATCGCCTCCCGGCAGGCCTGCAGCGCGGCGGCCCGGTGCGGCGCGGAGACGGCGATCACGACGCTCGGCTCGCCGATCTCGACCCGGCCGGTGCGGTGGTGGATCGCGACCGCGCAGAGCCCGTGGCGCGCGCTCAGCTCGGCAGCGAGCCGCTCGAGCATCGGCTCGGCCATCTCCTCGAACGCCTCGTACTCGAGGTGGTGCACGATCGCGGTCGCGCGAGCGGCGCCGCACGGTTCCGACGAAGCTCGCGACCGCCCCGGCGTCCTCGTGCTCCGCCTCGCGGATCGCGGCGGCCACGTCGAGCGGCCCGGCCAGGATCCGGAAGGCGCCCCCGGAGACCGGCGGGATCAGCGCCACCTCGTCGCCGTCGCGCAGCTCGCGCTCCGGCTCGACGTACTCGCGGTTGAGCGCGTACAGGAGCCCCGGCGGCTCCTCGCCGAGGCCGAGCCGTCCCCAGACGTCCTCGACGCGGGCGACGTCCTCGAGCTCGAGGCGCGACTGCCCGGCGCGCTCGCGGAGACCGGCGAAGAGGCGGACGGTGACGCGCATGCCGCAGCAGTGTGCCCGACGGCCATACTGGATCGGCGATGGGCATGTTCTTCCACTCCTCCGACGCGCCGCCCGAGCGGCCCGCCGACCCGGCGGTCCGCAGGGCGAACCTGCGCCGGATCGGGCCGCTCTTCACGCCCTACAAGGCGCGGCTGACCGGCCTGCTCGCGCTGATCGTGGCGAGCGCGGCCCTCGGCGTCGTCCCGGCCTTCCTGCTCAAGCGCGCCCTCGAGGCGATCGGGCGGAACGACACCAGGGCGCTCTCGCTCGCGGCCGGTGGGATGATCGCGATCGCGGTCGTCACCGGCGTGCTCGGCGTGATCCAGACGCTCGTCTCGAACCAGGTCGGCCAGCGCGTGATGCACGACCTGCGCGCCTCGGTCTTCCGCCACCTGCAGCGCCTCTCGCTCGCGTTCTTCACCCGCACGCGCACGGGCGAGGTGCAGTCGCGGATCTCGAACGACATCGGCGGCGTCCAGAACGTCGTCACGAACACCGCCACCTCGATCGCGCAGAACGTGACCACGGTGATCGCGACCGTCGTCGGCATGCTCCTGCTCAGCTGGGAGCTGTCGCTGTTCGCGCTCGCGCTGATCCCGGTCTTCGCGGTGCTGACGCGGCGCGTCGGGGCCGAGCGGCGGAAGATCGCGAAGACGACGCAGGAGACGCTCGCCGACATCTCCAGCCAGGTGCAGGAGTCGCTCTCGGTCTCCGGGATCATGCTCGGCAAGACGATGGGGCGGACGGACGAGCTGGCCGACCGCTTCGAGCAGGACTCGCTGCGCCTCGCGGAACTCGAGGTGCGGCAGCGGATGGCGGGCCGCTGGGTGATGGCCTCGATCCAGACGAGCTTCGCCGTCATGCCGGCCGCGGTCTACTGGTTCGGCGGCTTCGCGCTCGCACACGGTTCGCACCTGTCGGTGCCGATGCTCGTCTCGTTCACGACGCTGCAGACGCGCCTGTTCTTCCCGGTCGGCTCGCTGCTCGGCGTCTCGCTCGACGTGCAGACCTCGCTCGCGCTCTTCGACCGGATCTTCGAGTACCTCGACACGCCGGTCGACATCGCCGAGAAGCCGGGCGCGCGCGAGGTCGCCGGGGCGGGCGACGTCGTCTTCGACTCGGTGTGGTTCCGCTACGCCGAGGACACCTGGACGCTCGAGGACGTGAGCTTCGCCGTGCCGGCGGGCACGACGACGGCGCTCGTCGGGGAGACCGGCTCGGGGAAGACGACGCTCGGCTACCTCGCCGCGCGGCTCTACGACGTGAACCGCGGCTCGGTGACGATCGGCGGCGTCGACGTCCGCGACCTCTCCTTCCGTGCTCTCGCCTCGCTCGTCGGCGTCGTCTCGCAGGAGACGTACCTCTTCCACGCGTCGGTGCGGGAGAACCTCGCCTTCGCGAAGCCCGAGGCGACCGACGCGGAGATCGTCGCGGCGGCGGAGGCGGCGCGGATCCACCACGTGATCGCGGCGCTCCCCGATGGCTACGACACCGTCGTCGGCGAGCGCGGCTACCGCTTCTCGGGCGGCGAGAAGCAGCGGATCGCGATCGCGCGCACGATCCTCCGCAACCCGCCGATCCTCGTCCTCGACGAGGCGACCTCGTCGCTCGACACCGAGACGGAGCGGCTCGTCCAGGAGGCGCTCGACCGGCTCTCCGAGGGGCGGACGACGATCGCGATCGCGCACCGGCTCTCGACCGTGCGCGACGCCGAGCAGATCGTCGTCCTCGATCGGGGCCGCGTCGTCGAGCGCGGCCGGCACGAGGAGCTGCTCGCCGCGGGCGGCCGCTACGCGGCGCTCGTCAGCCGCGACGCCGAGCTGGAGCCGCCGGCCCTCGTGTGACGGCGGACTCGCGTCCGCAGCTGAAACACGACGAGCCCGACGGCGGCGAAGCCGATCGCCCACGCGCACCCGAGCGCGAGGTCGCGCCACAGCCAGGTGTGGCCGAAGGCGCCGCCGGAGGCGAACTGCATCGGCCCGAACGAGGGGAAGTACTGGAGCAGCGGCTTGTTCGCCACCGGATTCCCGACCGGGTTCTGGAGGAACGTGTCGGTGAGCCCGCCCATGATGATCAGGAAGAAGCCCTCGAGGTCGCCCTTCACGAGCACGCCGAGCAGCAGGCCGAGCGCGCCGTACTCGATCGCCATCAGCGCGAACGCGGCGAAGATCGCGAACCAGCCGGAGGCCGGCGGGAGCCAGAACGCGAGCAGGACGAGCGACGCGTAGAGGGCGACGGTCGCGGCGACCGCGACGGTGGCGAGGCTCTTCGCCGCGACGAGCAGCGACTGCCGGTAGCCGGCGAAGACGAGGCGCCGGTCGAGTGGCAGCGCGCGCCGGATCGCCGCGAAGACCGCGAAGCCGACGATCAGCGTGAGCGAGTTCATCCCCGCGCTGACGAGCCCCAGGTCGCTGCCGTCGACGTGGAGGACCGCTCCGGTGGAGAAGAGTCGGAAGTCGAGCGGGTCAGGTGGGATCAGCGACCCCATCAGCGCGTACCAGGCGGGGACGAAGAGCGCGAGCAGGAGCCAGGCGAACCGGTTCCGCGCCTGGTTGCGGAGCGCGAACGCGAGCGCGGTCGGGAACTGGCGGGCGAGCGGGCGCTCAGGCATCGATCCGGCCCTCCCGCAACCGGTAGAGCCGGTCGAAGCGCTGCTCCTCGAAGACGAGGTGCGTGATCACGACGACGGCGCGCCCGCGCCCGCGGAGCTCGTCGACGAGCTCCCAGAAGCGGAGGTACGTCTCCCAGTCGAAGCCCTGGTACGGCTCGTCGAGCAGGAGCACGTCCGGATCGTGGACGAGCGCGAGCGCGAGGTTGAGCTTCTGGCGCGTCCCTCCGGAGAGCTCGTCGACCGAGCGCTCGCGGTAGCCGCCGAAGCGGAGCGTCTCGAGCAGCTCGTCGGCCCGGCCGAGGCCTGCGAGGCGGTGGGCGGCCGCGAAGTAGCGAAGGTGCTGCTGCACCGTGAGAGCGCCGTTCAGCACCGGCTCCTGGGGGCAGTAGCCGAGGCTGCCGCGCACGTCGACCTCGCCGGCGTCGGCGGCCAGCGTGCCGGCGAGGATCTTCAGCAGCGTCGACTTGCCTGCGCCGTTCTCGCCCACCACCGCGACGAGCGAGCCGGCGGGCACCTCGAGGTCGACGCCGTGCAGGACGGGGCGGCGCCCGTACGCCTTCACGACTCCGCGTGCGACGATCACCGTCTGCATCGTGGAGCGAACTTATCATATGACCTTGTTCGTCTGACAAAATAGAGTGATGAGCGCGAGCCGGAGCCGTGGCGAGGCGACGCGGGAGGCGATCCTCCGCGCGACGGCGGAGCTCGTCGCGGAGGCGGGCTGGTCGGGGTTCAGCACCCGCGACATCGCCGCTCGGGCCGGCGTGACGCAGGGCGTCGTCAGCTACCACTGGCGCTCGAAGGACGACCTCGTACGGGAGGCGGCGCTCTCGGCGACCGCCGACTCGCTCGAGCCGGTCACGGCGGCGCTGCGCGAGGCGCCGAGCGTGCGCGCGGCGCTGGAGCGCTCGCTCGCGGTGGTCGAGGCGATCCGCGGTGAGCCGGCGCTGACGCTGCTTCTCTTCGAGACGATGCTCCACGCGGCCCGCGACGCGGAGTTGCGAGAGGCGCTGGCGGCGATGATCCGCGACTTCCGCGCCGAGCTCGCGGCGGCCCTGGGGCGCGAGGGCGTCGGCGAGGCGGAGTCGCTCGCGGCAGCCCTCTCCGCCGCCTGGGACGGCCTCCTCCTCCACGCCGTCGTCGACGAGTCGCTCGACGTCGCGGAAGCCGGCGCGGCGCTGCTCCGCCTCCTTCCGGCCTCGACGGAGTCGTGACGCCCGCTAACCGGAAAACTCCCGATGCGGGAGACTCGCCGGAGCGCCACGATCCATCGCCATGAGCCACTACTCCGCCTCCTTCAGCACCACCCTTCGCGTCCATCTCGTCGACAGCCCCGGCGCCTTCGCCGACCTCGCGCGCGCGATCGCCGACGCGGGCGGCCTGCTCGGCGCGATCGATCTCGTCCGCGTCGAGCCGGGGGCGAAGGTCCGCGACGTCACCGTGCTCGCAACCGACGCCGCGCACGCCGACGCGATCGTCGGCGCCTGCAGCGCCCTCCCGGGGATCGAGGTCGAACACGCCTCCGACCGCACCTTCCTGCTCCACCTCGGCGGCAAG
The DNA here is from genome assembly GCA_963746895.1 of uncultured Actinomycetes bacterium. Taxonomy (GTDB): domain Bacteria; phylum Actinomycetota; class Thermoleophilia; order Gaiellales; family Gaiellaceae; genus Palsa-739. Next base: position 13,971 of record CAVVDI010000002.1, on the reverse strand, counting down.
ATCCACATGGAGGCGAACGCGCCGGTGAAGACGCGCGACGACCTCTCGATGGCGTACACGCCCGGCGTCGCCCGCGTCTGCAGCGCGATCGCCGAGGACCCGGACAGCGCGTGGAACCTGACGACGAAGCGGAACACCGTCGCGGTCGTCACCGACGGGACCGCCGTGCTCGGGCTCGGAGACATCGGCCCGGAGGCGGCGCTTCCGGTGATGGAGGGGAAGGCGCTGCTCTTCAAGGAGTTCGGCGGCGTCGACGCCTGGCCGATCTGCCTCGGCACGAAGGATCCGGACGCGATCGTCGCCGCGGTCGAGGCGATCGCTCCCGGCTTCGGCGGCATCAACCTCGAGGACATCTCGGCGCCCCGCTGCTTCGAGATCGAGGCGCGGCTGCGCGAGCGGCTCGACATCCCCGTCTTCCACGACGACCAGCACGGCACCGCCGTGGTCGTTCTCGCCGCGTTCCTGAACGCGCTCCGCGTCGTCGGCAAGCGCGTCGAGGACGTGAAGGTCGTCGTCACCGGGATCGGCGCCGCCGGGATCGCCGTCACCCGGACGCTCCAGGCGGCGGGCGTGCAGCGCGTCGTCGGCTGCGACAGCAAGGGCGTCGTCCACGCCGGCCGCGACGATCTGACCGACGTGAAGCGCCGCTACGCCGAGGAGACCGCGCCGGCGGAGCGCGGCGGCGCCGACGAGGCGCTCGCCGGCGCCGACGTCTACATCGGCCTCTCCCAGCCGGGGGCCGTCTCGGTCGAGGGGATCCGCTCGATGGCCGACGACGCGATCGTCTTCGCGATGGCGAACCCGACGCCGGAGATCGCGCCCGAGGAGATCGCCGGCCTCGCCGCGGTCGTCGCCACCGGCCGCTCCGACTACCCGAACCAGATCAACAACGTGCTCGCCTTCCCGGGGATCTTCCGCGGCGCCCTCGACGTGCGCGCGAGGGCGATCACCGAGGCGATGGAGGTCGCCGCGGGTCACGCGATCGCCGCCACGATCGCCGAGGGCGAGCTCTCCGCCGACTACATCGTCCCGAGCGTCTTCAACCGCGACGTCGTCGCCTCGGTCGCCGCCGCGGTCGCCGCCGCGGCCGAACGGGGCGGCGTCGCGCGGCGAAGCCGGGAGGCCGAGGCGGTCTAGCCGCGTACGATGCGGCCATGGCCGCCACCGACGACCGGCGAACGGAGTCGGGGATCGAGGTGAGGCCGGTCTACGGGCCGGAGGACGCGCCGCGCGACCTCGAGCCGCCCGGCGAGTACCCGTTCACGCGCGGCCCGTACCCGGACATGTACCGCGGCCGGCCGTGGACGATCCGCCAGTACGCGGGGTTCGGGTCGGCGGAGGAGTCGAACGCGCGCTACCGCTATCTGCTCGAGCGCGGCCAGACGGGGCTCTCGATCGCGTTCGACCTGCCGACCCAGCTCGGCTACGACTCCGACGACCCGCGCGCCCTGGGCGAGGTGGGGCGGACGGGGGTCGCGATCGACTCGCTGGCCGACATGGAGATCCTCCTGGCGGGGATCCCGCTCGGCGAGGTCTCGACCTCGATGACGATCAACGCGCCCGCCTCGCTGCTGCTGCTGCTCTACGAGCTGGTGGCGGAGGGGCAGGGCGTCGCGGCGGGCGAGCTGCGCGGCACGGTGCAGAACGACATCCTCAAGGAGTACGTCGCGCGCGGGAACTACATCTTCCCGCCGCGGCCGTCGATGCGCCTGACGACCGACCTGTTCGCCTACTGCGCGGAGCGGATCCCGCGCTGGAACACGATCTCCATCTCGGGCTACCACATCCGCGAGGCGGGCTCGACCGCCGTCCAGGAGCTCGCGTTCACGCTCGCGAACGGAGATCGCCTACTGCGAGGCGGCGGTCGCGGCGGGGCTCTCGCCGGACGAGTTCGGAGCTCGGCTCTCGTTCTTCTTCAACGCGCACAACCACTTCTTCCAGGAGGTGGCGAAGTTCCGGGCGGCGCGGCGGCTGTGGGCGCGGATCATGAAGGAGCGGTTCGGCGCGACGAACCCGAAGGCGCTCGCACTGCGCTTCCACGCGCAGACCGGCGGCTCGACGCTGACCGCCCAGCAGCCGGAGAACAACATCGTCCGGGTGGCGATCCAGGCGCTCGCCGCCGCGGCGGGCGGGGCGCAGAGCCTGCACACGAACTCCTTCGACGAGGCGCTCGCGCTGCCGTCGGAGCACGCGGCACGGATCGCCCTGCGCACGCAGCAGATCCTCCAGGCCGAGGGCGGCACGACCGACACCGCCGACCCGCTGGGCGGCGCCTACTTCGTCGAGGCGCTCACCGACGAGCTCGAGCAGCGTGCGTGGGAGCTGATCGGTCGCGTCGACGAGCTCGGCGGCGCCGTCGCGGCGATCGAGCAGGGATTCGTCCAGGAGGAGATCGAGCAGGCCGCCTTCGCCTGGCAGCGGCAGGTCGAGTCGGGCGAGCGAGTGATCGTCGGCGTCAACGCCTTCGCGGAGGAGAGCGAGGAGCGCGTCGAGCTGCTGCAGATCGACCCGCAGGCCGAGCGGCGCCAGCTCGAGCGCACGGCCGGCGTCCGCGCCGGACGGAACACCGAGGCGGCGGCCGCCGCGCTCGCCGCCGTCCGAGACGACCGCCCGCGGCGAGGCGAGCCTGCTGCCGCCGATGCGCGCGGCCCTGCGGCGCCCGCTGCACCGTCGGCGAGATCTGCGAGGCCCTGCGCGAGGAGTGGGGCATGTACGACGCCGTTCGCCCGCATTCGTAGCCGCCGCCGCGGCCGGGCTCGGCGCCGTGCCCGGGATCAGGCGCCGAGGACGTGGCGCACGGCCGCGATCACGTCCTCCACGTCGTCGTCGGTCAGCTTCGGCGAGAGGGGAAGCGATAGCGTCCGGTCGGAGATCCACTCCGCCACCGGGAACGTCCCGGTCGCGTAGCCGAACGTGTCGCGGTAGTACGGGTGCAGGTGCACGGCCCGGTAGTGGACGCCCGAGCCGATGTTCAGCCGCTGCAGGTCCCCGAGCACCCGGTCGCGGTCGACGTCGAGGCGCTCGAGGTCGAGCAGCAGCGTGTAGAGATGGCGGGCGTGGCGCGTCCCGGGCTCCTCGGGCTCGGGCAGAAAGACCGGCAGGTCGGCGAGGCGCTCGTCGTACCGGCGCCAGACCTCCTGCCGCCGGACGAGGTTCTGCTCGACGCGGCGGAGCTGGTGGATGCCGAGCGCCGCCTGCAGGTCGGTCATGTTGTACTTGAACCCCGGCTCGACGAGCTCGTAGTGGCGGAAGCCCTCGTCCGAGAACCGCTTCCAGGCGTCGGCGGTGAGACCGTGGAGCGCGAGCCGCTTCAGCCGCTTGGCCGCGTCGGCGTCGCCCGTCGTGAGCATCCCGCCCTCGCCCGTCACGACGTTCTTCGTGGCGTAGAAGCTGAAGGCCCCGAAGCGGCCCATCGTGCCCGCGCGCCAGCCGTTGTAGCGGGTCTCGATCGCGTGCGCACAGTCCTCGACGACGTCGAGTCCGTGCTCGGCCGCGAGCCCGAGGATCGCGTCCATGCGACAGGGCCGGCCGGCGAAGTGGACGGGGATCATCGCCCGCGTCCGCTCGGTGATCGCGCTCGCCGCGCTCTCCGGATCGAGGCAGCCGGACCGGTCGACGTCGGCGAAGACGGGGGTGCCGCCGGCGTGGAGCACCGCGTTCGCCGTCGCGACGAAGGTCATGGTCGGGACGATCACCTCGTCGCCGGGGCCGATCCCGCACGCGATCATCGCGAGGTGCAGCGCCGCGGTGCAGCTCGACACGGCGATCGCGTGCCCCGCGCCCACGTACCTCCGGAAGTCCTCCTCGAACGCCGCGACGCGCGGCCCCATGCCGATCCACCCCGAGCGCAGGGCCTCGACGACCTCCTCGATCTCGTCGTCGAGGATCTGCGGGCTGCCGAAGACGAGCATCTCGGCCCGACCCGGCCCCGTCGCCCCCGCGGCCGGCGCGTTGGTCGGCCGGCTAGCCATGGTGGGCGGCCTGAAGGAGGGCGGTGGGCCTCGTCGCGGCGGTGGAGTCGCTCGGTCGCGAGCTCGTAGGCGTGCCAGTGCGCCTCGCGGTACTGCGCGTAGAAGGCCTCGTAGTCGTACGGGACGACCGCGTCCCTCGCCCGGCCCGCGACCGCCGCCCGCGCCCCGGGGTCGGCGAGCGGGCCGTCGAGGAGTGCCGCGAGAGCCTCCGCGCTGCCCGATCCTTCCATGACGTACCCGTTCATCCCGCTGGTGATCAGATCGCTCGAGCCCGCGTATTCGCTCGCGACGACGACGCAGCTCGCCGCGAGCGCCTCGGGCACCGGGAGCGCCCAGCTGTCCTGCTGGCTGGGCAGGACGAAGACGTCCGCGGCCGAGTAGAACGCCGGCAGCTCCTCGGGTGGGCGCCTCCCGAGCAGGCGGATGCGGTTGCGGGAGCCCCGCGTGGCGCGCTCGACGCGGTCGCGCTCCGCGTCGCTCCCGCCGATCACCCAGAACTCCGCGTCGGCCTGCCGGCTCTGCGCGAGACCGTCGAGACACACACTGGAGCCCCTTGCGCGCGAACGAGGAGCCGATGAACAGGAGCACGAGCCGGTCGGGCGGCGTGCCGAGCTCGGCGCGCAGCCTCGCCCTCGCGTCCGGGTCTTGCCGGAAGCGGTCGAGCTCGACCCCGTAGGGCAGCACCTTGATCCGGTCCGAGGGAACTCCGTGCCAGCGCTCGAGATCGCGTTTCACCGCCTGCGAGGGGCAGATGCAGTACGGCGAGGGGATGCGCTCGAGGAGCCGCTGCTCGATGCTCACGACCACGGAGGTCTGCGGTCGGAGCAGGGTGTTGAGGCGGCGGCGGGCGATCCAAGCCTCCGGCTCGACCCGTGCGAAGTAGTGCTCGACCTCGGCCCGGCGAACGGCGTGCACGGTCACCAGGTCGGCGTCGTACGCCGAGGTTCCCTCGACGTGCACGAGATCGAACTCCGTGCGCCGGCGCGCGAGCTCCTTCGACGCTCGCCGCGCGAAGGTCGAGCACTCGAGCGCGTATCGCCAGCGCCCGCTTCCGTGCGCCGCCGGCTCGATCGCGGCGAAGCGGAGCAGCGCGGATGTCGGCGCCCGGCCGGCAGCCGACACGAACGCGGTGACGTCCTCGTCCTGGGCGAGCCGTTCCGCGTTCCGCAGGAAGAGGGACTCGATCGAGCCCGAGCGGTTGAATGCTCCGATAGACCGAGGCGATCTCGGAGACGCCGCAGTGACATAGCTCTCGCCCCTCGTCGGGAGACGCCGGTAGGTCCTCATGGTTGGCCAGCCGGTCCTCATAGTGGGTAGTCGCGCCGTGTCGAGGAATGGTCGAAGGGCTAGCTCGGCCCCCTCCGCGGACGGGGGAGCGGCCACACCGGGTCGAGCCGGGCGTCCGCGGTCTCCCCGGTGGCCGGGCCGGGAGTCACGCCTCTAGGCCGACGCCCCCGAGTAGCGGCGCAGCCCGAAGCGCCAGAACCAGCGCGTGAAGGCAGCGAGCGCGAGCGCGAAGCCGACTGCCACGCCCACCGTCGTCCACTGCAGCCGGTCGGTGAGCGCCTGCGCCGGCACCGTGATCGCGAAGCCGATCGGGACGAGATAGGTCATCGAGTAGCGCAACCAGCCCGGGTAGATGCCGATCGGCCAGCGGCCCGTCTGGAAGAGGCCCTCCCAGAGGTTCGCGAGGAACCACATGTCGATGATCCAGAACGACCCGGTCGCGAGGATCAGCCAGAAGCAGTAGAGGAGGAACGCGCCGAGCAGCAGCAGCCCGACGAAGGCGAGCGCATGGCCGACGCCGAGTCCCCCGCCGACCCGCGCCGCGCCGACCGCGACCACGATCGCGCCGGAGAGGACGTCGACGCTCTGCCAGATCTGGATCACGCGCAGCGACGCCAGCAACTGCGCGTCCTCCGGCTTCGTGAGCAGGAAGTCGAGCTTGCCCTGCTGGACGTCGTCGGTCAGCCGCTGCATGTTCGGCTGGATCGCGGTCGAGACGATGCCGCCGAGCAGGAGCTGGACGCCGAGAACGACGAGCAGCTCCGACTCGCTCCAGCCGTTGAGGCTCGTCGTGTGCGAGTAGACGAGCAGGAGCACGACGATCCCGACCCCGACCGAGAGCAGCGCCTGGAAGGCGGCGACGAAGAAGTTGACGCGGTACTGGAGCTCGTTCAGCACGCCGAGGCGGAGGAAGACGAGCGCGAGCCGCAGCATCAGTTCCCGACCGCCGAGTAGCGCTTGACCGAGGCGCGCCAGAACACGAGCACGCTGAGCGAGCCGAGGACGATCCAGAGGAGCTGAAGGCCGAGCCCGCGCAGCAGGGTTCCGGTCGAGAGGCCGCCGATCAGCGCCTCGATCGGGAAGTAGAACGTCCACTTGAAGGGCAGGAACGACGCCAGCGTCTGCGACCAGTGCGGCATCAGCTGGAGCGGCAGCAGCCGTCCGGAGAGGAGCAGCTCCGCGAGCAGGTACGTCTCGAAGATCGCCGAGCCCCGCGTCGTCCAGAAGGTGCACATCCCGAGCAGCCACAGCCCGATGGTGCGAACGAGGTACGCACCCCAGATCGCGACGAGGAACACCGCCACCGAGAGCGCGCTCGTGTGGAAGACGGGATGGAACGCGAGCGAGAGCCCGGCGCCGATCGGCAGATACATGACGAGCCACGGCAGCTTCTGGCCGGCGAACCAGGCGATGTCGTAGTGGATCGGATGGATCGGCTTCAGCAGCCAGCCGGAGAGCTGCCCCTCGCGGATCCGCCACTCCCAGCCGTAGGGCGTGAACGTGATGTTCATGATGCGGACGAGCGTCCAGACGATGTAGTAGGCGGCGAAGTGCCCGGCGTCGAGCCCGCCGACCGTGCCGCCTTCGGCGCGGGCGATCGTCGACCAGACGACGAGGTAGATCGTCGGCTCGGCGACCATTCCGATCGTGTAGCCGTACGTCGCCGCGCGATACTGGAAGTTCCGCTGGATCGTCGTCCGGATCGTGGTGGCGTAGTAGTCCGCCAGCGACCGCAGCCACGACTCGCGGCGCGCGAGCCGCGCCGCCTCGAGCGAGCTCACGCGGGCGCCTCGCTCGCGAAGACCCGCTCGATCACGTCTTCGATCGGCGGATCCTCGACGGTCAGGTCGACCACCTCGTTCTCGGCGAGCAGCCGCGCGGTCGCGGCCGAGGTCTCCTCCTTCGGGACGTTCACACGCACCGTCTCCCCGTCCGCGAGCACCGCCTCGATCGTCTTGTGCGGTGCGAAGCGGTGCGTCAGCGCGGTGAGGTCGCCGTCGAAGAGCAGCCGCCCGTGGTGGATCACGAGCACGCGCCGGCAGAGCGCCTCGACGTCGGCCATGTAGTGGCTCGTGAGCAGGACGGTCGCGCCGTGGCGCGCGTTGTACTCCGCGACGAAGGCGCGGATCCGCTTCTGCATGGTCACGTCGAGCCCGATCGTCGGCTCGTCCAGGAAGAGCACCTGCGGAAGGTGGAGGAGCGAACCGACGATCTCGACCTTCATCCGCTCTCCGAGCGACAGCTGGCGCACCGGCTTGCGGACGAGGTCGCCGACGTCGAGCAGCTCGACGAGCTCGTCGCGGGTGCGTGCGAAGTCGACGCGCGGCAGGCGGTAGATCGCCCGGTTCAGCTCGAACGAGTCGAGGGCGGGGAGGTCCCACTGGAGCTGGTTGCGGTTGCCCATCACGAGCGTCATCCGGCGCAGGTAGTCGCGCTCGCGCTTCGAGGGCACGTGGCCCAGCACGCGCAGCTCTCCCCCGCTCGGGTAGAGCAGGCCGGAGAGCATCTTCAGCGTCGTCGTCTTGCCGGCGCCGTTCGGGCCGAGGAAGCCGACCACCTCGCCCGATTCGATTGCGAACGAGATCCCGTCGACCGCGTGCACCTCGCGCCACTGCCGCCGGAAGAGGCCGCGCGTCGCCGCGCGCATGCCGGCCTCCCGCTCGGGCACCCGAAACACCTTCGTCAGTCCCGAGACCTCCACCACCGGCACGGACGTGACGCTACCGAAGCCTCGAGCTGCCGTCCTCCGCGGTGACGATCGTGCCGTCGAAGTCCCAAAGGACGACGCGATCCATTGCCCGAGCCTGTGCATACGCTGCTGCCGTGCGGATCCTGCTCGTCTCCCAGATGTACCCGGGCCCGGACGCCCCCGACCTCGGCACCTTCGTCGCCCAGATGGAGCGGGCGCTCGCCGGGCGCGGCCACGAGGTCGAGCGCGCCGTGCTCGACACGCGCGCGGGCGGCAAGGCGCGCTATCTGACCCTGGCCTCACGCGTGCACCGCGCCAACCGCCGCTTCCGTCCGGACGTGCTCTACGCGCACTTCCTCGTCCCCTCCGGGCTGATCGCCGCGCTGATCCCGGGCACGCCGCTCGTCGTCACCGCCCACGGGCGCGACGTGCGGAACGTCGGCGCGATCCCCGGCGTCGCCGCTGCCACGCGCTTCGTCGTCCGCCGCGCCGTCGCCGTCGTCTGCGTCTCCGAGTACCTGCGGCGCGAGCTCGAGACGAAGCTGCCCGAGGCGCGGGGGAGGACCGAGGTCGTCTCGAGCGGCGTCGACCGCGAGCGCTTCGACGTGACGCCGCCGCCGGACGGGCCTCCGCGCTTCCTGTGCGTGGGCTCGCTCGACGAGCGCAAGAACGTCGTCCGGCTCGCCGACGCGTTCGCGCGCCTGGGGGAGGGGACGCTGTCCTTCGCCGGGGACGGGCCGCTGCGCGTCGAGCTCGAGGGCCGGGACCGGGTGCGCCTGCTCGGGCGCGTCCCTCACGACGAGGTGCCGCACCTGCTCGCCGAGAGCCACGTGCTCGCGCAGCCGAGCCTGATCGAGCCGCTCGGCCAGGCGCTGCTCGAGGCGATGGCCTGCGGGCGCTCCGTCGTCGCGACCCGCGTCGGCGGGCCGCCGGAGTTCGTCCCTCCCGGCGCCGGCGTCCTCGTCGACCCGCTCGACGTCGACGGGCTCTCGCGCGCGCTCGCCGAGGCCGCACGGCTGCCGCGCCCCAACGAGGCCGCCCGCGAGGCCAGCGCCGCACACGACGTCCTCCGGCAGGCCGAGCGGATCGAGGCGATCCTCAGCCGGGCGGCGGCTGCTCGAGATCCGCGAGCCTGACCTCGACGAGCGGCCGCACCTGTTCCTCGAGCCCGGCCTCGCGCGCCACCGCGAGCGCCTGCTCCCAGCTCTCGCGCGCTCTGGCCGGGGCGACGCCCTGCTTCAGGCGGTTGTCCCCGGTGACGAGGAGCTTCTGGATCCGCTCGCGCGCGCCTTCCTCCACCGGCGGCGAGCGTACCAGGGCAGGGTGGGCGGACTCCCGGCGAGACGGCCGCGATCCGAGACGCGACCGTCGAGGTCGCCTCGCGCTCGCTACGCTTGGCGCGTGCTCCAGTTCCTCGCAGTCATGCAGGTGCTCATCGTCGTCGGCCTGACCTCGCTGATCCTGATGCACAGCGGCCGCGATGCCGGCATGGGCGGGATGGGCTTCACCCCCGCCTCGCAGGGTGGCACCCACATCGTCGAGCGCAACCTGACGCGCGTGACGCTCGTGCTCGGCATCCTCTTCTTCGCGAACAGCATCGCGCTCTTCCGCTACCTCAAATAGGCGCCCGGTCGCTACACTGCGCGGGCTCTCGCGCTGGTGGCGGAATTGGTAGACGCGCTAGGTTGAGGGCCTAGTGGCCGCATAGGCCGTGGAGGTTCAAGTCCTCTCCAGCGCATCAAGGGTCGCCCGCGGGCGGCCCTTCTCTCCGTCGAGGGGTCATGGAGCGCCCGCTCCGGGCCGATGACCTCCGTCAATGGGCGTCTGTCGCGTATGCGGGGCGGAGTGCCGTCCGGAAGACATCGTGCCCGTCCATCGCGGCGGCGGCTGCCGCGCCTGCAGCGGCTCGCCCGCGTGCAAGCGCTGCGGCCATCCGCGGCGGCGCCATCGCGGGATGTTCGGCGGCGGGGAGGCGTCGTGCAGCGTCCGCGTCGCGGTCGGGTCCGGGCTCGCCACCGGGCGCTGCGGCTGCCCGGGCTACACGAGCGACGCGGCGGCGTCCGCCGAGTCGGTCGGGACGGTCGACGTGCTCGAGCCGCGGCTGCGGCGGCCCGGAGATCCGAGGCCGGCCGAGTCCCCTCCCGTGCGCGACCTCTACGCGGAGGACCGGCACCGCCTGCGCGACCTCGACGAGCTCGAGGGCGTCCCCTGGCGGCCGCCGAGCTGATCGCGCAGCTCCGGGTTTTTCCGGGATGCGCGGCCGGTCGGCGGCGCTAGCCTGGGTGCCGTGGCCTACGTCGTCGCAGGTGATCCCGCGCCGCAGCTGGCGCCCCTCGTCGAGGAGCTGCGCGCCGCGCTCGAGCGCGGCGGCTTCGTGCCGGCGTCCGACGAGAACCCGCCCGAGCTCGTGCTCAACGTCGTCGACCGGGAACGGGCTCGCCCCTTCCGCCGCCGCTCGCGCGGCACCTACGTCGCGGCGCTCCACGTCGTCGACGAGCAGCCGCCCGACCCGCTGCGCGAGGGCTATCCGGTCCTCGTCCGCGCCCTTGCGAACGTCTCCCTCACCTACGTGCCCGGGCACGGCGTCTGGTTCACGACGCTCGAGCGCGGCAGCTACCTCGTCTCGGAGACGCTCGGCCTGCGCGTCCTCGCCGAAGCGGTCGTCGAGCGGCTCGCCCCGCTCGCACGCTCCCGTCTCGTGATCGAGAACGAGTTCCTGCCCGACCTCGAGCCCGAGCTCTGGGACGGCGACGAGGTCACGGCCGCGGTCGCGGAGGCCGGCCGCCGCCTCGACCAGCTCGGCCTGCTGCCCGCGCCGTTCCCGGTCGAGGAGCTCGTCGGCGAGCGCGACCTGCGCCACATCAAGCGCCTCTACGGGATCGGCGGCCTCTCCTACGGCAACCTCTCCGCGCGCAAGGACGCGACCCGGTTCTGGATGAGCGCGAGCGGCGTCGACAAGTCGAAGCTCGAGATTCCGGGCCGCGACATCCTGCTCGTGGCCGGCTACGACGCCGAGCACGCGCGGATCGTCCTCAGCGTTCCGCCGGGAGTCGAGCCCAGGCGCGTCTCGGTCGACGCGATCGAGCACTGGAAGATCTATCGCGACCACCCGGACGTCGGCGCGATCCTCCACGTCCACGCGTGGGTCGAGGGCGTGCCGGCGACCGAGGTGAACTATCCCTGCGGAACCGAGGAGCTGGCGCAGAACGTCGCCGACCTGCTCGCCGCCGAGCCCGATCCGGCGCACGCGATCATCGGCCTCCGCAATCACGGCATCACGGCCACCGGCGCGAGCCTCGGGGAGATCCTCGACCGCATCGCGCCGACGCTGCAGCCGCAGGTCCCGATGACCTGAGCCCGGCCGCGGCGGTTTGACGTCGTCCGGAGGTATCTCTAGCCTGGTGTCGAACACACGTTCGGCACCGTCCTCGACCCTGGAGATGACCTCGATGGAGACGACCGCAGAGCTGACCGGCCGCCAGCGCGAGATCTGGAGCTTCCTCGTCGCCTATGTCGACCGCCACGGCTACCCGCCCACGGTGCGGGAGATCGGCGAGGCGGTCGGGCTCGCGTCGCCGTCCACGGTCCACGCGCACCTCGCGAACCTCGAGCGGGCCGGGCTGCTCCGCCGCGATCCCACCAAGCCGCGCGCCCTCGAGCTCGTCGGCCGCGACAGGGGCGCGGAGGCCGCGGCCGCCGAGCTGCCGAAGCTGCCGCTGCTCGGCCAGATCGCCGCCGGCGGGCCGCTGCTCGCCGAGCAGAACGTCGAGGACGAGATCGCCGTCCCCGAGACCCTGCGCGGCGATTTCCTCCTCCGCGTCAAGGGCGACTCGATGATCGAGGCCGGGATTCTCGAAGGCGACATCGTCGTCGTCCGTCGCGCCGAGGAGGCGCGGAACGGCGAGATCGTCGTCGCGCTCGCCGGCGACGACGAGGCGGTCGACGAGGCGACGGTCAAGACCTTCTACCGCGAGCGGGGCCGCGTTCGCCTCCAGCCCGAGAACGCCGCGCTCGAGCCGATCTACGCGCGGCACGTGCAGATCCTCGGCAAGGTCGTCGGCGTCTTCCGGGAGCTGGGATGAGCGTAGGCTCGACGGAGCTCGACCGGGAGCGGAGGTGTCGGCTTCGCCGGCGCCGGAGCGGGAACTGAGATGAGCGGCATCGCCCCGATCCACCGCTCGCTCGACCACGAGCTGCTCGCGCTGCTGCGCGGCGCCTCGCTCGAGTGCCCGGTCTGCGGCGAGTTCGTCCTGCACGAGGGCGCCGCGGTCCGCTGTCCGGAGTGCGGCATGCTCCTGCACGGCCGCATCGAGGCGTCGCGTGCGGGCGACTCGACCGCCGTGCGCGTCGGCTGACCGGCCCGTCGCGGACGCTGCGTACCATGGGCGCATCCGTCGCCGCCTCGCCTTTCCGCTGATCCTCGGCGCGGCGCTCGCAGCGGCGGGAGCCGCGCGCGCTGCCCCGCTGACCGTCGCGGCCTACTACTACCCGTGGTTCGCTCCGGACGGCGCCCGCTGGGCGCAGGGGTACGTGCGCTCGCAGCTGACCGTCCCGCAGCAGCCGCTGCTCGGCCAGTACGTGAGCGGCGACCCGGCGGTGGTCGCACAGCACTACGCCTGGGCACACCAGTACGGGGTCGGCGCCTTCTTCTGCAGCTGGGACGGGCCCGGCTCGTACAGCGACGGCACGATCCGGAATCTGCTGCTCCCCTCGCCCGCGCGCGGCTCGACGCAGATTGCGCTCGTCTACGAGTCGCGCGCGCGGTTCGCCCTCGGTCCCGACGCGCGCATCCACCTCGACCCGGCGGGAGTCGCCAGGCTCGAGGACGACTTCGCCTACATCGCCCGCACGTACTTCGGCCGTCCCGGCTACCTCGAGGTCGATGGCCGCCCGGTCGTGATCGTCTACGCGTCGCGGATCTTCCGGGGGCCCTTCGCCGAGGCGATCCACGCGATCCGGCAGAACCTGATCGCCGCGTACGGCGTCGACCCCTATCTGATCGGCGACGAGGTCGACCGCGACAACCCGCCCGACCCCGCCCGGATCAAGCTCTTCGACGCGATCACCGGCTACACGCCGTATGCCACCACCCAGCCGGGCGGCTGGCCCGACCGCACGGGCTTCCTCGCCGAGCTCTCGCAGCGGATGCTCCGCTTCCGCGCGGTCGCGGCCGCCGAGGGCGTCGCATTCGTGCCTGGCGCCCTGCCCGGCTACGACGACCGCGGCGAGCGGCTCGTCGAGAACCACCACGTCCTCCCGCGCCCGCTCCGCGCCTCGGCCGACCCGGCCTCGCTGCTGGAGGCGACGCTCGGGCTCGCCGCGCCGCTCGTCGATCCGCACCTCGGCCTGCTCGCCGTCACCTCCTGGAACGAGTGGGGTGAGGACACGCAGATCGAGCCGACGGCGCCGGCGCCGACCTCGGACGGGCCGGCGGCGGTCACGCAGGGCTACCCGTTCGCCTCGTACGGGTCGCTGCTGCTCGAGCGGCTGGCCTCGTTCGAGCAGCGCTGGGAGACCGAGCCGCCTCTCGTGCGGTACGGGCCCCGCGTGGCCCGCTGAGGGCTCGGCCCGGCTACCATGCGCCGTGCAGGCCGGGTGGCCGCGGCGGCTCGGACGAGCCGTCGAGGAAAGTCCGGACACCACAGGGCAGGACGCTCCCGAGAGGGAGGCGGCGAAAGCCGACGGAAAGTGGCACAGAAAACAGACCGCCGGTTGCGTGATCTCCGGAGACGCAGCCGGTAAGGGTGAAACGGTGGGGTAAGAGCCCACCAGCGGCCCTGGCGACAGGGCCGGCTCGCCAAACCCCGTCCGGTGCAAGGCGAACAGGCTCCGCCGAGGCGGCCCGCCGAGGAGCCGGGTAGCCGCACAGATGGATGGTCACCCTCGACAGGATCCGGCTTACAGGCCTGCTACGGAAAAAGCCCTGGTAACGGGGCTTTTTCTATTGTGGCGTGTTCGCTCGGAACTCGTAGTGGTCTCGGTCGTGCAGCCCTTCGGCGGTCTCTCTGGAACCGCTCGGCGCGG
>CAVVDI010000001.1:0-30924 GCA_963746895.1 uncultured Actinomycetes bacterium | reverse complement strand
CTGCGACGTAGAGGCGGAGCAGGCAGGCGGACGACCAGAACGCGAAGGTCAGGACGGGCAGGAAGACGAACAGAAGCGCGAAGGGCTTGCCCGCGACGGCCATGGCCGCGCCCGTCAGCGGTCCGCTGAGCAGGAGCAGCAGGTAGGCGAGCGCGAGGCGACGGAAGCCGGCCGCCAACGACCGCGGGCCGCGCCCGGGATACGCGGTGACGAGCCACAGCCCGAGCAGGGCCGCCCCGACCGCGTAGCCGTTGGCGATCGCAGCGGCGCTCAGACCGACCACGACGCCTCCCTCCCTCTGCGGGACCGGATCTCGATCGCCCACGGCATGCCCGAAGACTGATGCAGTGCGGGCGCGGCCGCTTTCGCCGTCGGTCCAGTCTCGCCCGGCGGAACGTCGCGCCCGCCGGCGCACCTCTGGCCGAGGCGATCGTCGCCGCCCGGGGGCAGGGGAACGCCGGAAGAGGAGCCGGCGCCGAGCTCGAGCAGGACAGCGGGACAGCCCGGCCCGCTCGCAGCCGCAGTACGCTGGCCGCGTGCTCACGCTGGCGCGCTGGTCGACGTCGCGCAGACGTCTCCTCGTGGCGCTCTGGCTGCTCGTCCTCGGAGTGGCCGTCGTCGTCTGGCTCGGGCTCGGCAGCCGCAGCGTCAACGACTTCCGCCTGTCGAACACCGGCTCGCAGCAGGCACGGGACCTGCTCCGCAGCGGCTTCCCGGCGCAGTCGGGCGACCGCGACCAGATCGTCCTCCACGCGCGCAGCGGCACCCTCACCGCACCGGCCGTGCGCCGTCGCGTCGAGGCGATGCTCGCGCAGGTCCGCGCGCTGCCCCACGTCGCCGCCGTCGCCGATCCGTACGCCTCGCGACCGGCCGCGCTCTCGCGCGACCGCACGATCGGCTTCGCGAGCGTGGTGCTCGACCGTTCGGGCGGCTCGGCGGCCGCCGACACGACCACCGAGCTGATCGCGCGGGCGCGGGCGGCGCGCACGCCCGTGCTCCAGGTCGAGCTCGGCGGCCCCGGGATCGAGCAGGCCCAGCGAACGGCCATCGGCTCGACCATGCTCGTCGGCCTCGCGGCGGCGGTCGTCGTCCTGCTCCTCAGCTTCGGCTCGCTGCTCGCGATGGGCCTCCCGATCGTGACCGCGCTCTGCGGGCTCGGCTCCGGGATGGGGCTGATCGCGCTCGCCAGCCGCGCGATCTCGATGCCCGACTTCTCCGGCGAGCTGGCCCTGATGATCGGGCTCGGCGTCGGCGTCGACTACGCGCTCCTGATCGTGACCCGCTATCGCGAGGCGTACCGCGCGAACGACGGCGACGTCGACGCGGCCGTCGCAGTGGCCGTGAACGCGGCCGGGCGCGCGGTCATCTTCGCGGGCGTGACCGTCGTCATCTCGTTGCTCGGAATGATGGTGCTCGGGATCGCGTTCCTCAACGGCCCCGCCGTCGCGTCCTCGATCGCGGTGCTGCTCGTGCTGGCCGCGTCGCTGACGCTCCTCCCCGCCCTGCTGGGCTTCGCCGGCCACCGGATCGGGCGGCCCGGCCGGCTGACGCGCCGCCTCGCCGGCGCCGACGAGGGCGCGGGCTTCTGGAACTGGTGGCTGCGGATGATCCAGGCGCGGCCGTGGCTCGCGGCCGCAGCCGCGACCGCGGTCCTCCTGGCGCTCGCGTCGCCGACCCTCGGGCTCCGGCTCGGAAACACGGACGCCGGAAACGATCCGGCCTCGCAGACGACGCGGCGCGCCTACGACCTGCTCGCTCGGGGCTTCGGGCCAGGTTTCAACGGACCGCTGCTGCTGGCGGTGAAGCTGTCCCGCCCCGGCGACGGCGCAACGCTCGACCGGCTCGCCGCCGCCGTCCGCTCCACCCCCGGGGTCGCGGCGGTGACGCCGCCGCGGCTCGGCCCCTCGGGCGACGTCGCCACGATCTCGGCCTTCCCCACGTCGTCCCCGCAGAGCCGGACGACCGAGTCGCTCGTCTCGCACCTGCGCGGCGACGTCATCCCGCCCCTCGAGCGCGCCACCGGCGCCCGCGTCGACGTCGGCGGCTTCACCGCGGCGCAGATCGACTTCGCGCACGTCGTCGCGGCGAAGCTCTGGATCTTCGTCGTCGCGGTGATCGCGCTCTCGGCGCTGCTGCTGCTCGTCGTGTTCCGCTCCCTCCTGATCCCGCTCCAGGCCGCAGCGATGAACGTGCTCTCGATCGGCGCCTCGCTCGGGGTCGTCGTGGCGATCTTCCAGTGGGGGTGGCTGGGCGGCCTGTTCGGGATCGAGGGCGGGCCGATCCAGACGTTCCTGCCGGTGATGGTCTTCGCGATCGTCTTCGGACTCTCGATGGACTACGAGGTCTTCCTCGTCTCGCGCATCCACGAGGCATGGGTGCACGGCGCCTCCCCCAGCGAGTCGGTGCGGCTCGGGCTCACGCGCACCGGGAGGGTCGTGACGGCCGCCGCAGCCGTGATGGTCGTCGTCTTCGGGAGCTTCGTCCTCTCCGGCGACCGCACGATCGCGCTCTTCGGGCTCGGGCTCGCGAGCGCCGTCTTCCTCGACGCGGTCGTGATTCGCAGCGTGCTCCTGCCCGCGGTGCTGGAACTGCTCGGCCGCGCCACCTGGGCCTTCCCCCGCTCGCTCGACCGGCTGCTGCCGCGGCTCGCGATCGAGCCTCCCGACGACGGTCCGGTCCGCCCTCCGGAGCCGCCGGCGCGCCCGCTCGCGCCGACCTCGTGAGCCTCGCAGCCGAGCCGGTCCTCCGGTCCCGGCTCGCGCCGTCGTCGTAGGATCAGCGCAACCGGAGCGATCCCTCGAGGAGGAGCCCGATGCCCGAGCTGGACGGCAAGAGCGCGATCGTCACCGGCGGCGCGACCCTGATCGGCGCCGCGGTCGTGCGGGCGCTGCACGCGGCCGGCGCGAACGTGGCCGTCGCCGACATCGACGAGTCGGGCGGGCGTCGGCTGGCCGACGAGCTGGGCGAGCGCGTGCTCTTCGTCGCCACCGACCTGCGCGACGACGCCGCGATCGAACGGCTCGTCACGACCGCCGTCGAGCGGTTCGGCGGCCTCGACGTCCTCGTCAACCTCGCCGCCTCGTACGTCGACGAGGGTCTCGCCTCGCCCCGCGAGGACTGGCTCGAGTCCCTGAACGTCAACGTCGTCGCCGCCGTGATGACGGCCCGCGCGGTGCACCCGCACCTGCGGGCGCGCGGCGGCGGTGCGATCGTCAACTTCGGTTCGATCTCGTCGAAGGTCGCCCAGACGGGGCGCTGGCTCTACCCGGCCGGCAAGGCCGCACTCGTCCAGCTGACGCGCAGCATGGCGGTGGACCTCGCGCCGGACGGCATCCGCGTCAACTCGGTCTCGCCCGGCTGGACGTGGTCACGCGTGATGGTCGAGCTGAGCGATGACGACCGCGCCAAGACCGACCGCGTCGCGGCGCCGTTCCACCTGCTCGGCCGCGTCGGGGATCCCGAGGAGGTGGCGAGCGTCGTCGTCTTCCTCTGCAGCGACCGCGCGTCGTTCGTCACCGGCGCCGACTGGGCGGTCGACGGCGGCTATTCCGCGCTGGGCCCGGAGCAGGCCGAGCCCGCGATCCCGAAACTCGCCGAGTGAGGTGACCAGACCATGAGCAGCATCCTGATCGTCGGCGCCGGACAAGCGGGCCTCCAGCTCGCGTTCGGCCTGCTGGCAGACGGCCACGACGTCACGGTCGTCTCCAACCGTACGCCCGACGACGTCCGCGACGGGCGCGTGATGTCGAGCCAGTGCATGTTCCACGACGCCCTGCAGGCGGAGCGCGACCTCGGCCTGAACGACTGGGAGGAGGAGTGCCCGACCGTCGAGGGGATCTCGTTCGCCGTGCCGGCGCCCGACGGCGGCGGGCAGAAGGCCATCGACTGGGCGTCGCGCCTCGACCGCTACGCGCAGTCCGTCGACCAGCGCGTGAAGATGCCCGGCTGGATGGAGAGGCTCGAGAGCGCCGGCGGCCGGCTCGTGATCCACGACGCCGGCGTCGACGACCTCGAGCGCTACACGCAGGCACACGATCTCGTGCTCGTCGCCGCCGGCAAGGGCGAGATCGTGCGGCTGTTCGAGCGTGACGCCGAGCGGTCGCCCTACGAGGCGCCGATGCGGGCCCTCGCGCTCACCTACGTGACCGGGATGACGCCGCGGCCGGACTTCTCGGCCGTCTGCTTCAACCTCGCGCCGGCCGTGGGCGAGTACTTCGTCTTCCCCGCCCTGACGACGACGGGCGCGTGCGAGATCATGGTCTTCGAGGGCGTCCCCGGCGGCCCGATGGACTGCTGGGCCGAGATCTCGACGCCGCAGGAGCACCTCGAGAGGTCGCTCTGGATCCTCGAGACCTTCTTCCCGTGGGAGGCGGAGCGCTGCCGGAGCCTGGAGCTCACCGACGACGGCGGCATCCTCGCGGGGCGCTTCCCGCCGACCGTGCGCAAGCCGGTCGCCGAGCTCCCGTCGGGACGGCTCGTGCTCGGGCTCGCCGACGCGATCATGCTCAACGACCCGATCACCGGCCAGGGCTCGAACAACGCCGCGAAGATGGCCGCCGCCTACCACGCGGC
The DNA here is from genome assembly GCA_963746895.1 of uncultured Actinomycetes bacterium. Lineage (GTDB taxonomy): Bacteria > Actinomycetota > Thermoleophilia > Gaiellales > Gaiellaceae > Palsa-739. The sequence continues at coordinate 26,352 of CAVVDI010000001.1, read as the reverse complement.
GATCCGCTCCCACGGCGAGGCCCCGTACGACCGGGCGTTCATGGAGGGGACCTTCGAGGGCTTCTGGAGCGGCTACGGCCAGTACGCGACGACGTGGACGAACGCGCTCCTCTCGCCGCCCCCGGAGCACGTGCTGAAGCTGCTGCAGGCGGCCAACGGCAGTCCGGAGATCGCGCACCGCTTCGTCAACGGGTTCAACAACCCGGTCGACTTCTTCGACTGGTTCATGTTCCCCGACAAGGCCGAGGCCTACATGGCCGAGGTCGGGGCCGCCGCGCCGTAGTGTCCCGCCGGATCGCGATCGTCGGCGGCGGCCAGTCCGGGCTCCAGCTGGGGCTGGGGCTGCTCGGCGCCGGACACGAGGTCACGCTCGTCACCGACCGGACCGCCGAGCAGGTGCGGGCCGGCCGCGTCCAGTCGAGCCAGTGCATGTTCGAGAGCGCGCTCGCGACGGAGCGCGCTCTCGGCCTCGACCTGTGGAGCGACGCGTGCCCGCCCGTCGAGGGGATCGCGCTCACCGTCGCCGGCGAGGACGGCGGCCGCGCGATCGAGTGGGCCGCGCGGCTCGACGCGCCGGCGCAGTCGGTCGACCAGCGGCTGAAGCTCGCGGTGTGGCTGCAGGAGCTCGAAGGGCGAGGCGGCCGCCTCGTCGTTCACGAGGCCGGCGTCGACGACCTCGAGCGCTACGCGTCCGAGCACGAGCTCCTCGTCGTCGCCACCGGCAAAGGCTCGCTCGGCGGGCTCTTCACGCGCGACCCCGAGCGTTCGCCGTACGCGTCGCCGCAGCGCGCGCTCGCCCTCACCTACGTGCGCGGGCTCGCGCCGCGACCGGTCTTCTCGGCGGTCAGCTTCAACCTGGTCCCCGGCGTCGGCGAGTACTTCGTCTTCCCCGCGCTGACCGTCGACGGGCCGTGCGAGATCATGGTCTTCGAGGGGATCCCCGGCGGGCCGATGGACTGCTGGGACGACGTCCGCACTCCCGCCGAGCACCTCGCGCGCTCGCTCGAGATCCTCGAGCGCTTCCTCCCGTGGGAGCACGAGCGCGCCCGCGGCGTCGAGCTGACCGACGCCAACGGCGTCCTCACCGGCCGCTTCGCGCCGACCGTGCGCAGGCCGGTCGCGCACCTGCCGACGGGCGCGCCGGTGCTCGCGATGGCCGACGCCGCGGTCCTCAACGACCCCGTCACGGGCCAGGGCTCCAACAACGCGGCCAAGTGCGCCGAGATCTACCTCGAGCGCATCCTCGCCCGGGACGGAGACCCGTTCGACGAGCGCTGGATGCAGCAGACCTTCGAGCACTACTGGCGCGGCTACGCGCAGTGGGTCGTCTCCTGGACGAATGCCGTGCTGGCGCCGCCGCAGCCGCACGTCGTGCGGCTGCTCGGCGCGGCCCAGGACAGCCCCGCCCTCGCCGCCACGATCGCGAACGGCTTCGACGACCCGCGCACCTACTTCCCCTGGTGGTTCGACGAGCGGGAGGCGGAACGGCTGGTCGAGGCGAAGCGCTCGCAGGAGGCGCGCGGGATCGACCTGCGCGAGCTGCGGAACGCGCTCGGCCAGTTCGCGACCGGGGTCACGGTCGTCACCACCCGGGCGGAGGACGGCCGGCCGGTCGGCGTCACGGCGAACTCCTTCACCTCGCTCTCGCTCGAGCCGCCGCTCGTGCTCTGGTGCCTCGCGCGCGACTCGACCAGCCTCGGCTCGTTCCACGACTCGACGCACTTCGGCGTCAGCGTCCTCGCCTCGAGCCAGCACCACCTCTCGCGGCTGTTCGCGACCTCCGGAGCCGACAAGTTCGGCGGCGAGGCGGAGGTTCGGGACGGGCCGTCGGGGATGCCGCTGCTGGGCGGCGCGCTCGCGCACCTCGTCTGCCGCAACGTCCGCCAGATCGACGCCGGCGATCACGTGATCGTGATCGGCGAGGTCGAGCACTACGAGACGTTCCCCGGCGAGCCGCTCGTCTTCCACTCCGGCTCGTACCGAGTCACGACCCGGCATCCCGAGCTCGACCAGCTGTAGCCCGGCGCGGGCGGCCTATGATCGCCGCGTGGCGTCGGAGGAGGACCTGCGCGGGCTGATGCGGCTGTGGCCGCACGGGGTCTCGATCCTCGGCGTCGACGCCGACGGCGACCGGATGGGCGTCACCGTCTCCTCGCTCGTCTCGCTCTCGCTCTCGCCGCCGCTGATCGGCGTCTCGCTCGGCAAGCAGGCGTCGTGCTACGAGCTCGTGCGCCGGGCCGGGCAGTTCGCGATCAGCCTGCTCGGCGCCGGGACAGGAGGAGATCGCCCGCCGCTTCGCCTCCGGCTATCCGCCGCTCGTGCACTGGCAGGGCGTGCCCACCCGCGAGGGGGCGGTCGCACCGCTGATCGAGGGAGCGCTCGGCTGGATCGAGGCTCGCACCCGCGCCGAGCACGACGCGGGCGACCACACGTTCTTCGTCGCCGACGTGCTCTCGATCGAGCACGGCCCCTCGCGCACCGCGCTCGTCTACCGCGAGAGCGCCTACCACGCGGTATGACCGAAGCCGTCGTCTTCGACCTCGACGGCGTGCTGATCGCCTCCGAGGAGGTCTGGGACAGCGGTGCGCGAGCGCTACGTCCGCGAGCGGGGCGGCCGCTACGACGCCGAGGTGCAGCGGGCGATGATGGGGATGAGCTCGACCGAGTGGTCGCGCTACCTCCACGCGGAGGCGGGCGTCCCCGACGAGCCGGCGGAGATCAACGCCGAGGTGGTGCGACGGATGCTCGCCGCGTACCGGGAGGAGCTGCCGCTGCTCCCGGGTGCGGTGGAGGCCGTCCGGCGCACGGCGCAGGGGTTTCCGCTCGCGCTCGCGTCGTCCTCCAACCGGGAGCTGATCGACGAGGTGCTGCGCCTCGCCGGGATCGCCGACTGCTTCCGGGTGACCGTCTCCTCCGAGGAGGTCGCCCGCGGCAAGCCCGCGCCGGACGTCTACCTCGAGGCTGCCCGCCGGCTCGGCGTCGAGCCGCCGCGCTGCGCGGCCGTCGAGGACTCGCACGCCGGGATCCGCTCGGCGAAGGCCGCCGGGATGCGAGTCGTCGCGATTCCGAACCCGGGCTACCCGCCCGACGAGGAGTCGCTCGCGGTCGCCGACGTCGCGATCCGCTCACTGGAGGAGCTGACGCCGACGCTGCTCGGATAGGCCGCTTCGGCCATGGCGGAACGAGCCACGTCCGGTGCCAGGCACCGGACGTGGCTCCAAGCGACATGCCGCGCCCGCTCAGAGCACCCGTTCGCCACACGCGTCGAAGGCGCGCAGCACCGGTGCGGGCGCGGGGTCGTGGTCCTCGCGGAAGCGCGTGAAGATCGCGACGTCGCGCAGCGGCTCGCCCTCGCGCCCGCGCAGCCGCCGCCGCAGGGTCGCCTCCTCGACGAAGCCGAGCCTGCGAGGCACGCCGAGGCTCGCCTCGTTCGCGGGCTCGATCCGGATCTCGATCCGGTCGGCCTCGCACACCTCGAAGCCGGCCCGCGCGAGCGCGGCCGCGACCTCCGTCGCGATCCCCTGCCGCGCCGCGCTCGCGCGCACCCAGTACCCGATCTCGAGGCCGCCCGGGCCGACTCGGGGATGAAGCCCTGCGCCGCCGAGCAGCCGCGTCTCCTCGCGGTCGAAGATCCCGTAGGTGAAGTCTCGCCCGCGTCGAAGGCCGCGCGGAAGCGGCGGCACAGCGCCGACCTTCTCGGCGAGCGTCTGCGGCTCGCTCGTCCGTCCACGGCATGAACGGACGCAGGTGCTCGAGGCTCTCGTCGATCGCCGCCTTGACGAGCGGCGCGTCGACGGGGGTCGTAGCAGCGGAGCACGAGCCGCTCCGTCTCGATCCGGTACGGCGCCGGCGGCCCCTCCCAGGACATTAGCGCCGGCGGATCAGCGTGATGCCGTCGCGGATCGGCAGCAGCACGCACTCGACCCGCTCGTCGGCGAGCACGTGCTCGTTGAAGCGGACGATGCCCTCGTTCCCGCGCAGGGCGGCGAGGGTGTTGTCGGCCAGGATCAGACCGTCCGCCGCGAGCTTCGGGAGCACCGCCTCGTAGTAGTCGACGTAGTCGGCCTTCCACGCGTCGACGAAGACGAGGTCGAAGGGCCCGTCGAGCGTCGCGATCGTGTCGAGCGCCGGGCCGACGCGGAAGTCGATGCGCTCGGCGACCCCCGCCGCCGCGGCGTAGCTCCGGGCGATCGCGGTCGTCTCCGGGTTGACGTCGCAGGCGACGATCGTCCCGCCCGGCGGCAGCGCCGACGCCATCTCGATCGACGACCAGCCGGTGAAGACGCCGATCTCGAGCACCCGCTGCGGGCGCTTCGCCGCGACGAGGAAGCGCAGGAACGCGCCCTGGAGCGCCCCGACCGACATCTCCGCGTCCTCCTGCGTCGCTTCGGTCTCCTCGCCCAGCCGGCGGAGTACGTCGCCCGGCGGCGTCGAGTGCGCTCCGGCGTAGCGCTCGGCCTCGTCGCTCACTCCACCCTCCCGACGAGCACGCACCCGTTCGACGCGGGTGAACCCATGGTTCCCCCGCGAGCCCCCTCCTTCACGACCATGCTCACTCCACCCTTCCGACGAGCACGCACCCATTGTGGCCGCCGAGGCCCATCGCGTTCGAGAGCGCGACCTCGACCTGCGTGCGCCGCGCCTCGTTCGGGACGTAGTCGAGGTCGCAGGCGGGATCGGGATGCGCGTAGTTCATCGTCGGCGGCAGCACGCCCTCGTGCACGGCGAGGACGCACATCATCGCCTCGATCGCGCCGGCCGCTCCGAAGCAGTGGCCGGTGACCGACTTCGTGGAGGAGACCGCGAGCCGGTAGGCGTGGTCGCCGAAGACGTCCTTGATCGCCTTCGTCTCGGCCGCGTCGCCGAGCGGCGTCGAGGTGCCGTGCGCGTTGACATAGCCGACCTGCTCCGGCTCGACGCCGGAGCGGGCGAGCGCGCGGCGCATCATCTCGGCGACGCCGACCGACTCCGGGTCCGGCTGCGCGAGATGGTGCGCGTCGTTCGACATGCCGTAGCCGAGGATCTCCGCATAGACCGTCGCACCGCGCCGCCGGGCCGCCTCCAGCTCCTCGAGCACCAGGACGCACGCGCCCTCTCCCATCACGAACCCGGCGCGGGTCGCGTCGAACGGACGGGACGCGCGCGGCGGGTGCTCCTCCTCGGCCGCCAGGCCGCGCATCGAGCAGAAGCCGGCCAGGATCAGCGGATGCATGCAGGCCTCGGCGCCGCCCGCAAGCGCGGCGTCCGCGTCGCCGCGCCGGATGAGCTCGGCCGCCTCGCCGACGGCCGTCGAGCCGGTCGCGCAGGCCGAGACCGGCGCGTAGTTCGGCCCGCGGAAGCCGAGCGAGATTGCGAGCTGGCCGCTGGCCGTGTCGACGAGCACGTTCGGGAGGAAGGTCGGCGAGACCCGGTCGGCGCCGCGCTCCCGCAGCACCTCCGCCTGCTCCATGATCCCGATGAAGCCGCCGATGGCAGTGCCGAAGAGGACCCCCACCCGGCCGGGGTCGTAGGCGCCGTCGAGCCCTGCGTCCGCGACCGCCTCGCGGCCGGCGCCGAGCGCGAGCAGGACGTTGCGCTCGAGTCGTCGCGCGTCCCTCGGCGAGGCGACCGACGCCGGGTCGAAGCCCTTGACCTCGGCGGCGATCCGCACCGGGAACCCGGTCGCGTCGAACGAGCGGATGAAGTCGATCCCGCTCTCGCCCGCGATGGCGGCACGCCAGGTCGCGCGCGCGTCGTTGCCGATCGGCGTGATCGCGCCGAGCCCCGTGACGGCCACCCTCTCTCATTTGCCGAGCTTAGACGCGTCCGGGGGGAGCGGGTTGCGGCAGCTCTGCGCTGTCGTCCGGTTGGGACGCCGCCGGCCGCCGGGTAGGGTCCGGCCGTGGGAGAGGCACCCGGACCGCACGTCCCCTTCCCGCCGATGGAGGCCGAGCTCGTCTCGGAGCTTCCCGAGCGCGGCGGGTGGCGCTACGAGCCGAAGTGGGACGGCTTCCGGGGCGTGCTCGAGAACGACGGCGGCGAGCTCGCCCTCTGGTCGAGGAACGGCCGCCCGCTCCTCCGCTACTTCCCCGAGCTGCGGCCGCTCGGCGAGCTGCTCCCGCCCCACTCGGCCCTCGACGGCGAGATCGTCATCGCGCGCGGCGGCGCGCTCGACTTCGACGCGATGCAGACGCGGCTGCACCCGGCCGAGAGCCGCGTGCGCAAGCTCTCGGCCGAGATCCCGGCCACGTTCGTCGCCTTCGACCTGCTGCTCTGGGACGGAGAGCCGGTGCACGAGCGCCCGATCGAGGAGCGCCGCGCCGAGCTGGAGCGCGTCGGTGGGGGCTTCTCGCTCTCGCCCGTCGCCGACGACGTCGCGCAGGGACGCGAGTGGCTGCAGACCCTCCAGGCGGCGGGCTTCGACGGCGTGATCGCGAAACGGCTCGGCCTTCCCTACCTGCCCGGCTCGCGCGACGGGGTCGTGAAGGTGAAGCCGTACAGGACGGCGGACTGCGTGGTCGCCGGCCTCCGCTGGAAGAAGGGCGGGCGCACGACGATCGCGACGCTCCTGCTGGGCCTCTACGACGAGGCGGGGCGCCTCGACTACGTCGGCTCGGCCGCCGTCGGGGCGAAGCGCCACGAGGAGATCGCCGCGCAGGTGCTGCCGCTCGTCGACGAGCGGAGCGACCGCCGCTTCTCGGAGCCGAGCCGCTGGGGTACCGGCGACCTCGAGGAGGCGCCTCTGAGGCCCGAGCTCGTCGTCGAGGTGCGCTACGACAAGCTCGAGAAGCACCGCTTCCGCCACGGGACGAGGCTGCTCCGCTTCCGCCCGGACAAGGATCCGGAGCAGTGCACCTGGCGCGAGGTCCGCCCTGCGCGCCGGCCCGACGACCTCGCGGTCGAGGATCTGCTCGGAGCCGGTTGACACGCGTCGTCCAGCTCGCCGGCGAGCAGCCGGCCGAGGCCTCGGCGCTCGCCCCGCCTAGGACTCCGCCCGGTGGACGATCTCGCCGTCCACCACGGTCAGCAGCACCGGCAGCCCGGCAGATCGTCGGGGTCGCACTCGACCGGATCCTCGGCGAAGACGGAGAGGTCGGCGGCGAAGCCGCGGGCGATCCGGCCCAGCCGGTGCTCCTCGCCGATCGTCGCAGCCGCGCCGGTCGTGTAGCCCTCGAGCGCGGCGAGGCCGTCCAGCGCCTCGTCGTCGTAGGGGCGCCGGTCGCGCTCGCCGGGAGGCCGGCGCAGTCGCGCAGCTGCGATCCCGAGCCGCGGATCGAAGCGCGCGACGGGCCAGTCGGAGCCGAGCGCGACGAGAGCGCCGGACTCGCGTAGCGAGCGGATCGGGAAGGCGCGCCCGGGCTCGGCAGCGCTCGCGGCCGAGCCGGCGCGACCAGTTGTCGTCGCGGTCCGGGTCGAGCCACATCATGTGCTGCGCCTGCATCGAGGCGACGACGCCCTCGGCCGCGAAGCGCGGCAGGTCGACCGGCTGCAGCGTCTCGATGTGCTCGATCCGGTGCCGGCCGCGCTGCGGCGCGCCGGCCTCGCGGTACGCGTCGAGCGCCTCGCGGACGCCGCGGTCGCCGGTCGCGTGCGTTGAGCACTGGAAGCCCGCCCCCGCGAAGCGGGCGACGGCGGCGCGGTAGTGCGCCGGGTCGGGCCAGAACGGGAGCGTCCCCTCCCCCAGGGCGTCCGGCTCGTGGAGCCAGCCCGTGCCGGCGTCGATCACGCCGTCGATGAAGAACTTCGCCACGCCTGCCCGCCAGCGGCGGCCGCCGGCGTCGCGGTGCGGGACGAGCTCGTCCCAGTCCTCCGGCTGCGACTCGGGCGTGATCGTGAACGGCGTGACTGCGCGGCTGATCAGGTCTCCGTTCTCCTCCAGCTCGCGCAGCAGGTCGAAGGTGGCGAGCGTGCCGTCCATCGCGTGCAGGCCGGTGAGGCCGACCGACGCGAAGCGGCGCAGGGTCTCGACGCAGAGCCGGTACCGCTGCTCCGCGGTCAGCGGCGGCATCGCGCCGGCGACGAGCGCGGTCGCGGCCGGCTCGCGCAGCTCGCCGGTCGGCCGGCCGTCGGCGCAGACGATCTCGGCGTTCTCGTCGAAGGTGCGCGGCCCGTCGACGCCGGCGAGCGCGAGCGCGCGCGGCGTGGCGACCGCGGTGTGGAAGTCGACGAACATGAGGAAGGCGGGCGAGCCCTGGACGGCGTCCTCGATCAGGGAGCCGTGGATGCCGGTCTCGCGGAACACGTCGTAGTCGAGCCCGTAGCCGAGGACCCATTCGTCCTGCGCGCAGCGGCGGCGCTCCGCCGCGAGCGCGCTGCGCACGCCGTCGAGCGTCCAGAGGTTCGTCAGGTCCGCGCCGCGAGCGTCGAACGCGCCGTGGAAGGGGTGGATGTGGCTGTCGGTCAGCCCGGGCACCACGGCGGCGCCGCCCAGGTCGATCGTCTCGGTGCGCGGCCCTGCGAGCCCGCGGATCTCGGCGTCGGCCCCGACGGCGGCGATCTCGCCTCCGGCGATCCCGACCGCGGTCGCCCGGGGCCGTCCGGGATCGAGCGTGCGGACGCGCGCTCCGACGAGAGCGAGGTCGATTCCGGTCATGTGGCTCCTCTCTTCGCACGGGACGGCTGCACGCGCGGCGGCTCGCCCGGCATCTTCGGGAAGTTCGGTGGGTAGGGGGCCTCGCCCTCGCCGGCGGCCTCCTCGCGCTCCACCCACTCGAGCAGCCGGCGCAGGTCGCAGACGGCGTCGTCGATCCCGGCCTGCACGTCGCCGAGCCCGGCGAAGCGCGCCGGCATCGTGGCGAGCGTGAAGTCCTCGGTCTCCAGGTCGTCGAGCTCCTCCCAGCGGAAGGGCGCGGACACCGTCCCGTCCGGGCGGGCGCGCGCCGAGTAGGCGGAGGCGATCGTCCGGTCGCGCGCATTCTGGTTGTAGTCGATGAAGACCTTCTCGCCGCGCTCCTCCTTCCACCACGCGGTCGTGACGAGGCCGGGGGCGCGGCGCTCGACCTCGCGCGCGAACGCCAGCGCGCAGCGGCGCACCTCGCGGAAGCCCCAGCTCGGCTCGATCCGGCACGCGATGTGGATGCCGCGGTTTCCCGAGGTCTTCGGCCAGCCGGTGAACCCGAGCTCGTCGAGTGCCTCGCGGATGACTGCGGCGACCTGCTTCGCCTCCGCGAACCCGGTGCCGGGCTGGGGATCGACGTCGATCCGCAGCTCGTCCGGGTGTTCGACGTCGGAGCGCCGCGACGGCCACGGGTGGAAGTCGATCGTGCCGAGGTTCGCCGCCCAGGCGACCTGCGCGACCTCGGTGACGCAGAGCTCGTCGGCGGTGCGTCCCGAGGGGAAGGTGACGCGGGCCGTCTCGATCCAGTCGGGCCGGTGCTGCGGCACGCGCTTCTGGTAGATCGCCTCGCCCTCGGCTCCGTCCGGGTGCCGCTTGAGCTGCGTCGGCCGCTCGCGGAGCGCGCGCACGATCCCGTCGGCGACGGAGAGGTAGTACTGCACGAGGTCGAGCTTCGTCTCTCCGCGTGTGCGGAAGAAGACCTTGTCCGGGTTCGTCACCTTGACGGTGCGGCCCTCGACCTCGAGCTCGACGAACGGCGACGGAGCCATGGCGGGAGTATCGTGGACGACGTGCTCGGTGACCCGCGCCCCATCCGCCTCTCGCTGGAGCCGCTGGACGACTACGTGGTCGTCGAGCCGACCGACGAGGAGGCGGAGACTCGGTCCGGCCTGATCGTCCCGGCGAGCGCCGAGGCCCAGTGCCGGAGCGGAATCGTCACCGCGGCAGGCCCCGACGCCGAGGGCGTTCTGCCCGGTGACAAGGTGCTCTTCCCGCGGGGTGCCGGCTACGACGTCCGCCTCGCCGGCACCGAGGCGAAGGTGCTCCGCCGCCGCGAGCTGATCGCCCGCATCCACGACTGAGGCGGCCGCGGGCCGCCCGGCGCACCGTGACGCTTTCGTGACGGTGCTTCGGCATGCCGAAGCACCGTGAGGCGCGGTTCGCCGTCCGCGACCCGCAGATGCGGGTCGCGGACGGCGAAGCGGAGAGGGCGGGATTTGAACCCGCGACGCACCTTGCAGCACGTACGCGATTTCCAGTCGCGCTCCTTAGACCGCTCGGACACCTCTCCGAGCGGGGCCCAGCGTATCGGCGCGGCGGGCGGGCTCGCGCTTCGAGGCGGGCTTCCGTCGCGCCGCAGAGCCTTCCGATACCGGAAAGACACGGATGCCGCGCGGCGCACGGGAGGGCACGGTCTCACCACGACCAACAGCGACGACATGCGGCGTCGGGGGTGATCGACATGCAGGCACGAGCCAGCGGGCCGGGAGGAGCCACCAGCCGCGCGTCGCGGAATCACGCCGGATCGAGACGGCTCTCGCTCGAGCGCGACCGCACCCTCTGGGACGCACGGCTGCGGGCGCGTGCAGCCCGTCGCGAGGCCAACGACGAGACGTTCAGGGCGAGCTTCCAGGCCGAGGCGCGCCTGCCGTTCCGGTGCGAGTGCACGGAGACCGGCTGCGACCAGGTCGTCCGGCTGACCGCCGCGGAGTACGGCCGGATCCGCATCCACGGCCGCTTCCTCGTCGGCTCGGGTCACGCGCACGACGACGTCGACCTCGTCGTCGGCACGACGGAGCACTACGCCGTCGTCCGGCGCACGCCGAGCGAGCTCTACCTCGGCTGACCGACGCGCGCCGGCCGGCGGAGGAGCTAACAGTTGCAGCGCACGACGAACTCGCGCTCGTGCCCCTGCAGCGGGCTGCCGAGCCGCGCGTGGTCGGCGATGTGCTGCGCAACGGTCGCGCGGATCTCCCGGTCGAGCCGGTAGAGGCCGTCGACATGCGCCTCCCAGCTGCGGTCGCCGGGCGTCTCCCCACGCGTGCGGAAGGCGACGGAGCTCCCAGTCCGGCCAGTCGGAGGCGGCGCCGTGGAGTGCTTGCCGGAGGATGTCCCGCTGCTGCTCGGCCTCGCCGGGTCGCCCGCACGGGCAGCCGAGCGGGAAGTCCAGGAAGAGCGCGCGCGGCGGCTTGAGCGCGCGCACGTTCCGTTCGAGGGTCGCGATGCTCGTCGTCGGCAGGCCACGGGCCTCGATCGCCCGCGCGAGCACGCCGCCGGCGACGTGGCATTGCGGACAGAACGGGAGCACGAGCACGAGGTCGACGCCCATCGCGGTGAAGTCGGCGACGATCCGGGGGACGGTCTCGAGCGCGAGCTCCTCGTAGCGGGTGATCGAGCCGACCATCGAGACGGCGGCGTCGGCGAGCCGCCCTATCGTCCCCTCCGACTCGAGCTCGAGCAGGCGGTCGCGGGGGTACGCGACGTTCGGGTCGGCCTCCGCGAAGACGCGGATCGGCGTGCGGTGCGCGATCAGCACGTCGCGCGTGTCGCGCTCGCGCGGGAGCAGGCGGTAGGACGTGTCCTCCGTCTCGCCGAGCCGCTCCTGGTCGGCGAAGTACGCGCCGCAGGTCGTCAGCACGCCGATCGTCGCCTGCTCGAGCGGAACCGTGAACGGCGTCAGCCGCGGTGGCTCGAACTCGGGCAGCGGCGAGGGCGGGACCCGGAGGATCTCCGCGCGGACACGCTCGAAGTCGTAGCTCGGCTCCGCCGTCATGCTCGACGCGCCTCCTCGGTCGATTCGACGGCGAGCAGTCGCAGGGCGTTCCCTTCCGCGATCGCGGCCAGGTCGTCTCCCGACACGCCGGCGGCGCGCAGGATCGCCAGCGGATCGGCGTCGCCGACCGGATAGTCGCTGCCGAGGACGAGCCGGTCGGGCCCGACGCGATCGAGCAGGACGGCGAGGACGGCCGGGTCGTACACGCAGGTGTCGAGATGGAAGGCGCGCAGGTACTCGCTCGGCACCTTGTCGATGTTGCGGGCGGTTCCCGGGCGGTTGCGGAAGTTCCGGTCGAGCCGCCCGAAGTAGTGCGGCAGGAACCCGCCGCCGTGGGCGACGACGATTCGCAGCTCCGGCATCTCCTCGAGCACGCCCTCGAGGATCAGCGAGGCGATGACCTTGCTCTCCTCGATCGACTGGCCGAGCGAGTTCCACAGCGCGTATTCCTGGAACCACGGGTCGCGGACGCCGTCCGGGTGGACGAAGGCCACGACTCCGAGATCGCGGAACGCCTCCCAGAGCGGCCGGAAGCGCGGCGCGCCGAGATAGGCGCCGTCGACGGCCGCGGGCAGGTTCGCGACGCGCAGGCCGAGCTCGCCGACCGCCCGCTCGGTCTCGCCGACGGCGAGCCCGATGTCGCGAAGCGGCAGCGTGAACGAGCCGACGAGCCGGTCCGGCCGGCTACGGCAGAGACCCGAGATCGCGTCGTTGACGCGGGCCTCGAGCGTGAGCTGCTCCTCGGGGTCGGCCCAGGCGGTGTACTGCATGACGGTCGACGACGAGAGCACCTGAACGTCCACGCCGCGCTCGTCCATGTCGGCCAGGCGGAGCTCGACGTCGAGCATGCGCTCGTGCGCGGCGGCCATCCGCGAGCCGGGCTCCGGCCGGGCGGCTTCGGGACGCTCGCCGAACGCGCCGAACACGGAGTTCGGGAGGCAGCGCGCCAGGACCTGCGGCTCGAGCACGTGGGCGTGGAAGTCGATCATCGCCGGCCGGTGCCTATGCGCCGACCATGCTGTGCCCGCCGTCGCAGAGCAGGAAGGCGCCGGTGATGTGCCGGGAGTCGTCGCAGGCGAGAAAGATCACGGGCGGCACGATGTCCTCCGGCTGCGGGATCCGGGCGAGCGGCGTGTGCGCCAGCACCGACTCGCGGCGGCCGGTCTGCCAGTCCTCCCGGTCGAGCAGAGCCTGCGTCTCGACGAACCCGGGCCCGAGCGTGTTCACGCGGACGTGCGGGGCGAGCGCGTGCGCGTACGACTTGGAGATGCCGAGAATCGCGTACTTCGCAGCCGCGTACTGGGGCGCGCGCGGGCTGCCTTCAACGACGACGCGCGAGCCGATGTTCACGATCGAGCCGGACTGCTGGTCGTCGAGCATGCGCCGGCCGAACTCGTGTGTCATCAGCATCGTGCCCTTGATGTCGAGTGTGAGCGTGTGGTCGATCGACTCCGCGGTCATCTCCCGCCACGACATCTGGTGGGCCGCCATGTCGCCGACGTTGTTCACGAGCACGTCGAGGCGGCCGAACGCGTCGACGACCTGCTGCCCCATCCGGGCCACGTCCTCGGCCTTCGCGATGTCGGCCTGCACGGTGATCGCCTCGCGCCCCATCGCGCGGATCCGCTCCGCCGTCTCCTCCGCCCCGGCAGCCGAGCTGCGGTAGTGGACGGCCACGTGCGCGCCCTCGCGCGCGAGGCCCTCCGCGATCGAGACGCCCAGGCCCTTGCCCGAGCCGGTCACGAGCGCGTAGCGCCCCTCCAGGCGACCGCTCACTGCTCCACCTCCGCGCCGGCGACGAGCCCGGCCGCGAGCTCGCGCAGCTCGTCGTCGCCGACGAGGCCGCGCTTCGCCGTCGCGCGCGCCTTCACCGCGGCCAGCAGATCGCGCCGCAGCGGCTCGGGCACGTCGAGGCCCAGCTCCTCGGCCTTGATGCGGATCGAGTCGATGCCGCTCTTCTTGCCGAGCACGATCCCCCGCCGCGCCCCGACGAGCTCCGACGAGTACGGCTCGACCGCCGGCGGGTCGTGGAACTGCGCGGCCACCGCCCCGGTCTCCCGGCGGAAGAGGTTCTCGCCGACGAGCGGCTTCCACGGCTCCATCGCGTAGCCGCAGAGCTCGGCGACGCGCTGCGCCGCCTCGACGGAGCCCTCGAGGCGGAGGCCGGTCTCGTACCCGTAGAGCGCCTCGAGGACGAGCGCGATCTCGCAGATGTTCGCGTTCCCGGCCCGCTCGCCCATGCCGTTCAGCGTGCCGTGGATCCAGTCGGCGCCCGCCGCGACGGCGGCGACGGCCCCGGCGGTGGCGAGCCCGAAGTCGTCGTGGCCGTGGAAGTGCAGCGGCACGTCCTGCCCGACGGCGTCCTTCATCGTGCGGACGAGGTACGCCGCCGCCTCGGGCGCCGCGATACCGAGGGTGTCGACGACCACGATCTCCTTCGCCCCGGCTGCGACGGCACGCCGGTACACCTCTGCGAGGAACCCGAGATCGGCGCGGGAGCCGTCGACGCCGAAGAACGCGACGTGGACGCCCGCCGCGGTGGCCGCGGCCACCGCGTCCTCGATCCGCCCGAGCATCTTCTCGCGCGTGACCCCGAGAGCGTCGAGCTTCAGATCGGATACGGGCGCCTCGATCACGGAGTGCGTCAGGCCGAGCTCGACGATCGCCTGCACGTCCTCGGCGACCGCACGAGAGAAGCCCCAGAGCTCGGCGTCGAGCCCGGCACCGACGACGAGCTCGATGGCACGGCGGTCCTCCTCGGAGACCCTCGGGAAGCCGACCTCGATCCGGTCGACGCCGAGGCCGTCGAGCAGCTTCGCGATCTCGAGCTTCTGCTCGGGCGCCAGCACGACGCCGACCGTCTGCTCGCCGTCGCGAAGCGTCGTGTCGTAGAGCCCGACGCGGCGCCCGCCCGGCTCGATCGCGGCGTCGTTGAGCTGCCCCGTCCAGACCTTCGAGCGGTCGATCACGCCTCCACCTCCTCGACCCAGCGGACCTTTTCGGGCGGCGGCGACCCGTGCGCCTCCTCCCATGAGATCACCGGGTTGCGCAGGACGCCGATCCGCTCGATCTCGGCCTCGATCACGTCTCCCGGACGCAGGTAGAGCGATGCGGCGTCGTCGCTGAAGCCCGCCACGCCCGCGACCGTGCCGGTCGAGAGCACGTCGCCCGCGCTGTAGCCGAGCGGCGAGTAGTGCGCGACGATCTCCGGGATCGAGACGGACATGCGGCTCGAGTGCGAGACCTGGCGCTTCTCGCCGTTGACCCGCAACTCCATCGCCAGGTCGTGCGCGTCCGGGATCTCGTCCGGGGTCACGATCCACGGGCCGAGCGGGCAGAAGGTGTCGATCGCCTTGCAGAAGGAGAACACGCCGCTCCGCATCTCGCGCCGCTGGATGTCGCGCGCGGTGAGGTCGTTGAAGATCGTGTAGCCGCCGATGTAGTCGACCGCCTCCTCGGGACCGAAGTGCTTGCCCGCCTTGGCGATCACGACGCAGAGCTCGAGCTCGTAGTCGAGCTCCTCGGTCAGGTGCGGCGGGTAGACGACCGGCTCGTCGGGCCCGACGATCGCGTCGAGGTTCTGGAAGAACACGATCCACGGCGCGACGGGATGCGACCACCCGACCCTCGTCGACTCCTCGTGGTGTTCCCGGAAGTTGCCTGCCGTGTGGAAGAACTTCTTCGGCGCGATCGGCGCGCGCAGGCGCACGTCGGCCAGCGCGAACTCCCGGCCCGTCGGCGGCGCGCTCGCCCCACGCTCGAAGAGCTCGCGCATGGACGGGACGTCGAGCTCGACGACGGTGTCGTCGTCGCGCAGCGTCCCGACGCGCTCCTCGCCGTCGTACTCGAACGTCGTGAGTCTCATCTTCGCTTCCTCCCGCGGGTCGGTGTCCCGGCAGTCCGCGTCACCTCCGGGCGAGGCGCGACGGCCGCTGTCTCGGCGTCTTCTCGGGTCTCGCCCGCCGGCCTACCGGTAGACGAAGACGTGGTCGCCGTTCATCTGGTCGTTGATCAGGTTGGCCGTCTTGACGAGGTGATTGTGGAGAATGACGGCCGCCCCCTCGGCGTCGCCCTTGACGCAGGCTGCGAGCAGCTGCTTGTGCTCGCGGTGCGCCTCGCGGCGGCGCCGCTCGCTGCTGAGCGGCGCGATCGTCATCCGGTAGCGCTGGCTCGAGTTCCAGAGCGGCTCCGCGAGGCGGAGCAGCCAGGTCGCCCGGCTGGCTCGGTAGAGGGCGAAGTGGAACTCGGTGTGGGCGGCCCAGATCTCGGAGATCACGCGGCCCTGCTCGGCCTCCGCCTGCCGCTTGAGCGCGGCGGCCGCGGCCGCGGCGTCCTCCTCGGTGAAGTTCCGCGCCGCGACGGCGACGATCGCCGGCTCGACGAGCAGGCGGGCGTCGTAGAGCTGCCGCAGGTCGTCGAGCGAGATCGCCGCGACGCTCGCGCCGCGATGAGGGACGTGCGCCACGAGCCCGACGCTCTCCAGCTGGCGGATCGCCTCGCGGATCGGCAGGTGGCTCACGCCGAGCATCGCGGCGAGCTTCTCGATCCGCAGCCGCTCCCCCGGCGCGATGTCGCCGTTGACGATCGCCGTGTGCAGGGCGTCGAAGGCCTGCCCGGCGAGCGTCCGCGGCGCCTTCGAGGCCGCCTCCGCCCACGTCGTCTGCCCGGTCACCGTGTCCAAGGTCGAACGAGTCTATCCCGCGCTGCTTGCAATTCCTAGATTTGCGCAAATATAGTCCCCGCACTGCGACGATGCAGTAGCCAGGATCGAGCAATCGGCCGGCTATCCCCAGCGGAGGAGGAAAGAGTTGATGGGCGAGTTCTCCCCAGCACCTCGGAGTTGCCTCGAGGAGCCGCGCGAGCCCGGAGCTCGCAGGAGCCGGTCGATTCCGTCGGCCGGACGGCTCGGCCTCGTGATTCTGACGGTGGCCGCCACTGCGCTCGCCGGCGCGGTCGCCGCGAGTGCGAGGACGGCTGCCGGAACGGTCAACGTGGCGGTGATCGCCCCGTTCAGCGGCCCGGCGGCCAACCTCGGCAAGTTCATCAGCCTCAGCTGCTACGCGGCGGCCGAGGAGATCGGCAAGGCCGGAGGCGTTCTCGGCAACCAGGTCAACTGCTGCACGGTCGACGACACGGGCGATCCCGCCGACGCCGTCCCGGCCGTGACGCGCGCGCTCGCGACGTCGCACATCACCTGGGCGAGCGGCCTGGAGACGAACACCGCCGCGGTGACCGTGCCGCTCGTGGAGAACGCGAACATCCCGATCTTCACCTCGAACGGGCTGCCCGCATTCGACACCAACACGAACCCGTACTTCTGGCGGCTCTCGCCGTCGGACGACCAGAACGGCGCCGCATACGCCGTCTGGGCGAAGCTGAAGAAGTACAAGAGCGCCGCGGTCATCCTGCAGACGAACGCCGGCAACGACACGGTGAAGCCGGGCATCGCCAAGGCGTTCAAGAAGCTCGGCATCAAGATGTCGATCGAGGTCGACCTCCCCGGTGACGCCGCGTCGTACGCGAGCGTCGTCGCGAAGGTGCTGAAGACGAAGCCGCAGGTGATCATCGCCGCGACCGACCCGCAGACGGCGGCGACCTTCTTCTCGCAGTACAAGCAGCTGAACCACGGCAAGGTGCCGCCGCTGATCACCGCGACGGACTCGCTGACGCCCGACTACTTCAACGCCCTCGAGAAGGTCATGGGAGCCGCGTACGTGACGAAGAGCGTCTCGCTCGTCGGCTACCACGTCAACCCGAACTCCGCCGCGTTCGCGGCGTACAAGGACGGGCTCACCTCGTCGTCCAGCGTCCCGCAGGCCGCCGTCCCGGTGGTCACGGGCATCGGCGTGATCGCCTCGCTCTACGACGGGGACATCGTCGCGGCGCTGGCGATGACCGCGGCGAAGTCGGCCACCGGCAGCGACTGGAACAAGGCCGTGCTCGGAGTCACCACGCCCGGGAAGAAGAAGACCGTCGTCCACACCTACGCCGACGGCGTCGCCGCGCTCAAGGCCGGCAAGCAGATCGACTACGTCGGAACGGGCGGCCAGATCCACTTCGACAAGCACCACAACTCGGCCGGCAACTTCTCGGCCACCGCCTTCAACACCGACGGCAGTCCTCACCTGCTCAGCGTCTTCGGCGGCAAGCTGATCGCGAACGCGCTGAAGTAACGCCCGTGCATGATCGGTCGCGCGCCGCGCGCTGGGCGTACGCGGCGCGCGACCGAGGGCACGAGGGCTTGCCGACGAGACCGTTGCGAGGGAGGTTCCGGTGGGAGTAGTCGTCCAGACGATCGGCTTCGGCATCGCGGCCGGAGCGGTGATCTCGCTCGGCGCCGTCGGCTTCACGGTGCAGTTCGGGATCAGCAACGTCCTGAACATCACCTACGGCGCGTTCATGACCCTCGCCGCCTACCTCGGCTACGCCCTCCTGAACCGCGGCTTCGACGTCTGGCTCGCCCTCGTCGTGGTCGCCCTGGCGATCGCGCTCGCGTCGTTCCTCTTCAACCGCGTCTTCCTCGCGCCGCTCCAGCGCCGGGGCGCCGGCTTCGTCAGCCTCGTGATCGGCACGGTGGCGGCCGGCGTGATCCTGCAGGGCGCGATCGTCATCCTCGTCGGGCCGGGCGCGATCACCTACGGCGCCCAGTTCGGCACGACGGTCTCGGGGCTCGGGTTCGACTTCACGGTCGCGCAGCTCGCGATCGTCGGCCTGACGCTGGCGCTGATGCTCGGCCTCCACCTGCTCCTCACCCGGACGAAGATCGGCCGGGCGATGCGCGCCACCTCGAACAACCCGACCGTGGCTCGCGCGTGCGGGATCCGCACCAAGCGGATCACGGACATCACCTGGCTCCTCACGGGCTTCCTCTGCGGCGCGGCGGGCGTCGCGCTCGCGATCACGACCGTCACCTTCGACTTCAGCCTCGGCTCGACGTTCCTGATCTACATGATCGCGGCGGCGGTGCTCGGCGGGATCGCCCAGCCGTACGGAGCGATGATCGGCGGCCTCGTCGTCGGGATCGCGAGCCAGTTCGGCGCCGCCTACTGGAGCCCCGCCTACCAGGACGTGGTCGCGTTCTCGATCCTGATCGCCATGCTCCTGATCCGGCCGCGCGGCCTGTTCGCCGCCTCCGGCGTCAACCGCAGGAACCTCTCCGCCGCGTGACCGGCTGGGAGTACTACGCGGTCGTCCTGCTCGTCTACTTCGCGACGTTCCTGATCTCGGCCTGGGGCCTGAACCTCGAGTTCGGCGTCGCCGGCATCCCGAACTTCGCCTACATCGTGCTCGTCGCCGCGGGCGCGTACACGTACTCGGTGCTGACGCTCGGCCCGAGCTCGGGCAACGGGGGCTTCCAGCGCTACATCTTCGGCGCGACCCTCCCCTACCCCGTCGCGGTCCTCTGCGCCGCCGCCGTCTCGGCCGTGCTCGGCGCGGTGATCGGGATCACCGGCCTGAAGCGGCTGCGCCCCGACTACCAGGCGATGGCGATGCTCGTCGTCTCGATCACCGCCACGACGATCGTCGTCGCCGACGTCGGCCTCGTGAACGGCAGCGCCGGGCTCGCGCTGATCCCGAACCCGCTCCACTCGCTCGGCGGCGGCTCGAGGCAGGCCTGGAGCTACGTCGGGATGGTGTTCGGCGTCTGCGCGCTCGTATACCTCGTCCTGCGCCGCTTCTCGACCGGCCCGTTCGGACGGCTGCTCCGGGCGATGCGGGACGACGAGGAGGCGGCCCTCTCGGTCGGCAAGAACGTCGTCGCGCTGCGCATCGCCGTGCAGGCCGTCGGCGGTGCGATGGCCGGCGTCTCGGGGGCGCTGCTCGTCGGCTTCATCGGCGGCTGGTCGCCGAGCGCCTGGCTCTTCATCGAGACGATGGCGCTGCTGACGGCGATCATCGTCGGCGGGATGGGCAACGACTGGGGCGTCGTCGCCGGCACGCTCATCGTCCCGACGCTGATCGTCCAGGGCGTGCAGTTCCTGCCGGAGGTCGGGGGCAACCCGGAATTGATCCCGCAGCTCGGCTGGATGATCCTCGGGCTGATGACGATCGGCTTCCTCTTCTTCAGGCCCTCCGGGCTGATCCCGGAGCGGCGGCCCAGCCGGGGCCGCGCCGCGCCGGCGGCCGTCCTCCCGAACGCCCGCGACGCGGCGGTGCTCGACCTCGTGTTGTCGGTCGGGCCGACGCGCGAACGCGCCGCGACGACGACCGGCGGCGACATCCTCGCGATCGAGGACGTCCGCCGGGACTTCGGCGGCGTTCGCGCGGTCGACGGCGCGACGTTCTCGGTGGCCCGCGGGTCGATCACGGGGCTCATCGGCCCCAACGGCGCCGGCAAGTCGACCGCGCTCGGGATCGTCAGCGGCTTCATCCGGGCGGGCGGCGGAACCGTGCGCTTCGACGGCGCGGACGTGACCGGGATGGCCCCGTATCAGAGGGCCCGCCGCGGTCTCGTGCGGACGTTCCAGCTCTCGCGGGAGTTCGGGAGCCTGACGACGCTCGAGAACCTCGTCGTCGCGGCGCCGCGGGCGCGGAGCGAGTCGGCGCTCGGGATCCTCGGCGGCCGCCGCTACTGGGGGCGCGAGGAGCGCGAGATCACCGAGCGGGCGAGGGCGCTGCTCGCGACCTTCCAGATGGAGGACAAGGCGTTCGAGCGCGCACGGCAGCTGAGCGGCGGCCAGAAGCGGATGCTCGAGATGATGCGGGCGGTGATGACGGAGCCGGCGCTCCTGCTCCTCGACGAGCCGACCGCCGGGCTCAGCCCGATGCTGACCGGACGGCTCGGCGACGCCTGCCTCGCGCTCAGGGAGCGCGGCCTCTCGATCCTCCTCGTCGAGCACGAGCTCGAGACGGTCGAGCGCCTGTGCGACACCGTCGTCGTGATGGTGCAGGGCAAGGTCTTCGCCGAGGGGTCGATGGCCGACCTCCGCCGTAGCCGCGAGGTGCAGGAGGCCTACATTGCCGGCTGAGGTCGGCCGCCCCGGGCAGCCGACCCTCGAGACGCACGGCCTCACCGCCGGCTACGGGGACATCGAGGTGATCCAGGAGATCGACGTCGCGGTCTCCGAGGGGTCGCTCGTCTCGATCGTCGGCCCGAACGGGGCCGGGAAGAGCACGCTCCTGAAGGCGGTGCTCGGCCTGGCGAACGTCTTCGGCGGACAGGTGCATCTCGACGGCGCCGACGTCACCCGGCAGCCGCTCGAGCAGCTCGTCCGGCTCGGGATCGGGTACGTCCCGCAGGTCGACGACGTCTTCGAGACGCTGCGCGTGCACGAGAACCTCGAGATGGGCGGCTACCTCCTCGACAAGCGGGCGCGCGCCGAGCGGATCGACGAGGTGCTCGACGTCTTCCCGGTGCTCCGCACGCACATGCGCCGTTTCGTCGGGACGATGAGCGGCGGCGAGCGCAAGATGGTCGCGGTCGGGCGGGCGCTGATGCTGGCGCCGCGGGTCGTCGTCTTCGACGAGCCGACCGCCGGCCTCTCGCCGGCGCTCGTCCGCTCCGTGCTCGAGGACCAGGCGAGGGCGCTCGCCGACCGCGGCAAGGCCGTCCTGCTCGTCGAGCAGCGCGCGCACGCCGCGCTCGAGCTCTCCGACTGGGCCTACGTCCTCGTGGGCGGCCGCATCGCCCGCTCGGCCCGGGCGTCCGAGGTGCTCGCCGACCCGGAGATGGGCGAGGTCTTCCTCGGCGGATCGGTCAAGGCCTAGCCGCACGCGGCGCGACGCCGGGTGGCCGCGCCGCTCCAGGGCGAGCTCCGACGGCGTCTCGCGCTCGACCGGTCTACGACGAATCGCGCGGGGTGAAGACCCAGTGCATGTGCTCGGTGAAGCCGGGCCTGATCGTGCGGTCGGCAGAGCCCTCGAGCGTGAACGTGTCGGAGCTCGCGGACCCGTCCAGTACCGCCCACGATCCCTCGGTCAGCGCCAGATCCGCGGTGGCATTGCAGCTGACACTGCCGGCGAGGGTGGTCGTCACGTTCTCCCCCGACCACGGCAGCGTCGGCTGGTAGTCGTGCTTGTCGCCGTCGATCCGGACCGTGAGCTGGCCGCTCGGGGTGACACTGTCGTCGGCCGAGCCGCTGACGCTGCAGTCGCCCTGGCTGCCGCTGATGTCGATGTGGACGTCGCCGCCGTCGACGGTGAAGACCCGCCAGGTGCCCGGGGCGCCGCGCGGGCCGCCAGGCGCGTCGCCCTGGGCGGAGAGGGCCATCGTCGCCTTCCAGGTGATCGTGACCGTCTGGCCGGGCCCCGACTCGAGCGTGGCGGTGCCGTCGAGCACGCCGTCGTAGGCCTTCGGCGGCTTCTCCCTGCAGAGGATGTTCACGATGTCCTTCGCGAGCTGATCGGGCAGGTCGACGCCGTTCTCGTACGTGGCGGTACGGGTCGCGGAGCCGATCGTCTTGCCGTTCTTGACGACGGTGACCGAGGCCGTGGCCGTCCGGGAGGCGTCGCTGTTCGAGAACGTCCCGCGAATCTCGACGTTGGGCTCGATCCAGCCGCCGCGCGGGATCTTCGTGCCCGGGTCGAAGGCAGGCGTCTCCGAGCGCTTGATCTCGCCGATCACGTCCTCGATGCGGTAGTTGATCGCCGAGACCTTCACCGTGCAGCCCCGCGCCGGCCCGGCCTTGGCCGCCTGGACGAGCGAGGTGATGAGCATCCCCTGCATGCCCTCGCCGAAGCCCACCATCTCGCCGGTCCCCTTCGGGAACGGGTCGACCGCCGCCCAGAGCTCGCCGGCCGGCGGCGGAATGGTGGCCCAGCCCGGCGGTCCGAGCCCCGCCGACCGTCGGTACGCAGCGGTCTTGCGCTTCTTCGTCAGCACCGTCCTCAGCGGCAACGAGCGCTTCGCGCCCGCCGCGGCGTGCAGGAAGGCCGACGCCACCTCGGTGACCTTCCCGCTCCTGAAGTTCGCGGTCCAGGTGACGAGCACGTACGTACCGGCCGGCACCGTGAGCGTGTAGCGATGCGCGGCGTTCACGAGGCTGACGGCCGCGATCGAGCCGCCGGGGAGCCGCAGGGCCATCACGCCGCTCCGGCCGACGGTCGGGCCCGACGGCAGGGTGCCGACGACGGCGCCCGAGAAGGTGGCCTTTCCGGTCGCGGCCTTGCCCGTCTTCGTCGGCTTCTTGCCCGGCGTGCCGGACGTCCCGCTCTTCGGGCACGTGACGGCTCCGGGCAGGGTCATTCCGGGCGGGAGCACGACGTAGCCCGGCGGGGCGTTCGTGCCGGGCGGGAGCTGGACGCCGGGAGGCAGCTTGCCGATCGGCAGGCACAGGGACGCCGGACCGGCCCCCGCACCCGAGGCGCTCGCGAGCGCGAGCGCGGCTGCACACGCGAGCAGGAGTCCCGGGAGCCGCCGGATCACGGACGAGTCGTAGCAGGCCTACGGCGCGCCGTCTACGGGCCGAGCGGGACGCCGATCGGCCCGAGTCCCGCTCCGCCGTGCAGGCCCGGGCCGATCGATGGAGCGGAGGGGGAGGGATTTGAACCCTCGATCCGCCTAACGACGGATAACGGTTTTCGAGACCGCCGCATTCGACCGCTCTGCCACCCCTCCGCGCACTAGCGCAGCCCGCGGCGGGCCGCGGCGCTGCGCTAGACGGAGAAGGAGGGATTCGAACCCTCGAGGCAGGTATTCACCCACCTAACGCCTTAGCAGGGCGCCGCCTTCAGCCACTCGGCCACTTCTCCGGAGTCGGAACACGATAGCGAACCGCCTGGCGCGGATCCGCGGGCGGCTCAGCCGACCGTCAGCTTCGTCTGCATGCCCGCCTGGCGGTGCCCGGGAACCGTGCAGAAGACGTCGTAGACGCCCTTCGCGAGCGTCACCTTCAGGGTCGCGTCGCCGCCCGGCTGGATCAGCGGCGTCTTCTCGATCGCGCTCGAGCCCCCGGCGGCCTGGACGGCGATGTCGTGCGCGATGGTGCCGGCGTTGTGCACCTGCAGCGTGTACGCCCCCGGCTTCAGGGTCTGCGCGGCCGACGCCGGGAGCGAGATCGTGAACTCCTTCTCCTGGATGCGGAGGGTCGTGCCCGCCTCGGCGGCGGACGTCGTGGCCGCCGGCGTCCCGGCGGCGGTCGCGGTGTCGCTCTCGGCGCCGAAGATCTCGACCGCAGTCACCATCGCCGCGAACAGGACGAGCGACGCGATCACGAAGACGCTCAGCCCCGCGCGGCCGGGGAAGTCGGCGCGGTAGCGCGGCGCGAGGAACGACGACGAGAGCGCGAACCCGATGAAGATCGCCGCGACGACCGCGAGGCCGATCATGTGGCCGGTGGAGAGACCCGCGAGCAGCACCGCCGCTATTCCATCAGATCGTCGCGACGCCCGGGCGAGGCGCCGAGCAGTCGCCGCCGGTCCCGCCGCCGCCGGGCGTGCGCGAGCGCCGCGGCGAGCGCCGCGAGCGCGATCGCGGCGAGCGCGACGGCGCCCTCGATGCGAAGCACCCCGACGGCGGAGTCGAGCATCCGAGCCGGGCGGCTCCGCTCGCGACCCGGCAAGGCGGAGCCGCTCGCGTGCTCCGGAGGCACCGCCCCGGCCGCGGGAGCTGCCTTCAGGCTCGCGGCCGACTGGGGGGCGGCCGCACGAGGCGCCGGCGAGACGACGCCGTGCACCGCCGCGGCGAGCAGGGCGAGGGCGAGCACTGCCGGGACGAGGACGAGCGCCCGCCGCCGCGACGGCAGCGCGAGCCGGAGCGGACGGCGCCGCGGGGGCGCGGGCCGGAGCACCTGCTGGCGCAGCGCCTCCGGGGCGTGCAGCGTTCCGCCCCGCAGGTCGGCGACGAGCGACGCGCGACGCTCCTCGGCGGGCGTCCGGGGCGCGTCGCCCGCCAGCAGCGCCTCCAGGCGCTCGATCCCGACCGGGTCAGTCGCGGGCATCGCCCATCTCCTCCTCCAGTCGCCTCAGCGCCCGGCTGAGCCGGGTCGAGCATGCGGTCGCGCTGATCCCGAGCACGCGCGCCGCGCTCGGCCCGTCGAGCTCGAGCAGCACTCGCAGCGCGACCACCTCGCGCTCGGCCGGCGAGAGCGCCCCGAGCGCGCGCTCGAGCGCCGGCGAGAGCCCTTCGGCGAACACGGCCTCGTCGAGCTCGGGGAGGTCGCGCGACCAGGTCGCCTCCCGCTTGCGCCGCCGCGCCTCGCCGCGGAACCAGTCGACGGCGGCCGAGTGCGCGATCCGGCAGAGCCACGCCCGCGGCGCGCCGCGGCGGGGGTCGAAGCGGCGCCAGCTCCGGAGCGCCTTCTCGAAGGTCTCGGCCGCCAGGTCCTCGGCGGCCGAGCGGTCGCCGGTCAGGTAGACGAGGTAGCGGTAGACCGCGTCCAGGTGCTCGGCCGCGACGTCGGCGAACGAGGGGGCGCCGAGGGCGGCCGGGGCTTCCAGCGAGGCCGGCAGCGCGTTCACGTCCTTCGATACGGCACCGGGCCGTCCGATCGTCACACGCACACGGTAGACCGCTGCGTACGCTGGCGGCGTGCGCCGTCTGCTCCTGCTCGTGTCCGTGCTCGTCCTCGTCGACACGATGCTCTACGCCGTCCTGACGCCGCTGCTGCCGCACTTCGCGGGCGACCTCGGCCTCTCCAAGGGGCAGGCCGGCGTGCTCGTCGGCGCCTATGCGGCGGGGGCGCTCGTGGGCGGGCTCCCGGGCGGGGTGGCCGCGGCCCGGATGGGCGCCCGCCGCGCCGTCCTCGTCGGGCTGACGCTGATGGGCCTGGCGAGTCTCGGCTTCGCCTTCGCCTCGAGCTTCTGGACGCTCTTCGGAGCCCGCTTCCTCCAGGGTGGCGGGAGCGCGTTCACCTGGGCCGGCGCCTTCGCGTGGCTGCTCGCGGCCGCGCCCCGGAACCGCCGCGGGGAGCTGATCGGCACCGCGATGGGCGCCGCCGTGTTCGGGGCGCTCTTCGGCCCCGTCCTCGGCGCGGCCGCCGCCTTCGCGGGACGTGCCTCCGTCTTCGTCGGCATCGCGGCCCTCGCCGTCGTCCTCGCGGTCTGGACGCTGCGCCTCGAGCCGATCGCCCCGGAACGGCCGTCCGCGGCGGCAGTGCGGCGCGCGCTCAGCAGCCGGCTCTTCATCGGTGGGCTCGCGCTGATGGCGCTGCCCGCCTTCCTCTACGGCGTCGTGTCGGTGCTGGGGCCGCTGCACCTGTCGAGAGCCGGGTGGGGCGCGGCCGCGATCGGGGTCGTCTGGCTCGTCGGCGCCGCCGTCGAGACGGTCCTCGCCCCCGTCACCGGCCGCATCTCCGACCGGCGCGGGCGCATGCTGCCCGTGCGCTGGTCGCTCGCCCTGAGCATCCCTGTCTCGCTCGCACTCGCCGCGGGGCCTCGGCCGCTCTACTACGCGCCGCTGATCGGGGTCGGCACCGCCGCCTACGGGATCCTGTTCACGCCGGCGTTCGCGCTGATCGCGGACGGGGCCGAGCGCGCGAGCCTGCCGCAGGGGATGGCGTTCGGGCTGATGAACGCCGCCTGGGCGTCGGGGGCGCTCGTCGGGCCGGCTGCGGGCGGCGCGATCGCGGCCGCCACCGGCGACGTCGTGCCGTTCCTGATCTGCGCGGGGCTGTGCGCGGTGGGCCTCGGCGCCGTGCGCCTAGGGCATCACCGCTCCGCCGTTCTGGTCGATCGTCTGCCCGGTGACTCCGCGCGAGTCGGCCGAGAGTAGCCACGCCACCGTACCCGCCACGTCCTCGGGCCGGGACATCCGCCGCAGGGGGACCTCGAGCATCGCCTCGGCGAACGCCTCCTCGCGAGAGACCCCCAGCGCCTCCGCCATCAG